>JAEZFK010000016.1 GCA_023437715.1 Bacillota bacterium | reverse complement strand
TGCTTTTTCCATAAACTGCTGCCCCCGGTTCCCTAAACGTATTTTGCTGCCAGCCGCATGATGGTTTCCTGTTCGCCTTCCACTGCGCCAAAGTCCTTCCCCCGCTCCACAATGCCGCTCATGCGTCCGTTGCTCATGACGAGGATGCGGTCGCAGATGCCCAAGAGCTCCGGCATTTCAGAGGAGACCATGATGACCCCCTTGCCCTGTTTTGCAAGGTCGAGGATCAACTGATAAATTTCATATTTTGCGCCGACGTCGATGCCGCGCGTCGGTTCGTCCAAGAGCAACACCTCGGGACTGGTCAGCAGCCATCGTCCAATAATCACCTTTTGCTGGTTGCCGCCCGAAAGGTATTTAATATGCGTTTTCTGTCCCGGTGTCTTCACCTTGAGGCTATCCACCACCCAGGACGTGTCCTTCCCCATACGCCTGCTGTTGAGAAAGCCCGCCTTTGCATAGGAATTTACATTGGCGATAATGGAGTTAAAAAGAATGTTCATCTCCGGGAACAATCCCGTTGCACGGCGTTCCTCTGTAATCAGCGCGAATCCGTTTTTGATCGCGGCGCGCGCCGTCTTATTCTGGATGGGCTTACCATGGAGCCGGATGACCCCAGCACCCAACGTATTGACGCCAAACAGCGTGCCTAAAAGCTCCGTACGCCTAGAGCCGACAAGACCGGATATGCCTAAGATTTCACCCGTGCGGAGCGTAAAGCTCACATCCGAACATGCCGGGGCATATTTGCCGGAAACATTGTCCACCTCGAGGAGCACCTCGCCCGGCGTATTGCTTTTCGGCGGAAAACGGTGTTCCATATCGCGGTTGACCATCAGGCGGATGATTTCATCGGTATTCAGTTCCGCGGCCGGGCGGGTTGCCACCCATTGACCGTCCCGCATGATCGTCACATCGGTACAGATGCGGAGGATTTCATCCATTCTATGAGAGATGTAGATTATGCCTACATTTTTTTCGCACAATTTATTGAGGATGCGGAACAGATGCTCCACCTCGTCGTCCGTCAGGGAAGAGGTCGGCTCATCGAGCACCAGAATCTTTGCGTTGTAGGAAACGGCTTTTGCGATTTCGACCATCTGCCGTTTGGATACGGAAAGTGTATGGATCATGACCTTGGGGTTGACGTCAATTTCCAGTTCATCAAATATCCGCTTTGTTTCATTGTACATGGCCTTGTGGTCCACCACGCCATGCTTGCCGGGAAAACGGCCCAGCCACATGTTCTCCATAACATTGCGCCGCAGCACCTGATTGAGCTCCTGGTGCACCATCGCAACGCCGTTATCAAGCGCGTTGCGGGGGCTAATGAAGTTGACGGGCTTGCCCTCCATTTTGATGGTTCCGGCGTCTTTCTTATAAATGCCAAAAAGGCACTTCATCAAAGTGCTCTTTCCCGCGCCGTTCTCTCCCATCAGCGCGTGCACAGTACCGCCCTTGAGCTTGAGCTGCGCGCGGTCAAGCGCCTTGACGCCGGGAAAGGACTTATCAATATCGAGCATTTCAAGCAGATAGGTTTCTTCCATGTTGTATTCACCAGCTCCCTGATCTAAAAAGGAGAGGCGTCCCACTTTGGACGCATCCGATATAGGACGCCTCTCTGGTTGAGTTCTTCAGCCGCTTCAAAACCGGCTGTTGTTATTTCGTGATCTTGGCGTACGGGATACGGATGGAGTAACCGTCGGCTGCGATCTGATAGTCGGTACCGTCAAGGAAGTCCTTGCCGAGCGCCTTGTTGACCGCGAGCGTCACGCAGGCTTTGCCCATGGCGTCGCCATCCTGCTGTACGGTAGCCGTCATCTTGCCGGCCTTGATGGCTTCAAGCGCCGCGTCAACCGCGTCAACGCCGATGACCACAATCTGCGGATCGCCTGCTTCGCCGGTGTTATAGCCAACCGCGTTGAGCGCGGCAATCGCGCCAAGGCCCATCATGTCGTTGTTGGCAAAGATGACTTCGATCTGATCGCCGAAGCTTGCAAACGCCGCCGTCATCGCGTCCTGTGCCTGCGCCTGGTCCCAGTTGCAGACAAGGGTCTGGCCCAGCTGCTCAAGCTTCAAGCCGTTCTTTTCAGCCGTCTCTACGGAATACTGGCTGCGCGCAATGGCTTCGGGGTTGTTGGGCTCGCCCATGAACATGATGTACTGGAGCTTGCCGTCGCCGTTCTTATCGATGGAAGCGTCGGCCTTGTAGTGGTCGGCAAGGATTTCGCCCTGCATATCGCCGGCTTCACGCGGGGTGGTGCCGATGAAGATGGAGCCGGGGTCCTTGATGACAGACTGGATGGTGTTTTCGACGGGTTCCTTGTTGTAGAAGAGGAACGGTACGCCGTTCGCCTTGTCCACCAGACTCTGGCCGGAAGCGACTTCCGCGAGGTTGATAATGACAAAGTCCGGCTGGGAAGCGAACATGATATCCGCCTGGTCGTTCTGGGTCGCCATGCTGTCGTTTGCGTCCTGCATTTCCAGCTTGATCTTGACGCCAAGCTTGGCGCCGATTTCTTCGGCGTACTTGGTCATTGCGGTACGGACGGTGGAGCCATACGCATCGTCAAACTTCCAGACAAGAACGCCAATATCGAGTTCCTTGGGCGCTTCTGCGGCCGGAGCTTCCGGCTGTTTTGCGGGCGCTTCCGAGGCGGGGGCAGCGGGGGTATTGGGGGCTGCCGAGGGCGCGCAAGCCGCCATGGACACGACCAGCGCAAGTGCCATGATCAGAGCAAACAGTTTTTTCATGGTGTTCCTCCTTGATATGATGTGTATTGTTTAAAGAGCAGCGTCGCCCTTTAAGCGCGATCAGTACAACGGAGGCGGCATATGTTCCGGTTTGTATTGCGTATATATTTGGGAAAAAGACCTATAAAAACAGTGAAAAATGTGCGGTATTCAGAAAACTGCGATCCTGTGCAGGCAACCTGTTCTTGAGAAATAACCTTTACCATTAACGTTAATGTAATATACATCGGATCACAATA
The DNA here is from genome assembly GCA_023437715.1 of Bacillota bacterium. Taxonomy (GTDB): domain Bacteria; phylum Bacillota; class Clostridia; order Lachnospirales; family Lachnospiraceae; genus Lacrimispora. Next base: position 904 of record JAEZFK010000016.1, on the reverse strand, counting down.
ATTGTCAAGCACCGTCAAATCAGAAACATGTATTGAATTGTAAAACTATAAGCTAATTTTAGTGGACGCGCATGTTTATGTAAACAGAATCTCCTGTTTACTTGGTTTTCAGGGGAGTTCGTTCTTGATATTGCGCACGCTGCGGCGCGGCACAAGCGTGGTTTCAAGCGTGTTCTGAAAATATCCTTCCGAAGGATGCTCGCTGCGGATGCGCTTTAGGAGTATCTCCACCGCCTGCGCGGCAATTTGTGTCTTGCAGTTGTCGATGCTTGCAAGCTGGATGGGCAGCCTGAAGTTGGACTGGATATTATCAAACCCTATAATGGAAAAGTCCTCGGGAATACGGCAGCCTTCGTTCTGCAGGTATTCCATCAGCCCCATGGCGACAAGGTCGCTGTAGGCGAATATCGCGGTAAAACGCGTACCTTTCTTAATCAGGTTCCCAATAATTTTCTGGCTGCCGTCTCCCTTGATGGGCACCTCACAGATGAGCGACTCCCGTACCGGGATATGCGCCTCCTCCAGCGCGTCGCAGTACCCAAGCCTGCGGTTTGAGGCGCTTACGTTGTAGCCCGGCCCCTGCACCAAAAGAATATCCCTGTGTCCATTGTCCAGCAGGAACTTTGTCGCCTGGTATCCGCCCAGACGGTCGTCCCCCACCACAAAATCCGTATCGATCTCAAAGGAGCGCCGGGCGAAAAACACAAACGGCACGCCGGATTCCTTTAAAAAATGCGTATTGCGCTCGGAATGCTGCGCGGGGCAGATCAAAATGCCGTCCACATTCCGGTTGAGCGCCGTCTGGATCGCGATATATTCCGCTTCTTCCTCTTCGGACGTATTCAATAAAATCGTGGAATAGCCGTGCTTTCTCGCGTTGCGCTCCACTTCCTCCGTGATGATG
>JAEZFK010000076.1 GCA_023437715.1 Bacillota bacterium | reverse complement strand
AATTCCATGGATTCCAGAATTACCGGATGCTGTTCGTCACAGATCGTGTCACCAGTTGTTGTAATCTTAAAACCAACAGCAGCAGCGATATCACCGGAATATACTTTGTCCAGCTCAGATCTCTTGTTGGCATGCATCTGAAGGATACGTCCAACACGCTCTTTTTTGCCCTTGGTTGCATTCAGCACATAGGAACCGGAATTCATAATACCGGAATATACGCGGAAGAATGCCAGCTTTCCAACGAACGGGTCTGTCATGATCTTAAATGCCAGAGCGGAAAATGGCTCTTCATCAGAAGAATGACGCTCGATTTCATTGCCGTCCATATCAACACCCTTAATAGAAGGAATGTCAGTAGGAGCAGGCATAAACTCAAGAACTGCATCAAGGAGCTTCTGAACACCCTTGTTTCTGTATGCGCTACCGCAGCATACAGGAATAGCTGTACAATTACAGGTTGCAGTTCTTAATACTTTCTTTAATTCATCTACGGAAGGCTCTTCACCTTCCAGGTATACCATCATTAAGTCATCATCTAACTCGCAGATTTTTTCAACTAATTCGGCACGGTAAAGCTCTGCATCATCCTGCAGATCTTCTGGGATATCAACGACAGAAACATCATCGCCCTTATCACCGTTAAAGATATAAGCCTTCATTTCGAACAGATCGATGAGTCCCTTGAATTCATCTTCTGCACCGATAGGCAGCTGAATGCAGATTGCATTCTTGCCCAGACGGGTTTTGATCTGTTCAACAGCGCCGTAAAAATTTGCACCCATGATATCCATCTTGTTGACGAATGCCATACGAGGTACGTTGTAGGTGTCAGCCTGACGCCATACGTTCTCGGACTGTGGTTCAACACCGCCCTTTGCACAGAATACGCCTACGGCGCCATCCAGTACACGTAAGGAACGTTCAACCTCCACGGTAAAGTCAACGTGTCCAGGAGTATCAATGATGTTGATACGATGCTCCAAAGCACCTGGCTTCACTTTATTATTCTCATGCATGGTCCAGTGGCAGGTTGTAGCAGCTGAAGTAATTGTGATACCTCTTTCCTGCTCCTGCTCCATCCAGTCCATGGTGGCAGTACCTTCATGAGTATCACCGATTTTGTAGTTTACACCAGTATAATAGAGGATACGCTCGGTCAATGTAGTTTTACCTGCATCGATGTGGGCCATAATACCAATATTTCTGGTTCTTTCCAATGGATATTCTCTTCCAGCCAAAGCTTTTTCCTCCTATTAGAATCTGTAATGAGAGAATGCCTTGTTTGCCTCAGCCATCTTGTGCATATCTTCTTTCTTCTTTACAGCAGCACCGGTGTTGTTGGCAGCATCCATTATCTCATTAGCAAGTCTTTCTTCCTGAGTCTTTTCGCCTCTCTTGCGAGAGAACAGAGTAATCCATCTTAAGGCTAATGTCTGTCTTCTCTCCGGTCTTACTTCGATCGGCACCTGATAGGTAGCTCCGCCGATACGTTTTGCCTTTACTTCAAGTACAGGCATGATGTTGTTCATTGCTTCTTCGAATACTTCAACGGCAGGCTTGCCCATCTTTGCTTCCACACGGTTAAATGCACCGTATACGATCTTCTGAGCAACACCCTTTTTACCATCATACATGATGTTGTTAATCAGCTTTGTAACAACTTTGTTATTATAAAGCGGATCTACTAATACGTCTCTTTTTTGAGTATGTCCTTTACGTGGCACGTTACTTCCCTCCTTAATATGGCCGTTCAGCCTTAACCAACTGATCGGCTATTCATTAGATCCTAGGTACTCACAAACATTCAAGTTGCGTTCGCGCTCGGTTTCTATATATATAACCCTGCAACCTACAGGTTCAATATCTAAAGTCCGGCACTAGAAATTCAAATGTGTGGTTCTAATTATTTTTTCTCTTTCGGTCTCTTTGCACCATACTTGGAACGAGCCTGTCTTCTGTTGGCTACGCCTGCGGTATCCAGTGTACCTCTTACGATATGATATCTGGTACCTGGCAAGTCTTTTACTCTTCCGCCGCGGATTAAAACAACGCTATGCTCCTGAAGGTTATGACCTTCTCCTGGGATGTAACTTGTTACTTCGATACCGTTAGAAAGACGTACTCTGGCGATCTTTCTAAGAGCCGAGTTAGGCTTTTTAGGTGTAGCAGTCTTAACTGCGGTACAAACGCCTCTTTTCTGTGGAGCAGAAATATCAGTCGCCTTCTTCTGTAAAGAGTTGTAACCCTTCTGCAGAGCCGGTGCTGTGGATTTCTTTGCGCTTGTCTGTCTACCCTTTCTTACTAACTGGTTAAATGTTGGCATTCCATTCACCTCCTGTGATATTGTCTGTGGTTGCTGTTATCTTCAGCTTAATTTACGCACAAAAACATGACGCGTTAATGCACGCCTAATTATTATATACATATTGTATTTTTCTGTCAAGGATTTTTTTAAATAAGATCATTTCACTGCTAAAACCCGGAACAGGAATTCTTAAGGACATTCCTGTTCCGGGTCTTTTAAATGATTTAATCATTCAGTTCCTTCAGCGTTTCGGTGATCAGTCCATCCATATCCTCTGCATACTGGTCAGCAGTCAGTTTTCCTGCCAGCACCTCAATCAGCTTATCTCTTAAATCATTTTGGACAGCTCCGGTAAATGCCTGATACCCCCATTCTGCTCCAGGCTGGGAATCCGTAGCAGCCAGTTCTTTTGAAAAAATATCAAAAAATTCTTTTCCGTATTCATAATCCAGGCTTTCATTTCCCTTTACCTGGGATAAGTAGCTGTTTTCCTTACAATATTTAGCGTTATTTTCTGCTTTTGAAATCCACTCAATGAATTGGGCAGCCTCTTTTTCCACTCCAGTATTCTGGAATGCTGCCAGATATTTTCCTCCCGGCACAGAGGAACGTCTCACTTCCTTTGGAAGATAAGTCACCCCCCATTCAAAATCAGTGATCTGGTCTTTGTAATTTGAAATCATCCAGCTTCCGCAAAAATGCATGGCAACCTGACCGGTCCGGAATAAATTGTTGGGATTCTCAGAACCAAGCCACACTGATGACGGAATGATCTCTTCGTCGTGAAGTTCTTTAAAAAAGCTTACAGCCCTTCTGGTCTCCGGTGTATTAAAATTGGAGGCATTTAAATCAGTATTTAACAGGCTTCCCCCTGCCTCGTATAGCAGTGTGGTAAAACGCTGAGGTGACTTGTCATATACAAGACCGTATTTACAGTCACTGTTTTCCATCACTGTTTTCATGGCAGCCTTCCATTCATCCCATGTCCAGATCTCATC
>JAEZFK010000044.1 GCA_023437715.1 Bacillota bacterium | reverse complement strand
GTTGATCCATTTCTTTCAGCCATTCTGATATTTCTACCTGTGCAACAATATCAGACTTTTCCATTAGCTCTTTTAGGTTATAAGATATTATGCTTGCAGATGATTGGCCCTTAGAACCAATTTGATTGGGTGTATCCTTAACTACTATACTGTTTTGATTACCACAGCCTCCCAATATTAAAGCAATAGAAATAAAGCATATTAAAAAAGCCTTTTTCATAAAACACCCCCTGTTTGTACTTTTTTACATTATATATACACATTCCCATATTATCAATTTAAATTGCTGAGGGGAGACTAACCAGTTTCCCCTGTTCAAGATTATTGCTTGTCTCACCGCAACATTCTTATATTGTTCACTTGTTTTAATTTTTAGCTTGTCCTTATTTACCTCTGGTAAGGGTAGAAGTTTTTTCATACTAGAAAAATACTACCCTTAATTATTCTTATTTATCACAACAGCTCGCTTGTGAATCGAAAGTTAATATATTCTGACCAATCGAAAGTACAAAATTTCCTAAGGCTGCTCGTTGACATCCTTCCACTTCGTTAGAAAGGAATAAAGAAATAGCTGTTGCTAGTGAAGTAAGTTCACAAGGACTTAAAGAAAAGAGCCCATTATTGCAGTTGCAATCTTTCCCCATATGCTCCTCCTTTTAATTTTTCTATTTATATTTTACGTTTACTATTTCTAAAACGTTCAAGTTATTTTTGTGGCTGATGTGTCAAAATATTTTTATTTTGAGGATTAATGTAAACATGAAAAAACCGCAAATTCAGGTGACTGAATGTGCGGTTTTGGTGTTAAAAACTTTTATAGTCTTTCCTTATTAAGCCGAGAATTTCTGAATTCGTCACCATAGCCGTTATGAGTACTTTTAGATTGTTGATGATTGTTTAACATATATAACTGCTCTATTTCAAGCTGGTTTTTTGCCTTTATTTCTTCAGCTCAGACCATTGCATCTGCATTCATCTGTTGTTTTCTTAATTTATAATCTTTTATTTGTTCTGATAATACAATAGCTAATACACTAATTGAAATTATTGCAGTTATGATAATTGGTGTACTCATTTTCCTTCTCCTTTTTAAAATCAATATAATTATACTATATCTTTAAAATAGAATAAGTCAATAAAATGTACCTCACTATTCAGTTGTCAAAAACCAACCTTACGTCGCAACAGACTTATTTCGTGCATTAAAAAACGCACATGATTTTACTGAATGTGCGTTTGGGAGAATTATATGACTTTCATCCGTATCAATTTCAAATCCGTATATTCTGAAAGCTCTAACACATAACCCATCCTTTACATAGACTATTTCTGCATTTCCATCTTCATCATAACAAGCATAGATCAATTCATTCTTGCCGGCGAAGGCAAGCCATGCAGATGTCTCCCATCCAAAGAAGACTTCCCCTGTTATTGATATTTTTGGCTATGTCACAACAAATAGTTGATAAATAAGGTTTTTTGTAGGAGAGCATTAAACTCTCCTACAAACTGGAATTTTGAAGTCTGAACTGTCCCCCAAAAAAGTTGAGCAGTTTTATACTTTCTTCCGTGTCAAAATTATTCCAACGATTGTCCCTATAAGGATAATCGGCGCTAACCTGACAAACAGCCATTCAAATGCATGAAAAGCTACTCCGATAACAGCGGCTTCAGGGTCACTATAATTCCAACCTAAGTAAGGACTATTTAATACTATTAAGACCGCAGAAATTGTTACTATGACCGCACACAATGAGATAAGTAGCCAATGAAACTTTTTTCGTCTCGCGGTCTTCCTTTGTGCGAGCTGTAAGTTTATAATCTCCAGTTTTTCGGAAATCGCTTTTAAGTCATCAACCTTCGACTCAATAACAGTTTCTCCTAGCAAAGTGCTTACGGGTGTTTCAAGCACCTCTGATATGGATATTAACATATCAGAATCAGGAACTGACAATCCTTGCTCCCATTTAGAGATTGTTTGTCGCACCACATTCAGCTTGATAGCAAGTTCTTCTTGCGATAGTCCTTTTGATTTTCTGATTACTTTAATGTTTTCGTTTAACATTAGGGATAACCCCCTTTCTTTCAGTCGTTAACACTATTGTATGAGGAACTGCCCGTTGCTACAAGCAATGCATATTAACATTCAAGTTTTATAGTCGTGGTATGCTGTTGGGTATGTTGGCGAGGAAGAACTAAAGCCTGGCAAATTGTTCTCGGCATCATCTATTTATCCAATAAAAAGACAAATTAAAATTTGTCTAACGCTTATGCGACCACTGGAACTGCTGGTCTATTTGACAAATCTCTGCATTTGTCGGTTTTCAATGTAGCCAACACGAAAGTTAAGAAGATGTTCCTTTTCTCCGTGTCACTTTCTTTGGCGTAGTTTACAAGGTTATTCCATGCAAGGTAGTTGTTCAAATACTTTGTAGAAACGCCGTTAAAGCTACGCATAAACTTCTTTAACTGACTGTGATAACTATTGATATGCTGGATATTATAAATGCCTTTCTTGGCTTTCCCAGTCTTCATCTGAACAAGCCCAATGCCATTTAAATCTAACATAAGAGTTCATTTTATCAGTTACAAGAGTTGCGGTATCTTTGATTTTCCCATCATTTTCCCATCATAACCCCGACAATCTCATTCCCAAATTTTACGCAAAGTGCTGTTCCCCTTAATATATTCTTTAAAACTATTTGCCTATATTCATATATTGCGTTAACCGAATCTAATCCTGGAAAATTGTCTGTGACAATTCCAATCATTCTCATCCAAGCATCTATGTCCTGCACTTGTGCATAACATAGCACATATTCTTCATTTAACATTTTGAATCTCCATAACTATATTATTTTTATTTGACAATAATAATCAAATAAAAAGCTCATTACATCCATATTACATATGGAATGAGCTAAAATCTATGTATTACTGCTAGCTAGCATAGGTACCACACTGCGCATTTTTTTGTTTAATCCGACGTAATTGAGGTTCCGATTGAAATTGACCCACTTGTCCGATTCAATCTGACCCATGGATATGATTCAAATTGACCCCTAAAATAAGCAGCAAAACCCGCCTTTTCCTTCAATAAATATGCGGGTTTTACTGCTTAAAAATAATACAAATCTATATTAATGCTATTTTTCTATCCTCTAATATTAATAATTTTTGAAGGCAACTTATTCCAAGTAGCTGTAATATTCCAAAATATTAGTAATAGCCTCCCTCTGTTTATCAGTCAACGTATAATCTTCTGTCTTATTGGAGACATCCTGGAATCTGACAATAACTTCCTTGCTATTTGGAATTTTAGTTTCCAATAACTCCATAACCTTATTATCCACCTCAACGTCAGCCAATTCTGTAATTCCGGTACCCAGGATATCAACATCGCTCTTTTTGTCTAAAAGATTAAAATCCAATTCCTGAAGGTCTTCTCCTGCACGGACTTTTATACTGGTAAAAGCAAATAACGATTTCTTAACACTTTCCTGGTATCCAACGCGCAGCAGCATATATTTTTCAGAATCTTTTATACCTATGTAAGGATAAAATGTCAGTCCCTTTGTTATCTTTTCATTAGGTGATATAAATGTAACATTTTCTACCTTGTCATTTTTTATTTTAAGCTTTTTTTCAAGTTCTTCTTTTCTTGATGCTATTTTTGAAGTAGTATCAGTTTTCAGCTTCTCATATTTTTCATCCTTGTTAATCTTGATAGCTTTGTCAATTTTCACTAGAGCATCTGCATACTTGCCGTTATTAAACAATCCTTGTGCCTCATTATACAAAGTCACATCAGTTTTTTCCGAATTCTGTTTAGCACCAGACCCATTAGAAGTACCAGCCGAATCATATAAACGGCTACCTATGGCACCTATTGTACCTAAAACAATAAAGATTCCTATTCCAATTAGTAATTTTTTCAGAAAGCCCGACTTCTTTTTTACTTGTTCTACCATTCATTTTCCTCCCAGTTTGCGTAATTTATTTTATATGTTACCATTTAACTCAAAATCCGGCAACTTTTTATCTATAAACGATACAATAATGGGATTTAATTACATTAAATTACATTATACAACAGATTGTATGCCAGGACCTATCCCGTCTGCCTTCTTAAACGTACAATCAAAAGTCAATTACTATCGGCTGAAAGCCGATAGTTTGAGTTTGAGGCTAAAGCCTCCTGAAGTACAGACTCCTTAAAACCCAAACCGTTAAAACCTTTAAACAAAATGCTTGAAAGCACATATTTGCCTGGAAGGCGAAGGTTTCAACCGTAATTGACTTTATAATAGGCGTATACTGGCCGCAAAATGGTAATTGATAAAATATTTATCTATATTTCATATTCATCATCTTCCTCTATTCCAGTAATCTCGCCCATGCCGGGCGCACTAAAGGGAGGGGATATTGCTGCAGCCGTCAATATCCCCTCCCCTATTACTATTAAAATTTATTGTTTCAGACTTATCTTTAGTGCTTTGTTTATCTTTGGTGCTTTGTTTATTTTAATCTGAGGTATATTGCTATCCTCATAATGTATACTTATATTTTTTTACTTATAATACTATACATATAGTTCTGTGGTTATATTTCCATATTTATAACACTCTGGTTATAAAACTATGCTGCCTCCTGCTTTCAGATTCTTTCTCAAAAGCTCACAATCTATGGAGGCAACCTCCTTGCCCTGTTGTATTGCCAGGTATGCGGCTACTCCCGCCGCCTCACCTGTTTGATTTAAGTTGACCATAACCCTTGCAGCTCCAAAGGCACCTTTATCTGCATCCAGCATCCTTCCGCAGCATAATACATTTTTTGCGCCCATAGGTACAATAGAACGGTAGGGAATCTGGTAAAACACCGGATTTTTTTCTGTCTCAGCCCTCCAGCGGCCCATTTCCTTGGGATAGCCGCTTCGATAATATACCTGGGTACCGTCCAGGTACCGGAAGGTAA
>JAEZFK010000020.1 GCA_023437715.1 Bacillota bacterium | reverse complement strand
ACTCCAGTCAAGTAGTCAAGCTACAGGAAAAAATCAAAAGTCCACAGTATCTGAATGTATTATAACCACGATATTAAAAAGAAAGGAAGTTATGGTGTTTTGCTTCTATAAACATCATACAAGAAAATATGGAGACTGGAATATTACATGATGTTTTGTATTTTTTGATGATAGTTGCAGTGCTCGCAGTTATTATGATTAAAAAATAAACACACCCAGAGGCGGTCAAACCGTCTCTTTTCTTTTTCCGCATAATAATTTCTCTCACAATCGTCCATACTATTACCGAGGTGATAAGAATGGAAAAGAACAAGAAAGATCGGGAACATAAAAAGGAAAGGGCCCAGGAGGTCAATACTTTCAACGATCATTGGGGAACAGGTCATTTCCTGGGACCGAATACACTGAGGTATGAAGAAAACAGAGAAGTTTACGAGGAAAAGGACAGCGAATAGCTGCCTTTTTCTTTTGCGGCTGTTAGACAGAGACGGTCAAATCCCGTCTTTTTTTAATACCCAAAACGACACTTATCCACAGTAATGTGGAAACAATTGTGGATTGAGTGTTAATATCTGAAAATACGACACAAAACTGCAAATTATTACAGGGTTTCAACCATTAGTTATACACAAATTGAGAGGAAGAGAATTCATGGGAAGATCATTAAGAATAAAAACGCCGGAAGAAGCAAATTTGTGAGTACAACGTTAAAACGCAGCATCACATATACGGTTGAGGTGCAGCCGTGGTGCGGTGTGTTTGTTTCGGAGGCAGTTTTAAGGCAGGCAAAGCCATGTCCCGGAATGTATATTCTTAAGTGTAGCATATTCTTTTTCCTCTAATATAATAGAGTATACTTTTTTGTACAAATATACTTTTTCTATATATTTAATATTTGGAGGCAGTTTCATGAACGATCAGGATATGAGAACATGTGAATGCGACTGCGGCGAAGAAATTCAGGATTGCAATTGTCACTGCAGCTGCACATGCGAAAGACCAAAAAAATACCTTAAACCTAACAGAACGGCTTTAAAATGCGGCAGTCAGAGCGGCGTAACCATTCCGGCAGCAACTGCAACAGGTGCCGCCTTTACTTTGGCCACCATAAGCGTCGATACAAAAAGTTACCAGAGACCCTGTATCAGATTTGATTTTGCAGGCAATATCATCACAACTGCGGCTGTTATTACCCTTAACTTCCAGATCTTCAAACAGTGCAAAGGCCAGTTTACTCCTATTCCCGTAGGACCTGTCTGGACATTTTCGCGGCTTGTAGCAGTCACTGAAAGTGATTCCTTCAACTTCTTTGTCTGCGACTGCGATATCTGTGATGACGAATGCTGCGTATATAGCGTCGCTGCAACAGTAGCAGGTATTGCACCGGAAGTTACTGAAACAATAGGCGATACTGTTATTAGCAATACTTCCCTTTCCGTAATTATTGCAGATAATATGTAATGGTCATTATAATCAAGTTTATTATACCATTACAATGACGCTGACGAGAATTTTAAAATTTCAAATAATAGGGTAATGTAAAGGCAGGTATCCGGTAATCCGGGCCTGCCTCCTGTATGGGTGAATTATATCATTTCCTGCCTCCGCAAAGCATGGTTTTGACTGTATGCAGGCGGTAACAGGCGGTGAAAATAAAATTCCATAAAAAAACCCTGATTTTAAGCGGAAAAACACGATTTTACAGGAGATGTAAAAATAATACCTGTTAAATCGTAATAAATTGTGATAATATAATATCCTAGGAAAGAACAAAAGGAGATGCAGTATGGTCGAGAAAGCAGTTGCATTTGCAACCAAAGCCCATGAAGGGACATTTCGGAAAGGGTCTGAGATTCCCTATATCGTTCATCCGCTGGAGACTGCGGTCATCGTTGCCCTGATGGCGACCGATGAGGAACTTATCTGCGCTGCTCTTCTTCACGATGTGGTAGAGGATGCCGGGATTACGGCTGCAGAGCTTGAGCGGGAATTCGGTCCCCGGGTGGCGGAGTTTGTCATGGAAGAGACGGAGGACAAGACGAAAAGCTGGAAAGAGCGGAAAGGCGCCACTTTGGCTCATCTGGAAAATGCCTCCAGGGAAAGCAAGATCCTTGTGCTGGCGGACAAGCTGAGCAATCTGCGGACCACGGCCAGAGATTTCCTTTTTGTGGGAGATGATGTGTGGCTGCGTTTTAATGAAAAGAAAAAGTCGGAGCACGCCTGGTATTATAAAGGGATCGGCCAGCGCCTTACGGAGCTTCGGGAGTTTCCGGCTTATGAGGAATACATAAAATTGTGTGAAAAGGTTTTTGGATAAAAAGGCAGGGCTTCCGGTGAAGAAGTCCTGCCTTTTTACGAACGGAGATTGCTAAAGTTTTTATAATGTATTTGCCCGGTCCGCAATATTCTTATTAAAGTTAATGACCTGATGCTCATAGGTGGTATCCATGAGCGGAGAGGTGATGATAAAATCTGCGGTGGCCCTGGTATTGGCGATGGGAATGTCATAGACCTGGGCAATGCGCAGAAGAGCTTTCACGTCAGGGTCGTGGGGCTGGGCGGTTAAGGGATCGGAGAAGAAGATCACCAGATCTATCTTTCCTTCTACGATTTTTGCGCCGATCTGCTGGTCCCCTCCCAGAGGGCCGCTGTTATATCCTTTTACGGGAAGGCCTGTCTGGTCCGTTATCATGCGGGCGGTGGTTCCCGTACCGCAAAGGTCGTGCTTTTCCAGAGTGCTCCTGTGTTCCTTGCACCAGCTGATCAGGGAGTGCTTCTCATTGTCATGGGCGATCAGGGCGATATTCTTTTTCTTTTCCAGTGTAAATGTAATAAAATCTTCCTGTAACATTGTATCCTCCTGTGTGTATGATTTTATTCCGTCGAAAGCAGCGGGCCAGGGTCAGATATGCTTAACCTTAACGGCTGCCGTGGTCCCTTACGAGGGCACAATGCTCTGCAGGGAATAGGTAATGGAAAGGTCTTTTCTTGAATATTCCTTTTTAAAGGTCTGGATAATGCGCTTTAAAACCATTTCCCCGTTTTCATAGGTGGCGGTGGGGAGCAGGATTAAGTACTGGCTGACGCTGTACCTGCAGAAAGCATCCCCCCGGCGCAGGGAAGAGCGGATGGACTTTTCCAGTTCATCCATGGCCCGGGTCTGAACGGCAGGCTTTAACAGCTCGCCCTTTAGGTTGCCGATGGTCAGAAGGCAGAGGAAGATGGAGTCCCCGGTACGCTCCACGGCCCTCATTTCCAGCTGATAGATGTTCCGGAACACAGCGGGCTCGCAGTAGAAAGCGCCCTTGCTTGAGCCTGTTTCCAGAAGGCTTTCCTGTACGGTGTTTAAGCTCATGGTGATTCCGTGCTTTTTATCGCTGATAAGCTTGTACAGCTCCTTAAAGCGGCTGGAAGGGGTGATTGCAAATTCATTGTAAAACATTTCATTCACATGATGGTAATGCTCCAGGGCCTGGATCTGATTGCCGCTCTGGTAAAGGGCCTGAATCAGGTGATAATGGGCCTCCTCCTCGTAAGGATCAATGGCAATGGCCTTCTGGCACAAATCCATAATGGCGGAATATTCCATCCGTCCCGACAAAAGAGCCAGGGTCGTGCGGATCAGCTTCTGGTAAAGAGAGTGATAGTAGGCATGGACAGGCGCAACCCAGGACTCCCATTCCGACTTCGGAAGAAAGTTCCCTTTATAGAGGGAAAATGCTTTCAGACAAAAGGATAAGCGCTCGTCCTCTGAAATGCCGGAATCTTCCGCCTGAAGGCATAATTCCTCAAACTGGTCGGTATCGCAGACCGTGGTCAGATCCTTTGTCCATCCGTAGGTCTTGCGGTTTTGGAAAATCAGCTCCTGGGTCGGGTATCCCAGAGGCTCCAAAAGCTTCCGCACCCGGAACATCAGAGTTTTTAAGGCCCCTGCCGGATTGTTGCTGGCCTCGTCTTTCCAAAATAAATCAATAAGTTCCTCTACCGGAATGTCTCTGCCGCGGAAAGTGATGAGATATTCCAGAAGGCTCCACGGCTTCTTCGCCTGATTGTTCTGGTCTGTAATGGTCTTTCCCCCGATGGAAATGGAGAACCCTCCCAGCATATTAACATAAATGATTGGCTTTTGCATTTTCATAATCTTCTCCGTAAGTGAGTTTTCTATTTTAAGTATATAAAAAACAAGTCAAAAAGTCTAGCGCTGCTTATAAAAGATTGAGAATTTTATGAAAATAAGGTATAATCAGGAAAAGAAACATACTGGCATATAATTTAGAAGAAAAGAAAGCGGGAATGATATATGAAGAGTAAAAGACTGGCGGCGGCCATTTTTCTGCTGGCCTTTATTTTTCTGGCAGTGGGCGCGGGGATGCTTTACTCCGATTACCGGACAAGAGCGGAGGCTGAGCGCCAGTATGAAAGCCTGGCAGAACTGGCAAGAGAGCAGACTACCCCGGCGGCGGAGCCGGTTAAAGTTGAGACAGAGACGGAAACAGAGGAAAGCAGTACATATGCTTCGCCCATTCAGTTTGAAGAGCTTCGCAGGATCAATCCCGATATCGTGGGATGGATCAGGATTGAGGGCACTGTGATCGACTATCCCATTGTCCAGACCGACAATAATGAAACCTATCTGGACACGGATTTTGAAGGCAATAAAAGCGTGGCAGGGGCCATTTTTCTTGACTTTGAAAGTGAACCCGACTTTTCCGGCAGGCATAATATAATATATGGCCATCATATGAAGAACGGGGCCATGTTTAAGGAAATTGTAGAATACAAGGACGAGGCTTTTTTTAAGGAACACCAGAACATTACGGTCTATACGCCGGAACGGGAGTACCATTTAAAGCCTATCACCGCCCTTTATACGGATTCTGCCGCCATCCGCAGGAAAACAGCCTTTGAAACGGAAGACAGCTTTCAGGCCTATGTGAAAGAAATGACAAAGGGCGGCCCGTTTTTGCAGCTGCCGGAGAAGCCGGTGGAGCAGCTCTGGTCCTTTGTGACCTGCAGCTATGAGTTTAACGACGCCAGAACCATTCTGTACGCCAGTGAAGTGCCCCAGGTTGAAAAATAAGGACCAATATGGTATAACTTAATTTTGTAGAACCGCAGACTGAAAAAGGAGATTTTAAATGGGAAAATATTTTGGAACCGACGGCTTCCGGGGAGAAGCCAATGTCACGCTGACGGTTGAGGACGCATACAAGGTAGGCCGTTTTCTTGGCTGGTACTATGGACAGAAGAACCCCGGCGAGGTGTGCAGAATTGTCATTGGTAAGGATACAAGACGCAGCAGCTATATGTTTGAATATTCTCTGGTGGCAGGCCTTACCGCTTCCGGAGCCGACGCATATCTGCTTCACGTTACAACCACCCCCAGCGTTTCCTATGTGGTGCGCAGCGAGGACTTTGCCTGCGGCATCATGATTTCCGCCAGCCACAATCCCTATTATGACAACGGGATCAAGGTCATCAATGAAAAGGGCGAGAAGCTGGAAGAGGATGTAATCCTTGAGATCGAGAAATATTTAGATGGAGAAATGGGAGAGCTGCCTCTTGCAAAACGGGATAAGGTGGGCCGTACCGTGGATTTTGCAGCAGGAAGAAACCGCTACATCGGATATCTGATTTCCATAGCAACCAGGTCCTTTAAGAATAAAAAGGTGGCTTTGGACTGCGCAAACGGCAGCGCCTCCGCCATTGCAAAGAACGTATTTGACGCCCTGGGAGCAGAGACCCATGTCATCAGCAATGAACCTAACGGCTTAAATATCAATACGGGCTGCGGTTCCACCCATATCGAGCAGCTGCAGAAGTTCGTGAAGGAAGTGGGAGCCGACGTGGGCTTTGCATATGACGGGGATGCGGACCGGTGCATCGCTGTGGATGAAAACGGGCAGGTGGTGGACGGAGACAGCATCCTGTACATCTGCGGCAAATACATGAAGGAGCAGGGAACCCTTAAGAATAACAAGGTGGTGACCACCATCATGTCCAATTTCGGCTTATACAAGGCCTTAGAGCAGGAAGGCATTGATTACGACAAGACCGCTGTAGGGGATAAGTATGTCTATGAAAACATGGTGACCTACGGAAATAGCCTGGGCGGGGAGCAGTCCGGCCATATTATTTTCAGCAAGCATGCCACCACCGGAGACGGCATTTTGACCTCCTTAAAGGTCATGGAGGTCATGCTGGAAAAGAAGGAGAGCCTGGCGAAGCTGACCTCCGGCCTTGAGATTTATCCCCAGGTGCTGAAGAATGTCCGGGTTCACGACAAGGGAGCGGCCCAGGAGGATGAAGCGGTAAAGGCAGAGGTGGAAAAGGTGGCCCAAAGCCTTGGAGAGAGCGGAAGAATCCTGCTGCGCCAGTCCGGTACGGAGCCTGTGGTGCGGGTCATGGTAGAAGCCTCCGATGGGGAAACCTGTGAGAAATATGTGAATCAGGTGATCGAAGTGATGCGGGAAAGAGGCCATCTCATTTCCTGACAAACAGGACCCGGAAATGATTCCGAATAAACTGAAATTCAAAAAAGAAAGAAAGCACTGTCATCTGCAAAGGCAAATGACAGCGTCTTCTTTCTTTTTCTGCATTTACCGGGTTCGTGTTTTAATTGTAAAAAAGGACAATTCATGGTATGATAAAAGCTGCATGAAGATTGATTTTAGGAGATTCGGCATATGGATAACAGAGATTTTTCAAATATAGGAGACCAGATCCGGGATTCGGTGCAGAATGCCATTGATTCCAGGGATTTTAAACAATTGAATAAAGCCATATCCGACACGGTTAATTTTGCGCTGGACGAGGCCAGAAGTCAGCTTGTTAAGCATACCACTGAAAACAGGGGCGGATCTCAGCCCGCTGGAAACCCCGGCCGGAACAATGGACGGGCAGGTGCTTATGAGCGGGCTGAGGGACCCGGATACCGGGCGTTTCAGACAAGCCGCAGCCGGGAAACCTATTCCACAGAGCTTGCAAAGCCGGGCCAGCCCGGCCGCGTTGCAGGAATTCTCTATACGGTGTTCGGCGGCATTGGACTGGGCCTTATGATATTCCTGATCCTGCTGGTCTGGATATTGGCCATCTTAGTAAGACCGGCTTTATGGCTGGTGGGAGGGGCTTCCCTGTTCCTGCTGGCTTTAGGCGGAGGCTTTGGCTTTATGCTGGCAAAAGGCATATCCATAAGGGAACGGCTTAAGAGGGCGAAACTATACGTCAAGCAGGCCGGGAAAAGGATGTACTGCACCATTGAGGAGCTGGCAGGAAATATCGGCAGGTCCCGGGAATTTGTGCTGAAGGATATTCAGAAAATAATTGAAAAGGGGATTATTCCGGAGGCCCATTTAGATGACCAGAAGACATGCCTGATCTTAAGCGATACCACCTATAAGCAGTATCTGGAATGCCAGAAAGCCCTTAAGGAAAGGGAACTGGAGCAGAAAAAAGAGGTAGAGGCCAGAGAGGAAGCGGAGAAAGCAGGAACCAGATCCAGGGAGCTTGAGCAGATGGTGGCGGCAGGCCGCAACTATTTGAAAGTGCTGGAGGAAGCCAATGACGCCATTCCCGGAGAGGTCATTTCCCAAAAGATATCCCGGCTGGAAGAGGTGGTCCGGCGGATTTTTGATACGGTTTTAAAGCACCCGGAGCACATGGAGGAGATGGAACGGTTTATGGAATACTATCTTCCCACCACAGTGAAGCTGGTGACAACCTACCGGGATTTTGACAGTGTAGGATCCCAGGGAACCAATATCGCCACCGCCAAGGAGGAAATAGAGAGAACCCTTGATACCATTAACCAGGCCTTTGAACGGCTTCTGGATGACCTTTATCAGGACGCTGCCCTGGATATCACCACGGACGCATCGGTGATTCAGACGATGTTAAAAAAGGATGGCTGGACAGAAAGTGATTTTACAGGAGGAAAGAAGAATGAGTAAGGATATTGAAGAGATGTTACAGGCAGCGCCGGAACTGACCCTGACCCCGCTTTCCCCAACTGCCCCGGAAGGCCCCGGAGAGGGAGCCTTGCGGGTGCAGACGGAAAGCACTTTAAAAGAGGCTGCTGCCCCGGAAATTAATCTGACGCCGGAAGAGGAACGGCAGGTTGCTGATTTTGCGGAAAAAATTGATTTAAGAGATTCCGGCCTCATCCTTCAGTACGGCGCCGGAGCCCAGAAGAAGATCGCCGACTTTTCGGAAGCGGCCCTTGATAATGTAAAGTCCAAGGATTTGGGAGAGGTAGGCCAGATGCTGAGCCAGGTGGTGACGGAGCTAAAGGGCTTTGAAGCAGAAGAAGAGGAAAAGGGCTTTTTCGGCTTCTTTAAGAAGAATGCTGTCCGCCTGGAGGGCGTAAAGGCCAAGTATGCCAAGGCGGAAGCCAATATAAACCAGATCTGCAAGGTCTTGCAGAACCACCAGATCCAGCTTTTAAAGGACATTGCCCTTATGGATAAGATGTATGATTTAAATACCTCTTATTTTAGGGAGCTTACCATGTATATACTGGCGGGAAAGAGAAAGCTTTCCAAGGTACAGGAGGAGGAGCTTCCGGTTCTCTTAAAACGGGCGGCGGACAGCGGTCTTCCCGAGGATGCCCAGGCAGCCAATGACTTATCCTCCATGTGCAACCGCTTTGAAAAGAAGCTTCATGATTTAGAGCTGACCCGCATGATATCCATTCAGATGGCCCCTCAGATCCGTCTGGTGCAGAACAATGATACCCTGATGACGGAGAAAATCCAGTCCACCCTGGTAAACACCATACCTCTTTGGAAGAGCCAGATGGTGCTGGCCATCGGCATCAACCATTCCGAGCAGGCGGCCAGAGCCCAGCGGGAGGTATCGGATATGACAAATGAGCTGCTCAAGAAGAATGCGGAGGTCTTAAAGACCGCCACCATTCAGACGGCCAAGGAATCGGAGCGGGGAATCGTGGATATGGAAACCCTTAAGAAAACCAATGAATCCCTTATCAGCACCTTGGACGAGGTAGTCCGGATTCAGGCCGACGGCAGGACAAAGCGCCGGGAGGCGGAAACGGAGCTTGCGCGGATGGAAGGGGAATTAAAATCCAAGCTTTTAGAGCTGAGCAAGTAGGTCTTTTCAGATGGCTTACAGCAGAAAAATTATTTTTCTGTTGTAAGTCATTTTTAGTCGTGCTATAATAATGTAACACTTTATCGCGGCAAGGGAATGCTGTGCCAAGTGATTAAATTGAAAAGGAATGATGAAAGATGGGGTTAGACCTATAAAAGCCACGTTGTTCATTGTCAAGAAATACAGCGTGATTTATCGACTCCGAAGCCTGTGACGGTTTTAGAAGCAGAGCAAAGTGTTCCGGCTTCCTGCCGGGGAAAACAGACGAGTATATGAAGATGGAGGAGAATAATCATGTTAAATTATGAGAGATATAAGCGAGTGCCGGTGTTAAACTACCCGGAGAGACAATGGCCGTGCAAAGAGATTGAGAAAGCGCCGATCTGGTGCAGCGTGGATTTGAGAGACGGAAACCAGGCATTGACAGAGCCCATGGTTGTGGAAGAAAAGATTGAGTTTTTTAATCTTTTGCTCAAGCTGGGCTTTAAGGAAATTGAGGTCGGTTTTCCGGCAGCTTCCCAGATTGAATATGATTTCTTAAGGCAGCTTGTGGAAAGAAAGCTGATTCCTGACGATGTGGTGATCCAGGTTCTGGTTCAGTGCCGGGAGCATTTGATCAGGAGAACCTTTGAAGCCTTAAAAGGGGTTAAGAAAGCGATTGTACATATTTACAATTCCACTTCGATCCTTCAAAGGGATGTGGTTTTCAATAAGAGCATGGAAGAGATCAAGGAGATCGCAGTACAGGGCACGGAGTGGGTGAAGCAGTATATGCAGGGCTTTGAAGGAGAAGTGGTTCTGGAATATTCTCCCGAGAGCTTTACTGGAACTGAGATGGAATTTGCCGTTGATGTCTGCACCGCAGTACAGGAGTGCTGGGGCGCCGCACCGGATAAAAAGATCATCTTTAATCTTCCGTCCACCGTGGAAATGACAACCCCTAACGTTTATGCGGATCAGATCGAATGGATGAATACCCATTTCAAAGACCGTGACAGCATTATCTTAAGCGTTCACCCCCATAACGACAGGGGAACCGGAATTGCGGCTGCAGAGCTGGCGCTGCTTGCCGGAGCCGACCGTGTGGAAGGCACGCTTTTGGGAAACGGCGAGCGGACAGGAAATGTGGATATTTTGACCATTGCCTATAATATGTTTTCCCAGGGAATCAATCCCGGGCTCAACCTTGAAAATGTCCGTGAAATCGTTGACGTATATGAGCGATGTACCAAGATGGAAGTGGGAGCCAGACATCCCTATGCAGGAAAGCTTGTCTTTACCGCATTTTCCGGTTCCCATCAGGATGCCATTAACAAGGGCGTCCAGGCCATGCGCGACAGGAAAAGTACTCACTGGGAGGTACCTTACCTGCCCATCGATCCAGCTGATATCGGCAGGCAGTATGAGCCGGTTGTACGGATCAACAGCCAGTCCGGCAAGGGCGGCGTAGCCTTTGTAATGGATACGTTCTACGGCTTCAGGCTTCCAAAGGGAATGCACAAGGAATTTGCGGACGTGATCCAGGCAATTTCCGAAAAGCAGGGCGAGGTTGCGCCGGAGCAGATTCTGGAAGAGTTCAAGAGCAATTACACCGAGAAGAAGGAGCCAATCCATTTCCTCAGATGTCAGATTACGGAGGCAGAGGACGATACAGAGTTCTCCACCCTGGCAAAGGTCCGCTATACAGACCACGGAGTGGAAAAGGTCTTCGAGGGAGTCGGAAACGGACCTATCGATGCGGTGCAGAAGGGCCTGGAAAGGGAACTTGGCATCGAGATCAGGGTTCTGGATTACAACGAGCACGCTCTTACCTCCGGTTCCGGAGCTCAGGCTGCTTCCTATATCCACCTGCTTGATGTGAAGACAGGAAAGACTACCTACGGTGTGGGTATCAGCTCCAACATTACCAGAGCGTCCATCCGCGGTATTTTCAGCGCGGTTAACCGGTTGTTTTATTAATTGAACCGGCGGTCCATTGCGTTTTTTGATAACTGGTTTTTATTTAACTGTTCTTTCATTAAATAATAGAAAAATATAAGATAAAAAAGAGTGGATCAGACCTATTTTATAAGGACTGATCCACTCTTTTTTGTGTTTATGGAAAGGCTTTCCCCCTATTATATTTTCGTTGTCGATTCCCTGATGACAAGCTCCGCATCCAGCACAAGGGATTTGGGCGAGCTGGAGGGAGTCTCCATCATTTCCAGAAGCATCTCGCAGGCAGTATACCCCAATTGCAGGCGGGGCTGGTTGACCGTGGTAATGGAGGGGCAGGTCATGGTGGAAAACTCGATGTTGTCAAAGCCCACCACCATAATGTCCTTGGGAACATTGAGCTTAAAGCGCTTTGCGGCTCGTATGACAGCGGCGGCGAAGATGTCGGAGACGACAAAAAAGGCGTTGGGCCTGTGCTCGTCGTTTAACAGGCGGCAGATGGCGGCATAGGCCATCTGGTAGTTGATTTCAGGAAGCTGGATGATCCAGTTCTGGGGAACGGAGATATCGGCTTTTTTTAAGGCGCTCAAATATCCTTCCTGACGCTTTACGGCGTACTTAAAGCTTAGGGGGCCGTTTATGAGGGCGATCTTATTGCAGCCGCAGTTGCAGAGATATCCGGTGGCGGTCTCCGCCGCGGTAAAATCGTCGATGCTGACGTATGGATATCCGGCAGCCTCCTCATTGTATTCGCAGCATTGGACCAGAGGGGCGATGGACCGTATCTGGCGGAGCTGTTCCTCCGAAACCCGGTTTAAAAGAATGACGCCGGCGGCCCTTACCCGTTTTAAAAGGCTGAAAAAATGGGGAATGGAGCCACGGTCTAAGGGCGATTCATGGATGAGTAAGTGGCAGCCGTGGGCCTTTGCCGAGATTCGTGCGCCCTTGATGACCTCCTGGTAGAATACATTTTCAATTCCGGGGATATTCAAAACGATCAGCGGCTGTTCCTCAATCAGGCTGGGAGCAGCGGATTCAAACACATACCCAAGAGCAGCCATGGCCATTTCCACCCGGCTGATGGTATCTGCCTTTACCAGATCCCTGTGATTTAGCACCCGGGACACGGTGGCCGGTGATACGCCTGCCTGTCTGGCGATCTCTTCTACGGTGATTTTTTCCTGCTTCATTCCCAGTCCTCCTCATTTGAAATCATATATATTTTTTTATATCACAGAAAGCCGGTGTTGTAAATGTTGATTTTTCATAAAAATGAAAAGTTTTCAGAAAAAGTAATGCGGAGATTGTGTAGGATGTACATTTATATATAATTAAACTGGATATAACATGGAAAATATATAAATAACGTCTAAAAACTTGAAAAGAAAATAAGGAAATGATAGAATTATGTTGAAAGAAATGAAAGAATGAAAAGCAAAATGAAAGGAGAAAACCATGCAGGTAGGAATCATCGGATGCGGAAAGGTTGCGCAGATCAGGCACATTCCGGAATATGCGGCTCATCCCGGAGTCCGCATCGCCGGCTATTACGATTTTAACGCCAAACGGGCGGGTGAGCTGGCAAAAACATACGGCGGAAGGGTGTATGAGTCGGTGGACGAATTGCTGTCCAGCCCGGAAATCCAGGCGGTGAGCGTCTGTACGGCCAATAATTCCCACGCAGAGATCACCCTTAAGGCGTTGAAGGCGGGGAAGCATGTGCTTTGTGAAAAGCCCATGGCCGTAAGCCTTGAAGAGTGTGAGGCAATGGTAAAAGCGGCAGAGGAAAACGGCTGCCAGCTGATGATCGGACAGAACCAGAGGTTTGCAAAGGCCCATGTCCGGGCAAAGGCTCTTTTAAAAGAGGGGCTGATTGGGGAAGTCCTGACATTTAAGACCACTTTTGGACACGGCGGACCGGAGACCTGGACCGTGGATGCAGGAACAGGGAACTGGTTTTTTGATAAAAAAAGAGCTGCCATGGGAGCCATGGCTGACTTGGGAGTACATAAAACGGATTTAATCCAGTATCTGCTGGGCCGGAAGGTGACCGCAGTAACGGCCCGGATGACGACCCTTGATAAACGGGACGCTTCCGGAGAGCTGGTAGGCGTGGATGACAATGCCATCTGCATCTATGAGATGGAGGGCGGCGCCATGGGAACCATGACGGCCAGCTGGACCTATTACGGCAGGGAGGACAATTCCACAATTCTCTATGGAACAAAGGGCATTATGAAAATCTATGAAAGCCCGGACTATTCCATTGCAGTGAATTTAAAGAACGGAGAAACCATTCTCTACGATATTGACCGGATTCAGACCAATGACAACCAGACCAAATCCGGCATCATTGACGGGTTTGTGGATGCCCTGACAGAAGGAGCTCCGGTGCCGGTCAGCGGAAAAGAGGTATTAGACGCCATGGCGGCTGTATTCGCCTGCCAGAGGTCCAGCATGGAAAACCGGAGAGTGGAAGTCTGGGAAAAGGGGGAAAGATAGGATGAAGCTGGGATTTGTCAGCGCTATCCTTGGGGAATGGTCCTTTGAGGAAATGATTGATACGGCGGCAGATATGGGCTTTCAGTGTGTGGAAGTGGCCTGCTGGCCCCAAGGAAAGGCGGAGAGAAGATACGCCGGAGTCAGTCATATTGATGTGGACGGTTTGACAGAGGAAAAAGCGGAATATATCTTAAGCTATTGCAGGGAAAGGAAGGTGGAGATTTCCGCCCTGGCTTTTTACCCCAATGTTATGGATAGGGATGAAAAGAGACGGGAAGCCAACATTTCCCATTTAATAAAGGTCATCGACGCCAGCGCCAGGCTGGGAGTCAATCTGGTGACCACCTTTATCGGCCGGGATCAGACAAAGACCGTGGAGGAAAACTTAGAGCTGGCCAAGGAGATATGGCCTTCCATCCTGGCCCATGCGGAGGAAAAGCGGGTGCGGATCGCCATTGAAAACTGTCCCATGCTCTTTGGCTGGGAGCAGTGGCCCGGCGGACAGAACCTAATGACCTCCCCGGCCATCTGGGAGAAGATTTTCGAAAGCCTGAAAAGCGAAAATCTGGGGCTCAATTATGATCCCTCCCATTTTGTCTGGCAGATGATGGATTATATCCAGCCCTTATACCAGTTTAAGGATAAGATTTTCCACGTCCATTACAAGGATATCAAGCTCTATGAGGATAAGCTGAAAAAGGTGGGAACCATGGCTTATCCCCTGGAGTATATGTCTCCCAAGCTTCCGGGACTGGGGGATGTGGACTGGGGAAAATACGTCAGCGCCTTAACGGACATCGGATATGACGGCTATACCTGCATTGAGGTGGAAGACAGGGCCTTTGAGGGAACCAGGGAAAAGATTCTGGACAGTCTGCGGCTGTCGAAAAAATATATGGACCAGTTTATCATTTAGATTCAGGCAGCAAAGCTGCTTCAATTAAAAAGGAGAACAAATAAAAGGAGGAACAGAAATTATGAAAAAGGCAGTAGCAGTTCTTTTGGCAGCGCTTATGGCGGCAGGGATGACCGGGTGCTCCGGCGTAAAGCCTGCAAGCAGCACAACAGCAGCGGCAGAGACCACAACAGCAGCGGCGGCCACCACGGCGGCGGAGACAACGAAAGCCACGGAGGCAGCGGGGGCTTTAAAGGCGGGAACACATATCTATGTCCTGACCGCTCCGGAGGATCACGGCTGGACCGGTTCCGTAGCAACCTTTGCGAAAAAGAAAATCAATGAGGTGAATGAGGCAGGCACCTATACGGCAGAGCTCATCACCTCTGCAAATGCGGCAGAGCAGATTCGCAACATGGAGGACATCGTTTCCAAGGGAGAGAAGGACATCGCCATGGTCATCCAGCCCATTGACGATACGGTGCAGTCCGCCATCCAGGGCGTCATTGATGCGGGAATCCCCTATGTGGCCTTTGACCGGATCATCGACGGCGTAGCCGACAAGGCAGTGTCCAATGTTAAGGGCGACAATACGGGAATCGGCGCAGGAGCCGCAGCGTATTTTGTATCCCTTGGGTTGAAGCCGGGTGAACAGATCTATGTTTACGAAGGGGATACCTCTTCAGTAACCACCCTCCGTGACGGCGGATTTACCAAATATCTGACCGGAGAGCTGGAATTTGACGGAAAGACCATTGAGGCCGATAAGAAGTGGACAGAGGACGATTTAAAGTCCATCACCTATTCAGGAGCCATGAACTGGAGCCGTTCCGATACAAAGACCTCCTTTGAATCTCTTATGGGAGATGAGAAGAACGCAAATATCAAATGGTTCTATGCAGAGGATGACGAGCTGGCAATGGGTATCTTAGAAGCCCTTGACGGCGGCGGAATCGACGAGGCAACCAAGGAAGCGTTCTTTGCCAATAAACCGGTGATTACCGGCTGCGGCGGCCTGGAAGAATTATATGCAGTTCTCCGGGGCGAGACCTATACCGATATTTCACAGAAATGCGGCGGCCTCATGTCCGTAACCTACAGCCCGGCCATGATTCAGACGGCCATTGAGGATATGGTTGATTACCTGGACGGAAAAGAAGTCACCCAGGATCATGTAATTCCATGTGAAAATGTAACGTCGGAAAATGTAACCAAGTACCCATCCTTCTAGAAGCAATAGTCTGAAGGAAAAAAGGGGCCGTTCCCAGGAGTAAGAACGGCCCCTTTTCTAAAACCGGAGGTTATGAATATGAGCTTATTGGAAATGAACGGGGTCAGCAAGTCATTCAATGGCGTAAAGGTGTTAAAGGAGGTCCGCTTAAGAGTGGAGTCCGGAGAGGTTCATGCTCTTTTGGGAGAAAACGGGGCGGGAAAATCCACGCTGATGAATGTGCTTACAGGCGTATTTCCGAAAGACGGAGGAACCATCACCTTTGATGGAAAGAGGATTGACGATATCACCATCCGGCAGTCAGAGGAGCTGGGAATCGCATTTGTCCATCAGGAGTTAAATCTGTTTAATGATTTAAGGGTTTATGAAAATATATTTCTGGGAAAAGAGTACCAAAACAGGTTTGGAAAGCTGAACAAACGGAAGATGATTGAGGAAGCGGAAAGGCTTTTTCATGAGCTGGGAGTGGATATGGACCCGGAAGCTCTGGTGGCGGATTTAAAAACCAGCCAGAAGCAGATGCTGGAGATCGCTAAGGCCCTGTTTTTCAAGGCAAAGCTGCTGATCCTGGATGAGCCAACCACGTCGCTGAATAATGAAGAAGTGAAGCATTTGTTTGACATCGTAAATAAAATGAAAAAAACAGGAACGTCCTTTATTTTCATTTCTCATAAAATGCCGGAAATATTTACCCTGGCCGACCGGTATACGGTATTTCGAAACGGGGAATTCATCGGGGACGGGGCCATTAAGGATACGGACCCGGAAACAGTCACCCGGATGATGGTGGGGGAAAGCTATTCGGCAAGGGAAGTCTATGAGAAGAGAGAAGCCGGAGAAGTGGTTCTGGAGCTTCAGGACTTTTCCGGGCCCGGCTTTGAATCCGTGACAATGAGTGTACGGAAAGGCCAGATCATCGGGCTGACCGGCCTTCAGGGGGCAGGAAGCAGCGAGCTGATGCAGTGCATGTTCGGGGTCACGGAGGCGGTATCAGGGGAGATGAGGATAAAGGGAAAGCCTGTGCCCCGCCGTTCCATTCACAAGGCTATGAAATCCGGAGTTGCCATGCTGGCTTCCAACCGGAAGGAAAATTCGGTGATTCCGGATATGAGCCTGCTGGAAAATATGTATCTGGCCGAGCATACCCTGTCGGCGGGAAAGCTGCGCATACGAAAGGGAAAGGAAGAAGCGAAGTTCGGGAAATACAGGGAGCTTTTAAATATCAGGGCCCAAAGCAGCTCGGATTCCATCTTATCCTTAAGCGGAGGAAACCAGCAGAAGGTGTTTATCGCCAGGTGGCTGAATACGGAAGCGGATATCCTGCTCTTTGATAATCCGACCCAGGGAATCGACGTAGGCGCCAAGGCGGAAATCTATAAGCTGATTCTTGCCATGGCCAAAAGCGGAAAAACCATTCTCATCAATACCCTGGAAATACCGGAGATCCAGAAAGTGGCGGATTTTTGCGCGGTCTTTTATGACGGCAGAATTATCAAGGTTCTGGAGCATGAGGAAATTGATGAGACGACGGTCATGCTGTATTCAACAAATGCCGTAAAGCAGGAAACAGGAGGTTGAGGAAATGAAAGCAGGAGAAAAAAGAAAGGGCTTATCCCTGGGAGCCATATCCAAATGGTGCGGGGAATACAGCTATATCATCGTATTTGTGCTGATCTTTCTGGTGTATGCCCTGACCAGCAACGGGCTGACCTGGAGCGGCACCATGAACATTTTCCGCCATTCGGCGGTTGTAGGAATCATTGGGCTGGGAATGGGGCTGATCTGCATTACCGGAGAGATTGATTTATCGGTGGGCTCTATGCTGGCTTTAAACAGCGGCTTGTCGGTCATTGTATTTAATATTACGGATAATATCCTGGTTACCCTGATGTTTGCCCTCTTATTCGGCGCAGTCTGCGGTTTGATCAACGGCCTGCTGGTGGGATACATAAAAATGCCGGCCTTTATCGTCACTCTGGCAACCATGCTGATTTTCCGCTCCTTTGCCCAGTACATCTGCCAGCATATCGATAAGGCCCTGGCCGGAGGCGGAAGCAGCGTGTACCGGATGATCAAGGAGCTGTCCTCCTACCAGCCTTTCTATAACCTGGGAAATGGGAAGCTTGCCACGGTTCCTATTGTAGGATTTATTCTGATTCTGATGACGGCGCTGCTGGTTTATATTACCACCAATACGAAATATGGGAAGAAAGTCTATGCCGTGGGCAGCAATTCCAGGGGGGCTCAGATGGCGGGAATCAATGTAAGCCTGATGCAGGTGACCGTATTTGTGATGGCGGGAATTCTCACAGGGCTTGCTTCTTTTCTATGGGTGGCAATGAACGCCTCCTCTGATCCGGCGACCACGGGAAACAGCTATGAGATGTATGCCATTGCTGCGGTGGTTTTAGGCGGCATCAGCATGTCCGGGGGCAAGGGGAAATGTCTTGGAGTACTGTTCGGCGCCATGTCCTATACCATTATTGATAAGATCATCGTCGCACTTAAGATGGATTCCCTGATTAATGACGCAATTAAGGGGATTATATTGATTCTGGTGATTATGGTGCAGATTGTGGGGCCCAGGATTAAGGAGAAGATGGGAAAACATAAATAATATAGATGAGAAGTGAAGAGGGAATCCGGCGGAAGTGATGCCGGATTTCCTTTTTTATGTAATAGGAAAGTTCGACTTTACTTGAATTCCTAAATAAAATAGCCCGCTCAAAGGCGGGCACGACAAATAGACGGTGACTAAAAAAGGTCAATGTAAAAACCTTCTTCAAATTCATCG
>JAEZFK010000001.1 GCA_023437715.1 Bacillota bacterium | reverse complement strand
GAAAGCCTACAACAGATTGCAAAAACAGAAACTCTTCGGTTGTTAAGGCATCAGGATCATTAAGCAGTATCGTCATCAATATATTGTGATCCGTTATTCTTACATTTTTCTTCTTTACGTCAGGCTTATTTTGAACAGGCTTGTTTGTCTTGCCTAAAGTCGGCTCCGGCTTTTTTACCAGCAGCTTTTCCATCATTGTTAACTCACTCCCCAAATTCGTATAGCTTCTGTTATATTAAGTAAATTTTTGGAGTGGTTTAACAGCCAAAGCTTTTACATTTTTTATGGTGAGCTTTTATTTCAGCTGTCGCTCCTACGAGAGGAGCGACAAAGTATAAATATGATGATGCCGTAGAGATATTCATTTCAATCCACGCTCCTACGAGAGGAGCGACTCTCTTGACCTTGCGTGCTACTTTGTAAAACCAATTTCAATCCACGCTCCTACGAGAGGAGCGACTTTGATACGTCTATTGCTCTTAGTGTCCTCTATATTTCAATCCACGCTCCTACGAGAGGAGCGACATGGGAAAGAGAGCGTTGCTTGTGCACTTGGAATCATTTCAATCCACGCTCCTACGAGAGGAGCGACTCGATGTGTATATTTAATGTGTTGTTTTACAAAATTATTTCAATCCACGCTCCTACGAGAGGAGCGACACATAGCCTAGTATTTCGCCGAATTTCCCCATGAGATTTCAATCCACGCTCCTACGAGAGGAGCGACCAGATTTGCTTCGTTGCCATTTAGCAGCCCCCATTATTTCAATCCACGCTCCTACGAGAGGAGCGACGAGATATTGCAGTACACCGGCTTGCATGACAGCAAAAATTTCAATCCACGCTCCTACGAGAGGAGCGACATGTTCATATCTTCACAGCATTTTTTTATCGTTATTTCAATCCACGCTCCTACGAGAGGAGCGACCCTTTACATGGTATCACTAGACGTTATAGTGGGGAATTTCAATCCACGCTCCTACGAGAGGAGCGACAATGCCTACGGCAAATCCAGGATATCCATTTGATATTTCAATCCACGCTCCTACGAGAGGAGCGACTGTATTGAGCCTTAAAATCCTCAAACATCTCCCTGATTTCAATCCACGCTCCTACGAGAGGAGCGACTGACTACGACGCAGGCAAGGGATACGGCTCGTTATATTTCAATCCACGCTCCTACGAGAGGAGCGACGTTAACCAAAATAGTTTTTACGATTATGGTAACATTTCAATCCACTCTCCTACGAGAGGAGCGACTTACCGACTAAAAAGCCTGAATACTATGTGGGATTTCAATCCACGCTCCTACGAGAGGAGCGACTTGTTTAGGCATGTATTATAATCAGGCTTTAATAGATTTCAATCCACGCTCCTACGAGAGGAGCGACTAAAGGGTATTAAATACCTTGACTGGATTAAACCAATTTCAATCCACGCTCCTACGCAAGGAGCGACAATGCCTACCTTAAAACTTAAAGTTGATGAAGAAATTTCAATCCACGCTCCTACGCAAGGAGCGACCACCACTTATTATTTAAAATCCTATAATTTTTAGGATTTCAATCCACGCTCCTACGCAAGGAGCGACGAAATTTTAAAATGTACAAAAGTGCAAATAGCAATTTCAATCCACGCTCCTACGCAAGGAGCGACTCACAGAGCCCCAGCAGTTCACCAAGGCAGATTTATTTCAATCCACGCTCCTACGCAAGGAGCGACATTGGCAAGGCACCCACGTTTTCAGGACTTTTTTAATTTCAATCCACGCTCCTACGCAAGGAGCGACATCATCACCTAGTCTTTGAGCAGCGTATTGATCTGATTTCAATCCACGCTCCTACGCAAGGAGCGACTTAAAAAGAATCTTTACCGCAACCGCGCGTATAGATTTCAATCCACGCTCCTACGCAAGGAGCGACAAACCTCCATAAATATATTTGTATCTCAATATTGCTATTTCAATCCACGCTCCTACGCAAGGAGCGACTAGCCATATTAGTTGATTATGGCTATTAAATGAATTTCAATCCACGCTCCTACGCAAGGAGCGACAATTCTTGTACATTTTTATCATTTATTTCGTGCTATTTCAATCCACGCTCCTACGCAAGGAGCGACATTCAAAGTAATTGAATGGCACACAAAGAACAAAATTTCAATCCACGCTCCTACGCAAGGAGCGACTCATTCCGTTGAGTATCATTAAAAACTACTTCTAATGATTTCAATCCACGCTCCTACGCAAGGAGCGACGTGAAAAAACTATCACCTCATATATAACAGATATTATTTCAATCCACGCTCCTACGCAAGGAGCGACGCAGCTGATACACCCTATGTAAAAGCAGTGACCCGATTTCAATCCACGCTCCTACGCAAGGAGCGACTGGCAAGGATAAGAATTTTGAACATGATGTTAAGATTTCAATCCACGCTCCTACGCAAGGAGCGACATAAATTTTATAAATCCTCGTACTAAGTCGAGGTAATTTCAATCCACGCTCCTACGCAAGGAGCGACTTAAATCTAATAGTAGTAAGAGCCAATGGATATAATTTCAATCCACGCTCCTACGCAAGGAGCGACCAGGAGCCGACAAAGAAGGTGGGTGTGCTAAGTGCGATTTCAATCCACGCTCCTACGCAAGGAGCGACGTGATACAAGGGACTATAGATTACTTTACCCGAACAATTTCAATCCACGCTCCTACGCAAGGAGCGACATAATCTTTCCATGCTTTATATAATACTTCTGTTATTTCAATCCACGCTCCTACGCAAGGAGCGACCCTTGAACAATTGTATGGTGTTATTGACCTTCGATTTCAATCCACGCTCCTACGCAAGGAGCGACAGCAAAACTATACAAAAACATTAATTCCAAACTGTACAAACTAAACAAATTCATTATATTTATTTTAACCTATTATAAAATAAAAACAAAAAAAC
>JAEZFK010000077.1 GCA_023437715.1 Bacillota bacterium | reverse complement strand
CAATCCGGGGTCAAAATCAACTAACTAGCTAATTTATTTCCCGTTTTACTTGTTGTTTGGTTCGTATACAATTTCTTGTATTCGTTCTGAAATTTTCTCATTCAAAGCCATCAAACATGGCTTGTTTATTAGAATTTTCAGGGTTTTACATACTGTTCAATCTTCTGTTTTCAAAGTACATGTACATCTTTAAAGCTTTCGCTTTCCAGATGCCAGCGCAGAAGGAGGGATTTGAACCCTCGCGCCGCTACTAACGGCCTACTCCCTTTCCAGGGGAGCCCCTTCAGCCACTTGGGTACTTCTGCAGTTAGCTGATTTCTATATTTATAGCGGCTAAAACCTGCCAACGGAGAGGATGGGATTCGAACCCATGCGCCCTTGCGGACAAACGGTTTTCAAGACCGCCTCGTTATGACCACTTCGATACCTCTCCAAATGCGCTTTTACATTTTAATAGAAGCCGGTGCATTTGTCAAGCACTTTTTTCTATTTTTTAAAATCTCTTGGAGATTTCTGTTGTTCATTTTGCTGCCCTCATCTGCGGCAACTTAGGTAGTTTATCATTGATTCCGTCTTCTGTCAACATTTTTTTACATTTTTTCCAAGTAATATTTTTAGCGCCTTACAGATACTCCAGAAGCCTTTGTTTTGCCTCGCTTGCGGTCTTAAAATCTTCCTCTCTTCCGATCATATAATCCATGGCTTCCGCCCATACACTTACGGGATAATCGTTTGCCGGTATCCTGGAAATCACCAGACGGCAGCGCTTTCTGAACGCGCTGCCGCGTAAATCGGATAAGTACATGCAGCCTGTCTCTGCAGCAATCCGGTCTAAAAGTCCGTCTCCGGTGCCTTTGCTGCTTGATAACCTGCTTTCCCCAGTTTTCATCTACCGTACCTTCTTTCTTCCTTCTCCTATAATCCAGCTGTTGTCAATACCTGATAATTCCACAATGAACATGGTAAAATAAACTGGCCCAATCATACATTAAATACTTTATATAACTAATAATATTGTAATGAATGCAACATGTCAAGTGATGGAGTGCATTATTTACCACAGATATTCCATTTAATGCAATACTATGGAATCAGGAGGAGTTGCCCATGTATATAGATTTCAATTTTCCAAAACGCCTCTCAGAGCTCAGGGCTCAAAAAGGTGTATCTGCACGTGATATGAGTCTGTCTCTTGGACAGAATCCCACATATATTCATAAAATAGAAAATGGACTATCTCTTCCGTCCATGATGGGTTTTTTTTATATATGCGAGTATCTGGATATTGAGCCGGCTGAATTTTTCTCCCGTGACATTAACAGTCCGGCAAAAGTAAGGGAACTTATGAATGACGCCCAGCATTTAACCCGTGAACAGCTTGACCACGTTCATCTGATCGTAAAGGATCTCTTGAAATCAGGAGGAAAAAAATAAAAAGGATGCTGTAGACTGACATCCTCCCCTTATGACAGACGAAAGGGGGGACAGCCACAGCATTCCTTTTATTTTTCAGCATTTTTTTTCATAAAAGTCCGGACGATTTCCATATCTTCCGGCGTCGTTACTTTAATATTGGCGTAATCGCCGCGGATCAGTTTCACCTTTTCCTTTGTCATGGTTTCCACCACCATGGCGTCATCGGTTATTCCCTTCTGAAATTTGGGGGATGACATGAGTTTTTCATAGGCTTCCCAAACCAGTCCGTATGCAAAGGACTGAGGCGTCTGTATCAGCCATAGCCGGCTCCTGTCAGGAGTGGCGGCGGCAAATTCATTTTCATCGGAAATCTTTATCGTATCCTTTACAGGCATTCCGACCACACAGGCCCGGTATTTTTTCGCTCCGTCAATTGCCGATTCAATGGTCTGAACAGTGATGCAGGGTCTGGCTCCGTCATGGATCAGCACGTAATCACAGCCCTTTGCCGCTTTAAGCCCTTCGAATACGGAATGGTATCGTTCCTTTCCGCCTTCGGTGATTGCGGCTACCTTTAAAAAGCCGTACTTTTCTACGATTTCCTTTTGACAATATTCTGTTTCACCAGGACCGGCTACCAGAATAATCCGGTTCACGGAGCTTTTTTCAAAGGCAC
Source organism: Bacillota bacterium (assembly GCA_023437715.1). Classification (GTDB taxonomy): domain Bacteria; phylum Bacillota; class Clostridia; order Lachnospirales; family Lachnospiraceae; genus Lacrimispora. The sequence continues at coordinate 42,926 of JAEZFK010000077.1, read as the reverse complement.
GGAGTCCATAGTACAGCAGAGGCTTTCCGTCTACCTCCATGTACTGCTTGTGCACAGGACTTTCCATGCGGGCGCCTTTTCCTGCTGCCAGTACGATGGCTGCCGTTATTTCGGAAGATGATTTTTCTGCAGCAGCCATTTCACAGCCGGTTCTCTTCTCGCTTTCCATGGGCTCCCTACCTCTCTCCCAGCTTTAAATTGGGGACCGCGTTTAAATCCCAGCCGGCTCTGGCTCCATTGATATACTCATAATAGGCCGCTGCGCCGATCATGGCTGCATTGTCCGTGCAGTAAATGGGGGACGGGTAGTAAAAATGGATGCCCGCTTTTTTGCAGGCAAGGGTCATTCCCTCACGGAGAGCGGAATTGGATGCTACGCCGCCTGCTATGGCAACCTTTTTAAAGCCGTATTCCTTTGCCGCGTCCACCGTGTGGCTGACCAGCACATCCACCACCGCGTTCTGGAAAGATGCGGCCAGATCAGGGACATTTATTTCCTCTCCCATCATGGCTGCATGGTTTAAATGGTTGAGAACCGCTGATTTCAAGCCGCTGAAGCTGAAATCATAGATATTTCCCTCCACCTTCGCGCGGGGGAATTTAATGGCATGGGGATTTCCCTCTTTTGCCGCCTTGTCGATTTTCGGGCCTCCCGGATAGCCAAGGCCCACGGCTCTGGCTACCTTGTCAAAGGCTTCTCCCGCCGCATCGTCTCTGGTCCGGCCCAGGATTTCGAATTCTCCGTAATCCTTTACCACAACCAGATGGGTATGGCCTCCGGAAACGATCAGGCAGAGAAAGGGGGGCTCCAGGTCCGGATGCTCAATAAAATTGGCGGACACATGGCCTTCGATGTGGTGAACACCTACCAGAGGCTTCCCGGCGGCATAGGCGATTGCCTTTGCTTCCGCAACGCCTACCAAAAGCGCGCCTACAAGGCCGGGGCCGTAGGTGACGCCTATGGCGTCCATTTCCTCAAGGCTCATCCCGGCCTCTGTAAGAGCGGCTTCTATTACCTGGTTGATTTTTTCGATATGTTTTCTGGATGCAATCTCCGGCACTACGCCTCCGTATATGGTATGAAGGGCGATCTGGGAGGAGATCACGTTGGAAAGGACTTCTCTTCCGTTTTTTACTACGGCTGCTGCCGTTTCATCACAGGAGCTTTCAATCGCAAGTATATAGACATCTTCTTCTGTATGATTTTTCTTCATTGCCATTCCCTCATTCCTCATCAAATTCCAGCTCTATGGTCCAGCCATCCTTTGCGGCTTTGGCGCAGGGAAAGATTTCCCGGACCTTATCCATGAATTCTTCCGGCCTGGTCAGGGAGGGGCTGTAATGGGTCAGCCACATCTGCTTTGGCTGGGCTTCCTTTGCCAGCCTGGCGGCTTCATAGAATGTCATGTGCTTGTATTCCCTGGCCTTTGCTTCTTTCCCCTCTTCTCCGTACATTCCTTCGCAGATAAAAAGATCTGCATCCTTTGCGTATTCCGCAATGACGGGCACGGGCCTTGTATCCGTACAGTAGGTGACCTTAAGGCCCCGCCTTTCAGGGCCTAAGACCATATCAGGAGTCAGTATCCTGTCTCCATCCTCCAAAGTCTCTCCTTTTTGGAGGCGGCTCCAGAATTTCTGGGGAATATCGGCGGCTTTTGCCCGCTCCACGTCAAAACGGCCTGTCCTGGGAATGGTAATGGAATAGCCGTAGCAGACCACATTATGGTTCACCCGGTAAGCATCAATCACATAGGGTCCGATCTTTCTCTGCTCCCGGTTTTCGGAAAGCTCAATGAATTTCAGTTCAAAGGGCAGCTCCGGCGCAATGGTCCGCAGAGCCCCTACCACCCGTTCCAGCCCTTTTGGCCCCATAAGGGTCAGAGGCTCGGTCCGCTCCGCATTTCCCATGGTTAAGAGAAGTCCGGGAAGACCGCTGATATGGTCCGCGTGATAATGGGTAAAACAGATGAGGTCAATGGGCTTTGGACTCCAGCCCTTTTCCTTTAAAGCAATCTGGGTTCCTTCCCCGCAGTCAATGAGAAGATCGCTCCCGCCGCATCTGGCCATCATGGCCGTCAGCCACCGGTACGGCAGGGGCATCATTCCTCCGGTTCCCAGCAAACATATATCTAACATAAAATTCCCTCTTTCCCGCCCACGATTTTCGGGCGATGCTCGCCCCGCTTGATCGGGCGCAGAGGTATACCCGCAGGATGCTTCCTCTTTTCTGCCCGCGCATTCCGGGCAAAATCCACCCATTTCTGATGGGCCAGAGGTATGCACAGGGTATTTCCTCTCTTTTATTCATCACTAAAAAGCGGTCTGAAACCGCCTCATGAAATCATATCACAAAGCAGAGGGAATTAGCAACTATAAATATTTTAACTAAAAAATTTGGCGTTACTATTCAGCCATGCAGAAATATTGGGCGGAACGCCCGGCATGAATAATTTGGCGGTCGATGCATGGATTTTCAAAAATACATTTCATCCGCCAAATTATGAATGGCATGGCTGAATAGTAACAATTCGACAACTACAGGTATTCCAGCTGTTCCTCTATCTCTACAGGAATTTTGAATTCTTGAATCATTGCGTCATAACATTCTTCACATAAGTCAAAATGATGGACTTCCCCATCCTTTTCCGAAAAGAAATCCCAGGTATGATTGATGTTCACTACCCCCTCCCGGGCCACTCCCTCCGATACAATGATTTTTTTTCCGCAGCAGTTACATACAACTGTTTCAAGCTGACCGCCGTTTCTGTACTTTCTCATCTTACTCTCACCTTTCCTTTTTGTTGTCCATGCTTTTTGGACATAGAGGTATACCCGCAGGGTGCTTCCTTTTTGTTGTCCACGCTTTTTGGACATAGAGGTATACCCGCAGGGTGCTTCCTTTTTGTTGTCCGCGTTCTTTTCAGACATAAAGGTATACCCGCAGGGTGCTTCCTTATCATCGCCCGTGCTGTTTGGCCATAATGGTATGCCTGCAAGGCGCTCCCTTTTCGCATTTTCCAGATATGCCCTGTTTCCGCTCTCCTTGTCCCAGAGATAGAAAAAAGGGCATCCTCACTGGATACCCCTACATTATAAACGGTGTTGTCCCTTATTTTTAGTGGTAAATGTTTCAAATCCGGCAGGCCTTCATAATGACCGCGTTTTCCACAGGATTCCGGTAATAATCTTTCCGGATTCCCTCCTCTGAAAAACCGTAGGATCTATAAAGGTTTCTGGCTTTTTCATTGCTTTCCCGCACCTCTAAAAACATGGTTTCAGCCTTCTTTTTTCTGGAATATTCCACCATCTGGTCCATAAGTTTCTTAGAAAGGCCCCTCCCCTGAAACTCCGGCAAAACGGCGATCCGCAGCAGTTCCCCTTCCCCGGCTATGATGCGGAAGACGCAGTATCCCAAAATCCCTTCTTTCTCTTTAAGCACCAGCCAGGTATCAAGGCTGTTTTCCAGCCCCTCCCTCACGGCTTCCAGGGACCATGGATCGGAAAAACACCTTTCTTCAATTTTAGAGACTCCGGAGATGTCCTCCGGTCCCATCTCATGAACCATGAGCTTCTCCCTTCATGGCTGCTTCTTCCCGTTCCCGCTCTGCCTGGGGCTTTCTCAAATAATCCGGGGCGTGGTCCTGGGGGGAAATGACTTTCCCCTCTTCATAATACCGGCTTCCCAAAGCCGCAACGGCGGCGGCCCGCTGCCGGTTTAAATGAGCCGGGGCAAATTCATAAGGCACGGTCATTTCTTCTGCAATACGTTTTTTGTATACAGGAACTCCGTCTCCTAAAAATACCACTTTCCGTCCGGCCTTGTTTAACTCCTCAATCAGCTCTCCGATGTCCATGGCGCACTGGTCTTTCACCACGGAAAAACCATTTTCGTTCTGATAAATACCTGTGTATACCTGATCTCTTCTGGCATCCATAATGGGGCAGACCGTAAAGGCGCAGCCATAGAGATTATAGGCCATGGCATCTACGGTGGGAACGGAAATCAGGGGCTTTTTTAAAGCCAGGCCTAAGCCCTTTCCCGTCGCCGATCCGATCCGCAGGCCCGTAAAGGAACCGGGGCCCCCGGAAACGGCAATGGCATCTACGGTTTCTAAATCCAGCTCCACCATTTTTACAATCTCATCCAGCATGGGAAGAAGGGTCTGGGAATGGGTCTTCTTAAAATTCACCGTGTATTCCGCAGTCAGCACATCATCCGTCACCACTGCAACGGAAGCTACCAGAGACGAGCTTTCTATTCCAAGTATCCTCATTTATATTCCCTCCACGGTTATTTTCCTGTAATCAAAGCCCTTTTCCAAATCCTTTTCAATGGTTATGGTCACCACATTCTCGGGAAGAACTTCCTCAATTAAGTTGGACCACTCCACAAGGCTTACCCCGTCGCCGTAAAAACAGTCCTCGTAGCCGATTTCATCCATTTCACTGATATCTCCAATCCGGTATACGTCAAAATGGTAAAAGGGCAGGCGTCCGCCGTCATACTGCTGAACAATGGTAAATGTAGGGCTGTTGACCGGCTCTTCAATTCCAAGGCCTGATGCAAAGCCCTGGGTAAATACGGTTTTTCCCACTCCTAAGTCCCCGTTTAAGCAGTATACGGAGGAAGGACGGGCTTCCTCTCCCAGTTTTCTTCCCAGTTCAAAGGTTTCTTCTGGCTTCCAGCTTTCTATCACCATAATTTATATCCTCTTTCGCCTTTCTTCCGGCTGTTATTCTTCCTGCTGCCCTGCTCCTGGAGGCAGGATATTTTCTGTCCCACCCTTTTAGGGCTTTATGTTCATTTAAAGCTTCATGGTCAGGGCAATTCTTTTTTTGGCGGCATCCACGCTTATGACCTTGACTTCAACAATATCGCCTACGCTCACCGCTTCCAGAGGATGCTTGATGAACTTATCCGACATCTGGGAAATATGGACAAGGCCGTCCTGATGAACGCCGATATCCACAAATGCTCCGAAATCAATGACATTTCTGACGGTTCCCTTTAAAACCATGCCGGGCTGTAAGTCCTTCATTTCCATGACATCGGTGCGCAGGATGGGCTTTGGCATCTCATCCCGGGGGTCACGGGCCGGCTTTTCCAGCTCCTTCACAATATCCCGCAGGGTGATCTCGCCGATTTCCAGTTCCTTTGCCAGGGCTTTATAGTCCAGAATCTTTTTGCCGATTCCGCTTAAGCCGCCTCCGGCCAGCTGGGACAGCTTGTAGCCAAGCTTTTCTAAAAGCTTCTTTGCGGCTTCATAGGATTCAGGATGGACGCTTGTCCCGTCCAAGGGATTTTTTCCTCCCTGGATTCTCATGAACCCGGCACACTGTTCATAGGCCTTGGGCCCAAGCTTTGCTACCTTAAGAAGCTGGCTTCTGCCTGTAAAGGCTCCGTTTTCTTCCCGGTAGACCACAATATTTTTTGCAATGACCTTTGAAATACCGGATATATATTCCAGAAGGGAGGCGGATGCCGTATTTAAATCCACTCCTACCTTATTTACACAGTCTTCCACCACGCCTCCCAGAGCCTCGCTTAAACGCTTCTGGTTCATGTCATGCTGGTACTGGCCCACGCCAATGGATTTCGGATCAATTTTGACCAGCTCTGCCAGAGGGTCCTGTAAACGCCTTGCAATGGAAGCGGCGCTTCTCTGGCCCACGTCAAAGTTGGGGAATTCCTCTGTGGCAAGCTTGCTGGCGGAATAAACCGACGCTCCGGCCTCATTGACGATGATGTACTGGATGGGCTCCGGAATCTCCTTTAACAGCTCCACGATTATGGCTTCCGATTCCCTGGATGCCGTTCCATTTCCAACGGAAATGAGGGAAATATGATATTTTTTAATCAGCTTCTTTAAAACTGCCTTGGCTTCCTCCACCTTGTTCTGAGGGGCTGTAGGGTAGATGACCACAGTATCTAAAACCTTTCCTGTCTCATCCACAACGGCCAGCTTGCAGCCGGTGCGGAAAGCCGGGTCCCAGCCCAGGACCACACGTCCGGCAATGGGAGGCTGCATTAAAAGCTGCTCTAAATTCTTGCCGAATACCTTAATGGCCCCTTCCTCTGCCTTTTCCGTCAGATCGTTTCTGATTTCCCGTTCAATGGCAGGAGCGATCAGACGGTCGTAGCTGTCTGCCACCACCTCCTGAAGAACCGGTGAGGTATAGGGGTTGTCCCTTGTGATGACCTGCTTTTCCAAGTAGCGGAGGATCTGCTCCGTGGGCGCCAGAATCTTTACGGAGAGAAACTTCTCCTTTTCTCCCCTGTTGATTGCCAGAACCCTGTGGCCTGCAGTTTTCTTGATGACCTCTTCGTAATTATAATACATTTCATATACGGACTCTGCCTTTTCATCCTTTGCAGAGGACTGAAGGCTGCCCTGGCTCATGGTAGCGTTCCGGATATAGGTCCGGTATTCTGCCTGATCGGAAATCCGCTCTGCCAGAATATCCTTTGCCCCATCTATGGCTTCTTCCACAGAGGCCACCCCTTTTTCTTCAGAAATGTACGGGGCTGCTGCTTCCGCAAGAGGCGTCTTTATCATCTGCAGCAGGATCAAATCCGCAAGAGGCTCCAGTCCCTTTTCCTTTGCAATGGTGGCTCTTGTCCTTCTCTTGGGCTTATAGGGACGGTATAAATCCTCCACGGCCACAAGGGTGCCGGCCTCCACGATTTTCTTTTCCAGTTCAGGGGTCAGCTTCTCCTGCTCCCGGATGGAGGAAAGGACCTGTTCCTTTCTTTCTTCCAGATTGCGCAAATAACGGAGGCGTTCATCTAAATTTCGGAGCACCTCGTCATTTAAGGAGCCGGTGGCTTCTTTCCGGTACCTGGCAATAAACGGAATCGTGTTTCCTTCGTCAATGAGCTTCACCGCCGCTTCCACCTGGTCCCTGCCGATGGAAAGTTCTTCCTGCAATGCTTTTATTATATCCATGATAATCCCCTTATTTTTCCATAGTTCGTTTAACCTATCTATTATAATTCATCAATCCCCGTTATGCAATACCCGTCTGGACAGGGAGACCTTTTCGTGCTACAATCGACGGTAGACGAGCGAGAATAACATACAAACGAGGTATATACATGGAAGAAAACAACAATAATCATAACGGAATGGTTCCCCAGACGCCTCATCCCAGCTCTTTTCTGTCTTTTGGAGCTGTTTTTTTCGGCGGCCTGGGTCTGGTGGGCGATTTCTTTCTCGTGCTTATCTGGAATCTTCCGGCAGGCATTTTTTTAGGCCTCTTAGGCATTGCGTGCGCCGTTTTATCCAGACAGGGAAAGCCCTTTACCCAGCAGGCCCAGCTTGGCCTGATCCTGTCCATCATTTCCGTGGTCTGCGGGCTGATGGTGGCGATCTCCATTATCTTTATTTACGATATTATGGACACGAATTCGGCTCTGGGGGAATATTTCAGGCAGGGCCTTGAGGCTGCCACAGGAAATCTGCTGCCCTCCGTTCCCGCAGGGGAATAAATCACTTCATCAGGGGAAGTAAATCCACGCCCCGGAACACCAGCATATAATTCTTGAATATCCAATTGGCCGTCACAAGGACGACTCCTGTCATAATAAAAATCCGGTATCTTTTCTCACGATCCATAGGACGCTTCCGTTTTTCGGAAGCGGTCCTTAAGATAATTTCCAGAAGAACCACGAAAATAACATAAAGGACCAGCGGATGATATTGAGCGCTCATCCGCAGGTCCCCCCGCAGCAGTGACCGGACGGCCCGTGTTCCACCACAGCCCGGACAGTAAAGTCCGGTGAGGGTGTGGAACATGCAGGGAAATCCAAAGCCAAATACTTTTCTTAATAAATTCATTGATACTCACCTTAGTTAATCTGCCAGATCGAAAGCGTCATGGACCGTCCTCATGGACCGGTTCACGTCCTCCTCATCAATTAAAACCGTAATGCGGATTTCAGAGGTTGCGATCATTTTGATGTTCACGTTGGCGTTTGAAAGAGCCTCGAACATCTTGGCCGCCACGCCCGGATTGCTGGTCATTCCGGCACCGATAATGGAAATCTTCGCCACCCCTTCCTCGCATGTCACGTCCTGGGCGGTGAGGGTTTCTTTATTTTCGTTTAAAAGGTCCATTGCCTCCTTTAAGTCGGTCTTTGCCACAGTAAAGGAGATGTCCTTCCGCTCTTCCCGTCCGATGGACTGGATGATAATATCCACATTGATATTGTGCTTTGCCAGAAGGTTAAATATCTTAAAGGCTATTCCAGGCATATTTTTGACCCCGATGACTGAAATACGGGCTACGTTCTTATCTGCGGCCACACCGCTAACCAGCATTCTTTCCAATTTTGTTTCCTCCTTGATGATCGTACCTTCCGCCCTTGTCAGGCTTGACAGGACCACTAATTGAACTCCGTACCGTTTTGCCATTTCCACAGACCGGTTATGCAGCACCTTTGCTCCCAGGGAAGCGAATTCCAGCATTTCATCGTAGGAAACCTCGGGAAGCTTTCTGGCATTGGGCACGATGTGGGGATCGGCCGTATAAACGCCGTCCACATCCGTGTAGATCTCACATGCGTCTGCATGAAGGGCTGCGGCAAGGGCTACTGCCGTGGTATCGGAGCCTCCGCGGCCCAGAGTTGTCACATCATCATATTTATTTATTCCCTGGAAGCCCGTGATTATGGCGATTCTTCCAGCATCCAGTTCATGACGGATCCGTTCCGTATCGATCCGCTTTAATTTAGCCGATCCGTAAGCAGAGGAGGTGTGCATTGCCACCTGGGCTGCATTTAAGGAAACAGACGGAACTCCCAGAACGTTAAAGGCCATGGCCATTAAGGCCACACTCACCTGCTCTCCGGTGGCAAGGAGCATATCCAGCTCTCTTTTTGGGGGATTGGGGTTGATCTCATGGGCCTTTGCAATGAGGCCGTCCGTCGTCTTTCCCATGGCGGATAAGACCACCACCACCTGATTGCCTTTTTCATAGTCTTCCATGCAGCGCCTTGCCACATTGAAGATTCTTTCTTTATCTGCGACGGAGCTTCCGCCGAATTTTTTCACTACTAACATTGATGCCTCCTGGAGAAAATTAGATTTCTGCGCGGATGCGCTGCCTGATTCCCGGCAGCTCTTTCGCTTTCCCTTCGTACTCTGCTTCGGTAAGGACCCCGGTTAAAACTGCAAACTCATCCATGTGGTCCAGCTCTATGACTTCCACCTTGCCGAATATTGCTTCCACTTCTTTCAACCGCTTATCGGCAATTCCCTTAATTCTCACGAAATAGCGGAAAGAAAGGCCTTTTATGTCGGAAATCTCAAGTGCCCGGCTGTCCCAGCCCATTTCCACATGGCTTCCGTCATTTTGAAGGGCTTCGATGATGTCCGCAACCACTGCGCTGGCCGTAGGAAGCTTTCCTGCGCCGCTTCCGTAAAACATGGTGGTTCCCAGCATGTTTCCCTTTACCAGAATGCCGTTGTACACATCGTTTACGGAATATAAGGGATGGTCCTTTCCGACCATCACAGGGGCCACAAATGCGTGGACACGGCCGTCCTGAATCCTGCTTGAACCAAACAGCTTTACCGAGGTTCCCATGGTATCCGCATACCGGAAATCCACATCCGTGATTCCTGTGATTCCTTCTGTATAAATATGCTCGTAATTAACTTCGTGTCCCGCAGCCATGGCTGTGAGGATGGCAATTTTGCGGCAGGTATCATGTCCTTCCACATCCGCCTCCGGGTTCCGTTCGGCGTATCCCAGGTCCTGGGCCTCTCTTAAGGCTGTTTCAAAGGTTTCCCCGGCTTTATCCATCTTCGTCAGTATGTAGTTGGTGGTGCCGTTTAAGATTCCGGTGATCTCCTCAATCTCTTCCCCTGCCAGAGAGGTGTAAAGAGGACGGATAATGGGGATTCCGCCGCCTACGCTGGCCTCAAAGAGAAAATTCACATGATTTTCCCTGGCGATTTTTAAAAGCTCGGTGCCGTGTGCAGCCACCAGGGCTTTGTTGGAGGTGGATACATGCTTTCCCGCCTTTAAGCTGGCCTTTACAAAAGGATAAGCCGGATTTAAGCCTCCCATGGTTTCAATGACCATGGATACCTCCGGGTCTTTCTCGATTACAGAGAAGTCGTGAACGATCTTATTCTCTATGGGTGTTCCCGGAAATTCTCTCAAATCCAGAATATATTTTACATTGACCTCATCGCCCGCCTTTTTGGCGATGATCTCCCTGTTCTTTTCCAAAACCTCTACCACACCGGAACCGATGGTGCCGTAGCCCATAACTGCAACATTTTTCATAATCTCCTCTTTCCTGCCTGTGGGAACCGTTATTCATGCCTGTCATATTATTCCCTGGCTAATATTTTAACGTAGTGAACCCCATCCTTTTCCTCGATATCCTCCACCATTTTCGACACATTCCCCGTGGTTTCCAGCACCTCCACGCTTAAGGTCAGGGTGGCTACGCCATTGACCGGAATACTCTGGTGAATGGTGAGGATGTTGGCCCGGTAAACCGCAACCACGTGAAGCAAGTCGGAGAGCAGGCCAGGCTCGTCATCCATCTGCATTACAAGAGTGATTGTCTTCCCTTTGGTATTATCGTAAAACGGAAAGATATCGTCTTTATATTTATAAAAAGAACTGCGGCTGATGCCCACACGATCAGTCGCCTCCTGGACGGTAATAACACGCTCGGATTCCAACAGTTTTTTTGCCTCAACTACCTTCAGCAATACTTCAGGTACAGCCTTTTGCTTTACCACAAAATATTTACTTTTCTCTTCCATAAAAAAATATCTTCCCTTCTGTGTCCGCAACCGAAATACATCTGTGCTCATAGGGAAGATATTATCATATTTATGCAGGGTATGCAACTATTTTTGTGTTTATTTTCTTTGTTTTTTATTCCGCTTCGCTGTCACCGGCCTTTGCGCCGGTGTTCATCCAGCGTAAATAAGCGTACATGAACTGGTCCAGAGATCCGTCCAAAACGCTGTTTACATTGCCTGTTTCTGCATTGGTCCTGTGGTCTTTCACCATGGTATAAGGCTGAAGGACGTAGGAGCGGATCTGGTTTCCCCAGCCGATCTCTGTCACATCTCCCCGTATGCCGGAAAGCTTTTCCGCATTCTCCTGCTGCTTTAATAAATAGAGCTTGGCCTTTAACATCTGCATGGCCTTATCCTTGTTCTGGAACTGGGAGCGCTCATTCTGGCACTGTACCACAATTCCCGTAGGAATGTGCGTAATACGGATGGCAGAGGAGGTTTTATTAATATGCTGGCCGCCGGCTCCGCTGGAACGGTAGGTGTCGATGCGCAAGTCCTCTTCGTTGATTTCTACGTCTAAGTCCTCTTCAATATCCGGCATGACGTCACAGGAAACGAAAGAGGTCTGGCGTTTTCCCGCCGCATTAAAGGGAGAGATGCGGACCAGACGGTGAACGCCCTTTTCGGATTTTAAATAGCCGTAGGCATTGGTTCCGTTGATCTGGATGGTAACGGACTTAATGCCCGCCTCGTCTCCGTCAAGGTAGTCTAAGACCTCCACTGAAAAGCCCTTCTTTTCCGCCCAGCGGCAGAACATGCGGTAAAGCATGCTGCACCAGTCGCAGGATTCGGTTCCGCCTGCGCCTGCGTTAAGCCTTAAGATGGCGTTGTCGCTGTCATACTCTCCGGAAAGCAGGGTGTTGATGCGCATTTCTTCCAGGCTTTCCTTGAATTCATTCAGCATGACCTCAATTTCCGGAATCAGGGAAGCATCGTTTTCTTCATTCCCCATCTCGATCATGACGCCGATATCCTCGTACTGCTGTTCCAATTCCCGATACCCGTTTACAGTATCTTTTAAATTCTTTGCAAGCTGCACAATCTTTGCGGATTTCTCCGGATCTTCCCAGAAGCCCGGTTCCTCCATGGATTTGTCCAGCTCATCGATCCTCTTTAACTTATTATCTAAGTCAAAGTGAATCCCTCACTTCCACTAATGGTTTTTCATAGGTTGATAATTCGTATTTGTACTGATCTAACTCTACCATTGTGTCACCCACTTTCTTTTGATTGATTTATATATACAAAATTGGGGCCCGGTCTAAGAAAAGGCGCGGACTCCAATTTTATAAAAATATTATACTAATTTCCGTCCGCAGCACTGCTTGTATTTCTTACCGGAGCCGCATGGACAGGGATCGTTTGGATAGACCTTCGCTTCTGCATTCTTCACAGGCGCCTTAACTGCGCTGTCATCCTTATTGGTGCCGGTCACCTTTGCCGCAGGCTCTCTTTCCACCTTCTGCTCCACGCGGATGTGGAACAGGATTCTTACGGTGTCCTCACGGATGGCTGCCGTCATCTCATCAAACATCCGGTATCCGCTCATCTTGTATTCCACCAGCGGATCTCTCTGGCCGTAAGCCTGAAGGCCGATGCCCTGGCGCAGCTGTTCCATATCGTCGATATGGGACATCCACTTATTGTCGATGACCTTTAAGAGAATGACGCGCTCGATCTCACGGATCTGCTCTGCCTCCGGGAACTCCGCTTCCTTGGATTCATAAAGCTTAATGGCTTCTTCCTTTAAGGAATGTATCAGTTCATCCTTCCTTATCTTCTTATCTTCCGGAAGCACCACAGGATTTAAGGGAACAATGGGAAGAAGCAGGGTGTTAAGCTCGTTTAAATCCCATTCTTCCGGCGGCTGATCCTCGCTGACAGAAAGCTCTACCGCATTCTCCACGATGTCCGTCACCATTTTCAAGACCACATCCCGCATGTTGTCCCCGTCCAGAACCTTTCTCCGCTCCGCGTAGATCACTTCACGCTGTTCGTTCATGACCTCGTCGTATTTGAGAAGGTTTTCACGGATTCCGTAGTTGTTGGTCTCTATCTTCATCTGCGCCTTTTCAATGGCATTTGACAGCATCTTATGCTCGATCTGCTCCCCTTCCGGCACGCCTAAGGCATTGAACATGCCTACAAGCCGCTCAGAACCGAAGAGACGCATTAAATCGTCTTCCAGTGAGATATAGAACCTGGATTCGCCCGGATCTCCCTGACGGCCGGAACGGCCTCGCAGCTGGTTGTCGATACGGCGGGACTCGTGACGCTCCGTACCGATGATCTTTAAGCCGCCTGCTGCCTTTGATTCCTCATCCAGCTTAATATCCGTACCACGGCCTGCCATGTTGGTGGCAATGGTAACGGCCTTGTGGATACCTGCATCGGCTACGATCTCAGCTTCCAGCTCATGGTATTTGGCATTCAGCACCTTATGGGGAATACCCCGGCGCTTCAGCATGCCGCTTAACATCTCGGAAGTCTCAATGGTAATGGTACCTACCAGGACCGGCTGGCCCCTGTGATAGGCTTCCTCCACCTCATTGCAGACTGCTTCGAATTTTTCTTTCTTTGTCTTATAAACCGCATCCTCCTGGTCGATTCGGGCCACAGGACGGTTGGTGGGAATGGAAATGGCATCCATTCCATAGGTATTGCGGAATTCCTTTTCCTCGGTTAAGGCAGTACCGGTCATACCGGCCTTTTTCACATACTTATTAAAGAAGTTCTGGAAAGTGATGGTGGCAAGGGTCTTGCTCTCCCTGCGGACATTCACATGCTCCTTCGCCTCAATAGCCTGATGAAGTCCGTCGGAATAACGTCTTCCCGGCATGATACGTCCTGTAAATTCGTCGACGATTAAAACCTCGTCATCCTTTACCACGTAGTCCTTATCGCGGAACATCAGGTAATTGGCGCGGAGGGCCAGAATGATGTTATGCTGGATCTCTAAGTTCTCAGGATCGGATAAATTCTCGATGCGGAAGAACTGCTCCACCTTTTCCACACCCTGCTCAGTTAAGTTTACCACCTTATCCTTTTCATCTACGATGAAATCTCCGGTTTCTTCAATTTCCTCGCCCATGATGGCAGCCATCTTGGAAAATTCTGCGGAAGCTTCGCCCCGCTCCAGCTGACGGGCCAGAATATCGCAGACCTCATAAAGCTTTGTGGACTTGCCGCTCTGTCCGGAAATAATAAGAGGCGTTCTGGCTTCGTCGATAAGTACGGAGTCCACCTCATCGATGATGCAGTAGTCCAGCTCTCTTAAAACCATCTGTTCCTTATAGATGGCCATGTTATCTCTTAAATAATCAAAGCCCAGCTCATTGTTGGTGACATAGGTGATGTCGCAGTTATAAGCGGCACGCCTTTCGTCGGAATTCATGGAGTTGAGCACAACGCCTACCGTAAGGCCTAAAAACTCATGGACCCTTCCCATCCACTCCGCGTCACGCTTTGCTAAGTAATCGTTAACCGTAACGATCTGGACTCCCTTGCCTGTGAGGGCATTTAAGTAAGCGGGACATGTGGACACAAGGGTTTTTCCTTCACCGGTCTTCATCTCGGCGATACGTCCCTGGTGAAGAACTATGCCGCCGATAAGCTGTACGCGGAAGTGTTCCATATTAAGCACTCTGCGTCCGGCCTCTCTCACCGTGGCAAATGCCTCGGGAAGGATGTCGTCAAGAGTCTCTCCGGCTGCCAGCCTTTCCTTAAAGAGCTTTGTGTTGTTTCTAAGCTCCTCATCGGACAGTGCCGCCATGGAGGGCCTTAAGCTTTCTATTTTATCCACAATCGGATCGATTAATTTCAATTCTCTTTCACTATGAGTTCCAAATATTTTTTGAACGAAATTCATGATTCATTCTCCTACTCTTCTTAACTAGACCCATGGTACAATCCTGTAACATTGTAGCACTATCTGTTCCTTAATTCAACGAATTCATAAAAAATTAACATTCTGGTAATAATCTGTCTTTCTCCCGGCGATCTGCAGCAACCCCGCGTAAAATTATGGTTAACTCGACACATTGCACAAAAAATCTGTTCGATTTCTGACTTTTCCACATTATCCACATGGCATTGTGTATTTTTCCCCCATTTTTATCCCCATGGGCGATCCCCATATTTATGGAAAAAAACAGTTATACACCAAGTTATCCACATTATCCACATTTATTCTCCACATATTCCCATAATTCCCATGCCATCATCTGACTGCCTGATTTTTGTATATTTGTCATAAAATTTCCTTTTTCGACGAAAAATTCCTTTTTTCCCTTGACTTTTTTATAAGGCTGTATATAGTTTTTCAATATTTTGATAAAATATAAGTAGAGACATTTCACAAAATATTCACAGTAATTATCTTATAATTTTTATCATACGATTGAATTATTCAAAAAAATGTGCTATACTATATCTATCTCAAGAAAAAGGAGCTGATGACTTATGCGTTTTACAATCACAGGAAGAAATATTGAGGTTACATCAGGGTTACGGGAAGCGGTGGAGGACAAGCTTGGGAAACTGAACCGTTTCTTCGCTCCTGCTACAGAAGCTATTGTAAGGCTCAGCGTGCAGAAGGATATGCAGAAAATTGAAGTGACTATTCCATTGAAAGGACATATAATCAGAGCAGAAGAATCCAGCACAGACATGTATGTTTCCATCGATCTCGTAGAAGAGATTCTGGAACGGCAGTTGAAAAAATATAAGAACAAGCTGATCGACAAAAAACAGTCCGCGCCGGCTTTCTCCGCAGCATTCATGGAAGAGGAAACAAAAACCGACGATCACGTGGAGATCCTCAAGACAAAGCGTTTTGCAGTAAAGCCCATGGACCCGGAAGAGGCCTGTGTGCAGATGGAACTTCTCGGTCACAGCTTCTATGTGTTCTTAAATGCAGATACCGAAGAGGTAAATGTAGTATATAAAAGAAAAGGCGGATCTTACGGTCTGATTGAACCGGAGTTCTAGTCCTTTGATAAGAAGGTACCCTGGAAATGGCTTTTACAGGCCGGCCAGGGTACCTTTTTTTATTCACTGTTTTTTATTCGGAGCGTCAGGCACGCATCAGATACCGCTCCACGCTGGTAATGGCGTTGGCCCCGTCGGAAACGGCTGTGGATATCTGCCTGAGCTGTTTGGTGCGCACATCTCCTGCCGCAAAGATTCCGGGCACATTGGTTTCGCAGTCCTCTCCTGCCTTGATATATCCGTGGTCCATTTCCACCAGGCTGTTAAAGGCCTCGCTCTGGGGATTGATTCCCACGGCAATGAATACTCCGTCCACCGCAAGCTTTCTCACTTCCCCTGTCTTGTCATTCTTTAAGGTCAGGGATTCCACCTGATCCCCGCCTTCGATGCCCTCTACCAAGGTATCCCAGATGATCTCTACATTTTCAAGGCCAAAAAGCTGGGTCTGCAAGGTTTTGGCTCCTCTTAAAACATCTCTCCGGTGAATTAAGTATACCTTTTTACACATTCTGGATAAAAAGATCGCATCCTCAATGGCAACATCGCCGCCGCCTACTACTGCGGCCACCTTGTTGCGGAAAAATGCGCCGTCACAGGTGGCGCAATAGGAAACACCCATTCCGGTCAGCTCTTCTTCACCAACCACGCTTAATTTCCGGTGATGGGCTCCTGTGGCAATGATAACGGTCTTTGTCTCATAAATCCGCTCTTCTCCCACCACATGAAAGTCTTCTCCGGAGGATTCAATGCGCAGCACCTCGTCATTGACAAACTCCGCCCCCAGCTTTTCCGCATGCTCCCGGAACTTCATTCCAAGATCATAGCCGTTAATGCCCGGAAGACCGGGATAGTTATCTACCTCATAAGTATTTAATATCTGTCCGCCGCTGGCCGGCTCTTTTTCGATCACTATCATTTTAAGCTCGGCTCTTTTTCCGTAAACCGCGGCGGTAAGCCCTGCCGCCCCTGAGCCGATGATTACAACATCATAAATTTCATTCATTTTTTTCCTCCATTCTGTGCGTGTTTTGCAGCACATCCCAGTTCTATCTTTTAAGTATTTTCTTTTCTCATTATATCTTATTATCCCTTAAGTATGCAATGGCTGAACTGTGACAAAATCACAAAGTCTAAAACAGGTTTGCATTCTATCTGCCGATTTGGTAAAATAAAGGCATACAAACTGACAGAAAGGGTGACTTTCATGGCTAGAAAAACAGTACTCATCACCGGCGCTTCCCGCGGAATCGGCAAAGCCATTGCCGTAAAATTTGCAAAGAAAGGGTACAACGTCGCCATTAACTGCCTGCACAGCGAAGACCGTCTCTTGCAGACAAAGCGGGAGCTGGAAGCTTACCAGATTTCCTGCCTCTCCTATATGGGAGATATGGGCGACATGGACCAGTGCCGGGACTTTTTCCAACAGGTGCACAAACAGTTCGGCGGTTTGGATGTCCTGGTCAACAATGCGGGCATCTCCTACATCGGCCTGCTGCAGGACATGAGCACAGAGGCCTGGGACAGGATCATCCGCACCAATTTAACCTCGGTGTTTAACTGCTGTAAGCTGTCCATCCCTTCCATGGTGGAAAGGAAACAGGGAAAGATCATCAACATCTCCTCTGTCTGGGGTGTTTCCGGCGCCTCCTGTGAAGCAGCCTATTCCGCCACCAAAGGCGGGGTTAACGCTCTTACAAAGGCTCTGGCCAAGGAGCTGGCCCCCAGCAATATCCAGGTCAACGCCGTGGCCTGCGGGGCCATTGATACGGAAATGAACCAGTTCCTGGAGGAAGACGAGCTGATCTCCCTCATCGAGGAAATCCCAACGGGACGTCTTGGGACAGCCGAGGAGGTGGCCGACTTAGTTTACCATCTGGGGTATAAAAATTCCTACTTAACCGGTCAGGTCATCAGCCTTGACGGAGGCTGGATGTAGGAGGGCTTCAAACATTGTCCCTTAGTAAATCATATGTAAGAAATGCGATCCCGTATACTCTTCATGAAATCCGTCCATGGCGGGCAAAATGGAAAAGAGGCCTCTGCAAATATTTGCAGGGGCCTGTCCTATTTTTGAGTTTCATTTCTCTTCTTGAGTCTCATGTCCTCTTTAAGCTTCATGACTCTGATTCCGGCATGTTTAAGCTGAATCAGCTCTCTTTCGGGCCGGATTAAGCCTCTGCCTTCTCCACCTGTACGATAGCTGTCTTCTGCATGGGAATTCTGCAGTTCTTATTGTTTCCGAATTCAACAATAACCGTATCATCGGTCATATCGATGATAACGCCGTAAAAACCGCTGGAGGTCAGGATGCTGTCGCCAACTGCGATACTTGCGAACATCTCCTGCTGTTTCTTTTTCTCCCTTCTCTGCGGTCTGATTGCGATAAAATACATGAAACCAAAGATCACTGCGATGTAGAGTACCCAGAAGCCTATGCCCATAGTACCGCCTGTTGCTAATAACATAACTATTTCCTCCTTATATAACGATCCGCTGCTTCGCTGTGGTGTTTTCCGCCGTCATGCCGGAAAGTTTCTGCTCTTTATATTCCCCATAGCGGTGATTTTCGATTGCGTCGCGAATCTCTTCCATCATTGTATTATAAAAGTACAAATTATGCAAGACACATAATCTCATGCCCAGCATTTCTTTTGCTTTTAAAAGATGCCTGATATAGGCCCTGCTGTAGGAACGGCAGGCAGGACAGCCGCAGCCCTCTTCGATGGGACTGTGGTCCAGCTCATATCTGACGTTGAATAAATTCAGTTTTCCATGGTTGGTGTATACATGGCCGTGGCGGCCGTTTCTGGACGGATAGACGCAGTCAAAGAAATCCACGCCCCGGTCCACCGCCTCTAAAATATTGGCCGGAGTTCCTACGCCCATGAGATAGGTGGGCTTGTTTTCCGGCAGGTACGGAACGGTCTCATCCAGAATCCGGTACATTTCCGAATGGCTTTCCCCTACGGCAAGGCCGCCCAGGGCATAGCCGTCCAAATCCATGGCGGATATGGTCTTTGCATGGGCGATTCGGATGTCCTCAAAGGTTCCGCCCTGGTTAATGCCGAATAAAAGCTGGTCTCGATTCAGGGTATCAGGCAGGGAATTAAGCCGTTTCATCTCCGTCCGGCACCGCTCCAGCCACCGGGTGGTCCGGTCCACGCTGTTTTGCATGTACTCCCTGGTTGCCGGATGGGGCGGGCATTCGTCAAAGGCCATGGCTATGGTGGAGGCCAGGTTGGACTGGATCTGCATGCTCTCCTCAGGCCCCATGAATATCTTGTGCCCGTCAATGTGGGACTGGAAGTAAACGCCTTCCTCTTTTATTTTCCTTAAGCCTGTCAGGGAAAATACCTGGAAGCCGCCGGAATCCGTAAGGATGGGGCGGTCCCAGTTCATAAACCGGTGAAGGCCTCCGAATTCCTTTATGAGCCTGTCCCCGGTGCGCACATGAAGATGGTAGGTGTTGGAAAGCTCTACCTGGGTTTTGATTTCACGGAGGTCATCGGTGGAAACCGCTCCCTTGATGGCTCCCACGGTGCCCACATTCATGAACACCGGGGTCTGGATTGTTCCGTGGACGGTGGTCACCTCAGCCCGCTTTGCCCGTCCGTCCTTGGCAATGATTTTATAGTTCATTTATACTTCCTTACTTAAGATTGGATAATAGTTATTCGGCCAGAGCCGCCTTGATCATGATGGCGCATTCGATCCGCTTCTTCTGCATTTCACAGCCGATGTCATAGGCATCGGTAATGCTGCCGTGGAAATTATAGGAATTGGCCGCACAGCCTCCGCTGCAGTAAAACCTCGCAAAACAGTCCCGGCACTTATCCTTTGCGTAAACGTTGCAAAGCTTGAATTCATCCCGTACCGGAGTGTTAGTCACGCCTGTATCCACGGTACCCAGAAGAAATTCCTCCTGCCCTACAAACTGGTGGCAGGGATAAATGTCTCCCCATGGAGTGACTGCAAGATATTCGGTTCCCGAGCCGCAGCCTGACAGCCGTTTTGCCACACAGGGTCCCTGGTTTAAATCAATGTTGAAATGGAAGAAGTTAAAGCCTTTTCCTGCTTTCTGCCTGTCGATGTATTCCAGAGCAAGCTTGTCGTACTCTTCAAGGATCTGGGGCAGGTCCTCCTCACGGATGGCGTAATCCTCTTCCGGCTGGGCCACTACAGGCTCAATGGACATGCTGGTAAAGCCTAAGTCCGCAAATTCCAGAACATCCTTGGAGAAGTCCAAGTTGTGACGGGTAAAGGTTCCCCGGATATAATGGTCCTTATCCCCTCTCATCTCGGCAAATTTCAGGAACTTGGGCACAATCAGCTCATAGCTGCCTTTTCCGCTGCGGAAAGGACGCATCCTGTCGTTGACCTCCCGGCGGCCGTCAAGGCTTAAAACCACATTGCTCATTTCCCGGTCGCAGAATTCCATGATCTCGTCATTTAACAAAACGCCGTTGGTGGTCATGGTGAAACGGAAGTTCTTATTATATTCTTTCTCTTTTGAGCGTCCGTATTCAACCAGCTGCTTTACTACTTCCCAGTTCATCAGCGGTTCTCCGCCGAAAAAGTCCACCTCTAAATTCCTGCGGTTGCCGGAATTGGCGATGAGGAAATCAAGAGCTTTCTTTCCCACTTCAAAAGACATCAGGGCGCGGCGGCCGTGGTACTCTCCTTCTTCTGCAAAGCAGTATTTACATGCTAAATTACAGTCATGGGCAATATGTAAGCAAAGGGCTTTTACAACGGTTTTGCGCTTTTTAAAATCCACCACGTAATCGTGGTAGACATCGCTTGTAAACAGCTCTCCTGCGTCAATGAGATATTGGATTTCTTCCAGAGCTTCCTCTGCCTCAGACTCTCCGTAAGTTTCGGAAAGGCGGTTTAAGATTTCTTTCTTTGCTTCCGCCGGAAGCTTCTCCGGCTCTTTCATATCCGGGACCATTTTAGCGGCAATGGCCACAGCCTCATACATGAGAGGGTCCACAGAATGGACGGAGCCGCTGTTGACATCCATAATAATATGGAAGCCATTATTGATATATTGATGAATCACTTGTATTCTCCTTAATCATTGATTTGACCTTTAACCGTTTCCGGCAGACAAGCAAAGTAACCCCTACCGTCATAGGACCGTAGGGGCAACCGCTTTTCTGCCGTATGGCTGTTCTATACAGTTTTTAAGAATTAACGGTTGCTGTTCTCGCAGCTCTGGTTTCCTACTGTACAGGATGTCTTGCAGGCTGACTGGCAGGATGTCTGGCATTCGCCGCAGCCGCCCTTTTTCATGGATTCTTTTAATGTACTGGAATTTAATGTTTTCACGTGTTTCATATACTTACACCTCCTGTATTTGCCTGATTCTTTGAGATTATACCACATGTTTTATGGTAGCGCAAGATGAATTGGCCGGCCTGGCCTTAACAGCGGGACGATTCAGACATAACATCTTAGAATATCCGCTTTGACAGGGGAATATACTGAACCATAAGACAAGATATAAGGAGTTGGTGAAATGGAAAAATCAAAGCTTCAGGTCACATTAAGAAATCTTCTCATTACCTACATACTGACCGGAATCCTGCTGGTGGTCCTGGCCTTGGCGCTCTATAAATTCCATCTGAAGGAAGGTCAGATCCGGCTGGGAGTCAATGGGGTTTATATTGTTACCTGTTTCCTTGGCGGGATTCTGATGGGGAAGAGCGTGCGGCAAAGAAGGTTCTTCTGGGGACTTTTGCTTGGGCTTTTGTATTTTCTGGTTCTTCTGGCAGTTTCGTTTCTTTTGAACAAAGGGCTTAACGGGGATTTGAATCAGATTCTTGTTACTATGGCTGTTTGTGCGGGGAGCGGGACTTTGGGGGGAATGGTTAGTTGAATGGAGAGGGGAGAATGCCGGGGTAGTGAGGGAAAATGAGGGGAGGCTCTCCGGATACGCTCATGGTTTCGGACGGGATAGGTGTAAGGAATAGGAGGCAGGAACATGAATGATGGCTCATGTTCCTGCCTCCTATTCCTTACGCCTATCGACGTCCTGCAAAAATCGCTGTATCCGGAGAGCCTCCCCTCATTTTCCCGGCTGGGGCGCGGGGGGCTCCGCTTTCCATTCTGTGGATGGGGATTGAAAGATCTTGGTATGGCTTGGAGGTTGCTGGAGAGTGTTAGTGTTTGTTGGTTGGGCTTGCAAGTTGGTTCTCAGCGGTCTTTAATGGCTCGGATAAGTTCAACGATGAGGATGATGGCGGCGCCCAGGAAGATGAAGAGGTCGCCCAGGTTGAATACTACTTTTTTGAACCTTCCGTATTGGATGCTGAAGTAATCTACTACGTAGTGGCGGACCAGTCTGTCGTAAAGGTTGCTGGCGGCGCCGCCTAAGGTTAGGGACAGGGCCAGTTTTTCTGCGGTTCTGCCTTTTCCCTGGAGCAGGTTGAAGAGCATTCCTCCGATAAAGGAGGCTACTGCAAGAGGGATCATCTGGACCAGATTGGGGTGGTCTTTTAAGCGGCCGAAAGAGAAGCCGGGGTTGTGGTTTTTGTGTAAGAGGATCTTTCCGCCGGTTCCTTCCAGTTCCTTGGGGAAATCGGATTCTTCTTTTTCTTCTATGAAGCTTTTTATGCTTAAATCCAAAACCGCCAGTACTGCGATGAAAATGATAAATATCATGAGATACGCTCCTTCCGCCTTTATTATGTCCATTTTACAGGAGTTTTTATCCTGGGTCTGGTGATTTTTGATGGTATTACGGGTTCAGCTTCTCATCTGTATGAAAGGGCCGCCGTTTTTGTCTAAGTAGGCTCTTGTTATGACTACGGAACCGATATTAGGATCTTTAGGAATCTCATACATAATATCAAGCATGAAATTTTCTATGATGGCCCGGAGAGCTCTGGCTCCGGTCTTTTTCTTAAGGGCTTCTTCGGCAATCCACTCTAAGGCTTCATCTTCGAATACCAGGTTGACCTCGTCCAGCTCCAAGAGCTTCTTGTATTGCTTTAAGATGGCGTTTTTCGGTTCTTTCAGGACACGGACCAGGAGGTCCTTGTTCAAAGGCTCAAGAGTTACGGTTATGGGGAGACGGCCCAGAAATTCCGGGATCATGCCGAATTTTCTTAGGTCCTCGTTGGTTACGTGGGAGAGAAGGTTGGTTTCCTTGTCATAATGGTCTTTTAATTCTGCGGAAAAGCCTATGGAGGATTTTTCTTTCAGGCGTTCTTTGATGATATCCTCCAGGTCGGGGAATGCGCCTCCGCAGATGAAAAGGATGTTCTCCGTGTTGACCGCAGTCATGGGGGTAAGGGCGTTTTTCTGGTTGGCTCCTACGGGGACTTCTACGGTGCTTCCTTCTAAAAGCTTTAAAAGCTCCTGCTGGACGGACTCTCCGCTTACATCCCGGCTGCTGGTACTTTTCTTTTTTGCTATTTTATCGATTTCATCAATGAAAATGATTCCGCGCTCCGCCTTGTTCACGTCGTTGCCGGCAGCGGTCAGGAGCTTGGATACCACGCTTTCTATGTCGTCGCCGATGTAGCCGGCTTCTGTTAAGGAGGTGGCGTCGGCAATGGCAAGGGGGACGTCAAGAAGTCTGGCAAGGGTTTTTACCAGATAGGTCTTTCCGCTTCCTGTGGGGCCTACCATGAGGATGTTGGATTTTTCTATCTGTACGTTTCCATTTTCATCTTTTTGATTGGTCTCCGTCAAGTAAACTCTTTTGTAATGGTTGTAAACAGCTACGGAAATGACCTTCTTGGCCAGTTCCTGGCCGATGACGTATTCATCCAGCTTCTGCCTGATGATATGAGGGGCAGGAATGTCTTTTAGATTCAGCTCCTGCTTCGGTTCTTTTTCTGTTTTCTTTTTGACCTTTTGCTTTTGGGGAATCTCAAGGTCCTGAAGATTTAGGTTTCCTAAATCATTTAAGTTTAAGTTCATAAAGGGCATAGCCGGGATCTTGGAGAAATCAAAGCCGCCCTGGGTTACGGAGTCAAAGGCTTTCTGCATACAGTCATGGCATAGGTTCATGCCTCCGGCCATGGATACCATAGGGCCTGTCACATGCTCAGGCCGCCGGCATACGTAGCAGATTTTTTCGTACTCATCCTCTTCGTTTTTCTTTTTATCGCTGTCGGAGCTGCTGGCAATGGTGTCCTCTGCCTTCTCCTCCGGGAAATCTTTATCGTTCAAGCTGTGTTCTCCTTTTATTTGTGATTATCTGTGGCATATCAATTATTATAAAGCATTTGAAACGCTCCTACAAGTACGGACTGTTAATTTAGAATTTTTTAAGAATAAAGGGTCTGCAGTACGGAGTGCGCATCCATAGGGGAGCGTTTTTTCATATATGAAGAATTTCAGAAGAATTTCCTCATACATGAAAAAAATTCCGGATAAACCTAAAAGGAATATCCGGAATTTTTTCATGATGGGCTGGAAGCCCTTGATTTATTAGCCCTGCTTTGTGGTGTCAGCCGGCTTGGAACCTAAGGTGATGTCAACGTTTCTCTCCACATACTTTCCATTTTCAACGGACTGAACCGTAAGGGATACGGTAGTTCCGCCCTGGTAATATTTAAGCATGCTTGTCAAATCGTCATAGGTTCTGACGCTCTGGCCGTCGAACTTGGTAATGATATCCTTTTCCCGTAAATCGGACTTGGAGGCTGCTCCTCCCTCTACGATTTTGTAGATGAACACGCCCTGGGGCATTCCCAGCTGCTGGCTTGTTTCAGCATCAATGTTCTTGCACTGGATTCCTAAATATCCCTGGTCTCCTTCTGCCACCTGGGTCCTGGTCTTTTTTGTCATCAGAGTATCAATGATGGTCTGGGCCTTGGAAATCGGGATTGCATAGCCCATGCCCTCTACTTCTGTGGAAGAGTATTTTGCGGAGTTAATGCCGATTACTTCACCCTGCATATTTAACAGAGCGCCGCCGCTGTTGCCTGGGTTGATGGCTGCATCGGTCTGAAGAAGATTCTGGCTGGTGCCGTTTTCTGTCTGTACGGTGCGCTCAAGAGCACTGATATAGCCTACGGTAACGGACTGACCGTAGCCTAAGGCATTTCCGATGGCAACTACGCCCTGACCTACCTTAAGCTGGTCGGAATTGCCAAGGGAGGCAACGGCGATCTTTGATAAGGTATCTGCGGAAATATCTTTTAACGGAACTGCAATAACTGCCAGGTCGCTGTCCGCATCGGTTCCCTTAATAGCTGCATCCACTGCCTTCTGATCGATAAAGGTAACCTTCAGCGCTTCTGCGCCTTCTACTACGTGGTTGTTGGTAACGATCAGAAGCTCGTCATCGTTCTTACCGATTATGATACCGGAACCGCTGCCTTCCCCTTCCTGCTGCATCGGGCCAAACCAGGTCTGGCTTTCATAAATCACCTTGCTGGTAATGGCGACTACTGACGGCATGGCCTTGTCTACAATGGCGGAAACATCGTTTACACCGGAAATGCTGGAGGTATTGGCCACTGCAGCTGCGGCGGAGGGAAGTGTTTCAGCCTTGCTTATTTCAACAGAGGGCTTGCTTCCGTAAGCGCCTGCCGCCCAGTTGATTCCAACCATGGTGCTTCCGGCAATCACTCCGAAAACAAGGGCTCCGCCCACAAGTGCGGCTGCTTTTTTTGCAAAACCGCCTTTCCGCTTTGGCTTATCGTCCTGGGGAAGCGGGCTCTGAGAGGCCATTCTCTGATATTGGTATTCCTGATAGTGGGGAATACTCTGTTTGGCTTCATAGGAACGCTGAGGCTGGTCTTCTGTTTTTGGTTCCGGTTCCCTCATAGTAAAATTGACGGGGGTGGATTCTTCTTTATTGTCCTCAGGATTCATACGACCTGCTTCATTATTTTTGTATTGATCTTCAAATTCGTTATACATAAGCTTTTCTCCTTTCTTCTTTACTGCCCGCGCTTTCTGGGCATCCAGGTACACCCTAAGGGTGTTTCATGTATATCTGATTTCCTTTTGATAATCAAAGTCTATCAATGAATTGTGACCATTTTGTGACAAAATTATATTTAATATGTGAAATGAAAAAAATCCCCGCATCAGGCGCCTGTTAAAACCGGAAAGGCCCTGTCTGCGGGGTTTGAGTTTATTGGTTTGCTGTCTTAATTGCCCGGTGCGGATACTATGGGAATGTCTCCGGCGTTATCTGCCGGATTGACCGCCTGGGAAGTCGAGGTTTCTCCCGAGCCTCCGGGGCCGGCTGAGGTGGTCTCTGCAGAGCCGGGCTCATTGGCTTCTGTAGTCTGACCCACTCCGGGACCGTTTGCTGCAGTGGTCGTCTCCTGGGTGGGCTTGGTTCCTCCGGTGGTTTCTCCCGGCTTCACTGCCCCGCTGGTTGTTTCTCCGGGCTTGGTTGCCCCGGAGGTGGTTTCTCCAGGCTTTGTTTCCTTTGTCTCCCCGGTGCTGCCCGTTGATGAATCAGACGGCTTTACCGGCTTTCCGTTTTCATCCGTTTCCTCTATGGAACCTTCCTGGGAGGAGGTTTCAACCTCTGATGTGGTTTTCTCCGGCTTCGTGGCTTCCGTAGTCTTCTCTTCAATATCCTCGCCTTCAGTGGAAACGTGGTCAATGCTGGTTCCCTGTTTATACATGCCGGAATCGGCTGCGATCTTGGCGCTGATCTTTTTTACCATGTCGGAAGGCTCATAATCTTCCTTGCCAAAAAGGAATTTGTGAAGCTCGGCGACGTTTGTCTCCAGGGTCTGCGGAATGACGCAGTCGCCCCTTTTGCCCACAGTCATTTCCCCTCTTGCAGACGGGAAGCCTGCTGTCTCTCCGATATGGTATTTACTCAGATCCAGAAGCAGCTCTGTAAAATCACTGAAAGTTAAATTTGTTCCCACCTGCTCTACTTCCATCAGCAGGATGCGGTTGAGCAGCCCTAAGTCCGCTTCTTTCGCTTTATCAAAGGTCTTTTGGATCACAAGGCGCTGGCGCTCGGTTCTTGCGTAATCCGTGTCCATTTTTCTGAGTCTGGCGTAGGCTACTGCCTGAACTCCATCCAGATGGTTCAATCCTGCCGATTTTAAGTGAACCGACGGAACTCCTGTTTTATTGACCGTTTCCGTAATAAAGGAATTGATGTAACGGAATTCTGCCTTGCTGATATCGATGTCCACGCCTCCCAGCATATTGATGCCGTCGGCAACGGATTTCCAGTTAAAGGTGACGTACTCAGTGATGTCCAAATCCAGGTTTTTATTAAGGGCTGCAAGGGCCTGGGAAGCGCCTCCCAAAGCATAGGCGGCATTTATCTTGTTATAGGCATTCTTGTCGCTGATATTTAAGTATGTATCACGGAATACGGATACAAGTCTGATTTCCCCTGTGTCTCTGTTTATATTGCAGATCATGATTACGTCGGCATTGGCCCTGTTCACATTCCCGTCGCGGCTGTCAACGCCGAATACGGCAATGGTGCGGTAGCCCGTCATGTGCTTCTTCAGTTCCTCCGGCATAGCCTTGTTTCCAACCTGCTCCTGATTAACATTATCAGGCCTTTGGAAAGAGTTCATCAGCCTTGCCACATAGGCATAGGAAAATATGAGTGCAAGGGTGAATATCTCGGCCACCGCCAGGATAATGATCCTGCGGATCTTTTTCTTTTTTCCCGCCTGAACTGCCATACGGCTGCCTGAGGCAGCTTTCTCCTGATTCTGTATTCTGGGCTGCTGACGGGTTCCCCCGTCTCCGATTACCAGCCG
Source organism: Bacillota bacterium (assembly GCA_023437715.1). GTDB lineage: Bacteria > Bacillota > Clostridia > Lachnospirales > Lachnospiraceae > Lacrimispora. The sequence continues at coordinate 15,388 of JAEZFK010000077.1, read as the reverse complement.
GCCAACTGCCTCGGGCTGCCCGGTTGCTGCGGACTGGCCGTTCTCTGATGAAATACGGCTTCTGTTCCCGGATGCTCTCTGGCCTTCGCCGGTTCCTGATGTGGCCCGGGAACGGGACTGACTGCCTTCTGCAGATGTGGTCCGCGGGCGAACCTGACTGCTTTCCGCTGATGCGGTTCGCGGACGGGGCTGGCTTCCTTCCGCTGATGCGGTTCGCGGACGGGGCTGGCTTCCTTCCGCTGATGCAGTTCGCGGGCGGGACTGACCGTTTTCCCCCGGCGTTCTGGCCTGACTCTTTCCTGCTCCTGCCTGCGTCTGACCCTGGGAACGGGAGGTCCCAGAAGAGGACTGTCCCCGGAACATTGACTGACCGCTTTCCTTTCCATGGCCGGTGCCTGCCGTCTGGTTTATTCTGTTTTGTTCCGGTTTTGGGTCGCTTTCATAATCCTCATCCAGGTAGTAATCCTCATCGGACGGATCTGGTTCAGAATTAAAACCGCGCGCTCCTTTTTTTCTGGTGTCACGGTTTAATTCATCATCAAATTCATTTCTCATCTATTTTAACCTCTTTTAATCGTGTCGTATCCGGTATCAGTACGCATTTTTGTTGATAAAGCCTTTGAATATAGTCAGAAACAGTATTTTAAAATCAAATCCAAGGGTCCAGTTTTCAATATAATAAAGATCGTGTTCGATCCTCTTTGTAATGGAAGTATCTCCCCGGTATCCGTTTACCTGAGCCCAGCCCGTAATTCCCGGACGGACCTGGTGCTTTATCATATAACGGGGGATCTCTTCTTTAAATTTGCCCACAAAGAGGGGCCTTTCCGGCCTGGGCCCCACCAGGCTCATGTCTCCGCGGAGAACATTTAAAAACTGGGGCATTTCGTCAATGCTGGTTTTTCTGATAAACCGCCCCACAGGAGTTACCCGGGAATCGTGAGGGGTTGTCCATCTGGCCTTTTCCTCAGACGGAGCCTGAACCACCATGGAACGGAACTTATACATTTTAAAAGGCCTGTTGTGAAGTCCTACCCTCTCCTGATTGTAAATGAGGGGGCCGGGAGCGGTCAGCTTGATCAGGACCGCAGTCAGCAGCATAACAGGAGAAAACAGGAGCAGGGCAAAGGAAGCCCCTACAATATCCACCGCCCGCTTAACCGCTGCATTCACCGGGTCTGTCAAAGGCACCCGGCGGATATTGACCACCGGCAGGCCCTGCAGATCTTCAATATAGGGCCTTGTAGGGATCATGTTGTTGTAATCCGGTATAAATTTAGTGTGGACCCCTGATTTTTCACAGGATGCCACAATTTTTTCCAAATCCGCATATTCGCTGATGCTTAAGGTGATGGCGATTTCATCCAGAGAATTGAGGGCCAGAATCTCGTCTAAGTCCCGGATCTTGCCAATGACATTGACGCCCTTATAGCCGGTCCCCCACTCTTTCCCATTATCCAGAATTCCTTTCACCTGATAACCCCATTCGGGATTCATCCTCACCCTGTCTATGAAGCCTTCCGCCGCCCGGCTGTAGCCGATCAGAAGAATATGCTTCTGATTGTAGCCCTTGGAGCGCATGGAACGAAGCGTGCAGCGAATCAGGTTTCGTTCCGCTGTTTCCAGAACAATGTTCAGGGCGCAGAAATAAAATACTATTCTTCTGGAAAAGTAATAGGAATACGGATTGTTCCTTATGAGAAACAGGATCAGAATAAAGAGCAAAACTCCCAAAAGATTGGCCTTTAGGATATTTGCGAATTCCTCCCTTGATTCCTGAACCCGTTTCGGCGCATACAAACGAAAGATTCCGTAAAGCAGAAGATAGGTCGGCAATATGAGGAGAAGAGCCGCAAAATAGTACTGCGGCGCCAAAACCTGCTTGTAGGGACTGTACAGCCGGTTTCCCAGCAGAAGAAACAGCCAGGCAAGAACATAGGATACAATGATCACAAGCCCGTCCAGCACCACATGAAACCCATTAAATTTTTTCTGATTGTCCTTTATCATAGCAGCAAAACCTTCCTATCGTGCATTGCACCATACTTCTCCATGATAATTTCCCGTTTATTATACATGATATGTCCTTATGATGCCATTAAAATATTCTTAAAATGACCTGTCAATTTATAGTTTTCTTCTAAGTAATTCCCAAATATAGATGAATGTTCCTAAAATCAGCTCTCCCTCTATGCGGATGTACCTGCCCAGGCGGGACATCTGAAAGGGGACCTTTCTTGTGCTTCGGGCGGTTTTAAGGCCTTCTTTCAGACCTTTCACATAGTCAGAACCAAAACCTATTTTTTTAAAGAACAGATATTTTACAATGACGCCCAGAAGAAGCGGAATGAAGTTTATAAAAAGCTGGAGAGCCGGCATATTTTTATAATTTAAATACACAATGTTTCTGGCCGCAAGCTTCACCTTGAAAGAATTATACTTGGAGCCGCTGGTACCGCTGCCCACATGATAGACCACAGCCGTGGGGCAGTAGACATTTTCATATCCGAAAATCTTGGCCCGGTATCCCACGTCAATGTCTTCTAAGTAGGCGAAATGGGTCTCGTCAAAGCCTCCGATCTCCGCAAACACCTCACGCCGGTAAATGGCAGCTCCGGCGCAGGCGGAAAAGACCCTGCAAGGTCTGGTATATCCCTTGCTTTTCTGCCCCACTCCCCTCTGATAGCACCAGCCCATAAGGCTGTACATATCTCCGGCATCGTCCATAAGGTCCTTGTGATAGAGCTGGATCATCTTGCTGCTGACGGAGAATATCTTCGGCGACCGGTCCATGGCCCGGACCATCTCCTTTACATAATCCGGTTCCGGTTCCGTGTCATTGTTCAGCAAAATGACATAGGGCGTTTTGCTCTCCCTGATACCCACATTCACAGCCCCGGAAAAGCCCGTGTTTTCCGAGAGAAAAACAGAGGGGATATTCCGCTCTTTCAGCCACTCCACGCTTCCGTCCGTGGAGCCGTTATCCACCACAAGAAGCTCAAAGTCTTTATCACTTTGAGCTTTCAAGGCATTGAAGCAGGGCTCCATAAATTTCAGCCCATTATAATTGGGAATAATGATGGTCACTTTTTTCTGCATTTCATACCTCTAATTTATAGGGTTCCCCGATTTTTTCTTTCTTTAAGTCCCTAAGGGCGAAATTGGATTTGCGCAGGGTTAAGTTGGGATTATAATAAGGATCTCCCTCCCTCAAGATGTCCGGCCACTTTTCGGAAAACTTCTTGATTTCCCGGTTGAACCGTTCCACCTTTTCCGGCGTGTCCTCAAGCCCTCTTGACTTTGATTCATAGTGGTAGAACAAGGCATAAGGGGCGTAAACCACCAGCTTATTTAAGGAACGGATCTTCATGCAGTAATCAATGTCGTTAAAGGCAACGGCCAGATCCTCGGAAAAGCCGCCTGCCTTATTAAATAAGGATTTTTTGCTCATCATGCAGGCGGCTGTCACAGCGCTGTAATCCCTGGCGCACATGGCCTGGTTAAAATAGCTGCTTTCCGCCTTATGAAGCCCGATAAAGGTGTGGCCTGCAATGCCGCCAAAGCCCACTACAACGCCTGCATGCTGGATGGTTTCATCGGAATAAAGGAGACGGGCTCCTGCGATTCCCACATCCTCCCTCTGGCAGAAACCAAGCATTTCCGAAATGCTTTCCGGGTTGATGATCTCCGTGTCATTATTTAAAAACAGAAGATACTCCCCTTTTGCAAAGGTGACGCCAAAGTTATTGATGGCGGAATAGTTGAACTCCCGCTCCCATTTCACCACATGGACAAAATCAAATTCCTTCTGGATTTTTTCATAGTATTCAAAGGTTTCCGGGGCAGTACTGTTGTTCTCCACCACAATGAATTCCAGATTCTTATAAACGGATTTCCCGATGATGGAGCGCATACATAAGTCCAAGTCAGCCGTATGGTCCTTGTTAGGTATGATGACGGATACCAGAGGCTCACCGGTTATTTTAAAGGTGGTATGGTAAATGCCGTAATCCACCCCTTTTTCCACAGACAGGGCTTCTATCCCCACCCGCTCGTAATGAGCCTTAATGGCTCTGGCCCCGGCTTCAAAGGCATACAGCTTGCTCTCCGGGTTGCTGGAGGTGGAATTCTGATGGCAGCGCCAGTGATACAGGGCTTTGGGCACATGATAGATCTTCCTGGCCTTTTCCGTGCAGCGAAAGATGAAATCATAATCCTGGGCTCCGTCAAATTCCTGGCGGAAGCCGCCCACCTCAGCCAGAAGCTCGTGGCTTACCACAAGCAAGTGGCAGATATAGTTGACGCTGGTCAGCAGATCCGGATTGAAATCAGGCTTGAAATGAGGCTCAAACAGTTCTCCGCCGTCAATGTCCAGCTTGTCTTCATCGGTATACACCACATCAATTTCAGGATCGGAATTGATGGCTTTCACGCATTCAAACAGAGCGTCCGGAGCCAGAGTGTCGTCATGATCGGCAAGGGCCACAAAATCTCCCGTAGCCATTTCAATGGCAGCGTTGGTATTTCCTGATATTCCTTTATTCTCTCCAAGAATCACATAACGGATTCTCTCATCCTTTATTGCATAGCGTTTTAAAACACGTTCCACACTTTCGCCCCTGGGGCTGCCGTCCGCGACGCAGACCTCCCAGTTCCCATAGGTCTGGGCCAGCAGGGAATCCAGCATGGCCGCAAGATAGCGCTCCGGCGTCTTATAGGCAGGAATGACCACGGATATCCTGGGCATGTAATCAAAAACTGTTTTCTTCTGGGCTGCCAGCTCCTCCTCTGTGGTTTTTGTCAGCTCATTCCATTCGGGATAATCGTAATCGCTGTCAATTCCCTGAAGCTTGTGCCTGGACTTTAAGACAAAGGCACGGAAGCCGTTTTCTTTCCAGAAATCCACGGCAGAGTGAAAGGTCTGCATGTTCATCATGCCCTTTAGCTTCACGCTTTTTTTATGGGCGGAGCTGTTCTGCTTTTCGATGATCTGGGCGTTGAGCTTTACCTTAACGGTCTTTCCTTCACAGGAAATGACAAGAAGCCGGTCCTCATTGTTCTCACGGATATATGGAATCCGGATGTCAAAGCCCAAATCCCTGTCCAGGGTTTTTTTGAAATATATCTGGCTTACATCATCTCTGCGGACCGGAACATATTTAAATTCCACAGGCTTTTCCTGTCCGTCCAAAACCGCAAACTCTGCTTTCGCATCAGGGCCGTTTCCGATAACCCAGCCATTTAATACGATGGAATTTTCACGGATCCTTGCCACATCTATCTTATATTTCATCTCTGCTTTTCATCCTCCATGAATGCCGCCTTAAGAAGCGCATCCTCTTCTGTATCCTCCGCCTCATCGGTAAAATTGAGCCGTTCCTCCTCTATGACCAGGGGACGCTTCATTATCCTTGAGTTTATGGACAGAATATACTCTCCCACAAGGCCAATGAAAAATATCTGGACAGAGCCTAAAAAGCTCATGCCGATCAGCAGAGGCGCCATGCCTGCCGGGAAACGGTCCCAGTACAGCAGCTTCATGACCAGATAGATCAGGGCCACCGTCATGCTGGCAAAGGAACAGATGCTTCCGAATATGGTGGCCAGACGAAGTCCTACCTTAGTATAGGAAGTAATGCTTAACATTGCCGCGTCGTAAAGGCGGTAAAAGTTGTTGCTGGTCTTGCCTGCCCGCCTTTTGGGCTGCTCGTAGGGAATTTCCTTACGCCGGAAGCCCAGCTCCGCAACGATTCCGCGAAGAAACGGAATGGGATCATCCAGTTCCCTCAAAACCCTTATGAATTTCTTATCATAGAGGCCGAAGCCGGTAAAATGTTCGATCTGCTCCACGTCGGAAAGCTTTTTAATGGTTTTATAATAGCAGCTCCGAAGCCAGTACATGAGCTTGTTTTCCTTGCTGGATTTCTTGATTCCAATGACAATTTTATATCCTTTTTCCCATTCCGCAACGTACCGGGGAATCATTTCCACCGGGTCCTGGAAATCCGCGGCCATGAGAATGGTGGCATCCCCCGTTGACTGGAGCATGGCATAATAGGGTGAATTGAACTGACCGAAATTCTTCGCATTGAAAATTCCTTTCACCTTTTTATCCTTAGAGCACAGTCTGCGGATGATTTCCCTGGTCTTGTCCTGAGAATCATTGTCAATAAAAATCAGTTCATAGGTGTAATCCGGCAGATCCTGCTCAAATATTCCCTCGACGGCCTGATACATGGCCTCCACATTTTCTTCCTCGTTATAGCAGGGGATTACGATGCTAATTGTTTTCATACGTTCACTCCCAATCTATCTGAACCATAACCTTGATCAGATCCTCTGGTTTTTCTTTCATAAGCTGTAATGCCGTTTCCACCTGGTCCAGCCCTTTTAAACGGTGGGTCACCAGCTTCTGGGGATTGATCCTTCCGTACTGAACCATCTTAAGAAGCCGTTCGATTCTCACCCGGCCTCCCTTGGCAAGCTCTGTATGGATGGTCTTTCCCGCCATTCCCCGTCCTCCTGAAAACTTTGGAAAGGGCAGGTTTCCTGTTCCGCCAAAGTAATTCACATTGGAAATGGTTCCGATGCCGTACCTTGCCATGTCAACCGCCTGGGCAAAGACCTCATCTCCGCCGCCGCAGATAATCACTCCGTCAGCTCCCAGGCCCCCGGTCCGTTCCATGACCTGCTCCACCACGTCTCCGTCCTTATAGCTTAAAACCTCGGTGGCTCCGAATTCCTTTGCCAGCTCCACGCAGGCAGGCCTGCTGCCCACTGCTAGAATGCGGGCGGCCCCCAGATGGCGGGCTCCCTCCACGGCCATAAGCCCGATAGGCCCGATTCCCAGAACCACCACCGTATCACCGATCTTGATATCTGCAAATTCCGCTCCCGTAAAGCCCGTAGTCACCACGTCCACGCACATAAGGGCCTGTTCCAGGGTAACTCCCTCCGGGATTTTTGCCAGGGTCGTATCCGCATCCGGGATAAGGAATTTTTCCGCAAAGACTCCCGGCGCCGATCTCCCCAGCTGATGGCCGGAAAAGGGAGCCGAAGCATGCTTATAATTCCCCTCCTGAATCCCTCTGGCACGCCAGTCCGGCGTAATGGCAGGCACTGCCACCACATCTCCGGGCTTAAAGTCGCAGACAAGATCCCCTGTCTCCATGATCTCTGCCACACATTCGTGGCCTAAAATCAGGTTCGGGGCCTTTCTGGAGCCGCCCCCGTATACCGTATGGACATCGGAGGAGCAGGGCGCTACGGCTATGGGCCGCAGTATGGCTCCGTAAGGGGTGATTACCGGCTCCGGTGCATCGTACCAGCCTACCTTGCCAGGTTCTATTAAAACAAAAGCTTTCATAGGTTCTTCTTACATCCTTTCCAGATGATTGGATTTCAACGCCAGAATTTCAACATTCGGGCCAAATTTTTCTCTTATAATGGAAGCAATCTCATCCGTATAGCCGGGAGCCACAATCAAAATGGCCTCCACCGGACTATTTTTATAATGATCCGGAGGCACAATGGGCAAATGGGACGCCGGGGCGTATTTCCCCTGCTTAAAGGGGGCGGAATCTATGATGTACTCCGCAAACCCGCCGATTTCCGTTGTGGAAGCCAGGGTAAAGCCCTGATGGCTGGCCCCCCATATGGCAAGCCGCCTGCCCTGGGCTTTAAGGTCTCCTATGAGTCCCTCAATTTCTCTTCCTATTGTAGCTCTGCTTTCTATAAGCCGGCCGCCATCCACCTTTTGAGATGCGCGTCTGTCACCTGCCGGGCCCCCTCCGTTCACAGCCGCCCTCTTCCTCACAATAACAGAAAGGGTATCCCGGTTGACCATTTCTCTCTCCAGCACCTCAAACCCTGCTTCTTCCGCCGCAAAGGTGAGGGTGTCGAAAGTATAATAGGCCAGATGGTCCCGGATCAGCTCATAATATCCGTCATACTGCAAAATGTATTCCAGGCTGGGAACGGTAATCAGTCCCACCCCGTCGTCCTTTAAGTTATTCCAGATGCAGCGGAGCATCTTCACCGGTTCCGGCTGATGTTCCAGATAATTAAAGGACAAAAATCCGTCAAAGGGCCCTTTCACGCTGCCGTCCGCCGGAGCCAGGACCTCCCCTTCCCCAGCAAACTGCTTCCAGACAGAAAGTCCCTTTTCCTCAGCCAGACGGACCAGGCTTTCCCTGTGCTCAATTCCGAAAGCCTCTACAGGAAATTCCGAAAGCACAGAAAGAAATTCCCCCTGGCCGCAGCCCACCTCAATCAGCTTCTTTCCCTCCAGCTTGCAGACATCGATGAAATGCCGGTACTGGCGCCTTCTCAAATTCACCATGGTGGTGCTGAAGCCTCCGGACCGGATGACATCCTTATAATAAGCGACCGGCTCACAGTCAAACTGCACCAGTCCGCAGGTTTCACATTGATGAAGATTTAAGGTAATGCCCTGCTCCTCCTCAAGCTCCTCCTTCCCGGGAATATCCTGGGCTGAGGAGGGCATATGGGCAAGAGTCATAAGGGGTTTTAAGGAAAGCTTCCTTCCGCACACAATACAATTCCTATCTCTCATACCACAAAAAGTCCTTTCTGTCAAGATTTCTCAGCTTTATGGGTCCGCAGTATTCCGTCAGGAAATGATACAAGGGGCTCCCAGCCGGTTTTCTCCGCCAGCTTCCTAACAACAGGGATCAGATTTGTAAGTCCCTCCGCATTGGGTCCCCGCCGCCCGTAGCTGTAGCTTCCGTGGCAGCCCAGGGTCTCATACATCATCCGGATATACTCCCTTAAGGGCCTGTTTTCCCTTTCCCCGCCCGCTACATTATAAATTCCGGTAGCCGTCCCTTTCTCCTGTTCCATGAGAAGGTTCAGCGCCCGGATGCAGTCATCAATATATAAAAAATTCCACATCTGCGTGCATTCGCCCAGAGAGATATATTCCCCTCTTCCAAAGGCCCTCAGACAGCTTTCAACCAGAGACCAGGGGTGGTCTCCCGGCCCATATACGCTGAAAATCCTGGAATGGATGTATTCCATATCCGAAGCCCCGGTCTGTCTCCATTTTTCCGTCTGCTCCATAGCCCGTTCCATAAATTCCAGCTTGGCCCTGCCGTACTCGGAAACAGGTCTGCACTCCGTCTCCTCGGTCATGGCCTCCTGATGAATTCCGTACTCTGCCTGGGAACCGCTGAACAGGAACCGGCTGCAGCCTAAGCGCCTGGCCCCTTCCAGAGCTTTTAGGGAATCCCTTACGTTCTTCTGCTGCACCTCCCGGTTTCTCCGGTTTTCGCTCCCCGATCCGTCCCAGCCAAAATGATAAAAGGCCTGACACGGCTGGCTGATCACCTCATCCAGTTCCTCCAGCTCCTCCAGCTGCCGCTCAATCAGGGTCAGGCCCTGCCGGCTTCCATCCAGGCTTCCCATATTGGGAGAGCCTGGACGGACTACAGCAAATACCTGGTGCTTCTCATTTAAAAGCCTGTCAACCAGGGCCCTCCCAAGAAAGCTGGTGGCCCCTGTCACAACAACGTTCAACGTCTTTCCTCCATTGCTTTAGTAAAATTCTGCACAGCCAAGCTGCAGCAGATTTATTATTTAATCCGCGGAATAATCATGTTGCGATCCATTTCCTCATCCGGAAGGAATGGAGATAAATCCTCAAGGGGCGGAGAAACCAGGGTTCCGTCCGGAAGCCGCTTTGCCGAGGATTTTGGTTCAAAATTCTGGTCGTGGCTTACGAACACCTCGCAGATCACCGGCCCTTCCACAGATAATGCTTTCTCAACAGCAGCCTCCAGCTGGCTGTTATGGCAGGCGCGCACATAGGGGTAGCCATAGGCCGCCGCCAGCTTTTCCATATCCGGAAAGCTTAAATCCCGGCTGTCCACGCCGATTCCCACCAGAGGCTCTCCGAAGAAATTCTTCTGAGTCTGCCGGATGGAATGATATCCGCCGTTATTGATCAGGAATATCTTAATAGGCATCCGGTGGTGAATGATGGTCTGAAGCTCCTGTATGTTCATCTGAATGCTGCCGTCTCCGGTGACCAGAATAATATCCTGGGCTGAATCCGCCACACAGGCTCCGATTGCAGCCGGAAGATCATATCCCATGGACGCCACCGCAGAATTGGTGATAAAGCGCTGTCCTTCCTTTATGATGTAGGCATGGCCTCCCACAACGCAGGCGGACCCGTTTCCCACTACCGTTATCTGATTTTCAGAAAGTCTGCGGCTTAATTCCTTAATAAAGGCATAAACGTTTACCGCCTCATTATCCCCATTCTCGTAATGCTTGGGAAGCACCACCGGGTATTTTTCTTTCCACATGCGGCAGGTTTCATTCCAGGTCATGGAGTCAATCCCCTTGCCGCCGGAAAACAGAGGCTGCTCCCGGGTTGCCTTGTATTCTGAATCCAGAAGCTCTTCCAAAGCGGTCAGAAGCTCTTTCACATCCGCGTGAACCCGCATGTCCCCATGAACAGAAGGCTTCTTTAATTCCTCGGGATCAATATCATTGACAATCACATAGGCCGCCCTGGCCCATGTGGTATAATTATACCCTACCTGGCGGATGCTTAAGCGGCTCCCCAGGGAAAGGAGAAGATCGCTGTTCTGAATGGCGAAATTTCCCGGTCTGTCTCCCATTCCTCCTGCCCGGCCCGTATAAAGGGGGTGCTCGTCGCACATACAGTCCTGGCTGTTCCAGCCGGTGACAACAGGAACTCCCAGCTTTTCCGCCACACGCAGAAACACGTCGTGGGCCTGTCCGATGCGGATTCCGTTTCCGGCATTAATCACAGGCCGGGAAGAAGACCTTATCTTTTCCAAAATGGCTCTGGCCGTGTCAGCACTCACTTTCCCCGGCAAGATCTGTCGCTTTTCCCCGCAGCCCGCTTTATCCTCTCTTATTTTCGCTCCGTTTTCAGAGGCCCAGCCGTCCCCGCCCTTTTCATAATCTTCCGGTGAAAAACCCATCAGCTCCTCTGTTTCAACAAAAGCGCCCTGGACATCTAAGGGGATGTCCAGCCATGAGGGGCCGGGCCTGCCGGAAAGGGCTAAGTAAATGGCCTTTTCCAGGCAGTAGCGGATTCTCATGGGGTCAAGAACCATCTCGCTGTATTTGGTCATGCAGTCCACCGCTTTTGTAATGTCAAACTCCTGATCTCCCATGGCCCGGATGCCAACTCCCGACCATCTGGCCGTGGTATCGTAGCGGACCTGTCCGGATAAGACCAGCATCGGAATGGAGTCCAGCCATCCTCCCAGCACTCCGGTTATGGCATTGGTCCCGCCGGGGCCTGTGGTCACGCAGACCGCCGCGATCCGCCCCTGGATTCTGGCATAGGCTTCCGCAGCTATGGCACAGGCCTGCTCATGATGGTTATATAAGCAGTGCATTCCTTTCTGATGTCCCAGGGCATCGTTTAAGTGCATGGCGCCCCCGCCCGTAACCGTAAATACCTGCGTGATCCCGGAATCCACCAGCTTCTGGGAAATATAATTGGATACTTTCATTCTCATGGATCGTCTCTCCTTTTTAAGGGATGTTTATTATCTGTTTGTGATTATATCACAACAGCCTTTATTTTCCTATTAAAGTTTTCTTACTTTGCAAAAGCTGCCATTTTTCGCAAAAACAGCGTTTCCCACAGGGGAAACCCCTTGGATTTCTCATCTTTTTTCTTGTTATGTTATCTCCTTCCATATCTGCCATCAAACCACACTATGAAAGTGCCGTCCATATACGTTATAATCGCAGAGTAATGCAACGATGGATTTTCGGCCACGATAAAACCTATTGCAAAAAGGAGAGAACATATTTATGAAAAAGCACTTAAAATTGATGGCTGTATTATCCGCTGCCGGCGTATTAACCGCTGCAGCTCCGGAACTGGGCATCTTAAGCACAGCGTCAACTGCTTATGCAAAAGCAGCCGGCTGGGTGGAAGAAAACGGTTCCTTAAAGTTCTATGAAGACGGTGATTACTACGCTACCGATTCATGGAAAAAATACGGCGAAGACTGGTATTACTTAGATGAGGATGGCGAAATCTCCACAAGCATGGAGATCGACGAATATTACGTTGACGCCAGCGGAAAGAGAGTCGCAAACCAGTGGGTTTCCGTTACGAATGACAACTATTGGGATTCTGATGATGCTCCTGAGAATTTCTGGCATTATTATGGCAAAGACGGCAAGGAAGTTGTATCCAAGTGGCAGAAAATCGATGGAAAATGGTACTACTTTGACGACCAGGGTCAGATGCTGACCGGTAAGGTTGAAATCGAAGGGGTTACCTATTACCTGGGCGACGAAAATGACGGCTCCCAGAAAACAGGCTGGTTCCAGCTTGAAAGCGCAGACGAAGATTCAGAGAATCCTCTTTCCTGGTACTATTTCGATAAAGACGGCGCCATGGTTAAAGATCAGGTAGATAAGAAGATCGATGGCTCCTACTATACTTTTGTAAATGGAGAAATGCAGACCGGCTGGTATAAGACTGCTACAGCCGAAAATACAACCGATAACTCCGCCGCAGGCTATGAGTATTACGATCCTGAGACCGGCGCAAGAGTGGATGGCTGGAGAGAAATCGAAGGCATTTCCGGAGTCAGCACAGAGGGAGAACTCTACTGGTTCTACTTCAAAAACGGCGCTCCTTACTCTGCAAAAAGTGGAATTGAATTATTCAGCGTGAACTCCCAGAAATACGGGTTCAATACAAAGGGTGAAATGCAGACCGGTCTTTGTGTGGTCAATCTGGAGGACGGAGTGATTGCCAACTTCTACTTCGGAGATGACGGCGTTATGAACACCGGAAAGCAGACAATTTACAGCGATGATTTAGGCGAGAACCAGAGCTGGTACTTCCAGACCTCCGGTTCCAAAAAGGGACAGGGCTACACCGGCATTTTAGATGATACTGTTTATGAGTACGGTTTAAGAAAGGAAGCTGATTCCGACTTAAAGCTGGCTCCGGTTTCTCTTAACGGAGTAAACTATCTTGTAAATACCAGCGGCGCCCTTCAGAAAGCATCTTCTACTTCCAAGTCCTCTGAAAAGCCAGAGCTTGGAGCTGGATACAAAGATTACAAGGATTCCAACGGTAAAGTATTCGTTGTCAATGTAAACGGCGCAATCCAGTAACAGAAACAAGTAAAATAAAAATACAAAAGATTCATCCGTTCAAATAAAAAAGTCCGCAGACAGTTAATCTGCGGATTTTTTTGTATACTTTTACCAATTAAAAATGGTTTTTTTATCCAATTTCTATGAACTTGCGAATTTTTATATTTTTTACAAAATTATGCGTTATATCTTATTTTTATTTCCGTTATAATTATAGAAGTAGGATGTTTTTATTATAAAAAAAAGGAAGAAAAAAATGAGAGAATTGTCCGTCTACTATTGTCCCAAATGCGGTTACTATGGGTATTATCAACTTCAACGGAGTGCGGTTTGCCCCAAATGCAGGGTGGACATGGTAACATTATCCATTACTTACCAGGACTTCATGGATCTGTCCTGCGAAGCAAGGGACAAATTACTGTCCACACATATTATTGCATCATCTTCGCCTTATGTGCGGCGCCTGCTGGCACCGCACAAGGTAAATAATAACCGGGAAATCATCGCCCGCATGGGCGACCGTATCACCGAGTTGGAAATCGAAAATGAAAAGCTGAATAGCACCATTGAATGGATGCACCAGACAATATGGGAACTGGTCCGCAAGAACAAAGGAATGGCTCCGGATCACAAGGAAAGCTCCAAAAGCCGGGATGATCCCTGACAGGGATATTCCCGTGAGTGCCCCCCGCACTCCCAGAACATATCTCTGTCAGGCAATTTTATCAGCGCTTATGTAACGTCCAATTAATCTGTTCAGCGTCTGATTCAGTTTCTCGATCACCTTATGCAGCTTCATGTTCTCGTCCTTCAACCTCACATTTTCCATTTCTACAATCCGCAGTCTCTCCGCGTCTGACATATAGAAAACCCTCCTTTTTTCTGCTAGTCTGTAACCACTATAAGCTGTTTCCGGCAATTTGAAAAGCAAAATAGATCGCATTATTCGACATTTTTTTGTCATTCTCGATGGTAATAGGGGGATTTTTTCGGATGTGATACGGAAAATACCAGATGTATTTATATTCAAAAAATTGTGGTACAAGATCTATGGGGGGTGCTTATTATATTGTCGACAAAATGGGCAAAAAATTTATAGGGATTTTGGAGATTTTTTTGTAGTTGGGGTGGAAAATGGGGTGGGGGGAGGGGATTTTGGACGGGGGAATGAGGTGGAGTTTTGGAGGATGAGACGGTTTGTATGTTCTGGATCTCGGGCGATTGGTATCTGATGGTGATTGCTGAGGATTGTTGACGCCTGTTGTAATGCAGCATATGTAAGTCAGTTTTGAATCACTTGTGTGAAGTGATTCTATTCATCCTACCCGGGAGCATGCCGGCTTCTTATAATAGCTGTGGATTTTACTGTTTTTATTAGTGAAAACCTCTATAAAAGAAATTATTTTTCAGGGGACTTCATAAAACACCTGTATTACTTTTGTTGGCAAAAGTTTATGCATCTTTGGTGAAAAGACTGGGGCTATTTCATACAAGGTATCGCCCACGGGAGAAGATTTAGTATGCTTTACATGTTGATATCAGCAAGAAAAAGCTTATAGCGAGGGATGGTTAATTATTGTTTGAATTTAGGGCCCTGAGCCTTTTATTTGGCCGTGTATGGCATTCAAATGTCTTTGGGGTACAACTTTATTACATAGCGTGAAAATAAGCGAATAAAGGCATTCTGCGTCTTTGGCAGCACTTCGCGGGCAATTTTTCTAATTTTGTTTATATGGTGTTTATATGATGTTTATATGAGCAATTTTCTAATGAAAATTGAAAAGAAAGTATATATCAAAGAAGTATCACGTTCATTATTGAGAATCATTATTTCATTATGGTTTTAATTGTGGTTTTAAAACTTTTAACGATATTAAAAGAATAACATCTTTTTGTTCATATGAACTGCTTCTTTAGCACGGGCAGCATGAAAAAAGAGCATCGCAGAATCTTGAGAAGCGACGCTCTAAGAAGAGTTATGTTATAATTTTAACTTTCTAAACCGATTTAGTAAATAGCAAAATGTAACAAAATTAAAAAACATTTTTGGTAAAATTGGAAATATGGAAGAGTATTTAAGTACTACATAGTATTTATAGTATTTGATATCTAATGATTGCCTCATAATGTGAATGTCAACGAATTTCTTTACCACTCGCTGACGAATTTGTTATCCACGCCGCTAGCCAAATAGTTTGCCAGTTATCATGATTTTGCTGATGAATTTGTTTACCATCAGTGCTAGTGAAAAAGT
>JAEZFK010000006.1 GCA_023437715.1 Bacillota bacterium | reverse complement strand
GATTTTCCGGGGGAAACAATGCCGGACATACAATTGTAGCTAATGGAGAAAAATACGCTTTACACCTGATACCTTCAGGAATACTTCATACAAATAAAACCTGTATTATCGGTAACGGAGTAGTAATTGACCCCGCTGTGTTGCTTAAGGAGATGAAGGGCTTAAATGACAGAGGAATTACAACGGATCATTTGTTGATCAGTGACAGAGCCCATCTTATCATGCCCTACCATATAGGTCTTGATGAACTTCAGGAGAATTTCAGAGGAAGCAACAGCATAGGCACAACCAAAAGAGGTATAGGACCCTGCTATGCGGACAAGATTGAAAGATCCGGTATAAGGATGTGTGACCTTATAGACAAGGACGAATTTGTTAAAAAAGTAAAGTCAAACCTGGAACTTAAAAACCTTATCATAGAAAAGGTATACGGCGGAAAAGCATATAAGGCAGAGGCCATCATTGAAGAATATCTGGGCTATGCGGAAAAGCTGAAAAAATACGTAACCGATACAACAAGCATTTTGGGAGAGGCAATAGACCAGGGTAAAAACATCTTGTTCGAGGGAGCCCAGGCAAATTTCCTGGATATAGATTTCGGTACCTATCCTTATGTTACCTCCTCAAATCCTATAGCCGGAGGCGTATGCACAGGCTCAGGCCTTGGACCTGTCTATATAAACGAGGTATACGGAGTTTTGAAGGCATATACCTCACGAGTGGGGGCAGGCCCCTTCCCAACCGAGCAAAATAATGAAATCGGTGACACCATCAGAGAATTGGGCTGGGAATATGGTACAACCACAGGACGCCCCAGAAGATGCGGCTGGCTTGATACAGTAATGATTAAATATGCGGCTAAAATAAACAGTCTCACCGCTCTGGCCATTAATCATGTGGATACCATAGGCAAGCTGAAGGAAATCAAGCTCTGCGTTGGGTATAAATATGAGGGCCAGGTTATCAGATATTTCCCTGCCAGCCTCAATGAGTTAGCTAAGTGTGAGCCCATATACGAAGAATTTGAACCCTGGAATGAAGATATATCCGGTGTTAAGAGCTTTGACGGCTTGCCGGCCAATGCAAAAAAGTATCTCAACAGAATAGAGGAACTGGTTGGGGTTAAAATCGGACTTATTGGAGTAGGAAAGGACAGAGAACATGTTATCGTTAGATAGGTAAGATGTTCGGCCTGCGTGACTTTGGAAGAAACCTGAAAGACTGTTATGAAACGACGTACAAGGGAGTTTCATAGCAGTTTTTGTTGTACCTTTTATACTGCTAAGGTTGAAGGCAGCCGGAATTGTTTTATGTATTTGCTTAATTATTTGGCTTAATTATTTGTTTAGTATTTTTATTAAATGTGTTGACAAAATACTATTTATTAAGTATTATTTATACTTGTGGTCGAAAAAATCACAAATCAAATGACCCATTAGCTCAGTTGGCAGAGCACTTGACTTTTAATCAAGGTGTCCGCAGTTCGAATCTGCGATGGGTCACCAAAAAGGTATTATACAAACTTTATGCGGCTTTGCCGTCGGTGTTGCTATAAGGCCTAAAAGATTGAACGAGCAGATAAGTTTTAGAACTTACTGCTCGTTTTTTTATACTATTTTTGGGTCACGCTCTGCCATAAACCCCTCCTTGTAAATCAATATAGTAATTTTTATAATAATTTAAAAAGTATAATAGGACTTGACATATTTGCCTTACCGGTGTAAGGTAAATATGTAACTTACAATTGTAAGGAATGGAGGAATTAAAATGAATAAACCTTTACCGCAAATTACTGATTCTGAATGGATTGTGATGAAAGTTCTCTGGGAGGAATCTCCGCTTTTGAGCAGGGATATAATAAAGAGAGTCGGAGAAAAAAGTACTTGGAATAACAAAACCATCGAGACCTTACTTAGACGGTTGGTTGATAAGGGAGCTGTGGGGTTTAGTCTTATCAACTCAAAAGTAAGAGAATACTTCCCTTTGGTAAGCCATGAGGAATGTGAGAAAGTGGAAAGCGAAACATTTTTGAAGAAAGTTTATGATGGTTCTGTAAGCATGCTCATGGCAGGGCTTTTAAAACACCAGAAGGTTTCTCAGGAGGAATTGGAAAAGCTTAAAAAACTAATCGATTTCGACAAAGAAAAGTGAGGTGAAGATAATGCTTGAAATAGTTTTTTTTAATATTCTTCTCACCTCAATCATGTCAGCAATGCTTATAATCCTTATATTTTTAGTTAAAGTCATATTCAAAGAAAAGCTGTCGGCAAAATGGCACTATTATATCTGGTTAATTCTTGTTATAAGACTTATAATTCCATATACTCCGGAGTTCTCTCCGAAGATGAATGATATTTTTCCGCAAATAAAGGATAACGTCAGAATACAAGCAGAGAATCATACAATAGGACTTGATGCAAATTCAAATACTGACTCTAAAAATAAAAACGAAAAGAGTAATTATAAATATAACACTAACTATAATTCGGAAGCTATCGATGAAAAGGATGTTCCCCAATATTCCAGGGTTGAAGAAAAGAATAATGGCAAATGGAGCCTGACGATTCTGGGAATAGCAAGTAAAATATGGGTTATGGGAATTTTCATTTTCTTATTTTACCTGATTTTTATAAATTGTATTATGTACTATAAAATCAAAAAGTCTAGTGAAATTGTCCAAAGCTGCGGTATACAAAATATCCTGGATGAATGCAGAAAGCTTGTTAATATAGTGAGCCACATTCCTGTCATATATCAGAAACATATAAAGACTCCCGCAATATGCGGGGTCTTTAAACCCAAAATGTTAATACCAGTGAATATTCTGAACCAGCTTAGCCCCGATGAGACAAAATATGTTGTTTTACATGAGCTATGTCACTTCAAGCGTAGGGACACAGTCATTGGAATGCTGCAAATATTGATATGCATTTTGTACTGGTTTAACCCACTGATCTGGTATGCCTCCTGTAAAATGAAATCAGACAGGGAACCGGTCTGCGACGAATTGGTATTATCCTATTTAAAGCCTGCTGAACGTAGAAGCTATGCAGAGACACTTATAAAAATGCTCAAATGCGTTTCTGAAAGTCATTGGACTTACATCACGGCAAATATGAGTCAAGGGAGTTTGGAGAATATGGAGTGGAGACTAAAATTGATTAATATTTTAAAAAAGCGTTCTGTTATCCTGGGTATTGTTATGGCATTGGTTACGGCAGCATTGGGTGCAGCCGGCGTATTAGCCATAAACAGCCATCTGAGTTATGTCTATCCGGTGAATTCAACTTCTGTCAGTCCGGTTAATACTAACAAGGCTGTAACTTTGATTACTGCTGCTGATAAAAAACTTCTAACCAGAGGAGAAATTCTTGACCGGAATGGAAAGGAACTTGAGGAAGGTCTTTACGGTATTGAACAGTACATGGATCAGTGCTTAAAATTGAAAGTCAATAATGTCGGTATTAAGGGTAAAAATACACTTGAGGGCGGCATGAATGTCGTGCTTACCATAGATGCAGGTATACAGGGTATTGTAGAAAAAGCTCTTGACAAGGCTGTGGAAGAATATAAAACAAAGAATGGAGCCGCTGCCTTGGTTATAAACCCTAAAAGCGGAGAAATACTTGCAATGGCATCCAGGCCGGATGCTGGTATAGTCACGGATTCTAAAAACGGAGAAATAATTTCGATGGTTTCACGACCATATCTTGTTGATACCACCTGGAAAGACAAGAGTTTAACTGACACATTTGAACCCGGTTCTACCTTCAAAGCAATAACTTCAGCTATCCTGCTGGAAGAAGGAATTGTAACACCCGAAACACCGGTTGATGACAGCCCGGTTTCAGTTTCAGGATACAATATCAACTGCTGGAATACAACGGAACTTCACGGTAAACAGACATTCAAAGAGGCAGTATACAATTCCTGCAACCCTGTTTTTGTAAGAGCAGTACAAAACCTTGGAACGGATAAGTTTTATACATATTTGAGGAATTTTGGATTTTATGATAAAACCGCATTGGAGCTTCCAGGTGAAGCAGAAAGCATTATCCCGACAAAGCCTGCCGAAATTGATATGGAGTTAGCTTCATTCGGGCAAAGCTTTCAGATAACACCGATACAGCTCGCTTCAGCTTATTGCGCCATAGCAAACGGCGGAAAGCTTATGAAACCGCAAATTGTTAAGCAAATAGTCAATACCGGAAACAGCACTGTTGAAACTTATAAACCACAGTTAATAAGAAATGTTATTTCCCCAAAAACATCTGAAAGCATGAAAGAAATATTGGAGGGTGTTGTTTCGAATGGCACTGCATCAAGTGCCTATATAAAAGGCTATAAATTTGCAGGCTTTGCCGGTACAGGTGAAAAGGGCAATGGGCGATATATAGCATCTTTTGCAGGCTTCGCGCCTGCGGACAATCCCCAAATTGTATGCATGATTATTTTGGATGAACCCATGGTAAATGCACCTACCGGAGGAGCGACCGCCGCACCCGCCGCGGGGAAACTTATGAGAGACATTATAGATTATATTCAATAATATGAAGTTAAGTCCACTTTCTGCCTTGTAGTATTAGCCATTGTATAACTATATTGCTTTCATCAGGTAGCTGCTTCACCAAAGCCTCATAACTTTACGGTTATGGGGTTTTTTTATTTCTTGCTACAGTCTTTCAGGCGACTGAGTATGAAACTTCCTTTAACGGTGCAGCCGGGAGAAAGAAATAGTATTGTTGATAATAAAATGTATCAGTGATAATATATACCATAATTAATTAAATATAATACAATATGGAAACATGTAAAATGTGCAAAAATATATAGCCTGTGGGAAAGGTTATTTCATATGAAAAAAAATCTTAATATAAGTAAGGCATCAGTTACAATTATAACATTAAATATCATACTGATTATTGCTGCCATATTGTCAGCATTTTTCGGATTTGTGCACGGTGGGTACAAACATGTCATATTCACGGGAAATATTAATTTCATACTGCTCTTTGCAATTCTCACTGTTGTCATAAACAGCTTTATAGTAATCCATGACAAATACTCGCTCAGAAAAGCAGATAACCGGTATACCGTCCTTAGAAATTCTACATTGCAGATAGAAGCCCTGAACAATTCACTCAGAGCCCAGAGACATGATTTTCTGAACCAGTTACAGGTAATGTACAGCCTGCTGGAAATGAATGAGTTTGATGAGGCTAAAGCGTATATGGAAAATGTTTACCAGGACATACTAAAAGTAAGTAAGTACTTAAAGACTGCAAGTCCGGCGGTAAATGCACTTCTTCAGGCTAAAATGCTGGCCTGTGAAAAGGCCCGGATAGAAGTCGAGCTTAATGTTACCTCACAACTGGACGGAATTAAAATGCAGGCCTGGGAGTTATGCAGAGTATTAGGCAATCTTATAGATAACTCCATTTATGCCCTGAATGAAAAGCCCGCCGACAGAAAGCTGTCAATCCACATATTTCAGAATATCCGGCATATAGGTTTCAGAATAGCCAACAATGGTCCAGAAATAAAAGCCAGCCAGCTCCAGAAGATTTTTAGTGCAGGGTTTACCACAAAAGGTGAACAGGGTGAGGGGATGGGACTTTTTATTGTAAAAGAGCTGGTGG
>JAEZFK010000050.1 GCA_023437715.1 Bacillota bacterium | reverse complement strand
AATTTTCTCCTCCGTTTGTGTGCAAAGTGGTTTGTGGTGAATCTATTTTACCATGAGCGGAGAGAAAGTTTATATAAATGAAGTAAGAAAACCCAGTAAAATCAATGGGTTTGGCAATTTAACAATTGCCTAATAATAAATGTAAAAAGGAGAGGGAACTATGAAACGAAAAGCAGCAGCAACAGCAGTTATCCTGTCGGTTCTGATGGGAATGGCACTGACCGGATGCACAAGCAGTACAAACGGAGGGGATACAAAAACAGCGGTCCAGGCCGGAGGCACTGCCGCAGAGACGGGGAAATCTGACAGCGGGGATAAGAATATTGTATTCTGGAATGTGGGAACAGAAGGGGCGGACAAGAAGCTTTTTGAGTATGCCATTGACAAATTCGAAAAGGGGGACAGCAACGGCTATAAGATCGACAACCAGCCCACACAGAACGATAAGTATAAGGAAAAGCTGGTAATCGCCATGAGCTCCGGCGAGTGTCCGGATGCCTATACCACCTGGTCCGGCGGACCCATGATCGAATACATAAAATCAGGCTTTGCCCAGCCTTTAGACGAGCTGTACGAAAAATACGGGATCAAGGACCGCTTCATGGAGGGGGCTCTGGAACAGGCCAGCTATAACGGAAAGATTTACGGCATACCGGTGAAGAATATTTCCATAGCAGGTATTTACTATAACAAGGCTTTGTTTGATAAATACAATATAAAGGTGCCAACCACCGTATCAGAGCTGGAAGCGGCATGTGATACTTTCCGCAGTAACGGCATCATCCCCTTTGCTCTTGCCAACGGGCCAAAGTGGACCGGTTCCATGTATTTCCAGTGTCTGGCAGCCAGAAAAGGCGGTCTGGAGCCCTTCCAGGAGGCATGCGACGGCAGCGGAAGCTTTGAGGACGAGTGCTTTGTCTACGGCGGAGAAAAGATTCAGGAATGGGTGAATAAGGGATACTTCCCCGACGGCTTTAACTCCATGAGCGAGGATGACGGACAGGCGAAGCAGCTTTTCTACACAGAGGCGGCAGCCATGTATTTAACAGGTTCCTGGAATACGGCGGCCTTTAAGACCGACAGCGAGGAAGGCGGAAGCGATTTCTACAGCAAGATCGGCTGGTTCAGCTTCCCGGCGGTGGATGGTTCCTCTGCGGATGCCTCCATTTTATGCGGAACTCTGGGAGACCAGTTCATTTCCTTTAACTGCACGGGTGAGAAGCTGGAGGCGGCGTTTAAATATGCGGTAGGGCTTTCCGATGATGATACGGTAGAACAGTTTGTAGAAGCAGGCCTCATACCTCCTTTAAAGGGAATTGAGTCAAAAATCACTGATCCCATATCCAAGCAGATTGTAGATGCGGCCAACAAGGCCTCTGCCGTTCAGCTGTGGTATGACCAGTACTTAAATCCGAGCGTTGCAAACGCCCATCTGGATGGAAACCAGGAGGTCTTCGGTCTTACCATGACTCCTCAGGAGGCCAATAAGAAGATGCAGGAGGCGCAGCAGGAAGTTCTTTCCGGTGAAAAATAGGAGATAAATAAAACGGTTAACAGGAAAGGTTGGTAAAATGAAAGGCAGGGCACAAACCATTGGAGGACGCAGGCAGAGAACTACAAACAGGGCAGCATTTATCTTTTTGCTGCCGGCGGCAGTCTTTATGTTTGTTTTTATTTTCTACCCCATTGTGGATTCCTTTATCATCAGTACATACAAATGGAACGGAATTGCTGCGGATAAGCAGTTCATCGGCCTTGCCAACTGGGCAAAGCTGGTAAGGGATGGGAACTTCTGGTTTGCCTTCCGCAATAATATTATCATTATGGTCATGTCCATTGTGATTCAGATTCCCATCGGCCTGGCGGAAGCCACTTTCATTGAATTCTGCGGAAAAAAGGGAACTGCCTTCAAGGTCCTGTGGTTTATTCCCATGCTGATGTCGTCGGTTGCCATTGGTTTTTTGTTTACCTATGCGCTGGCGGCCAACGGGGGCATTATCAGCTGGGTGTCCCATCTTTTCGGAGGGGGGAACATCGATCTGCTGGGCAATCCGAAAACAGCCCTTATGACGGTTATTATGGTCATTGCCTGGCAGTTTGTCCCCTTTTACATGGTTTACTGCATGGCGGCTTACACCAATATATCCCTGGATGTCTATGAGGCCTCTATTATTGACGGGGCCACAAAGGGACAGTATTTCTGGCGGATCGCTCTTCCCCTCTTGATGCCGTCGGTAAAGAGCGCCGCCATCCTGTCCATGGTAGGTTCCTTAAAGTACTTTGATCTGATCTATGTTATGACAGGAGGCGGGCCGGGAACAGCCACGGAGCTGATGGCTACCTATATGTATAAAAATTCTTTCAGCCAGTTTAACATGGGCTACGGCTCTGCCGTTGCGGGCGGAATGTTCATTCTGATCACCACCATGTCCCTTGTGACCATGGGCCTGATTAACGGAAAGAAGGAGGAATCATGAAGAACAAGCATAAAAAATTAAAGGAAAAAAGCCTGCTTTGCTGGGCAGGGGCCTATGTTTTTGCAGCCGCCGCGGTTGTGGTCGGCATTCTGCCCTTTGTCTTTATGGTTTTAAACTCCTTTAAAACGAAGTTTGAAATGCTGACAAAGGGAGTATTTTCCCCGCCGGCAGCCTTAAATTTTAAGAATTACCGGGGTGTATTGGAGGGCGGGTTTGTCCGCTACTTTGGAAACAGCACATTTGTGCTGCTTTTGTCCCTGGCTCTCATCCTGCTTGTGGCAGCCTGTGCGGCCTATCCTTTAGCCAGGTTCCGCTTCCGGCTTAACGGGATGATCTACGGCCTGATCGTAGCCTGTATGGCGATCCCGATTCACATTACCTTAATCCCTGTTTTTCAGATGACGAAGCGGGCGGGGATCTATGACTCCCTGCTTGCTTTGATCGGGCCGGATGTAGCCTTTGCCATTCCTATTTCCGTGTTCATCCTTACGAATTTTATGAAAGGCATTCCCGTGGAAATCGAAGAATCGGCGGAGATAGACGGCTGCAGCAAATACCGGATGTTTTTTCAAATCATACTTCCCCTGGCAAAGCCCGGGATATCCACTCTGGCAATTTACAACGGCGTAAATATCTGGAATGAATTCAGCTTTTCCTACACCCTGACCCAGTCCGTGAAAAACAGGACCCTGCCCCTTGCTGTATGGGATTTCCAGGGGCAGTATGCCATGAATACGCCTATGATTATGGCTGTTCTGACCCTGACTGTGCTGCCCATGATCCTTCTGTTCCTCTTTGCTCAGGATAAGCTTATAAAGGGCATGACAAGCGGGGCTGTGAAGGGGTAAAACCTGTCCCCGTCTCTGTTTGACAGGCATCCTCTTTTTCTGTATAGTAGTTTTAATATATGAAATATAAGGGGGAAAGCCTATGGGGATAAAGGAAAAGTGGAGGCAGAGCTGGACCTACTTAAAAAAGATTCAGGTTTTTCTTATTGTTATTATTCTGACCGTGACTCTGTCGGCCATCATCGTTTCCATTGTTTCCTCTGTGTCCTTTCTTACGAAGCAGAATGAGCAGTATGTGTCGGAACAGCTTTCTGCCATGACCTCGGAATATGACAGCATCCTGGAGCAGTACAAGGCAGTGGCCTTTTCCCTGGTTATGGATAAGCATATCCAGAAGTATTGCTCCTTTTCCGAATCGGGAAAGAATATGAACGAGGAAGCGGGAAATGTGTACACCACGCTGCTCAACGTGCTGTATATGCAGAATAATGCCAATTTTATGGCGGTCATCAATAAAAAGGCCGGCTCCTATATCTATAACGGGGATATGTCCATCATGGAGTCCCGGTTCGACGAGGTCTGGGAAACGGATTACGGCCAGAGCCTGGCAGGAAAGGAAAAGGGGGCCCTTCGCCTAAGCTTTGCAGATAATTATTACAGGAACCATAAATATACCCTCACCCTTTATTTCCCCATTTATTCCGTCACTACCATGGTGACGGAAAAGGGACTGCTGGTCATCAATTTAGAAGACAGCCTGCTGGAGCATTTAAACAACCGGACCCGTTACAATCTCTCCAGCCTTTACTTGACGGATATTCAGGGAACCGTTGTTTCCAATACAGACCGGGCACAGATAGAGAAAAAGCTGGCCTTTGCCGGCCGCTTGAGCGGAGAAAACGGAAGCTTCTGGCACGGCGGCAGGCTGGTGAATTACCAGAGGATTGGAGACTGGAATTACTACCTGGTCCACGAGGTCCCAATGAAGTATTTCTATCAGAACTGCTACCGCATTGTGGTGCTTTTGCTGTGCGTGATGCTGGTGGTCATAGCCGTATCCCTTTCTGCCTCCGGACAGATGGCAAAGGTACTCTTAAAGCCCATGAATAAGCTGATATCCAAGATGAACGATGTTTCCTCCGGCAATTTGAGAACCAGAATCAATACCGAGGATATGGACAGGGACAGCAGTAAGCTGGCGGACGGCTTTAATACCATGATGGATGAGATCGATGTTCTGATGAAGCAGGTGGCCGAGGAACAGCGCCAGATCGCCCAGATGAAGTTCAACAGCCTTCAGTCCCAGATTCAGCCCCACTTTCTCTACAATACCCTGGAATGCATTCACTGGCAGGCTCTTTCCGACGGAAGCGAGGAAATTTCCACCATGGTAAAGGCCATGGCCCAGTATTACCGCATCTGTTTAAGCGAGGGGCAGGACATTATCTCCCTGGAAAAGGAATTGGAGCATGTAAAAAATTATCTGATTATCCAGAACATGAGGTACGGCAATATTATTGAGCTGAACATAGAGATTCCGGAGGAGTATTTGTGCATCCGGATTCCCAAAATCACGCTGCAGCCCCTGGTGGAGAATTTCCTTTACCATGGGGTTCGTGTAAAAGAGGGAAGAAAGGGAAAGGTATCCATCTATATCCGGAAGGAAGCCCAGGACCTATACCTGATGGTGGAGGATAACGGACAGGGAATGGATGGGGAAAAGGTGGATTATATTAACCGCCATATCTCTGAATTTGACCGGCAGATCGGCTATGGAATCAACAATGTGAACAAGAGGATCGAGCTTCTCTATGGTCCGGGCTGCGGTCTCCATTACAGCCTGAATGAGGAAGGCGGGGTGAAAGTCACCATCCGCCTGAAAGAGGAGGAAGGGCCGGAAGATGTATAAGATATTGATTGTGGATGATGAGAAAATGATCCGTATGGGAATCAGGAATTCCATGCCCTGGGATACCATCGGAATCGGGGAGGTTTATACGGCGGCTTCTGCCAGAGAGGCCCTGGAGCTTGCGGAGGCCTACCATCCGGAGATTATGATTACGGATATCAGCATGACGGAAATGACGGGCCTGGAACTGATTGAGGAAATCAGGAAGGAAAATGACGATTGCAGAATCATCGTGCTGACCGGCTACGACCGTTTTGACTACGCAAGGCAGGCCTTAAAGCTGAAAACCCAGGATTTTCTTTTAAAGCCAATTGATGAGCAGGAACTGATGAAGTGCATTTACCGGCAGGTGGGGGAACTGGAGAATTTAAGGAAAGAGCGGGAGGAAGCGGAGCTGGTGAAGCGCACCAGAGGCTTTTCCCAGCAGACAAAGCTGGAAATGCACATGTGCCGTCTGGTGAGCGGAAAGAAGTGGAGCTGTCAGGAGGAAAGAGAATTCTTTTCCATGTATCCCTTTCCAACCGACCAGGAAATGTGCGCCGGAATCCTGCTCCCCGATATTCCGGCCGATGACAGCAGGGAAAACCGGCTTTTCCGCCTTTGGACCATTAAAAGCATCTGCATGGGAGTTCTGGATGAGAAACAGGAGGGAATTACCTTCAGTGACGGCGGAGGGCAGATCATTCTTGTGCTGTTTGGAAAGGAGCCGGGGCTGAGGCCGTCGGACAGGGCCGGGGAACTGGCCGATCTTTTGGAGAGCGAATGCGGCAGCAGGATACGGATTGTCCTGGGAAGCAGCCAGAAAGGCTTTGGAAACCTTCATATTTCTTATAGTGATGCGGTGTTTATTCTGGAAAACGAAAAGAAAGGGCCTGACAGAATTGCAAGAGTGGAGTGGGAGGAGCGGCGGGACAATATGTTCCGGGAAGCTTACGGAGAGTTTAAGCGGGTGCTGCTGGCCTCTGTCAATGATCCGGAGCGGTTCATGCACGTGTTTGAACGCTTTCTTCAGTCCCTGGAATCCTATAACGTGTCCGGCCGTTATGCCGGCCGCTGCCTCTTTGAGCTGGCTTCCGCCGTTTATTTTACCTATATCGGGGAAACGGGAGACAGCGTGGATGACAGGCTGAATGGCTTCCTTCAGTCCTTAAACGGCATGGACAGGGAAAATGCAGGCCGTCTGGCCGAGTCATTTTTCCAGAAGCTCTTAACTAGGGAGCAGGGAGATGAGTACGAGCTGATCCGAAAGGTGAAAAAGCTGATCCGCAGCGATTTATCCGGAGATTTATCCGTTTCCAGTCTGGCGGATCAGGTATACGTAACTCCCAATTACTTATCAAGAATATTCAAACGGCTGACAGGAGAGGGCTGCAACGAATATATCGTAAAAAAGAGGATTGAAAAGGCAAAATCCCTTTTGGAAACCTCCTCCCTTAAGGCCGGTGAAATTGCCGGACTGATCGGCTATCACGACATTAATTATTTTTCTCTGGCATTTAAGAAACAGACAGGAGTCTCCCCCACCAGGTACAGGGAGGAGACAAAGGACAAAAAATAACAGGCAAATATATTTTAGGAGGAGCAATATGGGCAGGGAGTATCATGTAGCTTATAACGGCAGCGACAATGATGCCGGGACAAAGGAGGCGCCCTTTCGGACCATTTCAAGGGCGGCCGGCCTTGCAGAGGCCGGGGACGTGGTTACGGTCCATGAAGGGGTATACCGGGAATGGGTAAAGCCCCGCCACAGCGGCTTAAGCGACATCTGCAGAGTTGTTTACCAGGCGGCTGAGGGGGAAAAGGTGGTCATTAAGGGCTCCGAGCGGATTGAAAACTGGGAGAGGGTGGACGGAACCGTCTGGAAAGCAGTCATCCCCAATGAGATCTTCGGAGAGTACAATCCCTATAAAGAGTCCTTAAACGGAGATTGGTTCGTCTATCCGGAAGAAGGCCTTCATCCGGGAGACGTTTATTTAAACGGAAAATCCTTTTATGAAGCCAGGTCCCTGGAAGAGGTGGAAAATCCCGTCATGAGACAGGAGGGTTACAATCCGCCCTGGACCCGCCATAAGGAGCCCCTGCTTCATCCGGAGGACTCTGTCTACCAGTGGTATGCAAAAGCGGATGAGAAGACCACCACCATTTACGCCAATTTCCACGGGGCTGACCCAAACCGGGAGCTGACGGAGATCAATGTGCGCAAGTGCTGCTTTTATCCCGACAGGCCGGGCATGAATTACATTACGGTCCGGGGCTTTGAGATGGCCCAGGCAGCCTGCCCCTGGACTCCGCCCACCGCAGACCAGCCGGGTCTTTTAGGCACTCACTGGAGCCGGGGCTGGGTGATCGAGAACAATATCATCCACGATGCAAAGTGCAGCGGAATCAGCATCGGAAAAGAGGCCTCTACCGGCGATAACCTATGCTCCAAAGGACACAGAAAGCCGGGATACCAGTATCAGATGGAGGCAGTCTTCCGGGCGCTTCAAATCGGCTGGAGCAAGGAAACCATCGGCTCCCATGTGATCAGGAATAATGTGATCTACGACTGCGGCCAGAATGGTATTGTGGGCCACATGGGCTGTGTGTTCAGCCGGATTACGGGCAATCATATCTATAATATTGCGGTCAAGCACGAATTCTTTGGCTATGAAATCGCAGGAATCAAGCTTCATGCGGCCATTGACGTACAGATATGCAATAATAACATCCACAACTGTACCCTGGGAACCTGGCTGGACTGGCAGGCACAGGGAACCAGAGTCAGCGGGAACCTTTATTACGCCAATGACCGGGACTTAATGGTGGAGGTAACCCACGGACCTTATGTGGTGGATAATAATATCTTTGCATCGGAATACAATTTTGACAATGTTGCCCAGGGAGGCGCTTACATCAATAATTTGTGCTGCGGAACCATGCGGAGAGAGGCGGTTTTAAACCGCTCCACGCCCTATCATTTCCCCCATACTACCCAGGCAGCCGGAACCGCTCTCGTTTACAGCGGCGATGACAGGCTTTACCAGAATATTTTTGTAGGAGGAGCCCCTGCCTATACAGAGCAGTCCGTCTCAGGAACGGCAGGCTATAACGGCTGCACCGTTTCCCTGGAAGAATACATAGAAAAGGTTCTGGCTCTTGGAAACGGCGACGTGGAAATGTTTGAAAAGGTTTCTCAGCCTGCCTATATCGGCGGCAATGCCTATTTTAAGGGAGCACCCGCCTTTGAACGGGAGACAAACCATCTCCTGAGCCAAAAGGACCCCAAGGTCCGGATCGTGGAGGAAGAGGACGGCACCTATCTGGAAATGGACCTGGAGAAAGAGCTGCTTGAAATCAAAACGGAAATCCTTGATACAGAGAAGCTGGGAATGGTGCGGATCGTGGAGGCTCCCTTTGATGACCCCAACGGAAATCCCATTACCTTTGACACCGATTATCTTGGCCACACAAGAAAGGCAAGTCCGGCGGCCGGTCCCTTAGAGAATATCAGGGAGGGTCATAACCGGATAAAGGTATGGGGAAAATAGAATAACCCACTGGCAAAACCCGTAAATAAACTTAAATGGGGGATGCTGCAAAAATAGAGTTGCATACCGGATATTGCAGTGATGTTGTTTCTCATCCGCAATATCCGGTATGTTACCCTTATTCTGCAGCATCCCCTTTTGAATTTGCCGCTTAAAGAATTGATCCCTCAAACCCCTTGTACTTTTCCTGATTTCGTTATATACTAGATACTGTATACAAAAAAATCAAAAAATACAATTTGAAAAATACAAAGCGGGGGCTGTTTGCCTATGATAAGACATCTGGGGTTAAAAGCGTATGGAAAAATTAATCTGGGGCTTGATGTTTTGAGAAAGAGGGAAGACGGGTACCATGAGGTACGGATGATCATGCAGACCGTAGGCCTTTATGACAAGATCGACATTTACTTAAAAGAAATTCCGGGAATTGAAGTGGTGACCAACTTATTCTACCTGCCGGTCAATGAAAATAATCTGGTGCACAAGGCGGCAAAGCTTCTCATGGAGGAATTTGGCGTACCCCACGGCATCAGCATCCACTTAAAGAAGTTCATCCCGGTGGCGGCAGGTATGGCCGGAGGCAGCAGCGATGCGGCAGCCGTATTATTCGGAGTCAACAAGATGTTCCAGCTGGGCCTTACCAGGGAGGAGCTGATGGAGCGGGGGGTGAAGATAGGAGCGGATGTGCCCTACTGCCTTTTAAGGGGAACCGCCCTGTCCGAAGGGATCGGGGAGATATTAACGCCCCTTCCGGACATGCCCCAATGCCAGGTGCTCATCGCAAAGCCCTCGGTCAGCGTGTCCACAAAATTCGTCTACGACCATCTGGACGCAGCAGGCTTAAGGGACGAAGACCATCCGGATATTGACGGCATGATCCAGGCCATCCGGAAACATGATATCTACCAGGTATCCGGACGTTTGGGAAATGTTCTTGAAACGGTCACCATCCCCGAATACCCGGTAATCGCCCAGATCAAGGATAAGATGAAAGAGATGGGAGCGGTAAATGCCTTAATGAGCGGAAGCGGCCCTACGGTATTCGGGATTTTTACCAGTCCCAAGGCCGCTGAAAATGCATATGAAGAGCTTCGCTACGGCGAAAGCAGGGTCCTTGCGAAGCAGGTTTATCTGACTAATTTTTATAATACGAAGGAGATCCCCAATGAGCAATGATTTGAAAGTAAATATGAATGAATATCTGCCGCTGCGCGACGTGGTTTTCAACACTCTGCGCCAGGCAATTTTAAAAGGAGAGCTTGCGCCGGGAGAGCGGCTGATGGAGATTCAGCTGGCCGAGCGCTTAGGCGTCAGCCGTACCCCTATCCGGGAGGCCATCCGTAAGCTGGAGCTGGAAGGTCTGGTACTGATGATTCCCAGAAAGGGCGCGGAGGTTGCAAAGATTTCTGAAAAGAGCTTAAGAGACGTTCTGGAGGTCCGCCGGTCCTTGGAAGAGCTTGCCATTGAGCTGGCCTGCCAGCGCATGACGCCTGAGGACATTGAGGAGCTTGAGAAAAAGCAGGAGGAGTTCCAGGCCGCCATCACAAAGGGAAAGGTCATGGAAATTGCGGAGACAGACGAAGCCTACCACGATGTGATTTACAAGGGCACCTGCAATGACCGGCTGATCCAGATGATAAACAACCTTAGGGAGCAGATGTACCGGTACCGCCTGGAGTATATTAAGGATGAAGATAAACGGCAGGTCCTTCTGGTGGAGCATGAAAATATTTTAAGGGCAGTGAAGCAGAGGAAAACCGAGGAAGCCAAGGAAGCCATGAGAGAACATATTGACAACCAGGAGATCACTGTTTCAAAGAATATCAAGGAACAGGAATAAAAAGGAGAGACGCTATGACGTTTAAGGAAAGGTATCTTGCCGGTGAAATAGAGTTCGAGGTCATTGACGATTACATTGAAGAATGGAACAACAGCGACACTCCCGAGACCCTTGCCCGTTTTCTGGGCCTTGACGGGGAAGAAGAGGACGTGTGGATTGAGGAAAGCGATGAGGCCTTAAAAGAGCTGTTGGACAGGAAAAAATAAACAGAGTTGGAACAATTATTAAATAAATCTAATATTTGTTGACAAGGTGACAACGTGTCATTATAATGAATGACATGTTGTCACCTTTATTTTGCGCTGGTGACAGGCCGGGCAAACGTGTACGTATGTGTTTGATGTCTGGCCGCCGCTGTAATGAGAGAAAACGGCAGAGCGTGTTTCGTCTCGTTTATGGGGCAGATTACGCAAGAAAAGGGGAAGAGGTGAAAAAATGCCAACAGAACGTTTTTACAATCTACCGGCAAGGAAAAAGAAAGTGATAGTCAATGCCATTGTAGAGGAATTTATCCGTGTACCTTTTGAAAAAGCTTCTATTAATAAGATCATTAAAACTGCAGGAATATCAAGAGGAAGCTTTTATACGTATTTTATGGATAAAGATGATGTGCTGGGGTATCTTTTTGAAGAAGGCTTTGAGAAATTCCAAAATGGCTGGGTGAGCTGCGCCAGAAAAAACGGCGGGGATTTGTGGAAGACTGCCGAAGCTGTTTTAAGCTACAGCATGAATAATACAAAGGAAAATGTGCTGAAGCTCATTAAGAATATTTTTGACAACAGAGGGATGTATGGGGACGCTCACTGTCTTCATGATCAAAAAGAGAAAGACCGGGACACCCTGAAGGAGATCATGTATCAGGCAATTGATACGTCTGATTTTAAGGACCAGAGCATTGAGACCTTTGGCAAGCTGGTGACCATGATATTCTTTGAAATAGCCTATTGTATGGGCTGGTATTACCATCATAAGGAGGATGAGGAAAAAATTAAGAAAATTTTCCGCGAAAAATTAGAAATTCTGCAGTATGGAATTCGCAAACAATAATTACAATCATACATAATGTGGAAAACAAGGAGCTCATCATGACAAAAAAGAAAATAGTGACAATTGCTGGTTTCGTTTTAATCGTAGCCGTAGTGGCTGGAATTGCTGTTCCGAGAATAGCCGGGGCGAATAAGGAAGAGGTTGTAGCCGAAGTTCCTCCCGTAGTGACCGCAGAAAATCCTGCGGTGCGAAGCATTGAGTTAAACAGCGAGCTGATCGGAACCATTGAGCCCGACAGCATCGTGTACGTGACCCCTTTGGGATCAGGAGAGATTACCAGCGTGGGCGTTCAGACAGGAGACATGGTTACGGCAGGCCAGCTGCTGTGCGTGATTGATACCAAGCAGGTGGAAAGTGCAAAAATCACCGCAGAAACAGCCAGAATCAGCTATGAGGATGCCAAAAAGAATTTAGACCGCTATTCTGTTCTTCACGCGGCAGGAGATGTGGCGGAGGCGGATTATCAGAACCTTGCCGACAATGTAGAGCTGGCAAGGCTTCAGTACGAGAACGCCAAGAACGCATACAACATCCAGCTGGAAAGCAGCCAGGTCACGGCTCCTATTGCAGGACGGGTGGAAAGCTTTGACGTCAAAGTCCATGACAAGGTTTCTCCTCAGACCAGCCTTTGCGTCATATCAGGGGACGGTGGAAAGGCAGTTACCTTTTACGTATCGGAGCGGGTTGTAAACGGCTTAAAGGTTGGCGACAGTGTGAGAGTGGAGAAAAACGGCACAGACCACGGAGCCACCATTACGGAAATCAGCACCATCATCGATCAGGCCAGCGGGCTGTTCAAGGTAAAGGCCTCTGTCCCGGACGGCGACACCCTGGCTACGGGAAGCTCTGTGAAACTCTATGTAGTTTCCCAGAGAGCGGAGAATGTTCTTACAGTCCCTGTGGACAGCGTTTATTATGAAGGGGGAAATCCTTTCGTTTATACATATGTAGATGGCCGCTTAAAAAAGAATGAGGTGACCGTAGGTCTGGCAGATAATGATTTTACCGAAATTAAGGATGGAATCACCGCTTCCGATCAGGTAGTGACCACATGGACCAGTGAATTATATGACGGCTCCATCGTTACTCTTGCGGGAGAGAATGGAGGAGAAACCCAGGCAGCAGGCGGGCAGACAACAGATGGACAGACAACAGACGGCGCGGCGGAAACTTCTGCGTCCGCACAGTAAGGGGGCGGCCATATGGGAATTACGAAAGCCGCTTTAAAACGACCGGTTACAGTGGTTTTGATTGTGCTGTGCCTGGCCGTGTTCGGCCTCTCTTCCGTTTTTTCAGCGAAAATGGAGCTGATCCCGGAAATGAGCTATCCGGTCCAGATAATCAGCAGCGTTTACGCCGGGGCCAGCCCGGAGGACGTCAATGACCTGGTGACCAAGCCGGTGGAGGATGTGGTGAGCACCCTTTCCGGAATAAAAACCGTGCAGTCCACCTCCAAGGAAAATGTTTCCATCATAACGGTACAATATGAGTACGGTACCGACATGAACAAGGCATATTCCGATTTAAAGAAAAAGCTGGACAGCGTTGAACTTCCTGATGATGTGGATACCCCAAGCATTATGGAATTTAACATGAGCGACATGCCTGTCGTGACCCTGGCGGTAAATGATCCCTCCCAGGAAAATCTTTATAACTATGTAAACAACGATATTGTGCCTGAATTTGAAAAAGTTTCTTCGGTCGCCAGCGTAAGCTTAAGCGGCGGCCAGGAAGGCTATATCAGGGTCCGGCTGATCCCGGAAAAGATGGACCAGTACGGTCTGACCATGGATTCCATCAGCAAGGCCATCCAGGCGGCTGACTTCACCTATCCCGCAGGAACTACGGGAGTCGGAAAGCAGGAGCTCTCCGTCAGTACGGCAGTAGAAGTAAAGACGGCGGAAAGCTTAAAGAAGGTTCCCATTGTGGCTGGCAATGGAAAGACCATTTACATGGAAGATGTGGCCGATATTGAACAGACGGTCAAGGACCAGGAGGCCATCGGCCGATACAACGGTCAGGATACCATTACCTTATCCATCAACAAGCAGCAGAAGTACAGTGCGGTGGATGTGTCAAAGGCTGTAAACAAGACCATTGACACCTTGAAGAAAGAGCATTCCAACCTGGATATCACAGTAATTGACGATACCAGCGACCAGATCATAGCGTCCCTGGACAGCGTGAAAGAGACCATGATATTGGCGGTTATCATTTCCATGATCATTATTTTCCTGTTCTTCGGGGATATCAAGGCGTCCCTGATTGTAGGAAGCTCCATCCCTGTATCCATTCTGGTAGCATTGATCCTGATGGCTGCAATGGGATTTTCCATGAACATTATTACCATGAGCGCCATTGTTCTGGGCGTCGGAATGATGGTGGATGACTCCATCGTTGTGCTGGAGAGCTGTTTCCGATCTCATAAGGATGACGATTATGAAACCTCGGCTGTGGTAGGTACCAAAACCGTATTGCAGTCCATTATGGGCGGTACCTTTACAAAATGC
Source organism: Bacillota bacterium (assembly GCA_023437715.1). Taxonomy (GTDB): domain Bacteria; phylum Bacillota; class Clostridia; order Lachnospirales; family Lachnospiraceae; genus Lacrimispora. The sequence goes on along the minus strand of JAEZFK010000050.1, from coordinate 14,334 downwards.
GTCGTATTCATCCCTCTGGTTTTTCTGGCAGGAATGACAGGGCAGCTCTTTAAGCCTCTGGGCTTTACCATCATATTCTGTATGCTGGCCTCCCTCATATCCGCCATGACCATTGTGCCTCTGTGCTATATTAAATACCGCCCGGTTGAAAAGCATAATTCTCCCTTAGGCGGCATTGTAAAGGCCATGCAGAGTGGTTACCGCAAGCTCATTGGCAGGGCCCTTAACAGAAAGGCAGCCATAATACTCGGCTCCGTAGTGCTCCTGGTTGTATCCTTTATGATCGCAGGCAAGCTGGGCGTTGAGCTGATGCCTGATGTGGATCAGGGAACCATCTCCGTTACCATAGAGACAAAGCCAGGCCTTAAGATAGAAGAAACCGATAAGATTCTCCAGAAAGTGGAATCAATCGTTACCGGTGAAGCAGATTTAAAATCCTATACAGTGACATACGGCGGCAGCGGCCTAAGCCTAAGCGGAACCTCAGCCGGAAGTCTGACAGCATATTTAAAGGATGACAGAAAACTCAGTACCAAGCAGGTGATGAACAAGTGGAAAAAGGAAATGGGCCAGCTTCCCGACTGCAACATTACCGTAGATATGGCCTCTTCCATGAGCATGTCAACCAGCACCAGTGATTTTGAAGTCATGCTGCAGGGCTCCCAGTTAGATGAGCTGAAAAATACGGCAGATCAGATGGTAAAGGAGCTTACGGGACGGCCAGAGCTGATAAAGGTGCATTCAGATCTTGAAAATGCAGCCCCTGTTATCAAGGTCCGTGTTGACCCCCTAAAGGCAGCGGCGGAAGATGTTGCTCCGTCAGCCGTAGGCGGGCTGCTAAACAGCATGCTGAGCGGCGTGGAAGCCACTACATTTGACCAGGATGGTCAGGAAGTCTCCGTCCAGGTGGAATATCCAAAGGATTCCTATGATACCCTGGATAAGGTGGAGGGAATTACGATCCCCAACAATTCAGGCGGTTCTGTGGCACTTACGGATATCGCTTCCATCGGCTACGAAGACAGCCCTTCTGTAATTACCAGAAAGAATAAACAGTTTTTAGTTACAGTAACAGGTTCATTTACGGATATGGTCAAGACAGAAAAGGATAAGGCAGAAGCCAAGAAGACCATTGACCAGGAGATCGTGAACAAATATTTAAGCTCCACCATAACAAGGGGTACCAACAGCGAGGATGAGTCCATGGCGGAAGAGTTTTCCAGCCTGTTCATGGCAATTGCAACAGCCGTTTTCCTCATTTTCGTAGTTTTAGCGGCACAGTTTGAATCGCCCATATTCTCTCTGATGGTTATGACCACCATTCCTTTCAGCTTTATCGGGTCCTTTGGACTCATGGCAATTACGGGAGTCCCCATCAGCATGACGTCCCTTCTGGGATTTCTGGTGTTGATTGGTACCGTGCTGAATGCAGGCATCCTTTATGTGGATACGGCAAACCAGTATCGTTCCAGCATGGATAAGCGGGAAGCTGTTATTGAGGCAGGTGTCACCCGTCTCCGTCCCATTCTTATGACGGCGGTGATCGCAATCCTTTCCCTGATTCCTTTAGCCATGGGAAGAGGAGATAACGGAGAACTGATGCAGGGACTTGCGCTGGTAAATATCGGCGGACTTGTATCATCCACATTTTTATCACTTTTGATACTGCCGGTATTATATATCATAATGAGCGGCAAAAAATATAAGCACAAAGAAGAGCCATTCGAGTAAGGAGGATTAATATGAGAAAATGGAAACAGATCAGCGCCTGCTGCCTTGCAGCAGTGCTCACTGCTTCCGGGCCGGCGGCCACAGTGTGGGCCGGAAGTCCGGAATTTGCAAGAACTGCTGAGGAATGGGCCCAGCTCCGGGATAATACCATGGAATACGGAGAGCTGGCCGGCCTGATCCATGAGTACAATGTGACGGTACAGAAAAATCAGCTGGATATTAACGATAAGAAGAAAGACAGTCGTGTCACCAGCGATGAATATGCCCAGTATTACCGGGATGCGGCAGACACTGCCAGAAGCAGCATAACCGGGGATGATGACAGTGCAGTCCAGGATGCCAACTTTGCGGTTGCAGCCAGGCAGGCAGAGGAGCAGGCGGATAAAAATACGGAGGATTTAACTGTAGACCAGCTCACCTATGCTCTGGATGAAGCAAATCTGGTGGCCTCCGCCCAGTCCTCCATGATTTCCTATTTTAAACAGCAGCAGGAGTTAGAAAGCTCAAAGGACAGTCTGGAGCTCTTGCAGGCGGTCTATGATTCCACGGTGACAAGAAAGAATGCAGGCATGGCTACCCAGGTTGACGTGCTTTCCGCTCAGGAAAACATCCAGAACACTCAGACTTCTATTGATAAGCTGACGGCCTCCATAGAAGAAACCAGGCAGAAGCTCTGCATCATGCTGGGGTGGAAATACAACGATGCCCCGGAGATCAGGGAGATTCCGGCTGTGGACATGGAACACATTGCAGCCATGAACCTGGATGCAGACAAGGAAACGGCGCTTCAGAATAATTACACCTTAAAGATCAATAACAGAAGGCTGGAAAATGCCACTGCCGATGTTACAAAGGAGACCCTGAAACAGACCATTTCAAGCAACCAGCAGAATATAGGCACGGATATGGTTAAGAATTACCAGGCCGTTATGCAGGCCAAGGCTGCCTATGACCAGGCCAATGCGGAGTTCGGCCTGGAGAGTAAGAACATGGAGACTGCTGACCGGAAATATCAGGTCGGTTCCTTAAGCAGGCTGGATTACCTTAAGCAGAAGAACGCCTATAACACAAAGAGCATTGCTGTTAAGACCGCAGAGCTTACCCTGTTCCAGGCGGTTCAGACTTATGACAATGCGGTGAACGGCCTGGCTTCAACAGGAGGCTGATAAAATGAGAAAGAGAAGTTTTTTACCGCTCTGCCTGGCTGCGATTCTCACCGTCTCTGCGGCGGCTCCGGCGGTTCAGGCTTACGCTGCAGTGGGCCCCGGACAGACGGAGGAGCCTGTTCCGGACGGGGTAACAGAGGAGCAGTGGGGTAAGCTTAATGACCAGTCCATTGAATTTGGCGAGCTGCCGGATTTAGTGAGATATTTTAATCCCAGCGTGAAGAACATATCAACCCAGGTCAGCGACGGCATAGACAGTTACCGGTATATCTACGAGAAGATGCGCAGATACGTCAAGGACTTAAGGGATGATGCCGATCAGGCAAAGGATTCGGGAGAGATGACCACGGTTGACGGAATGACAGTTCCTCTTTACATGGTCTTAGACGGCACGGCAGATGCCGTGGGAACACAGGCAGATAAGATTGGAAGAGGGCTGGAGGTCATGGAACGGTCTGATTCCTCGGTAAATTCCAATATCACTTATGCGGCTAAAAATTATACCTATTATGCCAATCAGATCATGATCGGCTACAACAGCGCTCTGGCCAGCAGGGACCTGCTTCAGAAAGCGTCGGAGCTCAGCACTGCGGCCTATGATACCCAGAATTTAAGCTTCCAGCTGGGAATGGCCACGGAGGCAGATATGCTTTCCGCTCATAAAGGGGTGCTTTCCGCCCAGGCCTCTCTGCTCTCCCTGGACAATACCATTGACAGCCTTAGGAGGTCCTTATACTTAATGACCGGATATTCCTCTGATTCAACCGCGGCCATCGGAACCGTTCCGGAGCTGGATATGGCGGCTCTTTCCGCCATAGATTTAGAGGCAGATACGGCAAAGGCCATAGGGAATAATTATGACTTAATTAAAGAACGCCATGCGGCCTCCGACCAGTCCACTACCGGAATGAAGAATAAGGACGACAGCGTTTCCCAAAGCGAGCAGACCATAAGGGTCACCATGCAGTCCTATTATCAGGCGGTCCAGCAGGCAAAATCCGCTTATGACGCTGCCTGCACCGCCTATGAAAGGGCCACCCTGGAAAAGGGAAAGGCAGACCGTTCCTACCAGCTTGGAATGCTGGGAAAAATCAATTACTTACAGGCCCAGATGGCATTTTTACAGGCGGAAAGCGGAAAGCAGAGCGCCTATAACACCTTGTACCAGGCCTGGGATACCTATCAGTGGGCGGCAGACGGAATCATTATGACTTCTTCCCAAGCAGCTCCGCAAGCTTAAAACGAATATGGATTTTCGGACTTTCCCGGTTCAATATTTTATAGTCTGCCGCATCCACGGATTCCTGAAGGATTCTCTTTGAGGTATCCGGGACAACGGCATAGGAAGAATCGGTGAAACAAAGGGGAGGATAAAGGACGCACCACCAGTTGCGTCCTTTTCCTTCGCCTATTTTTACCCGGACGGCTTCGTAATTCCCGCAGGGAAATACCATGTCTCCATAGGTTTTGGTAGGAAAATAGCAGTTGGTCAGCTCCATATGTGCGGGATAATCATATCCCAGCGTCTTCATGTAATGTTCCGCTTTTCTCTCCAGGCTCTTCTGATGAGAAAGAACGTAGGCTTTCGTTTTCTCCAGGGATGCATTTTCTCCCAGGCCTTCATATATTGAATCCAGCAGCATGGTACGAACTTTTAATTTAAGACTCTGATCCTCCTGGCTGTCGCTGTTTGCCAGGACATGGAAACGCAGGATTTCCGGCGCAATGCGGGCGGCCAGGGCCTCATCCTCCTGGCGATTTTCCGCCATGGTGAATAAAAGCGCCAGCAGCAGGCAGGTAATACATAAAAATAAGTCACGTTTCTGTTTCATAAGTGCTTCTCCTTTCCTAATTATAGCATAAACCCGAAGGGTGTTTTTTCTGGAATCTATTTGTAATTGTAACCATATGTGTTATAATATAAACGCTGTAAAATCAAGAAATCGGCAAGGAGAAGTAAAATGGATAAAAAAACCGCGGTTATACTGTTTGGCGGCCAGTCTTCGGAGCATATTGTGTCCTGTATGTCGGTCGTCAATGTTATTAACCATATAAATAAAGAAAAATACGATCTGCTTATCATCGGAATCACAGAGGAAGGACGCTGGATTAAAACCGACTCCGTGGAAGCCATTGAGAGCGGGGAATGGAGAAAGGGAACTGTAAACGCCGTTCTCTCCCCCGACGCGGTCATGGGCGGCGTCATCCTCATGTCCGATGGAAAAACGGAAATAAGGAAAGCTCATGTGGTATTTCCCGTGCTTCACGGCTTATTCGGGGAGGACGGAACGGTTCAGGGCCTTTTGGAGCTGGCAGGAATCCCCTATGTAGGCTGCGGCGTGCTGGCCTCAGCCGTTTCCATGGATAAACTGTATACAAAAATCATTGTAGACGATCTGGGCGTAAAGCAGGCGGCCTATGTGGCGGTAATGCGCCATGATTTAAAGGATATGGAAACCGTGGCCGGCAAGGTGGAAAGCCGTTTCTCCTATCCTGTATTCGTAAAGCCGTCAAATGCAGGCTCCTCCAAGGGCGTCAGCCGGGCTGGCAGCCGTACGGAGCTTATTGCCGCATTAGAGGAAGCGGCAAACCATGACCGTAAGATTCTGGTGGAAGAGATGATTGTCGGACGGGAAATCGAATGCGCAGTGCTGGGAGGGGGAAATTCCCCCATAGAGGCTTCCGGAGTGGGAGAGATCCTGGCGGCAGCCCAGTTCTATGATTTTGACGCCAAATACTATAATTCCGATTCAAGAACCGTAGTAAACCCTGAGCTTCCGGAAGGTGCGGCAGAGCGGGTGAGAAAAGCCGCCAAGGCCATTTTCCAGGCCGTAGACGGCTACGGCCTGGCCCGGGTGGACTTCTTTGTGAAAGCGGACGGAACCGTGGTATTCAATGAAATCAACACCATGCCGGGATTTACGGCCATCAGCATGTATCCCATGCTCTGGGAGGCGGCGGGAGTGAACAAGAACCAACTGGTGGACCGGCTGATGGATCAGGCCATGGACCGTTTCAGGCAGTAGAGGAGGAATATTATGGCAGACAGAAATTCCCCTATAGGAGTATTTGATTCCGGCGTAGGCGGCCTGACGGTGGCCCGGGAAATCATGAGACAGATGCCCGATGAACGGATCGTGTATTTCGGCGATACGGCAAGAGTGCCTTACGGAAATAAATCCGGCAACACGGTAATTCGCTTTACAAGACAGATCATCCGTTTTTTACTGACCCAGGATGTGAAGGCCATTGTCATCGCCTGCAACACAGCCACCGCCTATGCACTCGAAGCGGTGGAAAGGGAAATGGATATTCCCATTCTGGGTGTGATCCACGCCGGAGCGAAAACCGCTGTTGAAGCTACAAAAAACGGTAAAATCGGAATTATCGGAACAGAAGGAACCATACGAAGCGGAGTATACACCAGAGTCATGACGGAAATGCGTTCCGATATTGAAGTGACCGGAAAGCCATGTCCCCTTCTGGTACCCCTTGTGGAGGAAGGACTTCTTCATGATTCCGTTACGGATGAAATCGCTTCCAGGTATTTAAGTGAATTAAAAGGGAAATATATTGATACCCTGGTCCTTGGCTGCACCCATTATCCGCTGCTGCGTTCCACGGTCGGCCGGCTTATGGGCCCGGAGGTAACTCTTGTAAACCCTGCCTATGAAACAGCCCTTGAGCTGAAGCAGGTTTTGACAGAAAAGGGCCTGCTGTGCCAGCCGGAGGTTGACAGCAGGGAAAAATACCGCTTCTATGTCAGCGATCTGGCGGAGAAGTTCACAAGCTTTGCCACCTCCATCCTGCCCGGACAGGTAAAAGAGACAAGACAGATAAACATTGAGGAGTTTTAAAGGAGCTTACGATATGACAAGAGACGTTCTGATCAGCATCAGCGGAATGCAGATGGCAGAAGATGATAGCAATACAATGGAAATGATAACTGCCGGGGACTATTTCTTAAAAAACGGCAGCCACTATATTCTGTATGATGAAATCCAGGAAGGGGTGGAAGGCGTAACAAAAAACACCATAAAAATACACCGCCAGGGGCTGGACATCATCAAACGGGGAAATTCCAGGGCTCATATGACATTTGAAAAGGATAAAAAAAACATGTCCTGCTATGCCACTCCTGTGGGAGAGCTGATGATCGGAATCAGCACCAATGATATCCAGATCCAGGAGGAAGAGGACCGCTTAAGAGTGCTTGTGGCCTATTCCCTGGACATTAATTATCAGCATGTGTCGGAATGCAATATTGTATTGGAGGTGCATTCAAAGGCAAAGGCGGATATTCATCTGCTGAGCTGAATAAAGGCATTTACTCAGGGTGATGCAGGAAAGAAATATGCCAGATACGGTACGCAATGTCATCTTACGCGCACAATATCTGGCATTTATATTTCTTTTTACAGCCGCTTCCGGATCGCTTATGCTATTTATTTTTACGGAATTTGTCAGCTCCGGCATCCCAGGCCATTTTAATGCCATCGCCCACATTGGTGGTAACCTCGCCCACAGTATAATCGTTTCCGAATATTTCCTTAAGCATTTCTTCGTTTCCGCCGAAACCGCCGGTTGCAACGATAATGGCTTTTGCATTGACCTTCAGGGTGGTTCCGTCTTCCTTTTTCGCCATAACTCCTGTAATTTTACCGTTTCCGTCCTTGATTAATTCTGTTGCAGGCGTTGAAAACATCACTGTGCCGCCGTTATTCTTAAAGGATTCAATCAGTCTTGTGATTGCCACAGCTCCGCCTTCTTTATAACCGTGAAGTGTGGCTGGCATACCGATATGCGTATAACTGCCGCCGGCGCCGGCATCCACCAGACTCAATTCACAGCCGTTTTTCATTAACCAGTCCACGGTTTCACTGGATTCTTCAATGATTGTGCGCACCAGTAAGGAATTCATATAACCGGAAGAGGATTTCATATATTCATCATAGAGCCATTCCTTGCTTACCGTTTTTCCGGCTTCCTTCTGTAAGGAGCTTTCTGCCGCAAACAGTCCTCCCGCAAGAGTGCCGGCTCCCATAGGCTTCGCTGTTTTCTCAAGGAGCAGCAGACTTTTTGACTTTTCGCTTGCCGACAATGCGGCCGCAGTTCCTGCCGCTCCGGCTCCGATCACCACGATGTCGTAGCTCGCTTCTTCCGTTTTTGCCTCATTGGCGGTTTCTTTCTTCTTTTTCAAGTTCTCCAAATTTCCACCGGCCTGTTTTACACAGTCCTCCACTGCCCCTAAAATTGCGTTGCTTGAAACGGTGGCTCCGCTTATGCCGTCCACTGCCAGGGACTGGTCTGATATGATTTTACCGGGAAGCTTTTCAATGGCTTCGTCTGAAATCCCGGAAGTTTCATTTTGTCCCAGGATCTTAATCGACTCAATTTTATCATTTGTAAAAACTACCTCAATCACTTTTCTTTGTCTGGCAGGCTGTATTTAGTCCTTGTTAATTCTATCACATTCTTTTTTACCATATATTTCTATATAGGCAAATATTTGTCTATTTCAGATAAATAGAGGGTTCGGGTCATTAAAATAAGCCCCCCTGTATAGAACAATGAAATATAAATGAAATATTTCACGGTCCTGTAAAGAGGAGCACATCTTTTTTTTCAAGCCATATAAATTTTATAAAATATAATCTTTTACAAGAGGAACCGCCCCATATTTCCCCAGCAGATAATCCTTGGAAAAGCTGGCGTCAGAACGGACCTTTATGTCGGCCAGAGTGTAAAGCCGGGATTCCTGATATTCATTGATATCCACAAGAGCTACCTCATCCCGCCGGAACTGTTGGTTATTTAAAATGGAAACATCATAGGTGGTGAAAATCAGCTGTATATTCTTGTTTTTTTCCTGCTGAAAAGAATCCAGGATGAATTTCGTAACCGTGGGGTGAAATTCGCCGGAAATATTGTCAATAAGAAAAACTCCGCCTTTCTGGGACAGGGTGTAAAGCTTGATAAACAGGGATAAATATTTCAGGGTTCCCTTGGAGACCTTTTTTAAATCCATGTAGCAGATTTTATGCTCGCCTGTGGTTCTGGATTTGAAGCGGTATCCCAGCTTGGGCATGCCATCTTCTATAATAATCTCCTGCACCGGTATGCCCAGATTCCGAAGCTGGGACAGGCTGTAATCCAGGGCAGCCTGATTCTCCAGGATCTTATATATTCCCCCATCAATGACCATACTGCCCACGATCTGAAAGGGCTCAAGGAAATCATAGTGATAAACAATATGTTCTGAAAAAAAGCTTTCAAAGGGTTCCATGAACTCAACGATTTCCGGTGTATTTAAGCTTGCCAGAATAGCGCAGAATAACCGGTTGTCATGAGGCTTAAATCCCATCTTCTGCCGCAGGCATTTTTCATAATGCCGTCCGATGGTAAACTCCTCCTCCTCCCGCGTAAACACCACATGGTGGTCCACAGTCATCTGCTCCGTAAGAATCTTTTGATCACGAATGGAAAAGCCGTATTCAAAGACCTTTCCTCCGCTTATGAAAGAAATTTCCATTTCCGTAGGCTGCAGGTTTTCTTCTACTGTCTGGAATGGAACAATTTTATTTATACTGGTTATCTGCAAAAATCCCATAATATGGTTTCTTGAAAGAGCATCCAAAGAAAAAAGGTGCCAGAAAATCAAGGAATGAAAGCTGGCAAGGGCCAGAAAAAGATTGGTTTTTCCGCTGGAATTAGCCCCGTAGACAGCCAGGGTTTTAATCAGCTTTTTATTGTCTGCCGCAATCAGATGGCCGGGATGCTCCTTATAACCCACCGCTCTCATATCGATCAGTGTTTCGTCCGGAAAGGAACGGAAATTTTTAAAACGAAAAGAAATTATCATATCATACCCTTGTATGATGTTTATAGAAGCAAAACACCATAACTTCCTTTCTTTTTAATAACGTGGTTATAATACATTCAGATACTGTAGTCTTTTGATTTTACCCTGTAACTTGACTACTTAACTGGTATGATTGCCACTACCTTTATCTGAATTGTTTATAAGCTGGATGTGCCGGAGTGTTTCTACTGAGTACTTATTTCAATTTCAATTAACACAAACATCGCAAGCGCATCTGCATTATTAAATCAACATATCTTCATGTGCCTTTTCACATAAAGATACTCTTCTCCATTTTGATTAATCCATATAAACAGTTAACATAAATGAAGTACATCTTATATGCTTTTCTATTCAACGTCGTATTTGAAAAGATAATAAGCAAAATACTCCCTTCCATTTATTAATTAACTATAATATCAATTGTTTAGCTAGAAGGGAGCATATTACTAGTTTAATTAATCGCCTCTTATTTTTTATGAGTTATTATCCAAATTATAATTAGTAAATTATATCAGTTTTAAAAGTTCATGTCAGGATATAAGAATTTCATAGAAGCAAAATTATTGACAAAATACTATATTACCACCAGCTTTTTTTCTTTGCTACACCTATTATAAGTAAAGGTATTCTTCCTCCTCTATTTATTTCTTTTATTAAATCGTAAATTGTAACTTTGGCCACTTTAAAGTCCAGTGTATCAGCATTATAAAATCGGAATTCATCTCTATTTACCTTAATTCCTGCTATATAGTGCATACCTAATTTCCTTGTTTTGTATAGCACAATCACAGCCTCAGACTTTCCAGCTATATCTATCCATTTTTGCTTTTTATAAAAGGTACAAGAATAGACTTTATTAAAACATAAGCCCATTAAATATTTTATTGTAGCAGGATTTGTTCCTAGTAGTCCTTGCAGTATTGGACCACCTAAATCTCTTAATGTTAAATAAACATCATAAAAAAGTACTTTAGAGTTTTTTGACACCAGTACATTGTATGCCGCAATAACACCACACCCATTATCCGCAATATTCCCATAAAAACCCCAAGGTATATTCTTCATATATCTATACTTAAAATCGAAGTATATTTTAGTATAATCTGATTGGGAATCAATATATGTTGATTTATTTCCATTCATATCAATCATATTAATGGAGTTATTATTACAGTATGCATACAAATTTGCATCAGTGGTATCTAATATTGTATTGTTTATCACTAAAGGTTCATCCGTACTAATAAACCTACACACCTTCGGATTATAATACCTACTTTGTAAATAGTATAATCCCACCTCCGTATCCTCATAATACCCTCTATACCGCATCGGATTTAGCTTTCCAACCGTATCAGCACTGCTTCCACTTATACTTTCCACTTTTCCCCATGCATCATAGGTATAGGATACGACTTGCTTTCCATCTTTGTCAAGAATTTCTGCTATATCTCCCTGTGCATTCTTTACATAAAGGTACTCTGTCCAATTCAAGTTAAATCCGGTTAAGCTGTTATTCGTAAACGTCAAACCATCCGCCTGACGATAAATTTAACGCCGCTTTATGTTATAAGCGGCGTGGTTTCCTGCATTCCTCTGGAAGTTGATCTGACCAAGGCATTAAATATTCCAGTTCAGCAGGTTCTATATTTCCTGTTTGATCACAGTGTTTTGGTAATTCAGTGAGTATGTATTTGAAGTACTTGTATGGATGAAGATTATTCAGCTTGGCGGTCTCAGAGATGCTGTATACTAAAGCACTGGCGTTAGCACCTTTAGCAGTGTTGTGGAACATCCAATTCTTCTTACCAAGGCAAAAAGTTCGGATGGAACGTTCTGAAGCTGAATTATCAATAGGAACATCGCCATCTGTAAGAAATACTTTTAAATATTGCTCTTGGTGAATGATATAATTCAATCCCTGTGCTGTTTTACTTTTAGGTGGAACGGAACACTCTGCAACCTGTTGTTTTACCCACACTAAAAAGTCCTCAACCAACGGTTTGATTGATTCCTGCCGTTTTTGAAGTCGTTCCGCTGATGTGAGATGTTTCAGCTCTGTGTCTGCATTATAAAACACAGCAATCTTTTGCAGAGCCTGATATGCGACCGATTGTCTGACTGCCTCTGGATCTTTTTTGTCTGCAGCCTTTACTGCATCGCTAAAAGCCCTTCTTGCATGAGCCCAGCAGTTCGCATTTATCACATCTGGAAGGAGCTTATCGACTAGATGATACTGCTGAAGGCCATCGGTTACGAGAATCCCCTTATAATCCTTATAGAATGCGAAAGGAATTTTGTGATCTCGGCCCTTCTGATATTCGTATATCACGATTGGCCGCTCCTTGTATAACTCTCCTGAGCGATGCACCCACATGTAACACTTACTATTAGGATGGTCACTGTCCTTAATCACTTGAGTCGGAGTTTCATCTGACTGTGTGACATGCAGTGTGAAAAGTTCCTGCTTCATTCTTTCAACAAAAGGGGCAAAGTACTTTTTAGCACAAAGGACAATCCAGTTCGACATGGTTTGCTTGGATATATTCACACCATTGCGTTCAAACTCCTGCTCAATTCTATTTAGTGCAGAAGAATTCACATACTTTACGTTCAGAATGGATGCCAGTAGTGATGCTGTAACAATGCTATTTCTAAGGAGTTCTTTTGGTCTATCACCACGAAGGAATTCATCCTGATGATCACCATCTGTTCCTACATAGACTTCAACAGTGTGCAACTCAACCGTCCATGACTCTGGTTCATGGCGAAGTCGTTTGTAAGTTTCATCAGGCATACGACGCCAGTTATTCTTGCCATAGAAAGCATCCAGTTGTTCTTCCGTTACACGATAAGGAGGAATGGTTTCTTCAGGAAAATCTTTTAGATTGAGATTACGCTGACCTTTTCTCTTCTTACTTTGTTTTGATGGCAAGATATCTTCTGGGGCTGGTTCCATTGCGGATTCATCATAGTTAGCCTCCGCTTCATCAAAGAACGAAAGTTGACCATCAATGGAGGTAAGCGTTTCTGTACGTTTGCCAAATCTGTAAGTGTTGGCGATACGCACCTGCTCGATGAGTTTTTCAATGTTCTCATTAAGAGCATCAAGCTGTCCCTGCATCATGAGAATGAATGTAATCAGTTCTTCACGGCTACAATGATTCAATTCTTCCAGTGTATGCTTATTGTTCATGCTTCCTGCTCCTTTTTTACTACCTTTATTATAGCTTATATCACTAGAAATAGCGAATTTTAATACATTAGAAAACCGTCATTTTGCCACCCTGTCAGATGTCAATATCGTACCTCTAAGATACTTGGAAATATAGAGTTTTCAATGTTCAAATGTTAACTACAAATGGCTAAGAATCACTCTGGCAGTGATCTATGAATGCCGTATTTATGCAGAAGGCGACATTAAATATGTAAAAAAGCGAGAGATTATTTTCTCTGTTTTGCACAAATATTAGTAAGTATTTTTAGGATCAACATCTTTGATTTTCGGATCCAGGGGATTTAAGCCTAGCATTAGATAGTGGTATTGTTCTTCTGTGAGTTCAGCAGCTTCCTGGGTGGTTCTTGGCCAGGAAAGCCTGCCATCCTCAAATCGCTTATAAAGTAATAAAAACCCTGTGCCCATCCAGAGCAAACCTTTGCAGCGATCGGAACGCTTTCCACAAAAAAGAAATAGAGTACCCTTTTCAAAAGGATTCTGATTGTATTGGTCACCGATAGTCATCGCAAGACCATCAACTCCTTTGCGAAGATCAACGGTACCACATGCCAAGACAACGCGTCGAATACCAGCAGCATCTTCAAGCATGTGCCACCTCCTGCAAAATCTTTGACAGGAGCTGCTCTGATATGTCATTCGATATTGCTATAGACATCGTGGATGTTTTAATAACAGCGGCAGGCTTAATTACGTCTAAGTTACAATCGGTAGAAAATTCCTGATGAACAGGTGCTGATATCTCAACGAATGAGACCGCTTTATTTGTGTCCTGAACAGATGGTAGACAAGATTTATTCATTTGGTCATAAGCTTCATTTCGAAGCTTGCGTTGCCAGTAGTAATAGCTTTGTTCCAATATATCATTCTCTTCCAGCCATTGTCTTACAGTTTGGCCAGTAGGTCTCTGCTGGCAGTTTTGAATGATACTTTTCCAGTGTGCCGAACGGATATCGTGTGTACATTGGTCCATAATTATTTAGTCCTCCTTGAAAAAATCTATTGATTTATTCAAGTATGCACTAAAAAAGAATCTTTGCATAGGCGAGTGATTTGACGTTTATGTTTCGCTCTCATAATTGTTACCTCCATTTGAGTAGTGAAATGCTCGCATCTCACATAGATTGAAGAGCAAAATGCTCGCACTTGTTAGTAACAATTATAAAGCTTTTAGACTGCCAAAGAAATCCACCCTAAGATTAAGCGCTTACTATTAATCTATAAAATAACATTTCCAAATTAGAAACATCATGACATCACCATCATTCTGGTGATCTGATGCTTAATTTAACCTTAATTTACACAATGGATATTGTGCCTGAAAGGCTCTGTAAAAG
>JAEZFK010000019.1 GCA_023437715.1 Bacillota bacterium | reverse complement strand
CCATCACGATTGCCCTGATAGCCTCCCTGGCCCTGGGGTCTTCCGTCGCGGTTTCCCTGGTAGCCTCCCTGACCCTGGGGTCTTCCGTCTCTATTGCCCTGATAGCCTCCCTGGCCCTGGGGTCTTCCATCACGGTTTCCCTGATAGCCTCCCTGGCCCTGGGGTCTTCCATCACGGTTTCCCTGGTAGCCTCCCTGGCCCTGGGGTCTGGCTTCACGGCTTCCGCTGTGGCTTGCCTGACTGCTCTGGGATACACCGCTTTCAGAAGCTCCGTTTTCTCTGGCTTCCTGGCGCTGCTCCCTTGACGGGTCTGCTGCTCCCTGCAGGGACTGTTCTGTCACATGCTGGTTTCTCCCCGCATTCTCTCTGGACGGAGCGCCCTGGGAAGGTCTTCCGTCTCTGCCGTTCTGCCCCTGAGGGCGCTGGCCCTGAGGCTTTAACTGCGCATTCTGAGGTCTGAATACCGCAGCGATCTTTTTCTTCGGCGCGTCTTCCCCATCCGGTGCGCCGGAACGTGCCTCAGAGGACCCCCTGCCATGGCCGCCCACCTCTTTTTTCACGATTTCTGCCTGCTCATCTGAAATATTGGATGAACTTTTTAAATTTATATTATGCTTTTCCAGGATATCCAGTATTTCCTTGCTACTGTCTTTTCCCAGTTCCTTTGCCAGATCATATACTCTCATGCTTTCCTCCATTCTGTGCACGCTCTACAGCACATACCGGTAAATGTGAAGGCTCATTTTCACATCCGCTACCGGCCCTTGTATTCATTAGTTTCACGATCGCCTCTGCAAATCCATTATCCACGATGGCAAGAGACGCCCTCATCTCTTTTCCCATAGCGTGGCCCAGTTCATTCTTCCCCGCAAAGAAGTAGATTGGAACCTTATAATAAGTACACATATTGGTAAACATCTTTCTGGTATTATCTGATGCTTCCTCAGAAACGATCACTAATGACGCTTTTCCTGTCTTGACGGTCTTTTCTGTCATGAACTCTCCGCCTACGGCCTTGCCGGCTTTTGTTGCCAGACCTATCATACCCAGAATTTTCTGTCTGTTATCCAAACTGCTCCATCTCCTTTTCCAGTGCTTCGTATACTTCTTTCGGGATCGCCATCTTGAAAGAACGCTCAAGTCCTTTGCTTTTCACTGCCTTCTTAAAGCATTCCATAGAGGGGCAGAGATAAGCTCCCCGTCCGTTTTTACGTCCGGTCGCATCAAGAATGATTTCATCCTCCGAGGTCTTCAGCACACGGATCATTTCCTTTTTATTCTTCATCTCACCACAGCCGATACACTGTCTGAGCGGTATCTTTTTTGTACTCACGCTTCCATCACTTCCCGTTTTCTTTATTCCCGGTAATCCTGGTCTTCGCTGTCGCCGCTTTCCGGGTACTCATAACCGCTGTCCCCATAACCGTCATTTTCATAGTCATTATTTCCATAGCCGTCATATCCGGCATTCTCATCCTGATAATCAAGTCCCAGCTCTTCAAAAAGTCCCAGCTCTCTTGCCTGTGTCTCGCTCTTGATGTCGATCTTGTAGCCGGTAAGCCTTGCCGCCAGTCTGGCGTTCTGGCCTTCCTTTCCGATTGCCAGGGACAGCTGGTAATCAGGAACAATGACCTGGGCCTCCTTGGACTCCTCGTCTGCCACAACACAGATGACCTTTGCCGGGCTTAAAGCATTCTCGATTAAGTAAGCAGGGTTATCATCCCAGTTTATGATATCGATTTTCTCTCCTCTTAATTCATTGACAATTGCATTGACCCTGGCTCCGTTTAAGCCCACGCATGCGCCTACGGGATCTACGTTGGAATCATTGGATTTCACCGCAATCTTTGTTCTGGAGCCGGCTTCTCTTGCAATCGCCTTGATTTCCACTGTTCCGTCCTTTACTTCGGCAACTTCGGATTCAAACAGGCGCTTTACCAGATCCGGATGGGTTCTTGAAACGGAGATTCTCGGTCCCTTGGGGGTATCCTTTACTTCCAGAACAAAAACCTTGATCCTTTCCGTGGCCTTGAACACTTCTCCCTTTACCATCTCGGTTTCGTTGAGAATGGCGTCCACCTTTCCAAGATTGATGCTCACATTTCTGCCTAAATATCTTTGAACGATTCCCGTGACAACCTCTCTCTCCTGGCAGTACCAGTCGTTGAAAAGAGATTTCCTTCCTTCCTCACGGATCTTCTGTAAAATCACGTTCTTTGCATTCTGTGTTGCAATTCTTCCGAACTTTTTAGAATCTATAGGACAATGAATCACGTCGCCGATGTCGTACTTCGGATCTGTCATCTTCGCCTCTGCAAGGCTTATCTGAAGCAGAGGATCTTCCACTGTTTCGACCACTTCTTTTTCCGCAAAAACATTAAAATCGCAGGTATCGCGATTGATACTGACCTTGATATTATCCGCCTTTCCGAAATGGTTCTTGCACGCCGTAAGGAGAGAATTTTCAATTGCTTCCAGCAGGGTTTCCTTGCTGATATTATTCTCCTTTTCCAGAATATTCAGTGCTTCCAACAGTTCCTTATTCATTTTTTTATCCTCCTAATATCTCTTACTGTTTAGAAATCAAATGCCAGCCGGATCAACGCGATTTCCGGACGGTTAAGTACAAGTTCAGTTCCATCTTCCTGGGTAATAGTCACGGTTTCCTTATTATAGGCTTTCAGGGCCCCTGTAAATTCCTTCTGCTTGTTCAGCGGCTTATATAACCGGATATCCACATCTTTTCCAATGCTTCTTTCAAAATCCTTGTCTTTCTTAAGAGGTCTTCCAAGGCCCGGCGAGCTGACCTCCAGAATGTAGCTGTCCTCAATAAAATCCTTTTCATCCAGCCAGTCTCCCAGCCTGCGGCTTACAACCTCACAGTCATCTACCGTAATTCCGCCTTCCTTATCTATATACGCCCGCAGATACCAGTTTCCCGCTTCTTTTACATATTCAACGTCAACCAGCTCAAAATTGTTTTCTTTCATGAGGGGCAGTAAAAAGCTCTCTGTTTTTGCCTCATACCCTTCTCTTTTGGTCATCTTCCTCCCACCTTTCCAAGCAAATGGAAAGAGTGGACTTTCGTCCACTCTTTATCCGCCAAATTCTCATGTTATCGTAGTCAGTATAGCACTGTTCTTCCCTCATTGCAAGGGTTTTTCTTATATTTTTTCATGAAAGGCTCCCACTTCCGTAAAGCCAAATAATTTCCAGGGCTTGATATAGTCAAGGAGCACCAGCTCATAATCCGGTATATGGCCGATCACATTCTTTCGTCCGTCACCCGGCATATCCTTTAAGACAACGTGGAGTTCTCCCTTGTAGCGGGAATAGCCGTCATTTAAAATCACAACATCTCCCCGTTTTAAATCCCGGGTGTTGGCCGGAGGAATCGCCTGGTCCGCAAATGTTTCTCTCGGCCATGTGGACCGTATCATGTATTCGCTGATATCCCCCCGGATCACATGCTGCCGGTCATAGTAGAGAATGGCCCGCTCCGTCTCCGTCAGCTCCTTTTCCAGGCAGAGGCCGAACATGAGCTTTCCGGGCGTCACAGAGGCGCAGGCCTTTAATTCCTCCTCAGAGGCATAGGCATTGGCGATGATCACGTCATCCACCATGCGGGTTGCAAGCAGATGACGCACCTGGGCATCCACAGGCAGGCCCCGGTGCATCTCCAGCGTACACAGGCCTTCATTCACCGGCCAGGGGCCAAAGGTATTCTCATTGTTGCTGGATACGAAAGCCGCAACCTTCAGGCCGTACTTTTTCATTTCCCGGTTGCAGAAATTAAAATGCTCCAGGCTGATGCCTGTATATTTCTGGGGATAAAAGTTGTGGCAGGTAATGATCCGCTCCGGCACCGGATGATGGTTTATAATATTTGCCACGTAGCTGGGGTCTGTGCTGGCGTTTAACTCTATCTTAATGCCCTGGCTGTTGTAGCTCATGGCCGCTTCTTTCATGCCGTCAAAGCCTATATCCAGCCGGATTCCGTCCGCATTCATTTCTTTAAAGGGCGCCAGGTTATCATAGGAAGCCCCCAGCCTTTCAAAAACAGGAGGCGCCACATCTAAGATCACCTCCATGCCGAACTCATGGGCCGTTTGGATCATATCCCGAAACTCATTGATGATCTCATCCCTGTCCTTATTTCCCACGCTTAAGAGGCAGGTGAAAATCCGTTGAAACCCGTATTTACCTGCCAGGCGGATGTATTCCTTATCCTTTTCCGGAGTGGAATGCTCCGGATATAAAGAGATTCCAAGTCTTCCCATTTTCAATCTCCTCTCTGCTATGTGGTTATCTCAATTATTTTTTCAAATGGATTGTTAAACTCCCTGATATACACAACCGGACTGCCGTTCTTGCTCACAATAATGCTTTCCACCATGATAATCGGAGTATTCAGTTTTACGTGAAGCAGATTAATATATTTTACGGGCACTATAATAGGAAGAAACTTTTGTGTGACCGAACCTTCGTCAATGTACCCTTTTAAATCCAGGAGCTTATTTAAGTTGTTATAATCGCTGTCATTAATCAGGCTCTGGATAAAATAGATTTCCTCAAGGCTTAAAGGTTTTCCGTTTTTCTTATTTAAACGGACAATGCGGATCATCCGGTCCTCAGGTCCGATTTCCAGATAAGAAGCAACGGTTTCGTCGGAAAAGCAGGAGCTGAAATAGATCACATTATAATCATAGGTATCGTCTATTGGCTTATTTAAAGTCTCCGCCGACGTGTTTTTCTTCATCAGCCTTTGGTCCGCAACAAAAGTTCCCTTGTTTTTATCTCTGTATAATACTCCCTCTTCCACCAGTTCATTCAAAGCATTGCGCACGGTCATGCGGCTGGCCTTATACCGTCCGGCCAGCTCCCGCTCTGAGGCAATAGGGGTATTGACAGACGCTTCCTTAATCTCTTCCATAAGGTCCTGTTTTATTTTCTGGTATTTTGGAGCCCCCATTGTATCACCTCTTATCACCTTTAATTCTCTATTGGTTCGCCGCTTTTCCACGGATAAAGCTTTCCATGGATAAAAGCATCCTGGAAATCCTCTTTTGGGAACTTCTCTGGTAAAACCAGGATACAATTTTATAATTTAAGGAGCTGAAAACGCTTTCCCCTTCAAATCTCTCCCTGTAGTGTACCACAATATTTCCGTCTTTGTCATCCTCGATCTCATAAAATATGGTGTTGGTTCCCTGGGAGGAACGAAATTTTGCCTCATAGGAGCTGGGGGAGATAAACTGCTTAATCACCACATCCACATGGCTTTCCTGGCCCATCTTGTTTCTCATCTTCTTTTTATAGCAATAGCCGGAATAAATCTGATCCGGAGTCACTGTTTTCCCTGTGGCCTGGCTGATATCGTAAGCTACCGACGACGCCAGAGCGTCAAAGAATTCCTTTGCTCCCACATTCAGTTTCTGGTTTACTTCCATATGTCCCTCCTGTCTGTCCCTATTCAAAGCCGTTGTTTTTAAGCAGCTCCTGATACCAGTATCCTGACTTTTTTATGGTCCGCTTCTGGGTTTCCAAGTCCAGCTCCACAAGCCCGTAACGGTTCTTGTAGGCATTGAGCCATGACCAGCAGTCCACAAAGGTCCAGACATGATAACCGATGCAGTTGCTTCCCTCTTCCACGCCCTTATGAAGCCAGGTCAAATGCTCTTTCATGAACTCAATGCGGTAATCATCCTGTATGACGCCGTCTTCTTTAAATCGTCCCTCGTTTTCCACGCCCATGCCGTTTTCCGTAACCATCCATTCAATGTTTCCATAATGATCCCGGATATTTAAGGCAATGTCATATAAGCCTCTGGGATAGATTTCCCAGCCCCGGTAGGGATTCATCCGCCTGCCCGGCATATCATAGGTGTCAAAATAATATTCGGGCGTAAAAGGAGCCGCCGGATTGGGGAGGCTGGCCCTTGCGCAGACCCGGAACGGATGATAATAGTTTACACCCAGAAAATCCACCGTATTCCGGCGGATGATCTCCAAATCCTCGGAATACGTCTCCGGCATCAGCCCATGCTTTTCTATGAGCTCTGCAAGCTTCGGATCATAGGTTCCTTTCACAGCTGGATCTAGGAAGCTCTTATTCTGAAACAGCTCTGCAAGCTCTGCCGCTTTCACATCCTCAGGATGAGTACTTCTGGGATAGGCTGGAGTTAAGTTCAGCACAATCCCGATCTTCCCCCCCTGGTCCATGCCGCGATATTCCCTTACAGCCATGGCGCTGGCCAGGGCCGTGTGATAGGCTACGGAAACTGCAGCCTTAGGATCCACCTTGCAGGGGTAGTGATAGCACTGAAGGTATCCGCATTCCACATGGACAATAGGCTCGTTAAAGGTAAACCAGCGCTTGACCACATCTCCGAACAGTTCAAAGCAGGTCCTGGCATATTCCTTATAATAATCCACGACCTTCCTGTTTTCCCAGCCTCCCAGCTCCTGAAGCTTCACCGGCATATCAAAATGGTACAGATTCACAAAGGGCTCAATCCCCTGTTCTCTCAATTCCAGAAACAGGCTGCGGTAAAATTTAACGGCTTTTTCATTTATTTCTCCAAATCCCAGGGGAAACAGGCGGGACCAGCTGATGGAGGTCCGGAAAGAATTATGGCCTGTCTGCCTCATCAGCTCAATGTCTTCCTTATAATTCCGGTAAAAGGAAGAGGTGGTGCCGGGGCCAACGGACCCGTGAAACCGAAAGCTTTCCTCCTCGTACCACAAATCCCAAATGTTTTTTCCTCTTCCGTCATTTTCTTCGCTTCCCTCGCATTGGGTAGCGCTGGCTGCGCTGCCAAAGTAAAACCCCTGCGGAAATTTTATCATCCTGGAACACCTCCTATTTTTTCTTCTTTTTCAGTCTCACTGCACCAAACAGTACAAATGCCAGACCCACAATCATGTACAGGGCAGAGGATGGAAGCTGAGGGGATACGGCAATGAGCAGGCAGCCTATGGCAATTAAAAATACAGTCCAGCTTTTCATGGAAAACCCTGCCTTTCTTTCTCAATTTATAACGAAAGGCTGCCAAATCAGTTCTGTCAGGACAACCCCTGTGAACTGGTCTGGCAGCTCCGTCTTATATTTTAACTTTGTTATGCTGCTATTCCTCTTTCATCTTGTTTGCCATCATTACAAACGGTGTCCAGATGACGAAAGACACAAAAAGATTAAACAGGGATACCAGCGCCGCCATGAAGTTTCCTCCGGTTGCAAGGAATGCGTAAATGCCTGCCGGCATTACCCAGGGCACGGAAACGAATACCGGAGGGATTAAGCCTATGGCAGTTGCACCGTATGCGATGGTTGCACAGATCGGAGGAACAATCAGCCACGGAATTAAATATACCGGATTCAATACAATGGGCATACCAAAAGTAATGGGCTCATTGATGTTAAATACCCCCATGGGCCAGGACAGCTTGGCAATGGCCCTCTGATCCTCCCTTCTGGAGAATAAGAAGATAGCGATGATCAGGCCCAGGGTGATGCCGGAACCGCCCATCTGGCAGTAGGCGTCAAAGGAGCCGCGGGTCCATAAATAGGGAAGGTTTGCAGTGCTCTGGCTGGCGGTAAAGGCCTCAATGTTCTGGTTTAATGCCGTCAAATAGATTCCATCCATGATAGGGGCCAGCACGTTGTGTCCGTGAAGTCCAAAGAACCATAACAGCTGTACCAGGAATACCATAAGGATTACGCTGAAGAAGCCCTGTGATAAGTTGAGAAGGGGCCTCTGGATATATTCAAGAACCATTTCGTTGATTGTGGAGCCTGTTAAAGCGATACAGATCTGAGTGGCGATGCCTGCAACGTAAATAGCGATGATACCCGGAACAATTGCTGCAAATGCCTTGCTCACTGCCGGAGGCACGGAATCCGGAAGAGTGATGGTTATCTTCTTTTGCATCATCTTTATGTAAATCATGGTACAGATAAAGCCCATAATCAGTGCGGTAAACAATCCGCCGGAGCCGGTGTAGCCGGAACCTAAATATCCCCAGCCGCTGACTCCGTTTAATGCCACACCGCCTCCTGGAGTAGCTGCCACATTAAGACCAAGGCCTTTTAACTGGTCCGCTGCCGATGCCGCAACGCCGGGAAGCTCATAGTCAAAGGTAGCGCTTTGTCCCATACAGGTGACTAAGCTTGCAAATGCGATAACGCCGCCTGCAATGGCGTTTACATCATAGGTTTTTGAAAGGTTGTAGCCCAGGGCAAAGACAAATGCCAGAGCCAGAATCACGATGGAACCAAAATATACGTTGCCGTTAACACTGATGAGCGGGGTCATGGCCTTGACAAAGCCGGTCATTCCTGCCTGGTTCGGAAGATCTCTTAAAAATACATTGAGCAAAACTGCAATGGAGCCCACCATGGTGATCGGCATGATGGCGATGAAGGAATCACGAATGGCAACCAGATGCTTCTGAGAACCGATTCTAGCTGCAATTGGCATAAATTTCGCTTCCATGAATGAATTAAATGCACCCATAACTTTTCTCCCTCTTTATTATCCCCTCGGCTTCTATGAAGGGGAGTTTAATTTTCCAATAGCCTGATCCAGCACCTTGGCGCCGTTCATGGTGCCGTAGGCCATCATATCAATAACCATCACAGGCTTTTCATGATTGACCTTCTCGTTCATCTTTTTCTCCAGATAACGAACCTGAGGCCCCAACAAAACAATATCTGCTTTTTTCACTTCCTCGGTAGAGTCAGCATCTCCCACCGCCCAAATGGTGGCCTCCACGCCTTTCTCTGATGCTGCGTCCTGCATTTTTTTTACAAGCATGCTTGTAGACATTCCCGCAGAGCAAACTAATAAAATATTGTACATCCCGCACCCCTTTCTGTGGTCTAGACCACTTCCTCTTAGCCTTATAATACTATATCATATGCAAAAATACAAGCAAATTCTAAAATAAAAATAAACTTTTTATTCACTTATTAAAAACTCATTCCACATTCAGACATTTCTCCCATTATAATGACGAAAAGGCTGCTGTGAAATATGATTTTTCAGTCATTTTCACGGCAGCCATCTTACTAAGGGCCTTCATATCCTTTACAATATCCGGAATGGTGCGGGCGGGCGCTTATTTATTTTTCAATCTTATCCTTTAAATCCTTGATCATCCGGTAAAGGTTTAAAACCTCCGCAGCCTGGTCCTTCGCCATCATGGCCATGGTCAGATGATCCTGGGCATGGACCAGAATGATGTTTACTTCCACAGGATTTCCCTGGGCCTCCTGCTGGATTAAATCAATCTGGGACTGGTGAGCGGATCTCATTTCCGCTTCCGCCTCTTCCAAGTATTTTTCCGCCTCCTCAAAGTTAAATTCTCTGGCTGACTCCATCGCCATCATGGAAAGCGATTTTGAATTTCCTGCGTTCATAATGAGCTGAAATGCTACTGCATAATTCTCATCCATGGTAACTCCTCCCCTGTACTCAAACTTGCCTATATACTAGCACAGGCCATTTTCTTTTGCAAGCAGAATGAAAACAGCTTTATTTTTCGCCAAATTTCGGCCTTATTGTATTAAATACATTCTGTTTTTTCCTCGCAGAACCGCCGGTTCTTTTTTATCTGCTGAATTTCCCGGATTATGAGGAACCGGGGCCTTTGCTTCACACTCCTTTTTTTTGTACATATCATAACACTATATCAGATAGAATGAATCTATCGTATATAAGGAGGACCCATGAAGCCAAAACTGGAAGTTCGCGGGGTCAGCTACTCCTATCATTCCCTTGATGGGGAGACCTTGGCCCTTTCCGATATATCCTTTACTGCAGAGAACGGGGAATTCCTTGCCATTGTCGGACCATCCGGCTGTGGAAAATCGACCCTGTTATCCCTTCTCAGCGGATTGCTCATACCTGACCAGGGAGAAATATATATTGACGGTGTTCCCCAGTCAGAATCCGGTGTCAACACCGGCTATATGCTGCAGCGGGATCACCTTTTTGAATGGCGCACCATTATGGGAAACGCCGAGCTGGGACTGGAAATACAAAAGAGACTCGACACCGGTTCCAGAGAAAAGCTGCATCAGATGCTCCATACTTACGGCCTTGGAAACTTTGAAAATGCCAGGCCGTCCGAATTGTCCGGCGGAATGCGGCAGCGTGCCGCTCTGGTCCGCACCCTGGCCCTGGAACCGGACCTTCTTTTATTAGATGAACCATTTTCCGCTCTGGATTATCAAACCAGGCTTTCTGTCTGCGACGATATCAGCTCTATTATCGAGAGCACCCATAAGACGGCTATCCTCATTACCCACGATCTGTCGGAAGCCATCAGCGTGGCCGACAGAGTCATAGTACTGACAAGCAGACCCGGAAGAATAAAAGCTGTAATTCCCGTTTCATTTGGAGAGGAATATACCCGGCCTCTGATCCGGAGGAATATGCCGGAATTTTCCGTTTACTTTAATCAGATATGGAAGGAGCTGCAGAACCATGATTGAGACTCATCCAACTCTGGCACAGCAGGAGTTTATAAAAAAAGAAATGCTGCACCGCCGCAATGTACGGGTATGCCGTTTTATGCTTCTGGTACTGCTTCTTTCTCTTTGGGAATTGTGCGCAAGGCTTGGGATCATCAATGATTTCATATTCAGTTCCCCCGCACGGATTACGGTGTGTTTTATAGATATGGTAAAGGATGGAAGTATTTTCCTGCATATTGGGGTAACGGTGATGGAGACCCTGGTCAGCTTTGCCCTGGTCATTTCCCTGGGGCTGGTTATTTCCGTACTTTTATGGTCCAGCCGAAGCGTGACGGAAGTGCTGGAACCTTACCTGGTTATGCTGAACAGCCTGCCAAAATCTGCTTTGGCTCCTATTTTAATCGTATGGCTGGGAAATAATATTAAGACCATCATTGTGGCGTCCATTTCTGTGGCTGTCTTCGGATGCATTATGACCCTCCATACAGGCTTTTCCCAGACGGACCCGGATAAAATCAAACTGATTTATTCCCTGGGAGGGACGAAAAAGGATGTGCTTTTAAAAGTGCTTCTTCCCGGATCTGTACCGCTAATTATCAGCAATATGAAAGTAAATATCGGGCTTTGCCTGGTCGGGGTGATTATTGGGGAGTTCCTGGCGGCCAGTAAGGGACTGGGATATCTGATTATTTATGGAAGCCAGGTGTTCAAGATGGATTTAGTCATGATGTCCATTGTGATTCTCTGTATTGTTTCCGCGATACTGTATCAGGGGATTACTTTATTGGAGAAGAAGATTAAGTTTTAGTTTTATCAGAAGGAGCTTTTATCCTGTTGACCGGATCTGGTCTTCAGGATCAAGCTCCTTTATACATAATCAAACTATGGATTAACAACAGAAAATATAATAAAACCTCAAACTGAATTGCAGACGGAGCCGCTGCCAGCTCCCCTACTGCCGTTCTAAGGATTCCACTACCTGATCCACAAGCCCGCAGCAGCGAAGTGTTCTTTCAGCCGTCATAACCGGGCTCTCCGTCAGGCCCTGTCTGATACATGCTTCCCCATGGGCCACCTCATATTTCATTTCAAAATCAACCCTTCTCTCAATCAGCTCAACGCCCTGGCCGGCATGTATTTCGCAGCGGTCCGCCTTCCAGTATTCATTGGTTTTTATGAACCCCTTTTCAAAATAAAAAACCGCAAAACTTTCTGCCGGCCCCCGCATGGAAATACGGCTGCTGATCAGAACATCATCCATTTTTATATTAAGACTGACAGAGTCCTGGACTCCTGTTTTCCCCCTGGTCCCCAGTGCCTGCACGATTATATCGGCAGGCTCCAGCAGATAATCAAGATATTCAAAGGTATAGGAAGCGCTGCCATAAACAACTCCTCCCTGATCTTTTTCATGCATCCATGAAGCCTTTGGGCTTTGAAAGGAAGCGCTCATATTCACTTGATGGAGTTTTCCTAACATTCCTGAATCAATATATGTTTTAATCAAATCGGTGACAGGAAGAAAAAGGCTCTTTTGCATCTCCATCACAAACAGCCCTTTTTCTTTTGCCAGATAAAAGATTTCTTCTGCCTGTGGTTTTGACAGCGTAAACGGTTTCTCACAGAGCACGTGCTTTCCGTAATTCAATGCTTGCTGCATTTCATGAAAATGCTCCCGGTTTATTGTGGTGATATACACAGCCGTAATCTGCGGGTCCTGATAAAGTTCTTCATAAGAGCCATAAGCCTTTTCGATATTGTTTTCCCGGCAGAACGCCTTTGCTCTGTCCAATGACCTTGACGCTGCCCCAGTCACCGAGCCTCCATTGGCGTTCACTGCACCGATAAATCGTTTTCCGATGGCAGCCGTTGATATAATTCCATAATTTATTTTCATAATAAGTCTTTCTAAATTCCTTAATTTCTATAACCTCTCTTTATTATAATAAATTACAATAAGAAACTTAATAAATATAGCAAGATTTCACATTTTCCCCATTTTCTTTAAAAATAATCTGACCGCTTTTGTTTCATCTTCCGGAACGCTTCCGCCCCTTCCGATCCGGTCACAAAGCCCAAGCAGTGCAACTTCACCGATATCTGTTTCCCGTTTCATGCCATGGATATCGCCAAAAGGCAGCCCATTTGTCACATACAGAATGTGCATATGATACCGGACCAGTTTTGCAACAGCCCCGATCCACTTGTCATCTTCGCAAAAGCAGTGCAAAAAGTCCTCCGTGAGATGTTCCCCCTCAGCATCATGATTATATGCGGTAATTTTCTCTTTCCGGACTTTCGTCACTGCCGGTTTGCCGATATCATGAAGCAGTGCCGCCCACATCAAGGTCCGGGCATCTTTGCTCTTCACTTTCTGTTCCGCCGCCTGATCCACTACCATCATCGTATGATTCCATACGCTTCCTTCCGGATGATACTTTTTTGACTGCGGGGTTTCTTTCATCTTACCAAGCATGGAAAACGGGTAATCCATAAACCAAGGTTCCCTGCTGATTTGTTCCAGATATCCCGACGGATGTTCGTCATGAAGCAAATGATATTCCATCTGCCGGAACAGTTCTCCCATATTATTATTTTTCTCTGCCATAACATCTGCCTTTCTGTTTATTGAATGCCGCTGTAATATCCGGTTTACGTTAATATCTATTATTTCAAATATTCACTGAAATAAACTACATTCTCACTTTCAGCAGATGCAGATGCTATCCTTCCATATGCAGACCGTAAAACGGACTGCTGAATACATTGAATTTAAATATGCCGAATTAACTTCCATTTATCCTGCCGGATTTCCTCACGCCTTTTCCGCTGACCCTTTCATGACAACATCGTACTTTAAAGTTATAGACAGCAAAAAAGACGTTAAGAATCCAACAAAACAGCTTATCACATATAAACCAAATCCCGTTCCAAAAAAAACCGGCAATGTGATCAAACTGGGAAATGCAAACGTCATGGCCTGGGCTCCTGATAATCCCGCTATGGCACCGCCTGCCCCGCCGCCGATACAGACTGCGATCATGGGCTTTTTTAAGGGCAGATTCACGCCGAACATGGCGGGCTCCGTAACTCCAAAGCATGCGGATAACACGGCGGAAAGGCAAAGGGATTGAAAGCTTTTATCCTTGCTTTTCAAGCACACCGCAAGAGCCGCACCTGCCTGGGCAAATACTGCCGGGCCTATTAAGGCCAGTATGGTATCGGAGCCTTTCACAGAAATGTTGTTCATTGCAACCAGGACAAAGCTCCAGTGAAAGCCGAAAATAACCATTGGCTGGATGATCGCCCCCAAAATCCCGCCGGCAATCATGGGGCTGATCCTGTATATGAATTCATAGGCTGCCGCCAGCCCGTCTCCGATTATATTTCCTATTGGACCGAATACAAACAGCGTAACCAGTCCAACTACCACAATACAGATTAAAGGAGCAAAAAAGCCCTTTATCAGATCCGGCAGTATGCGGTATGCCAGCCGCTCCACATATACAAGCAGGCCCACCGCAAGAATAATCGGAATCACGCTGGAATGATATATAACAGCTTTCATGGGTATTCCGGCAAAGGAAATGTTCGTGCCCGCTTCAAATACTTTTGTCAGGGAGGGGTATAGCATCACCCCGGCAATAATCACTGCGGCAAAGGGATCACAGCCGAATTTCTTTGCTGCGGTAAATGCAAGTACCATGGGAAGAAAATAAAACAGGCTGTCCGCCATGGCATGAAGCACCATATAGGTTTCACTCGTTCCTGACAGAATATTTGCCGCGGTCAGAATTGCCAATATACCCTTTAATATTCCCGCAGCGCTTAACAGGTTTATAATTGGCAGAAAAACCCCGGAAATTCCGTCAATCACAACATTAATCATAGATTTATTTTCTTTCATTGGTACCCTCTCCTGTGGTGAAATTTTTCAGCGAAAACTTCCTATTGCCGCCTTTGCCATTGTACCACACTTTCCACCATTTTCCACCTGTATTTTTACTCCGCTTCCCCGTCTTCACCGGCCAGAAAGCATTGCAGGGCTTCCAGGAGATTGGCGCTGTTTCTATGACGTCCAATCTTTCCGCCGCAGTGCGATCCACCGGAGGATTTTTATCGTATAGGATGAACTTTCTTATACGATAAAAAAATCCAGTCAGATATCTTATTCAGATAATATGACTGGATTTAAGTTGTTACTTCTTGATCAGCGTAACTTCTACCGGTATGGACTTCTCAACACTTTTTCCTTCCATGATTGTTACAGCAGTTTCAACAGCTGTCTTTCCCATCAGCTCCGGCTGCTGTGCGACTGTCGCTGCCATTGTACCGTCTTCCACCGCTTTTTTGGCATCATCCGTAGCGTCAAAGCCAACTACCTTGATATCTTTTCCGGCTGATGCAATTGCTTCAACAGCGCCTAATGCCATCTCATCATTGTGTGCAAACACTCCTTTTATATCACCATCCGCCTGAAGGATATTTTCCATAACAGATAAGCCTTCTGCTCTGTTAAAATTGGCTGTCTGGCTGGAAACCACGTTTAAATCCTTGTCTGCCACTTCGTGGAACCCCTGTCCCCGGTCAATAGTAGCAGATGCTCCCGGAACGCCTTCCAGTTCAGCAACCTTTGCTCCGCTGCCAACCAGCTCTTTTAAATATTCTGCCGCCATTTTTGCACCGGCCACATTATCAGAGGCAATCTGACACTCTACATCGGCTCCATTTACCGCGCGGTCAACCGCTATGACTTTAATTCCCTTTTTCGTGGCTGATTCTACAGCAGAGGCTACCGCATCAGAATCCACCGGATTGACAATCAGAACTTTGATATTTTTTGATATTAAATCTTCAATATCGCTGGCCTGCTTTGCGCTGTCATCTCCTGCATCTACCACTGTAAGTTCAATCCCTTTCTCTTTGGCAGCATTTTTTGCTCCTTCTGATAAGGTTACAAAAAATGGGTTATTAAGCGTTGAAACAGAAAATCCGACCGTCTGGCCACTGCCTGCCTGACTGGCTCCCTCCTTCTTATCACCGCCTCCTGCGCTGCATCCAACTAACGCACTTGCTCCTAAAGCCATTACCATTACCAATGATGCCACTTTTTTAATTTTTTTCATTTATATTTCCTCCTTTTATTATTACCGTTTTCTGTCTGACAGAACGGCTGTCAGAATCACCAATCCCTTAATCACATCCTGGTAATACGAAGATACGCCAAGTATGTTAAGGCTGTTGTTTAACACTGCTATTATGAGCACTCCGATAAATGTTCCATATATCTTACCCCGTCCACCGCTCATACTGGTTCCGCCGAGAGCGACGGCAGCAATGGCATCCAGCTCATAACCGGACCCCAGCGTAGGCTGAGCGGAATTAAGCCTGGATAAAAGAATAAGACCTGACAATGCGGCCATTACGCCGGAGATAACATAAACCATAATCTTTGTTTTACGTATACTGACACCAGCCAGTTCGGCTGCTTTCCAGTTGCTTCCGGTTGCATAGATATGGCGTCCAAAGGTGGTTTTTGTAAGCAGAAACCAGAAAAGCGAGAATATAAGTATCAATAGTATAACCGGTACCGGAATTCCAAAAACATCGCCTTTTCCAATTGACTTTAAAAGCATGCTCTCACCCAGCCTGGATATGGGCTTTCCATTGGTGTAAATCATTGTCAGCCCCCGGTAGGTGGTCATTGTTATCAGCGTAGCTATAAACGGCTGTAATCTTCCTCTGGTCACCAGCACACCGCTTATAAGTCCAAGAAATGCTCCGATCAGCAGGGAAGCCAGCATGGCCACTCCTGCCGGCACTCCTGAAGTTATCATTCCCGCACAAAGTGCGGTAGATAACGCCAGAACTGAACCGACTGATAAATCTATGGCACCTGTAAGTATGACAAAGGTCATACCAAAAGCGATAAAACCATTTATGGAAGACTGTCTCAAAAGTGAGAGAAAATTGCCGGACGTGCGAAATTCCGGACTTATGATACTGATCAGCGCCACAATAAGAACCAGAGAAATCAGTGCACCATAATCTCCCATATAATTGAACCATTTCTGTTTCTTTTCTTTCATCACAGTGTTCCTCCCGTTGCAAGAGTCATGATTTTTTCCTGATTCGCTTCTTCCTTATTAAGGATACCGCGGACCCTGCCTTCCCTGATTATCATAATCCGGTCACTCATTCCAAGAATTTCCGGAAGTTCAGAAGAAACCATAATGATTGCGACTCCCTTTGCTGCCAGATCATTAATAATGTTATAGATCTCTTTCTTTGCGCCTACATCAACCCCCCTCGTTGGTTCATCAAGGATCAATATTCTGGGATTTGTATATACCCATTTGGCAAACACTACCTTCTGCTGGTTTCCACCGCTTAACTTTCCGCATTCCTGAGTCTGATGGAAGCAGCGTATTTTCAATTCTTTGATTGCATTTGCGGCAAAACCTTTTTCTTTTCTATTATTGATTACATGGTACCGGTCGGATATAGAGGCCAGATTTGTCAGGGAAATGTTGTTTTTTATGCTGTCTTCCAGCATAAGCCCTTCGGTTTTTCTGTCTTCCGTAATAAAGCCGATTCCATATTTTATGGCTGCAGCCGGACTGTCTATGGTACATTTTGCGCCGTCAATAAAGATGTCGCCTCCATCATGCTTCATATTTCCAAATATGGACCTCATGATTTCCGTCCGCCCTGCTCCCATAAGGCCGGACACACCCAGCACTTCGCCTTCTTTTACTGAAAAACTGACATTTTCATATATTCCTTGTTTTGTAAGACCCGATACCTTTAATATTTCTTTTCCAACAGAACTTTTTCTTTCCGGATACCGTTCCCCAATCTCACGTCCAATCATCATTTTTACAATATCTTTTTCATTAGTATCTTTTGTTTCTTTTGTTCCAACATACTGCCCGTCTCTTAAGACCGTAATCCTGTCACACAGTTCAAATATTTCCTCCATGCGATGGGAAATATAAATGATGGAAACTCCGTCTTTCTGCAATTTTTTTATTACTTTAAAAAGAATTTCCGTTTCACTGGCCGTAAGTGCCGCCGTAGGCTCATCCATAATGATCACTTTTGCCTCGCACATAAGTGCCCTGCAGATTTCTATCATCTGCTGCTGCCCTACAGCCAGCTCTGCCATCCCTTTATTCACAGGTATTTTAACCCCTAATTTATCCAGAATAGCTTCTGCCTGTTTCTGCATTTCTTTTTTATTGCAGATTCCTCCGCGAGTCGTGATTTCCTTCCCAAGGAAGAGATTTTCTTCTACTGTCAGGTCAAAAAGTACATTCAGTTCCTGATGGATCAAGATAATTCCTGCTTTTTCCGCTTCTTTCGGAGTTTTGTATACAACTTCTTCTCCATCGATTAAAACCGTTCCGGAATCTTTCTCATAGATACCTGTCAGTATCTTCATGAGAGTGGATTTTCCAGCCCCGTTTTCTCCCATCAGTGCGTGGACCTCTCCGCTTTCCAGGCTGAAACCGGCATCAGTCAGTACTGCATGATCACTGAAGGATTTACAGATTCCTTTCATTTGAATTTGCATAGCTCTTCTCCCTCCCCTTACCCCTGGGTTGCAAAAATGCAGGCTGAAACCAATATGATATTTGAAAACGCAGTTATTTCACCGGTCCTTATGACTGCCTTGCAGGTTTTTGTCTGTTCTTTCAGGTTTTCATGGGATGTAAACCATTCCACTGCATCCGGAAACTTTTTATTCATCATGGTTCGTATGTTTTCCATCATTTCCGGATTCTGGTCTTTTATTTCCTCCGCCAAAATGTATGATTCTACTGCCATATCATCAGTAACCGCATCTAAAGTTTCCAGGAAGGAGGGGATATTAAAACGCAAAGCTAAATCAATTCGTTGTGTCTCATCTGGTATGGGCAGCCCGCAATCTCCGATGCAAATCGAATCCGTATGGCCCATGGAAGAAAGCACGGTTGAAATGCTGCTGTTTAAAATTCCATTTCTCTTCATGGTTTTCCTCCGATCCGGCAGCTGTCACCTGCATTACAACCGTCAAAACGGCTTTCCAGCTCTCCGGTCACATCCTTAAGCCCCGGCATACCGCCTTGAGCACCAAACTTCTCCACCGACAAACCGGAAGCCATGACTGCAAATGCCAGCGCCTTTTCCATGGTATCGTATAATCCAAGTGCTACGGCAAATGCGCCGTTAAATGTATCCCCAGCTCCCGTAGTATCAACTACATTGGATTTTCTTGCAGGCAAAGCCACTGCTTCTTTTTCATGATTAATGTAAATGACACCTTTTTCCCCCTGGGTAATAATGAGTTTTTCCGGATATTGTTTTAATAAAGACTCCGTATCAGCCATCTCTCCAAATATGATCCTGGCTTCATGTTCATTGGGGGTAATATAATCCAATAATTCTATCAGTTCTCTTTTTAGCTCTCTGGCCGGTGCCGGGTTTAATATGACTTTCACTCCATGACTTGCACATAAGCCGATAACATATTCCACGGTTTCCTGTAAAATCTCCTGCTGCAATAATACAATGTCGCACCTTAATAACTTTTCTTTAATGGTGTCAATGTATTCAATATCTACAGTATTATTTGCTCCCGCTAAAACTATAATACAGTTATCGCTTTCCGCTACCGTTATCACAGCCAGCCCTGTCACCTGATTTTCACGTACATTTATATATTCTGTATGAATACCTTCATTTTTCAGGTTTTCAATCAGAACCCGTCCATTGTCATCGTTTCCCACACAGCCAAACATCGTTACATCCGCACCTAATCTCGCAGCCGCAACTGCCTGATTTGCACCTTTTCCTCCTGGAATATAGGAAATGGCATCGCCTGTAATCGTTTCGCCCTTTCCCGGAATCCGCTGTGCTGTAACAGTCATATCCATATTGATGCTGCCTACAACTCCGATTCTCATTTCTGCCACACCTTTCCGAAGCCACAAATTGTCTCGTTTCGTTTATAATACAGATTTATTGTTGATAAAACGTTTTATCTATCTTGTAAATCCATATTATCACTGTTTTTTACTCATGTCAAGACAAAAAGCAAAAAAGATAAATCGTTTTATCATATATGAGTTGCTTTTTTATGCAAAATACGGTATTATTGTTCATATCAATACATCAGAGGTCAAATACTATGTCCATAACAATAAAAGAAATAGCCAGATTAGCGGGAGTTTCTCCAAGCAGCGTATCCCTGGTTTTAAACAACAGGCCAAATAGGATTTCTGAAAAAAAGAAAAATCTTATCCTGCAGATTGCTGATGATAACCAATATATCCCAAACGCGGCTGCACGCAGTCTTGTAACCAGAAAAAACAATACATTCGGGCTTCTGATCCCTGATATAGAAAACCCCTTTTTTTCTAAATTGTCAAAAACTTTAGAGCTGCAGCTCAGAGCGGAAGGATACTCATTGATTATCGTCAACTCCAACGATACATTTGAAGGAGACATGATTTTAATTGACCTTCTGGCGACAAAAGGAATCGACGGAATATTTGTAGTAATTTCCAATGAATCCTATCTTCATCAGAATATCATCGAGCAGAAATTATTACAGCTTAACCTTCCATTTGTAATGGTTGACCGCATATTTGACTCATTTTCATGTAATAAAATATATTTTGATAATGTAGAAGGTTCCTATATTGCAACCAAGTATCTTCTGGAAAAGGGTCACAGAAAGATTGCCTGTATCTGCAATACTTTTATTTCCCACAACTCTCTTTCCCGTATAAACGGATACCGGAATGCAATGACGGAATATGGAATCAAGGTGCCGAAAGAGTATATCATTCCTGCAAATTACCGGATAGAAGGCGGATATGAAGCCGCAAAGCAAGTCCTTGATACGGACTGCACCGCCATATTTGTGTGCAATGACATGATGACCCTGGGCATTTTAAGATACTTTTCAGAGCAGGGTATCCGTGTGCCCGAAGATTATTCCATAGTAAGCTATGATAATCTGCTGTCTGACTATTTATTTGGAATAAAAGTATCAAGTGTGAACCAGGACGTGGAAGAACTTGGAATAAAGGCCTGGAACATTATGAAAGAAGCGGCCAGACAGGACAAGAAAAAAGAGATAAAACAAAAGGAAATATGTTTAATGCCCACACTGGTCATTCATTGAGACAGATTGTTTTCTGGGGAAAATCAGTGATCCATTGACTCCATGCATTATTTTCTTATTGAGGGTGATGACCTTGATGTCACCGTCTAACAGCATCATCTATTTCTCATGCCCGCTTTCAGCGGGCATTTTTACATTCGGGTGTTCTTCGCAAGAGAACTTTCCTACTTTATATAAAAAAAACGCCGCATTTCCTTGGAAATGAGCGTCTTTTTTCTATTCCATCAATTTTACTGCTCAAACGGATACACCATCCCCCACTGTTTCCTGATGGCCGTCAGGGTTGCCATAACATCCCTTACGATCTGTAAGTTTTCCTCCCCGGACTGATTCGTGACGTAATCCTCCATATCCATGATTTCATAATCCAGAGCCTTGGAGCTCTCCCCTGCTTCAAGAATTTCTTTATGTCCGCCCTCCGTATAAACGATGACCGCCGAATCTGCCCGGGGGTATTCGTTTACCTCAATATAGCCTTTCTCACAGGCGATCACTCCCCGTTTTGGCTGTCTTGCCCGGAAAGTCAATGCCATAACCGCCATCTCATCCTCGTTATTTTTCAAAATGATCCCGGAGGTTTCATCAACCCCTGTCTCAAAATAATTTGCAGTGGTCAGAACCACATTGGCCCTGCTCTTCATGAAAAAGCGGGCAAAGGAGACAGCATATACTCCGATATCAAGAAGGGCGCCTCCGGCCAGCTCTTTCGAGAAGAAACGGTTATTCACGTCGTATTCCTTACAGCTTCCGAAATTGACCTGCACCATTTTTACCGGTCCCAGCTTTCCGCTGTCCATGATTTCCTTTAATTTCTTATAAAGGGGCATGTGAAGCAGGGTCACGCCGTCACAGATTACAAGATTCTTTTCCTTTGCAATTGCGGCGCATTCTTCCAGCTGACGGTCATTTACCGTAATTGCCTTTTCACAGAATACGTGCTTCCCCTTTAATAAGGCTTTCTTTATGATTTCATAATGCAGATTATGGGGAGTCGCCACGTAAACGATATCCACCTGCTCATCCTCCAGCATCTGATCCGCACTTTCATAAACCTTTTCCACCTGGTATTCCTCTGCGTATTTCTTCGCCGACTCCGGCCGGGCGCTGCATACCCCGTAGATCCGGCCGTGGACGCGGGTCAGTGCGTCTCCCATTTCATGTGCGATCCAGCCGGTTCCGATAATTCCCCAGTTATAATTTTTCATTTTATCCATTCCCTTTCTGAATTTTATGGTTTTATGGTGTCTTTCCGGCAGCAATTGCCCGGCTGTCCCATATACCTTATTACGTCCATCAACACTGCGGTATTTTCTTTAATTTTAGCATTTTCTTTCTTGCCTTTCAATATAATCCGGCCTATCCCTGTGAATTCCTATAAAGCAAAACCATGCATGTACAAATATGCTGTAATACAGATCTGCGGCAGAGTTTCCGCAATGAAACAATGTTTATAATATAAGATAATACTTTATACATAAAAAGACGCCTTGGAAATGGCTTTCACAGACCAGATCCAGGCGTCTTTTTCATACATTATTCCAGGGCCAATCCGCCCTTATTTTTAAGCAAATGGATTCTCGCTCTTATAAAGCATCCCCTTAGGCTGGTTAAATCCGATTTCCTCCACCCCAAGATACTTAAATACTTCAAAGAGGGCTTTTCCGTAATGGCCGAAAGCAACTGCGCCGTGGTGAGGGAAGTTCTTCTCAATCAGCACATGGCGGTAAAATCTTCCCATTTCCGGAATGGCGAAAATGCCGATGGAACCAAAGGAACGGGTAGCAACAGGAAGCACCTCACCCTGAGCCACATAGGCGCGGAGCAGATTATCGGCAGTGCTCTGCAAACGGAAGAATGTAATTTCGCCGGGAGCGATATCTCCTTCCAGAGTTCCCTGGGTAACCTCTTCCGGAAGAGCTCTTGCCATGATCATCTGATATTTCATGGAGCAGGAAGACAGCTTTCTCGAGCAGGTGTTGCCGCAGTGGAAGCCCATAAAGGTATCCTGATGGGTATAATTATAATTGCCCTTAATATCCTCTTCATACATATCGGCAGGAACCGTATTGTTAATATCCAGAAGCGTTACCGCATCCAGGCTGACACAGGTTCCGATGAATTCGCTGAGAGCTCCGTAAATATCTACCTCGCAGGAAACCGGGATGCCCATGCCGGTCAGACGGCTGTTTACATAACAGGGAACAAAGCCGAACTGGGTCTGGAATGCAGGCCAGCATTTTCCGGCGATGGCAACATATTTCCTGTATCCGCGGTGAGCCTCCACCCAATCCAGCAGGGTCAGCTCATACTGGGCAAGCTTTGGCAGAATTTCCGGCTTCTGGTTTCCTGCTCCCAGCTCTGCTTCCATATCCTTTACAGCATCAGGGATTCTTGGGTCATTGGCGTGCTTATTGAAAGCCTCAAATAAATCCAGCTCGGAATTTTCTTCAATTTCCACACCCAGGTTGTAAAGCTGCTTGATGGGCGCATTGCATGCCAGGAAGTTTAAAGGACGGGGGCCAAAGCTTATGATCTTTAAGCTGGAGAGCCCTACTAAAGATCTGGCAATCGGAAGAAACTCCTCGATCATGTCGGCGCATTCCTCTGCGGTTCCCACCGGATATTCGGGTATGTAAGCCTTGATATTTCTGAGCTTTAAGTTATAGCTGGCATTTAACATGCCGCAGTATGCGTCGCCTCTTCCCTGGGTTAAATTTTCGCCGCTTTCCTCTGCCGCCGCAATGAACATGACAGGTCCGTCAAAATGCTTTGCCAGAAGGGTTTCTGAAATCTCCGGTCCGAAGTTTCCTAAATACACTACCAGGGCATTACAGCCGGCGTTCTTTACATCCTCTAAGGCCTGCACCATGTGGATTTCACTTTCCACAATGCATACAGGGCATTCGTAAATGTTTTCCCCATTATACTTTTCCTCATAGGCCTTTACCAGGGCCTTTCTTCTGTTTACGGACAGAGCTTCCGGGAAACAATCCCTGCTGACAGCTACGATTCCTACTTTTAATTCCGGTATATTGTTCATTCTATGACTCCTCCTGTTATTATCTCTTTTTCCTGCTACTGCTTCCGTCACTGCTTTCGACCTTTTATTAAATCAGATGGACAGATTCTCCCCTAGAATACCGATATAAGCCTGGCTGGGAAGACCGCCCTCTTCATGGCCGATCAGCCATTTATTCTTTGCAAGCAGCAGCCGGTCCTCTCCCTCTGCTCTTTCCCCCAAAGGTTCTAAATCCGTATTGGTGCCTTTCGGAAGAATTACCACGCAGCGGAAACCGCTTTCCTCCACATGGCATGGGGCGTAGTGAAGCGTTGTAGCATAAACCTCCACCGCAGTTCCTGCAGGAACGAGGAAAGCCTCCATTTTACCCGAATCATAGGTATATTGATCGGTAATATCCTGCTGCCGCCCTACAATCAGCACCATATCCGTAACCGCTACGTTGACCTCTGAATTCCTGTGATATTCCACCGCATTCAGCTTCTTATTGTGTCCGTTGCAATAGCCCACCTGGATGGGAAGCTGGCCGAACATCCGCTTTTCAATCTCACCGGAAACCTTCAGTTCTTCTAATTCCGGCACGGACGGCACATAAATCACGTCCTCCGGAAGAGGCGTTTCTTTCATCCTGTCCAACAGCTCCCCTGTCTCATATCCCTCAATCATCTTTCCGTAAACACGAAAGGCAGGGTCTGTCACTGGCTTAATCCCTAATCCCATAATTTTCCTTCTCCTTTTTATTCTCCGAATACCGCCAGATAATCCTTTTTGAATTTTTCAATTCCCTGATCTGTCAGCGGATGCTGTGTCATCTGCACCAGCACCTTATAGGGAACCGTGGCTATGTCGGCCCCTGCCTTTGCACAATCAATCACGTGGATGGAGCTGCGCACGCTGGCCGCAATAACCTCTGTCTCGATTCCATGAACCTGGAATATTTCCATAATGTCCTCGATCAGACTGATTCCCGGCATGGAAATGTCATCTAACCGTCCCAAAAACGGGGATACGTAGGAGGCGCCGGCCCTTGCCGCCAGAAGCGCCTGGGCTGCTGAAAATACCAGGGTGACGTTGGTCTTTATTCCCTCTGCACTTAAAACCTTTACAGCCTTAAGGCCCTCTACAGTCATTGGAATTTTCACTACCATGTTGGGATGGATGGCTGCGATTTCCCGGCCTTCCTTTATCATGCCTTCGGCGTCAGCTGTGGTAGCCTTTACCTCTCCGCTGACAGGACCGTCCACGATGGAGGTAATTTCTCCGATTACCTGCTTGAAATCCCGCCCTTCCTTTGCGATCAGGGACGGGTTTGTGGTGACTCCGCAGATAATTCCCATCTCACTGGCCATTCTGATTTCATCTACATTTGCCGTATCAATAAAAAAACGCATATCCATTTCCTCCTGTTTTCTTCCGTCTTATAGGCAAAACCAATCCTACAAGGCACCGAGCGTCTTGTAGCTGTCTTTTAAATCCTCATAAAGCTTTTTATAAAGCTGGTGGTATTTCCCGTAAACCTCCTCCTGCTCCGCCTCCGGGCCGGTTGACTTATCTTCGGAAATCAGGGCCTCACAGGCCTCCTCCACAGACTGATACAGCCCGCAGCCAACTCCCGCAAGTATGGCAACGCCCAGGGCCGGACCTTCGGTCTGGGCCACGGTTTTCACGCTGCAGCCGTACATATCCGCCAGCATCTGACGCCACACCGGGCTTTTTCCGCCGCCTCCGCAGGCCATCATCTGGCCGACTTCGATTCCCATTTCCTTTAAAATGTCGTTGCAGTCGCTGAGGGAATAGGAAACTCCTTCCATGATTGCCCGCAGCATATGGGCCTTTGTATGTATGGCCGAAAGGCCGAAGAACACGCCACGGCAGTCCGGGTCCAAATGAGGGGTCCTCTCCCCCATTAAGTAGGGCAGATAAATCAGCTTATCGCTTCCTGCCTCCACCTGCTTAATGTCCTCATTGATGAGATCGTAGACGTCTACTCCCAGCTTTTCCGCCTTTTCCACATAATCCTGGCAGAAATTATCCTTAAACCACTTTAAGGACAAACCTGCCGCCTGGGTCACTCCCATCACATGCCATGCTCCCGGCACAGCGCAGCAGCAGGTATGGACCCTGCCCTTGGGATCAATGGTGACCTGGCTGCTGTGGGCGAAGACAACTCCTGAGGTTCCTATGGTAGTAAAAGCTGTCCCGTCCTTCACCACTCCGGTTCCTACCGCCGCAGCGGCATTGTCTCCGGCGCCTCCCACCACCTTAGTATCGGCGGAAAGCCCTGTCTGATCTGCAACTTCAGGAAGAATGGTGCCTGTGACCTCACAGGATTCATACACCTTTCCCAAAAGTCCCGGGTCGATTCCCAGCTTATTAAGAACCTCCTCTGACCAGCACCTTCCCGGCACATCTAAAAGCTGCATTCCGCTGGCATCGGAAACCTCGGTTGCAAAAACACCGGTCAGCACATAACGTATGTAATCCTTTGGCAGAAGGATGTGCCTGCACCTTTCATAATTTTCCGGCTCATTTTTCCTTACCCATAAAATCTTGGCCGCTGTCCAGCCTGTAAGAGGCGGGTTTGCGGTAATCTCGATCCACCGCTCCCTGGGCATAAGGCCCAGCATGTCCTCCACCTCGGCCCCGGTCCTCTGGTCGCACCAGATAATGGATGGGCGTATCACTTCCTTGTTTTCATCAAGCATCACCAGGCCGTGCATTTGGCCGGAAATTCCGATTCCCTTAATGTCTTCCTTTGAAACCCCTGACTTTAAAACCACCTGGGAAAGAGTCTTTAAAACTGCATCCCTCCAGTCCTCCGGCCTTTGCTCCGCCCAGCCGTTTTTCGGCTGGTACAGAGGGTACTCGACCGCTGCCGATGCGGTCACATTCCCCTTTTCATCAAACAGGACCGTCTTTGTGGCCGATGTTCCAACATCGATTCCTATGAGATAATTCATCCTGATACCTCCTCGTAAAATCTCTTATTTGATTATAATATACATACCATAAAAAAGCGTGCTTTTATTTGTCCAAGTAATAGCACTTTCTTGCACTTTTTATTCCTGAGAAAGCAAGCCCTGCTTCATGGACATTTCCCTCCCCAGAGGTTATAATAGAAAAACATAAGGCTGCCGGACAGACAGCCCTGCAATAAGGAGGTTATTCATGGACTTAAAGGAAAAAATGAAAAGCGGCAGGCTTTACGACTGCACCGACGAAGCCCTGGCAGCGGAGCAGACCGCCTGCCTGGAAATCCTCTACGATTTCAACCAGACCCGTCCATCCCAAAAGGAAAAACGCCGGGAAATTTTAAAAGCGCTGTTTGCTGAAATGGGAAAGGACTGCTACATAGAACCGCCCCTTCATGCCAACTGGGGTAGCCACGTCCACATGGGAGACGGCGTTTATGCCAATTTTAACTTGACCCTCGTGGATGACGCTGACATCTATATCGGAAACAACGTCATGTTCGGCCCCGGCGTGGTGGTGGACACGGCGGCCCACCCCATATGGCCCGATATCCGGAAAAAACAGGTCCAGTTTAACGTGCCCGTCACCATTGAGGACAATGTATGGATCGGCGCCGGAGCCATTATCCTGCCCGGCGTCCGCATCGGGGAAAACAGTGTCATCGGCGCCGGAAGCGTGGTGACAAGGAACATACCGGCCAATGTGGTGGCCTACGGAAGCCCCTGCCGGGTCATAAGAGAAATCGGGGAACGTGACATGAAATACTACTTTAAAGATTGGGAAATTGATTCCGATTTTCTGCTTTCAAAATAGACGAACCGGTCAATGGCGTCTAAAATATCCTTAAAATCTTCACGGGGGGCCAGCTCAATATACCTTTTCAGCAGCTCCCCTTCCTGCTTTTTATAAGGCCCGTAAAAGATATCATAGAGGTTGTGGCCCCGCATATAAATCTTGAATTCCTCCATATGATCTTTCAGATCCTGAATGGTTTCAATCTCCTTTCCCACCACCTCCGAAAACTGTTTTCCGCTCTTTATCCGGTATAAATATTCTTTCCATTTCTCAAACAGAATCTGATAGAAAGCCTCCTCGCTTTCCACAACTCCGAGCTGGGCCATGACCTTTGGATTTAAAAAGTAATTTTCAAAGGAGTAGTATTTTAATATCAGAACATTCTTTCTCGTCACCTTGGGCAGCTTGTCGATTTCCTCTGAATTCCGTTCATCATAGTACTGGCAGAGCTGGCCGGCCAGCTCCTCCGGATCCCTGCCGTCCCCGTCCCGGATCATTAAAAACTGGTCCCGTAAGTAAACCTGGTTCATGTATTTTAAATTGGCATAGGTTTTTATATTGGTACAGCTGTTGGTATTGATAATGGATATGCGGAAAAGGTTCCCGTCCTTATCGTGGATTTCCGAATAATATTTCTCCAAAAGCAGGGGCAGGCGGCTCCTGTCCTGCTTTCCCTCCACGATGAACACAAAGCTGACTCCCAGTAAGTCATTGGCCCCATAGCCTAAGTCATCCAGTATGGCCGCAATGTCCGTCTTTTCCCTGACCGTGGAATAGCCGTCCCTGTCTAAAACCACCTGCCGGATCTGGCGTTCTGTAAAGTTAAACAGCATGGTGGGGGAATGGGTGGTAAAGATCATCTGGTTCTTTTTGGACAGGCGGTAAAGGATCTCACTGGAGGTCTTCTGAAGCTGGGGATGGAGAAATATCTCCGGGTCCTCCACAATGATGATGCTGGGGATCTGTTTTTCATCCTCTGTATAGGTTTCCAAAAGGGAGAGCATGTAAAGGCTCTTCATTCCGTTGCTCAAGTTGCCGATGGGGCTTAATTTCCCCCTTTCCCCATGATAGGTGTCCGCCGTCACCGTAAACATTTCTTCAGGATTGCAGCTTAAGGAGAAACGGATTTCCTCGTATCCGCCGTTCTTCCTGTAATTTTCGTTGACCCTTGCCGCAAAATCATTTAAATTCAGCTGGTACATCTTATATTCCAAAAGCTTTGCGGTCTCATAAATCTGTAAGTCCTCCGGCTTTTTCTGATTGATGAGGCCGATGCACTGGAAGCACTGGGTACACTCCTTTGCGCCGTTGAACATGCAGACGTGGGACCTCATTTTGACCAGCTGGTCATCCTCCTGAAACAGCAGAAGGTCGTTCTGGAACTGATTTAAATTCCGTTCCGAATCAATGTAATAAAGCCTGGGGAAAATCTCCCGGATATACCGGTTGTTCTTATGGAAACCGTCATGAAAACGGATATCGCCTTTCCAGTTGGCCTGGCAGGTAAAGGTCAGGCTATCTTCCTTATAAGAGGGCAGCTTTGCCTTAAAATCATGAAGCCACGCCTCATACCGCTTATACTGACTCACAGTTCCGCTCTTGTGAAAGGCATCCAAATCCTCTTCCGTGATCCTTAAGGTCATGGTTATTTCAATATTCTGCTTTTTCTCATTAAAATCCTCGGCATTGACCTCATAAACGCCTGCCGCCGCCCGTATGGCATCCAGAATTCCTGTCTTTCCGGTATTGTTTTTCCCCACTAAAATCAGGGCATTTTCAATGCTTTCAATCCTCATATCCCGTATGGATTTGAAATTTTTAATGTGTACCGATGTAATCTGCATAGGCCCTCTCTTCCCTCAGTGCGGAGTGCGCATCCATAGCGGAGCTTTTTTATAAGTATAAGAGTCTGGCTGGAAAATTTCAAGTTCCGTCACAAAAAAATCACACTGCCCATTCCGCTCCGTCATAGTATAAATTATATTCTTTTCACAGGAGAGATTCTTATGTTTGATCCC
Source organism: Bacillota bacterium (assembly GCA_023437715.1). Classification (GTDB taxonomy): domain Bacteria; phylum Bacillota; class Clostridia; order Lachnospirales; family Lachnospiraceae; genus Lacrimispora. The sequence continues at coordinate 52,955 of JAEZFK010000019.1, read as the reverse complement.
GATCTGGTGCTTACGCCTCTGCACTACATTTATCTCATAGGCGTCCTCGTCATCCTGGGCGTCATGGTTTTAAGAAAGGATACCCCTCTCATCTGCATCGCCTTTCTCTTCCTGCTGGGGCTTGTGGGCCTTGGTTCCCTGACAGGAGGCATCATGACCGTATTCAGCGCAATCCTGTATGCCGCCAAGGAGTTTATGGAGATCATCGCCACCATTGCCCTGGTTACGGCCCTGTCAAAATGCTTAAGGGACTTGGGAAGCGACTATCTGATGATGATTCCCATGTCAAAGGTCATGAAATCGCCTTCCGTCACATGGTGGCTCCTGGGGCTTGTCATGCTGGTGTTTTCCCTCTTTCTCTGGCCTTCCCCGTCCGTGGCCTTGGTGGGAGCCATCATGCTTCCCTTTGCGGTGAGAGCCGGACTGGAACCTCTGGCCGCGGCCATGGCTATGAACCTATTCGGCCACGGGATTGCCCTAAGCTATGATTTCGTCATCCAGGGGGCTCCGTCCATTTCCGCAGGAGCGGCAGGGATCGCCGCCTCCGACATTCTGACCCAGGGGCGGCCCCTGTTTGTGGTCATGGGCATCGTGACGGTCCTTTCTGCATATTTGTTAAACAGACGGGAGCTTACCGCCTGCTGCCATCAGCTTCATATCCAGGACACGGAGGAAAAGGGCCCGGAGACGGGAACCCCGGCTGTTATAATGGCGATTTTGACTCCTCTTCTTTTCCTTGCCGACATCCTCCTCATGCTGGCCTTTGATTTAAAGGGAGGAGATGCCACCAGCATGGTGTCCGGAACCGCCGTCCTCTGCATGTGCATTGGAGCCGTCTTAGGCTTTGGAAAGAAGTCGCCGGAAAAGGTGACGGTTTATGTCACGGAAGGCTTTCTCTTTGCCATACGGATATTCGCTCCCGTCATCATCATCGGGGCCTTTTTCTTTTTGGGAGGCAGCGGGATTTCCTCCATTATGGGGAGCCAGTTTAAAAGCGGCCTCATGAATGACTGGGCCCTCTGGCTGGCCCATAACGTGCCTGTAAGCAAGTATATGGCCGCATTTATACAGATGGTGGTCGGCGGCTTAACGGGACTGGACGGTTCCGGCTTTTCCGGCCTTCCCCTTACCGGCTCCCTGGCCCAGACCTTTGGAACGGCAGTTGGGGCTTCGGTGCCTGTGCTGGCTTCCCTGGGGCAGATCACCGCTGTTTTCGTGGGCGGAGGGACCATTGTTCCCTGGGGCCTCATTCCCGTTGCAGCCATATGCGGCGTAAGTCCCTTAGAGCTTGCCAGAAAGAATCTTCCCCCGGTCATGATCGGTTTTCTGGCCACCTTTCTTGTTTCCTGTTTTCTTTTATAAATGATTTTGTTCAGGAGGATTTGCCATGTGTGGAATTGCCGGTTTTTACCATCTTAAGAAAGATTACCGGGAAGAGAAATCCCGCTACGAGGAAATACTGGAACGGATGTCTGCCGTGCAGAGACACCGGGGACCGGATGAATCCGGCAGCTGGCTCTTTGAACACGGCGGCTTATCCCACGCCCGATTATCCATCATTGATCTGACAAACGGACAGCAGCCCATGAAGAAAACCCGGGAAGGGAAGACCTTTGGCATTGTTTACAACGGAGAAATTTACAATACGGAGGAGCTTCGGAAAGACTTACTGGAACGGGGCCATCTCTTTTCCACCACCAGCGATACGGAAGTCATTTTAACAGGGTACATGGAATACGGTCCTGATTTTGTCAAAAGACTGAACGGCATCTTCGCCTTTGCCGTCATGGACCCTTTCCGGGAAGTCCTAGGCCTCTTCCGGGACCGGTCCGGCATAAAGCCTCTTTTTTATACGGTCCGGGATGAGGAGATCATCTTTTCCTCGGAATTAAAGGGCCTCTTTGCATATCCGGGCATCAAGCCGGTTCTGGACCGGAAAGGGCTCAACGAAATATTTTCCATAGGCCCTGCCCGTACCAGCGGGTGCGGCGTCTTTAAGGGTGTAAACGAACTGCTCCCCGGCCACATGCTTCTCTGCTCCAGGGATGGCTTTCATTTAAAATGCTACTGGAAGCTGGAAAGCAGGCCCCATGAGGACAGCTATGAGGAAACCATTGAAAAGACCTCCTTTCTGGTTCAGGACTCCATCCGGCGCCAGATGGTTTCCGATGTTCCTATCTGCACCTTTTTATCCGGCGGTGTGGATTCCAGTCTGGTATCGGCGGTCTGTGCCGCTGAGCTGAAAAAGCAGGGGAAGCAGCTTAACACTTTTTCCTTTGATTTCGTCAATAATGACCGGTACTTCAAGGCCAATGCCTTTCAGCCCTCCCAGGACCGGCCCTACGTGGATCAGATGGTGAAGTTTTTAAACTCTAACCACCACTATCTGGAATGCGATAACTTAACCCAGGCCGACCGGCTCTATGATTCGGTTCTGGCCCACGATCTTCCGGCCATGGGAGACATCGATTCTTCTCTGCTCCACTTCTGCTCCCTGGTAAAGGAATACAACAAGGTAACTCTGACCGGGGAATGCGCCGATGAAATATTCGGCGGATATCCGTGGTTTCACAAGGAGGAGTGCTTTAAGGCCAATACCTTCCCCTGGACCATGGATTTAGGCCCCAGGAAAGCCATATTGAAAGAGGATTTTCTTGATTATCTGGGAATGGATGAATACGTGAAAGAAACCTACGAAAAATCCGTGGCGGAGACCCCGGTTCTCCCCGGAGAGGACCCAAAGGAGAAACGGAGAAGAGAAATTTCTTATTTAAACCTGCGGTGGTTCATGCAGACCCTGTTAAACCGCATGGACCGGGACAGCATGTATTCCGGCCTGGAAGCCCGGGTTCCGTTTGCGGACCACCGGATCATCGAATACGTGTGGAATGTGCCATGGGATATGAAAACCAGGGACGGCGTGGTGAAAGGCCTGCTGCGGGAGGCAGGAAAGGGGCTTCTTCCCGATGAAATTCTCTTCCGACGGAAATCACCTTATCCCAAGACCTATGATACAAATTACGAGGGGCTTTTAATGAAACGGGTTCAGGAAATGATGGGCAATCCCTCCTCTCCTGTCATGGAATTTTTAGACGCAGAAAAACTTGACAAATTCTTCACAAGCACTTCAGATTACGGGAAGCCGTGGTATGGCCAGCTTATGGCCGGCCCCCAGATGCTGGCTTATATTTTGCAGGTGAATTACTGGATGGAATCGTATCATATTTCCTTTGAATGATGGTTTATGAATGACAAATGGATTGCTGTAAAATAATTCCTCATTAAAAAGTTATAGAATAAAACAGTATTTACAGCATAAAAGGGTATCTTGACCGGCTTGTAAAAGCCTTTTTAAAGATACCCTTTCTTATGCTTGCAATAATGTCAATTTAGTGCAAAAGAATATTCTGTGACACAGCTTCCTCTATTTTATTTCCGTCAAAATCTCCCCCATATCTGACGTATCGCCAATAAGGATCGCCCCCACCAGCTTTCCGTCTTCATAATAACGGGCCTTGTATATCTTCTTATCCGGGTCCTCTTCCCGCTTCACCTCATAGCTCTTTTTCTCATCCTTTCCCGCATCTCCTACGGCAAAGAGGGAAGTGTCCATGCCATGAAAGCTCAGGGCAGCTGTCACGGTTTTATAGGTTATCCGCTCGCCGGCCGCATTGGCTCCGGCTGCCTTTCCCATTTCCACGGCCTGGGGCCAGATGGCGTAGTTAATCCCCTGATATTCCGCGCAGTCGCCGCAGGCGTAAATGCCGGGAATGGTGGTTTCCATGTGCTCATTGACCACAACTGCCTTTCCGGTCCTTGCCCCTGCCTCTTCCGCCAGGGTGGAATTGGCCCGGACACCTGCAGATATGATGACCAGATCAGCGGGAATCACCCGTCCGTCCTCCAGGCGGACGCCGGTTACCTTGTCCGTGCCCTGGATTTCCCGGATGTTCACATTAAATATCACGTCAATCCCTTTTTCCAGGATCAGCTTTTTCAAAAATTCTCCTGCTTCCTCATCCAGCTGCCGCTTCATTAAATAATCCATGGTTTCCAGTATGGTCACGGAAAGCCCCGCTTTTTTTAACTCCCATGCAGCCTCCAGGCCCAGAACCCCGCCGCCGATGACCACGGCGTTGTGGGATTTTGGAAGCAGGGTGTTAAGCTTTTCCGTATCGGAAAGGCGGCGTATGGCCACCACCTCGCCTCTGTCACAGCCTGTTATGGGAGGTATGAAGCATTCGGAGCCCAAAGCATAGATGCACTTATCATATTTTAAACGGATTCCTCCCTCAAACACTACCTCCTGATCCTCTGTATCAATCTTCTCCGCCTGTCTGCCCGTCAGATTTAAAATGCGCATCTCATCGTACCAGGCCGGATCGTGGAGAAGCAGCTCCTCCCTTTCATCCTTTCCCATAGCGGCCTTGGTCAGCATGGGCCTCGAATAAGGAAGCGACTCTTCCTTTGTTACCATTACAATGGAGCAGGTGGAGTTCCTTTCCCGGATGGCCTCCGCCGCGCTCACGCCTGCCGCGCCGTTGCCCAGGATCAGATACAGCTCCTCCGTATCCTTGTGAAATGCCTTGCTTTCCTCCTCATAAGGGACAAAATTTTCCGGTCCCACTCCGCATACCGGGCAAACGTCTGCGCCCTCTTCAAAGATTGCGCCGCATATCAGACATTTTACCATTTTTACTTTGTTTTCTGCCATGTAAATACCCCTTTTCCATATTTCTTTCGTAATAACAGTTTTCAATCCTGACATTATCATAGCATAGTTTTTTACTATTTCAAGGTTCTTTCTGTTAATATTTTGTAAGCTTAGAAAGAAAACCGTAAGGCCGGAAAGCCCTATTTTATGGTAAAATAGAACCAGTAATACCAGACTGAAACGAGGAAGCATTTATGAAAAAGTACAGCATTGGAGAGGTTTCCAACCGTCTGGGCTTAAGCCGGGACACCCTTCGTTTTTACGAAAAAAAGGGAATCATCCAACCGGAAAAGCAGGACAACGGTTACCGGGCCTATACCTATGAGGACATACGAAAGCTACTAAATATCATGTTTTACCGCCGTCTTAATTTCAGCCTTGAGGATATTAACCGGATTCTTTATAAGAATTCTTTCCCCTCGTACCGCTCCATGATCCAGGAAAAAATCACGGAGGAAAAGCTTCAGGTGGAAAAGCACAGGCAGTCCCTGGTCCAGCTGACCCATTTGCAGCAGCTTTATAAAAATGCAGAGCAGTGCCTGGGCCGTTACGCCATACGCCCCTTTAAGCCTCATTATCAGATAGAGGACAGCAGCCTTCTGGACCGGACAGGCATCTCCGATTTATGCGGCCTTTACCAGGAATACCGATTGACAGAGCGGGATATCCGCCAGCAGGGCGAGCGTCTTATGATCCCCCGGGATACCGCAGAAGCCATGAAGCTGGAAAAAGAGCTGGCGGGCCAGCCGGTGATCCGCCATGAGCGCTGTGTTTATACTGTCATTGCCTCCAAAAGTCCCATCCTGAATCCGCAGACGGTTTTAAGCGGGGCAAAATGGGCCGGAAAACAGGGATATTCCCTTTCCGGTACGGCATACGGCGGATATCTGTTAAGCTGCGCTTTTGAGGAAAAGACAAAAGAAAACCAGAACCATGAACCCCAGGAGCCGATTCATTATATGGAGCTTTATCTTCCGGTGGAATCCCAGGATTAAGACTTTAAGTAAAAAAGGAAGAGCAAAGGCCGGGCCCTGCGCTTCCTTTTCTATTTATTTTTTCAATTCTTTCTCTTCCGCATGTTCCTGCCCATGCTCTTTATTCCCATGCTCACATCCGCCCTTTTTCCCCGAAGGCTTGAAAGCCGAGCTGTAAAGATAAGGAACCAGGACAGTAGCCACATTTCTGTGCTTCCTGAGCCTCTGCATGATAAAATAGGTGGTCTGGTTATGCAGGATATTGGCAAACCAGCTTTCCTCCATAAAACGGGACATGACCATGGTAATCATATTACCGGGTTCCATATTTTCTTCGCTTTTCTTAATATACTCCTCCACAGGCCCGATGAGGTCCCGGTATGGGGACACGACGATGTCTAAAGGCACATCAATTCCTGTTCTTTCCCATTTTTTCTTCAGCTCTTCGCCCTGGTTCTCATCCGTTGCAATATTAAGAGCTACCACATTGGAGGTAATCAGGTTTGCATAATTCAGCGCCTTCAGCACAGAGCGGTTAATTCCGCCCACAAGCACAATACAGAGGTTCTTATCCGTGCTGATGCTCTTGTGGTAATGGGACATAAAATCATTGACGATAAGCTGACGCCCTACAAACTGATAATGGCGCTCAACGCGGTGCATGATGTATACGATTACCGGAATGACGATTGCCAGCACCCAGGAGCCCTGGGAAAACCTGGTGACAAATACAATAACGGTTCCCAGACCGGTCATAAGAGCGCCCAGGCCGTTTATGAGCATTTTGCACCACCAGCCCTTTCCCTTTATGCGGGTCCAACGGAACACCATTCCGCTCTGAGACAGGGTGAAAGATAAAAATACTCCGATGGCGTAAAGAGGAATCAGGTAGTGGGTCTCCGCATTAAATATGATCAGCAGCAGCCCGGCCATAAAGAAAATAAACATGATACCGTTTGAAAAGCTGAGCCTTGTGCCCCGGTGCATGAACTGGCGCGGCACGAATCCATCGCCCGCCAATATGGCCAAAAGGGTGGGCAGACCGTTGTATGCGGTATTGGCAGCCAAAAGCAGGATCAGAGAGGTTGCAAACTGCAGAATATAAAACATGGTTCCAGGGCCGAATATGGCCATGCCAAGCTGGGAGATTACTGTTTTATTCTCCAGAGGTATGATGTGCAGGGAGGTGACCAGAATCACGGAGCCTCCAAAAATTACCATGATGATTCCTACCAGTATGAACAGTACTTTCTTCGCATTATGCTGGGACGGCTCACGGAAGCTGGGAACCGCGTTGCTGACCACCTCCACGCCTGTCAGTGCCGAGCAGCCGGAAGAAAAGGCCCTTAGAAGGAGAAAGAGGGAAACTGTCCCCACTCCACCGGATACGGACCGGACGCTTTCCGAATACTCCACCGGATGAAGACTGCCCGTTAAAAGCTTTGCAAAACCGATCACAATGAGGATCAGCATAATGAGGATAAAGCCATAAGTCGGCACGCCGAAAAGCTTTGACGACTCCCTCATTCCCCGAAGGTTTAAAAGGGTTACGATACATAAAAACAGCAGTGCAAACAGAAGACGGTAATGGGAAAATTCCGGAAATGCGGATACAAGAGCCGCCGTTGCCGCCGAAAGGCTTACGGCCACCGTCATGACATAGCCGATGACCAGAGCGGAAGCTGCCACCAGGGAAGCTCCTCTTCCTATGTTTTCAGCGGATACAATATATGCGCCTCCACCGTTAGGGTAGCTTGCTATGATCTGGGAATAGGAAACGGCCAGAACCATAAACAGCAATATAATTGGGGAGGTCACATACCCCAGGTAATTGACCGCCCCTAAACCAAGAACAGGAACCAGAACCAAGAGCATCTCCTCAATGGCATAAGCCACAGAGGAAACCGCATCACTTGCCATAATGGGGACGCCCCAGAACGGCCCCAGCTTCTCTCCTTCCAGATCGTTGTTCTTCAGTGTGTTTCCCAACAATATATTTTTTATTTTTCTCCTCGAGTGCATATCCAATATCCTCTCTGGCATATCTTTTACTTAACTTTAGTATTGCCAATTGATTTAATATCATTAAAAATATCACTGATGAATCATAGGCTTTATTCTTCTAATTGTCAAGTGTGATTTTTAACTTTTACGTTAAAACCGTTGCAATTTTTATGCCTTCATAAAAGGACAGCGGCACCCCGCAGATAACAGACTGCAGGTGTGCCGCTTTAATGGAATTTCCCCTTTATTTAAAATATTTTACGCCGGATTCAAAAATCTGCATATCCTGTTCTCCATGAATATTCACGGCTACTCCGTCCCCGCGGCGTTCCGAATGGGCCATTTTCCCCAGAATGCGCCCGTCAGGGCTTGTAATGCCTTCGATGGCCATATAAGAGCCGTTTGGATTCCAGAACTCCTCCATGGTGGGGCGTCCCTGATCATCTACGTACTGGGTTGCCACCTGGCCGTTTTCAAACAGCTTCCGAAGCCATTTCTCATCCGCCACAAAGCGCCCTTCCCCATGGGAAACCGGGTTGCAGTATACGCCGCCTGTCTTCGAGCCCGAAAGCCATGGAGATTTATCAGAAACCACCTTTAAATTGACCATTTTGGAAACATGGCGTCCAATGGTGTTCATAGTCAAGGTAGGAGAATCCTCCCTCTGCTGCACAATCTTTCCTTCCGGCACCAGTCCCAGCTTGATTAAGGCCTGGAAGCCGTTGCAGATTCCCAACATCAGGCCGTCTCTCTGGTTTAACAGCTTTTCCAGTTCTTCCTTTATGGCCCTGTTCCGGAATACGGCGGCAAAAAACTTGGCCGATCCGTCGGGCTCGTCGCCTGCAGAAAAGCCGCCGGGGAACATGACGATCTGGGCATCTGAAATATCTTTCCGGTAAACCTCTACGGATTCCCTGATGTCCTGAGGGCTTAAATTCTTAAATACCCTGGTAACCACCGTGGCTCCCGCCCGTTCAAAGGCCCTGGTGCTGTCGTATTCGCAGTTGGTCCCCGGGAAAACAGGGATGAAGACCCTGGGCTTTGCCACCTTGTTCCTGCAGACATAAATGTCCTTTGCATGGAAAAGCACCTCTTCCACAGGCCCTTTATCCGACCCTGACTCCGTAGGAAACACGTCTTCCAGGGTTTTAGTCCAGCCATTAAGAGCTTCTTCCATGGAAATGACCGCTCCGCTGTATTCAAAAACGCCTTTCCCGGTAACCTCGCCCACCAGGCTCAAGTCCGCCCTGAGGCTTTCCTCTGCCCCTTCCGGCACCTCGCAGACAATATTTCCCCATCCGGCTGCAAAAAAGTCTTTGGGATCCACATTTTCATCAATCTTCACGCCCATCTTATTGCCGAAAGCCATTTTGCTGACCGCCTCGCAAAGGCCGTGGCGCTCCACCCCATAGGCGGAAATGATGCGGCCCGCCGAAATATCCTCGAACAGCTTCCCGTAGCTCTCCATGATCTGGCTGTATACCGGAAGATCGTACTCATCCCTTTCTATGCAAAACACCATGATCCTGCTGCCCGCTTTCTTAAATTCCGGGGTGATGATGTGGTTTTTATCCGCCACATCCACGGCAAAGGATACAAGGGTTGGGGGCACGTCGATTTCCTGGAAAGTGCCGGACATGCTGTCCTTTCCGCCGATGGAGGGAAGTCCCAGACCCATCTGGGCATTGTAAGCGCCGAGAAGAGCTGCAAAGGGCTGGCTCCACCGGGACGGGTCCTCGGTCATCCTGCGGAAATATTCCTGGAAAGTGAAACGGATTTTCTTAAAATCACCGCCTGCCGCCACGATCTTGGCAACAGAGGATAACACAGCGTAAACAGCACCGTGATAGGGGCTCCAGCCGGACAGATAGGGATCAAAGCCGTAGCTCATCATGGTAACCGTATTGGATTCTCCCTTTGACACAGGCAGCTTAGCCACCATGGCCTGAGTCTCGGTCAGCTGGTATTTTCCTCCATAGGGCATGAATACGCTGCCTGCGCCGATGGAAGCGTCAAACATTTCCACCAGCCCTTTCTGGGAGCAGACGTTTAAATCAGAGAGCAGCTCCAGCCAGGCTTCCCTTACGCCGGAGATTTCCGTCTTTATAAAAGCGTTTCCTTCCCTGCCCGGGACCTCCAGAATCACCGAAGCCTCCTGATGGGCCCCGTTGGTGTCTAAAAATGCCCGGCTGATGTCCACAATGGTTTTTCCCCGCCAGTTCATCACAAGCCTTGGCTCCTCTGTCACCACAGCCACCTGGGCGGCCTCTAAATTCTCTTCCGCCGCATAGGCCAGAAACCTCTCCACATCCTTTGGGTCAACCACAACGGCCATGCGCTCCTGGGATTCAGAAATGGCGATTTCTGTGCCGTCAAGCCCCGCGTACTTTTTGGGTACCTTATCCAGATCAATCCGAAGGCCGTCCGCCAGCTCTCCGATGGCAACAGACACTCCTCCGGCTCCAAAGTCATTACACTTTTTAATGATTCTGCTGACTTCCTCTCTTCGAAACAGCCGCTGGATCTTCCTCTCCGTGGGAGCATTTCCCTTTTGTACCTCTGCCCCGCAGGTCTCAATAGAGGCTTCGGTATGGACCTTGGAAGAGCCTGTGGCGCCGCCGCAGCCATCCCGTCCGGTCCGTCCCCCCAGCAAAATGATGATATCGCCGGGATCAGAGGTTTCGCGGATGACATTCTTTCTGGGAGCCGCGCCCATGACAGCGCCGATTTCCATTCTCTTTGCAACATAGCCGGGATGATAAATCTCTTTCACATATCCCGTAGCCAGACCGATCTGGTTGCCGTAGGAGCTGTAGCCGCCGGCCGCTCCTGTCACGATCTTTCTCTGGGGCAGCTTGCCCTTTAAGGTCTCATTTAAGGGTCTTGCAGGGTCTGCCGCGCCTGTTACCCGCATGGCCTGGTAAACGTAGGTTCTGCCGGAAAGGGGGTCGCGGATGGCGCCTCCCAGACAGGTAGCTGCGCCTCCGAAAGGCTCGATCTCCGTAGGATGGTTATGGGTTTCATTCTTAAAATTGACAAGCCATTCCTCTTCTGCCCCGTCAATCTCCACAGGAACAACGATGCTGCAGGCATTGATCTCGTCGGAAACCTCAAGATCATCAAGCTTTCCTTCCATGCGCAGCTTTTTCATAGCCATAAGAGCCAGATCCATAAGACAGACAAACTTTCCGCTCCTGCCCTTTAAAACCTCTGCACGGTCGGAAAGGTACCGGTTATAGGTGTCCTCCATGGGCTTCCGGTAATAGCCGGACTGAAAGGTCACATCCTTTAGCTCCGTCTGGAAAGTGGTGTGGCGGCAGTGGTCGGACCAGTAGGTATCCAGCACCCGGATCTCCGTCATAGATGGGTCCCTCTGCTCCTCATTTTTATAATAAGCCTGGATATGCAGGAAATCCTTAAAGGTCATGGCAAGATTTAAGGAATCATATAAGTCCTTTAAGGGCTCTTCTGCAAAATCCTGAAAGCCGCGGAAAATGATCACATCCTCCGGAGTTTCAAATATTGTAACAAGAGTTTTTGGCTTTGCCTCATCCGCTTCCCTGGAATCCACCGGATTGATGCAGAAAGCCTTGACAGCGGAAATCTCATCCTCCGTCAACGGGCCGGAAATCACATAGGTTGCTGCAGATTTTATGACCGGTTCCTCGTCCTCCTTTAAAAGCTTGACACACTGTTCCGCAGAATCAGCCCTCTGGTCAAACTGTCCCGGCAGGTACTCCACGGAAAATACCGTGTCCCCAGCCTTTCTGGGGAAGTCCTCCTCATAAACTTCGTCCACCGGAGGCTCCGAAAAAATGGTGGTGAGAGCCAGTCCATAAATTTCATCAGACAGGTTTTCCATATCATAACGGATCAGCACCCGCACATCAGACACTGTGCTGATTCCAAGGTAGTTTGCAATCTCCGCTTTTAATTCTCCGGCTTTTACGGCATAGGCTGGCTTTTTCTCAACATACACTCTTCTTACACTCATAATTCATTTCCTCTTTCCTGCCACGCTTTTTGGGCATCAAGGTATTAAAAAATCATTCCCACTGTTCTCGTGTAAGTATCATATCATAAAACATACAAATTAGTAAAATTAATATATTTTATTTCATTGATTAGCTTTATTAATATTTATCCTGCAACCTTACCCCGTATGGATTCTCAGAAATCTTTTCCCATGTTCTGCAAAAAACACTTGAAAATTCCACCGTTTTACAATATAGTAGTAAAGAATTTTTTCACAAAGGAGTGCAGCATTCTATGGATCTCGAGCAACAATTAAGTGACTTATCAAAGAAATATTCTCTTGGAAACATCAAATTTAAAACCGATGAACAAATCCCAAATCTGGAAGTGTGTTTACAGCTTCATGAGGAGCACATTAAAAAATTCATCCAAAAAGCCGGACAGTTAAAATCCATCGTAGAATCCTGCGCAAATATGGTGACCATTTTCGACCAGTCTGTTTCAAAGGATCTTCTGATGAAGACCTCCCTGCGCTGTGCGGGAAGCGACCGGCTCTACATCCGAACCGCTTCTCCCATGCTGAAAATTCTGGTGGAAACTCTTCTGGATTAAGCCAGATGTGAGGTATCATTCAGCTGCAGCAGCGCAAAATCCTCTGTAAGGGGATTATAATTGATGGTGGTTATGCTGGCGTTTTCCACAATGATGTCCCCGGCCTCCGCGGCATCCGGCACCATGCAGGAAATCAGGTGGACGATGGTTGCCCCGTGGGAAACCACAGCCGCATCTTTCCTGCCTCCAGTCACCCTCAGAATCTCTTTTACCGCAGTCCTGCAGCGGTCTGTAACCTCTCTCCGGCTCTCCCCCCCGGGAGGGGCGGCTTCGCCGGGATTCAAGCACCAGTGCGTATACTCTTTCGGATACGCCTCTAAAATCTCATCCATTGTCATGCCTTCCCATTTTCCAAACCCTATCTCCATAAGACAATCCATTGGAATAATTCCCACCTTCTGCCTTTGGCTTACGGTTTCGGCTGTTTCCATGGCCCGGGTCAGGGTGCTGGAAAATATCTTTTCCACCGGACGGGCTTCCATGCCCTCCGCCAGCTGCCGGGCCTGCCGGCGGCCGGTTTCGTTCAGAGGAATGTTGCAGCTTCCCTGAATCTTTCCCTGAAGGTTCCAGTCCGTCTGTCCGTGGCGTATCAAGTATATTTTCATCTCATTTCACCGGTCCCTTATACTTCTTCATCGTAATATCCGTCATCCTCATCATCCCCAAGCTCAATTCCTTCCACTCCGGCCAGAGCTTCCAAGTCCATATCCTCTGCATTGGCGCTGATGGCATCCATTGCCATTTTCATGATCCCCTGAATTTCATCCACCGTCATCTTCATCTTTTCCGCAAGCTCCTCCACGGTAGCTTCCCGGCCCAGTTCCTTAGCAAGAAGCTGGGATACCTGGGAAAGCACATTGACCCTGGCCGCCAGCTCTTCTCCTGTCCGGTCCGCAGACTCCTGCTCTTCCACGGCAAGGGTAAGGGCTTCCCGGATTCTCTCCCCGAGAAAGCTGTCAAATTCCGGCTGTTTTTCCATTTTAATATATTCCTCCAGAGCCATGACCAGGGCCATATTGGCCTCCTGGACCAGGTCCGTAAGTAGCACACCCTTTCCGTCATACTCCTTGGCGTATTCCAAGGCTGCCCGCAGATTTCCTTCCACAAGCCTTTTCTTGGCCTCTTCCCTGCCTTTTCCAGCCTCTTCGAAAAGTCTTATCTGCTCCTCCTTGGTACAGGGAGCAATGGTTCCCATCTCTTCCAGATACATCTGGTAAAAATCATCGTGCATACTTTTCTACACTCCTTTTCTTATATTTAGCCAAACGGATATTCCCAATCCGCTTCTCTGCTTGATTCGTTTAAATTCCTTTACAAAACCATCTGATTCGTGATAAAATGTCCTTATATTTATAAGGAGGACTAATAATGGATATAAATTTTGAACTGTACAAAGTCTTTTACCACGTAGCCGCCACCTTAAGCTTCTCGGAAGCCTCCAAGCAGCTTTATATTTCCCAGTCTGCCGTCAGCCAGTCCATCAAGGTGCTGGAAAAAAAGTTAAACCAAACCCTCTTTATCCGAAGCACAAAAAAAGTTCAGCTCACCCCGGAAGGCGAGATCCTTCTAAAGCACATAGAGCCGGCCATAAACTTAATCCAAAAGGGAGAAAACCAGCTTTTGGAGGCCAACTCCTTAAATGGGGGCCAGCTGCGCATCGGCGCCAGCGATACCATATGCCGCTACTATCTGGTTCCCTATTTAAATGAATTTCACAAGGCATATCCCAACGTCCACATCAAGGTCACCAACCAGACCTCCATTGAATGCGCCCATTTACTGGAAAACGGGCAGGTGGATTTTATCATCACCAATTATCCCAATTCCGGCCTTTTAAGCTCCCAAAGCATCCGGGTCATCAACGAATTTTCCGACGTCTTTGTGGCCAATCAGGAGTATTTCCCCTTAAAGGGACAGACCGTGGATCTCCAGAAGCTTCAGACCTACCCCATCCTCATGCTGGACCGGAAAAGCACCACAAGCGAATTTCTCCACCAGATGTTCCAGAAAGAACAGCTGGACCTGGTTCCCGAAATCGAGCTCAGCAGCAACGATCTTCTGATTGATCTGGCCCGCATCGGCTTAGGAATTGCATTTGTCCCGGATTTTTGCATCCCGGAAAATGACAGGGACTTATTCCAGGTCAAGCTGTCGGAAATCCTACCCACCCGCCAGATGGTGGTGGCCTGGAATGAGAACATTCCAGTTTCCCAGGCTTCCAGGCATTTTATGGATATGATGTAGAATCTGACCCGGTCCGCCCGGACCAGAAGCCCTTGACCACCTCTTCCACATTTTTCAGTCTCACCTCATAATATCCATCCCATTCCCTGGGAAACAGCGCCTGATAGTCGGAATTTAAAAAGCGCTGGTCCAGCAGGGCAATGATCCCTTCATCGCGGACCGTCCGGATCACCCGTCCGGCGGCCTGCATGACCTTATTCATTCCCGGATACTGGTAAGCGTAATCAAATCCTTTCTCTTCTCTTTCATCAAAATACCCCTTTAAAACCTCCTGCTCCGTACAGACCATGGGAAGCCCTGTCCCCACAATGATGGTTCCGATAAGGCGGCCTTCCTTTAAATCAATGCCTTCCGAAAAAACACCTCCCATGACGCAGAGGGCCACAAAGGAATCCTGCCGTTCCTCCGAAAACTCCTCAAGAAATTCCTCCCTGTCCTGTTCACTCATATGGGATGCCTGGGACATGTAGGAAAACTCCAGCTCCAGGCCTTCTGTCTCCTCCAATATGGACTCAACCGCCTTTAAATACTGGTAGGAGGGCAGAAATACTATATAATTTCCTTTATGGGCGGACACGATCTTTCGCATGTATTCCACTATTTTCCGGTATTCCTTACGGTTTCTTCTGGTATAGCGGCTGCTGACGTCGGAGGCAATCATGAGGAGCCGTTTCTCCTGATCAAAGGGAGACTGGGCGTAAACCGCATATTCCTCCTGATCTCCGCTCAGCAGCTCCTTATAATACTGGACCGGAAGCAGGGTGGCTGAAAAAAACACGGTACTTTTTCCCTTGTCCAGGCATTCCTTTAAGTTCCTGGCCGGATTTACGCAGAACAGCCGGAGCATGAAGCGGCCGTCCGGCAAAAGCTCCGTATAGATACGATAATTTTCATCCAGGCGGTCATAAACATACAAAAGATCCCGGAGGCAGAAATAGAAATCCAGAACCAGATCCCGGTCCCCGAATTCCTTATTGATCTCCATGAACTTCTCCAGCTCCCCGAATAAGCTCATGATCTCCGTCATGAAATAGCGGATATCGCTTAAAAGGCAGTACCTTTCACATTCCCGCTTCATTTCCAGAAGCTCCTTGTTGCACCGCTCCAGCATTCTTGCGATTTTCTGGTCCATGGGCCGGATGATTTTTTTAATAAGAAGAAAGTCCTCCTTATAAACAACGGCGCTGTACATTTCCCTGGCTCTGGGCACCAGATTGTGGGCCTCATCCACCAGGAATAAATAATCCCCGGAATTGCCTTCGGAAAAGTACCGTTTCAGACGGACATTAGGGTCAAATACGTAATTATAGTCGCAGATAATGGAATCCACCCAGTTGCTGATGTCCAGACAGAATTCAAAGGGGCAGACCTGATACTGCTGCGCGTAGCGGAGCACTGCCTCCCTGGTAATTCCGGATTCCTTATGGATGATGTCATAAACTGCATCTCCCACCCTGTCAAAATGTCCCTTGGCATAGGGACAGGCGTCAGGATTGCACTCCGGCGTTTCGAGAAAGCAAAGCTTTTCCTTGGCCGTAATGGTCACTGTATTCAGATACAGCCCCTTTTCCCTTAAAATGTCAAAGGCTTCCTCCGCAACTCCTCTTGTTATGGTTTTTGCCGTTAAATAAAACAGCTTGTCCCCAAGCCCCTCCCCCATTGCCTTTAAGGCCGGATAAACCGTAGAAAGGGTCTTCCCGATTCCCGTAGGCGCCTGAATAAAAAGGTTCCGCTTTCTTGCCATGCTCTTGTACACAGCCACCACCAGCTCCCGCTGTCCTTTCCGGTAGGGATAGGGAAAGTCTAAATCCCGTATGGACTCAGTTCTCCAGATTCCATGGCTGTACAGATATTCGGCCCACTTGATATACTCGTGAATCAGTCCCTGAAACCAGGCTTCCAGCTCTTCAAAGGTTTTTTCCTCCTGAAAACGCCGGATTTCCTCTGTTTCAATATTGCAGTAGGTCATCTGTATGACAGCCCCGCTTAAGCCATGATCAGAGCAGTAAAAATATCCATAACACATGGCCTGGGCCAGATGTACGGGAACCGGCTCCGTCAGATAGGAAAGGTCCATGTAAATACCCTTGATCTCATCAATGGTTACCCCTTCCGGTTCCTCGATGATGCCGTCGGCCCGTCCCTCCACCTGGATTTTAAACCGGTCCTCTTCCACCGTGTGTTTTAAGGCCACCTCAGCCCGGTAATTGGTCCCCATACGGCGCTGGAGCTTCCTGTGTATCCGGCTTCCTTCCTGCATGGCTTCCTTTTCGGCGCCGGAGGTGCGCCGGTTGTCTATGTCACCGGAACGCAGCACGAACTCGACTAAGTTCCTGACGGATATTTTCAGGACTTTCTTTTCTTCCTCCATTCCGGTCATTCCTCCCTTATGGTTTTTCTCTCTTCACAGCTTGTCTGCGGACAAACCGAAAAAGGGAATTGCAGGCATTTGCCTTACAATTCCCTTTCCATGCTTCGTTGCTCTTAAGCTGCTGAACACTTGCCCGGAGCTTTAGTCGCCAGAAATGCTTCAAATTCCTCGTCTTCGCCGTTAAGTTCAACGGTCAGGATCTTGGTCAAGTCTAAACTTAATACTCCTAATATAGACTTTGCGTCAATAACTACTCTATTGTAATGTACGTCTATGTCAAAAGCACATTTGGAAGCAGCCGCAACAAACTCTTTCGCCTCAGCAACAGTTGGTAACATAATCTTGAACTGTTTCATAATCAGGACTCCTTTTTAAAATGAAGAAAAAAGTTACAAGTACTATATAGTACATATATCATGTTTGACATGATTTGTCAAATTATGCTTTATATCGGATTATATTACGTTTTTTTGTGCAAAACAGGCAATTATGGCTGGACTTTTGCACTGTATCTGGCATGTTTTCGAGAGGACAAGTTGCATTTTGAGAATCGTTATCGTTTTTTCTTTTTGTTATAAGTTAATTTCACAAATCTGATTCGCTATTTTTATAAAAAACGCCAAAGCCAACCCCTTTTCCTGGAAATGGCTGTAAATACTCCTTTATATTTTACCACAAACAGAGGTTCATTAACAGCAGAATCTATTATTTATTTAATTTATTTTTTTCAAAAAACTGTTGCAATTTAAAAGCTTCTATGCTATACTTTCTAGGTGCTTCGGTACGGGTACAAAACAGCCCGTCATAGGGGAATAGTTCAATGGTAGAGCAACGGTCTCCAAAACCGTAAATGGGGGTTCGAGCCCCTCTTCCCCTGCTGATATCATATGAAAGAAATCGGAAGATTGTTGAAAACAACAATCTTCCTTTTTTTGTTCTGTGCGAGGTAAATTACTGCAATATACCCAGCTTAAGCTTCCAGACCAGTATCCGGATTACGGAAGCGTCAATCTGTTCTTCTTTCAGAGTTCCCTTATCCAGGGCATCTAAGACAGCTGGAATCTGGATGTCAAAGTCAGTGGCAACCAGCAGATCATTCCCGGCAGTAACAGCCAGGACGGCTGCATCAGCCTCTGATGTACTTTTCTTAATGGCATCCATGCTGAGGTCATCCGTCATAATCACTCCCTTAAAATTCAGGGATTCCCTTAGTATATTATGAACTGCCGGGGAAAGGGAGGCAGGATGTTCCCCATCCATGGAAGTTACGGTATTGTGGGAAACCAGTATGCTTCCGGCTCCGGCTTCGATCCCGGCCTCAAAGGGAAGAAAGTCACTCTGGACAAATTGCTGATACTCTCTTGTATCCACCGCGGCTCCCGTATGGGTATCCCCATTGCTGCCATAGCCTGGAAAATGTTTCAGTGTGCTGCCGATCCATTCTTTTTCCATTTCCCGGACAACGGTCCGGACATAATCAGCCGTTTCCCCGGCTTCCCGGCCAAAGGACCGGCGGTAGATAAAATCATCGGGATTGACCGAAACATCACAGACAGGAGCCAGATTAACATTGACGCCGAGCCCAAGAAGAAGCTTCGCCTTCTCTCTGGTATCCGCCTGTATGGCCTCAAGGCCGCCCTGTTTATACAAATCCTGGGGTGATTTAAAGGGGGCAGAACGGAAAGCCGTGTATTTGCTCACCCGGCATACGGTCCCGCCTTCCTCATCGACTCCAATGAGCAAAGGAATGGAGGAAGCACTCTGGCAGCCCTTGATGATATCCCGGATGCCTGCTTGCATCTCATCCTTAAAATCGTTCCCGAACAGAATATAACCGCCCAGATGATACTTTTCAACATCTTCCACGGCACTGGCCTTCCGCAGACGGACAAAAAACATCTGGCCTACCTTTTCCTCCAGGGTCATGCCGGAGAGCAGTTCCCTGGCTCTTGTTTCGTTAGGATCGATGACAGGAGAAGACTCCGTCTGTCCCACCGTTTCTTTAACCGAGGGTTCTGTGGAAGAGATTTGGATTGTGGTTTCCGTAGAGCCGGCTGTGCCTGCATCTGTTTCGCTTGCCTCCTGCTTCGATTCCTCAGCGGAGCTGTCGGAATAGCGGTTAAAGCCTGAAGAATAGTTCCCGCAGCCCGACAAAACAAGGGGCAGGAGTAAGAATGTAAAGAAGCATATATATTTATTAGATTTCATAAAAATCCTTTCCGACCGTCAGATAAAATATTTTGATGATAATTATACCGTTCCGGTAAACAGCGGTCAAGGAGATTCCTCTTACGGTTTTCTTATGCTGCTGCCCGGGAAAGGAAAAAACAGCCGGAACTGAAAGCCGGGGTAATATTTGCATGCAAAAAACCGGCGCCAGGTTTTTATCCCGACACCGGTCCGTCTGCATTTTTTTCTATGAATATCCATTTTTCGGATTCTTCATTTCACCCCGCTGATATTTTCAATATAGTGAAATTGCTGTTCGAGGTGACTGACGAATAACAGCAATCTTTCATACAGCGGCTGTACCGTGTCACCATACTTTTCTTCAAGATATTTTCCAATATCCCTTACGGTCCTGCTGCCGTCAATTTGAAGAAACACACAGCTTCCATACTCATCCATGGCAGTTCTTTTATATTCCGGAATTTTAAAACCCAGTTTTCTAAAAAAACGCTGAATCTTGTGATCCTGTTTCTCGAGGAGAGTAACAATGCCGCTTTTGTCAACTTCATATTCCAGTCCATCTGAAATTTTAAATATTATATTCAAAGCCTCATCATTATGATCTATCATTTTTTTGCTTTACTGTTTATAATCGGTATTGCGGACGCCACAACCAGAATGATCAGCAGGATAAAGGCCATTCCATTTGAGTTCGCAAATCCGCTTGGGTTGGTTACTTTGATAATGCCCGTTACCTGCAGAACGATTCCTACCAGTCCGATGATTGATCCGCCGGCAACAAGTCCTGACGATAAGCTTATTCCGTTAGAAACTTTCGCTTCCTTTTCTTTCTCGTTCTTGGAGTATTTCTCCACAAAGAAACGAACCAAAGCACCTACCAAAAGGATTGAAGTTGTGGATATGGGCAGGTAAAATCCGATTGCCACTGTCATGATAGGAAGCTTCAGCAAGAACAGCACGATTCCCATCACAATGCCGCAGATGATCATAACCCATGGCAATTGGCCTGACATGATTCCTGCAGTCAGTGTTGCCATCAAATTCGCCTGAGGCAGCGCAAACGGAACATTGTCACCGGTCATTGAAAGCTGGTTGGAAAGTAATAATATAACGCAGGTAACTGCCAGAACACCAACCACAGAAGCTATAGCAAAATACTTCTGCATTTCATTCCTGTCTCCTCCAATAATGAAAGAAACCTTTTGTGACTGGCAGTAACCGCCTGCCGCCGCGATTGCGGTAACAATAAAGGTACCGAATAACAGCAGAGCTTTGTTATCAGCCACACTCTTCCATCCTAATCCCACAAACAGCAATGTGACGATAACGATAGAAGCGATTGTCATACCGGATACAGGAAGGTTTGAAGTTCCGATGGTACCGGTTAAACGTCCGGAAACAATAACAAACATTATGGACAGTACCATGGATAAAACAGCTCCCAGCAATGCCATGGCAATGTTGCCGCCGGATATCAGGATACCTCCGAGAAAACCAACGATAATGCCTGCAAGCAAGATAATCATTTCAGCAGAAGATCCGGCGCCGCTGCCGGAGTTTTTTCCTCTGGCATTCAGGGTATCCCTGATAGAAGCGATAACAGTTGGAATCAGCCTTATGGCACCAATCAGACCGCCGGAAAGCATCATGCCTGCACCGATATATTTTACGTAACTTCCCGCTATATCACTGACTCCCATGCTGTTTACGCTGACAGCAGGATTATTCCATACGGCCGGGCCGCCTTGTCCTAAGGAGGCAAAATAGCCGATGAGAGGCATAACGGCAAAGTTGGATAATATGGAGCCGGCAAACATGGTCACGGTTACTTCCATCCCCACAATGAAGCCGATTCCCAGCAGAAGCGGGTTCACTTCAAGCTGGAATTTCCATTTATAAAAGGATTCATGTACAAAGCTTATGACGCTGTTGGTAACATTTAAGAAAGAGCTGGTCAATACGGTTATAATACCGCCGATTCCAAATCCGATTCCCATAAACCTAAGGGAATCCTTAGCCCCTTCCGAAGCAACCAGGGTTTCAGAAATAGCCATTGATTCCGGATACATTAATTTTCCATGCTCTTCCACAATCAAATAATTGTAAACCAGGGAAGCGGCTCCTATGCCGAATAACGCACCGCCGACACCGATCACGAAGCCTTCCACAAAGGTCACTTGGGAACCAATCAAAAGAATTGCCGGTAAAACAAATATCATACCGCTGGCAATGGATTCACCGCCGCTTGCCATCCCCTGTAGAAGGGTCTTTCCAAGAATTCCCTTTTCCTTGGCAAAAATAGCGATAAATACAGAACCCAATATGGAGCCTGGTATTCCTGCTGCAACAGTAAGTCCAGCTTTCATGCCCGAGTAAGCAGTTGACGCGGAAAACAGCACAGACAGAAGAATACCAATGATTAATACTGCGATATTCCCACCCAATCCGGAGCTTTTGGAAACATATGGTACGTAGTCTTTACCGGCCACACCGCCATATGCACCTTTCGATAATTTCTGATTCATACAAGTTTACTCCCTTACATTATAGTTATCGTTTGATTTATTTGAGGGCTTTCAGCGCCTCTGTCAAATACTTCCATGTCCTCTGGGTAGACGGTATGCTTAAATGCTCCTCCGCGGTATGCACTCCGAACATTGTAGGCCCAACGGATATCATATCCATTTTTCCGTCAAACTTTTTAGCAAAAATCGCACATTCAAGTCCGGCATGAATTGCACTAATAAGCGGCTTTTCACCAAATAATTCCTCGTATAAGTCTACAAGGAGCTGTCTTACCTTTGAATCAGGATCGTATTTCCATTCCGGGTAATCCGATTCAGCAGTCACCTTTCCATTGGTAAGGCCTGCGATGGCGGCTACGGTATTGAAAATATTCTCCTTTAAACTTCCGACAGAGCTTCTTATAGAACTGATAATTTCAACACTATCCTCCTTTATTTGAACTACTCCCAGATTTAATGAGCTCTCTACCAGCCCCTCAATATCCATGCTTACGCTCTGGATCCCGTTTGGAATCAGATACAGAAAATTAATGACATTTTCCTTTGTATGTTTTGACATAACCCGTTCCGGCATATTTTCTGCAGGCTTTAAACCGACTTCTATGCCCGGATCTGATACTTTAAACTCATCCTTAAATACTGCTTCCAAAGCAGAAACTTGCTTTTTCAGCGCTGAAACATCCTCTGTATCTACACATACAACTGCCTGTGCATCCCGGGCAATGGCGTTGTGCTTTGAACCTCCTCCGACTGAGAATAAACCTAAGTCAATCTCCGAGCTTACACTTTTCAGCAGGCGGGCCATCAGCTTATTGGCGTTTGCCCTGCCTTTATGAATTTCCACTCCGGAGTGACCGCCCTGCAGTCCTGTAATGTCAATGATATAGGCCGCCCGGCTTCTGTCCGGGCTTTCCCATGTTATGGGAATATCGATCTTTGCGGAACAGCCACCTGCACAGCTTACGGTCAGGATGCCCTCTTCCTCGGAGTCGATATTAATAAGAGTTTTTCCTGATATATTCTTGGGATCCAACGCATGGGCGCCATCCATTCCCGTCTCCTCAGAGGTGGTGACCAGAACCTCCACCGGCGGGTGTTCCAGCGTATCCGATGCCAGAATCGCCAGCCCCATGGCAACCGCGATACCGTCGTCTCCTCCGAGAGTTGTTCCGTCTGCATAAAGCATATCTCCGGCTATTTTTAATTGAATGGGGTCCGTCAGGAAATCATGGGCTACATCCGGCCTTTTCTCACAGACCATATCCATATGCCCCTGAATCACAACGCCGGGACTATTTTCATAGCCCTTGGTGCCAGGCTTTTTAATGATAACATTCAGTGCTTTATCCTGTATGACCTCCAGATTCCGTTCTTTGGCAAAAGAGACTAAATAATCGCTGATTCTTCTTTCGTTTCCCGAACCTCTCGGAATATTGCTGATTTCCTCAAAATAGTGGAACACTTCAACCGGTTCAATGTTTTCCAACGCTCTGCTACTCACTTTATATTTTCTCCTTTACTAAAAAATTTGCCCTTCATGTGTTGATCACATGATTTCGGGCAAAAAAACCAAAAATATGCTTATATTTTATCACAATAAAATCCAAAAAACAATAGATATAATTGAATATTATTACCTAATGATTTCTTTACTATTTTTTTACTTTACATCCTATAGCACTATTTCATCCCGTATATGTGCTGTTTTTTTGGCAGTAATTTATAAATATGCATTCAATATACCGTCTGGCCCTGACGCTGCTTCATATTCACCGTAATATATATTAATGTGTAGTTTGTCATTCTTCTTTATATTTTATCCGCAAAATCCGCGCTATTACTGCACAAACACCTTCTATCTTTTCGCTTTTCCATTTTTCATTCTTTCATTGCTGCTTTTACGTTTATTCATTTTTACCTTTATCCGTTTTTTATATTTATTCGTTTTTCCATTTATTCATTTTTACATTTATTATGTTTTTATCAGTTGGATTATTTATGACTAATTTTACAACTCAATCTCTGTTTTAAAAGCGACAACGGCCTGCCCGACAATCTGGACAAGAACAGGCTTTTTATTTTCTATTTTTACGTGCACCCGCATACCACCATCACGTTTAATGGCTTCTCCCTGCAAAATGGAAAATGAAAGTTCATTTTCTGATTCCAATGATCTGCAAATGCCATAATGCACAAGGTAAATTCCCAATGGCCCATTGGCATTTCCCGTAACAGGGTCTTCGGAAATTCCAATTGCAGGTGCGAACATACGTCCGTGAACCAATACATCCTCATCTGGATTCAACGTAAAGATGTAATACCCGTTACACCCCACCTCAGCACTTATTGCTGAAAGTTCATCCATATTCGGATTAAGAGTATGCAGCTGACTGTTTGATTTTATACCAACCATAATCTTGGAATGGCCCGCTGAAGCTATGGAAACAGGGCAATCATCTCTTATATCATTTACCACTATGCCTAAGGCGCCTGCTATCTTTTCTACTATAAAAGGCTCAAGCGGCGTGCTTACTTCGGGAGTTCCCTGAGTCATAATAATAGAGTAATCGTTATTTTCCCGTACAATATTCACAGGCAGTATTCCGGCTTTTGTCATTTGCATCACTCTGCCGGATACAGCTTCTCCCTCAATTGCCCTCACATAGTGTGCAGCAATTGTGGCATGGCCACAAAGAGGTACTTCTGTGGTAGGCGTAAAGAATCTCACTTCCACATCATATTCAGGTGAAGTGGATGAAAATATAAATGCTGTTTCAGAATTGTTTAATTCTCTTGCGATTCGTTGCATTTGTTCTTCCGTAAGACCATCCGCATCAGGTACAACACCTGCCGGATTCCCGTGAAATTTATTTCGTGTGAATGAATCCACTTGATATATTTTATATTTTTTCATTGTATTATCCTCCAATGTACATAATGAAACCGCTCCTCCATTTTACCACACCGCCCCATTTTCTTCCACTTGCGAATCCCAATATTCACCGGGTTCTATATAGCAAGATCAACGTATTGCACATTTTTCATGCAATTTAAACATTATAAAAGGCACTGGAATAATCCAATACCCTTTATTCTAGTCAAATGTTCTATCGTGAAACATTAAAACATCCAGAGAGGATATGGTATCACTTGATCCATCCATATAG
The DNA here is from genome assembly GCA_023437715.1 of Bacillota bacterium. Classification (GTDB taxonomy): domain Bacteria; phylum Bacillota; class Clostridia; order Lachnospirales; family Lachnospiraceae; genus Lacrimispora. Next base: position 28,179 of record JAEZFK010000019.1, on the reverse strand, counting down.
TCAATCGTTGCTTTTGTAATTTTTATCTCATAGATATTGCCATTATACCAAACATTATCCCAGCCCGGCATATTTGAAAACGTTTTGGCATACATCTTTTTATCCAATTCGTTTTTTTCATGTGAACGTGATGTATAGCAATATAGTAATATAGAAGCTTTTCCCATAGCTATATAAACTCCCCCTATTTCCCGTAAAAAGTTATGTGCTGCTTAAGGCAGGATATTTTTGCTTTATGGAAAAAAGCCGAATCAGGCATAACGTGATTTATTCAATCTTTGATACATCTTGGGAAATCTGCATATCAACCTGCGTAAAACAGACTTAACCGTTAGATTTCATAAGAAATTTGGATTTCAAACAGATTACAGACAAAATAAAACTTTTCAATGTTTGAAAATTTCAGGATTTACATTGATTATATATGCAATTCTATGATATAATTTGCAAAATGTTAAAAAACATCAAAGGATGCTGTTTTTGAATTCAGTGCTCATTATTAAGGAAACAACGTCACATCAACATTTATTGGAGGAAGCAGTATGTCAGATGACAAAAAAATGAAAAACAGGGATCTTACGAAAATGCGCACACCGCATACTTATGCTATTATTTTTGCGGTGGTTCTTTTTTGCTGGGCGCTTACCTTCCTGGTTCCGGCTGGAAAGTTCAGTACCCATGAAGTCAGCTACGAGGATTCCAACGGAGCCGTAAAAACCAGAACGGTTCTCATCAATGATTCATTCCGCTACAGCTATAACTTAAACACCGCCAATCTGGCCGCAGATTTAGGCCAGTTAGCAGGCGATGATGCAAAGCTTGAAGAGTTGGAGGTGGACAAGGCTGCACTGGAGGAGTTCCTTGCCACAGACCAGGCGGAGTGGAACCAGTCACAATTAGACGGCCTGGGGCTGGATGACGACACACTTTACAGCATGTACGGCACCGACATGTATGATACAACGAAAAAACTGCACAAAACCGCTACCTTATGGGGCACCGACGATTTCGGCGGCTTCGGCGTTCTCAACTATATTTTTGAGGGCCTTGTGACCGGAGACAAATACGGTTCTGCCGTGGGAATTGTGGCCCTGATTCTGGTGGTCGGCGGCGCTTTCGGCATTATCATGAAAACCGGTGCGGTAGACGCAGGCATTTATGCCCTCATCCGCCAGTCAAAAGGGCTGGAACGGTGGGCTCTCCCCCTGCTCTTTATCGTATTTTCTCTGGCAGGCGCAACCTTTGGCATGTCGGAGGAGGTCATTCCTTTCTCTATGATCATGGTTCCTTTTGTCATTGCCTTGGGATATGACTCTATTGTGGCAGTTACCGTGACCTATGTGGCTTCCCAGGTAGGCAATGCCGTATCCTGGATGAGCCCTTTCAGCGTGGCAATCGCTCAGGGCATTGCCGGTATCCCGGTACTTTCCGGCGCCTCTTTCCGTCTGGGAATGTGGGTTGTGGTTACGCTTCTTTCCGCCGCCTACATGATGGTTTATGCGGAAAAAATCCGTAAAAATCCGGAGCTTTCCGTCACCCGCCAGTCCGACGGATATTTCAGAAGCAGAATGGAAAATACGACTCAGGAAGAAAAGGAATTCCATCTTGGGCATAAGCTGATCCTGCTGGAAATGCTGGCTGTGTTGGTCTGGATTATATGGGGCGTTACCACCAAAGGCTACTATATTCCTGAAATCGCCTCCCAGTTCTTTGTCATGGGTCTGGCTGCCGGCTTAACCGCCGTCATCTTCAAGCTGGACGGCATGACCATCAATGATATGGCTTCCGCTTTCCAGAGCGGTGTTGCCGACTTGGCCGGAACCGCCGTTGTAGTGGGTATGGCAAAGGGAATTCTTCTGGTTTTAGGCGGTTCCGACGCAAGTACCGCTTCCACCTTAAACACAGTTCTCTATAACATCGGCATGGCTTTAGAGGGAGTTCCGGCAGTTATCGCCTCATGGTGCATGTATATCTTCCAGAGCTTATTTAACCTGGTGGTCACCTCCAACTCCGGACAGGCCGCACTCACCATGCCGATTATGGCTCCGCTGTCCGACATTGTGGGCGTTCCCCGTCAGATCGCCGTACTGGCCTATCAGATGGGCGCAGGCTTCGTAGACGCTTTCACCCCTGTTTCCGCCAGCTTAATCGGCGTACTGGGCGTTGCCAGAATTGACTGGAGCAAATGGGCCAGATTCCAGATAAAAATGCAGGCGTTTTTCTTTGCCATGGGAATTGTGATTCTGACCCTGGCTGTGATGATTCATCTGCAGTAAAAGAACTTGACCTGCCGGAAAACAAAATTATTCAGGAGGAACCCCATGATGAATATGATAAAGCTGCTGAAAAATGCAGACGTATACGCGCCGGAGCACTTAGGTCTGCGGGACATATTAATCTGTGATACAAGGATTGCCGCCATAGAACCTCACATCGACGCATCGGCCCCTGGGCTGGAGATTATGGACCTAAATGGGCTGCGGCTGGTTCCCGGTTACATGGACGGCCACACCCACATCACCGGCGGCGGCGGAGAAGACGGCTTCTCCTCCAGAGTGCCGGAAAGCCGGATTTCTGAAGTTGTCTCCACAGGAGTGACCACTGTTTTGGGGCTGCTGGGAACGGATACGGTCACCCGCAGCTTGGAAAACCTGCTGGCAAAGGCCAGGGAATTTGAGCAAAACGGTATCAGCGCCTACATGCTCACCGGCGGCTACCGTTACCCCTCTCCCCTGCTGACCGGCAGCATTATGGATGATATCGTCCTCATTGACAAAGTGATCGGCGTCAAGATCGCTGTTTCCGATCACCGATCTTCCGCAACCAGCACAGCGGAACTGGCCCGCTTATGCTCCGACGCCCGCGTCGGCGGCATGATCAGCGGCAAGGCTGGGCTGGTGGTCATGCATATGGGAAGCAGCACCAAGGGCTTAAAGCCTATCTACGAAATGCTGGAATATTCCGACGTGCCCATGGGCAACGTCCTGCCCACTCATTGCGAACGCTGCGAATCCCTTTTTACGGAAGCCGTTGAATACGCTAAAAAGGGCGGGAACTTTGACTTAACCGCCGCCACTCCCGATGAGGCCAAGCTGGAAGGCGGGGCAGCACATTTTGTCCGCCGGGCCTTAGATGCCGGTGCGGATATTTCCCATATCACAATCAGCAGCGACGCTTACGGCAGCATTCCTGTGTTCAACGAGAAAATGGAATGTGTGGGAATCTCCTATGCCCACGGTCCGGCGCTTCACGATGAAATCCGCCGCATGGTGGAGGCAGAGGACATTTCCATAGAAACAGCCCTTTGTCCCATCACCAAAAACGTCGCTGACAGAATAGGGCTGCGGGGCAAAAAGGGCATCATAGCTCCCGGTGCAGACGCAGACTTCGTGGTCTGGGACAGCGCCATGAACATTGAGCGGGTGTTTGCAAAGGGGAAAACCGCTTTTGAGAACGGGCGGCCGCTTTTGCGGGGGCGGTATGAATAAGAGCTGAGACGCATTTCGCAGGCTGCTTTATTATCATATTAAAAAAGTACCATAATCCATTGAGATTACGGTACTTTTTGCATTTTTATTATTTGATTCTTAGAACTTTCCAGCCTTAGCGCTTTCTTCAATGCCTACTGCCACAGCCACGGTAGCTCCAACCATAGGATTGTTACCCATGCCGATCAAGCCCATCATCTCAACGTGGGCAGGAACGGAAGAAGAGCCTGCGAACTGAGCGTCGGAGTGCATACGGCCCATGGTATCGGTCATGCCGTAGGAAGCCGGGCCGGCTGCCATGTTGTCCGGGTGAAGGGTACGTCCTGTACCGCCGCCGGAAGCTACGGAGAAATACTTTTTACCCTTTTCGGAACATTCTTTCTTGTAGGTTCCTGCTACCGGATGCTGAAATCTGGTTGGGTTGGTGGAGTTTCCTGTGATGGAAACGTCAACGCCTTCCTTCCACATGATGGCAACGCCTTCTGTTACGTCATTTGCGCCGTAGCAGTTAACCTTTGCTCTTAAGCCTTCGGAATAGGACTTTCTCCAAAGCTCTTTTACTTCTCCGGTGTAATAATCCATCTCTGTCTCTACATATGTAAATCCGTTGATTCTGGAAATGATCTGAGCTGCATCCTTTCCTAAACCGTTTAATATAACTCTTAATGGTTTCTGACGAACCTTGTTGGCCTTTTCTGCAATACCGATAGCGCCTTCTGCTGCCGCAAATGACTCATGTCCGGCTAAGAAGCAGAAGCAGTCTGTCTCTTCTTCCAGAAGCATTTTTCCAAGGTTGCCGTGTCCAATACCTACATTACGCTGGTCAGCAACGGAGCCTGGAATACAGAAAGCCTGAAGTCCCTCACCGATAGCTGCTGCTGCGTCTGCCGCTTTTCTGCAGCCTTTCTTGATGGCAATGGCAGCGCCCACAATATATGCCCAGCAGGCATTTTCAAAGCAGATCGGCTGAATCTTCTTCACCTGCTCGTACACGTCCAGACCTGCATCTTTTGTAATCTTTTCTGCTTCTTCAATAGAAGCAATGCCATAGCTGTTTAATACAGAATTGATTTTGTCAATTCTTCTCTCATATGATTCAAATAATGCCATTATCTTGTCCTCCTTATTATTGGCCAAATATAATTATTCGTGTCTTGGGTCAATGATTTTAGCAGCATCCGCAACGCGGCCGTACTGTCCTTTTGCCTTTTCCCAAGCAGTATTCGGATCGTCACCCTTCTTGATGAAATCAGTCATCTTGCCAAGGCTTACAAACTGATAGCCAATGATCTGATCTTCTTCATCCAGGGCGATTCCGGTTACATAGCCTTCAGCCATTTCCAAGTAACGAGGACCTTTCTTTAATGTACCGTACATGGTACCAACCTGTGAACGAAGTCCCTTACCTAAGTCTTCCAGTCCCGCACCCACTGGAAGACCGTCCTCAGAGAACGCACTCTGTGTTCTGCCGTATGCAATCTGTAAGAATAACTCTCTCATTGCAGTATTGATAGCGTCACAAACAAGGTCTGTATTTAATGCTTCTAAAACAGTCAAGCCCGGCAGAATCTCTGCTGCCATGGCAGCGGAATGTGTCATACCGGAGCAGCCAATGGTCTCTACCAATGCTTCCTGGATAATGCCTTCTTTTACGTTCAGAGTCAGCTTGCATGCGCCCTGCTGAGGAGCACACCAGCCAACACCATGTGTCAAACCGGAGATATCTTTAACTTCTTTGGATTTTACCCATTTTGCTTCTTCTGGGATTGGAGCAGCGCCGTGGTGAACGCCCTGTGCCACTGTGCACATCTCTTCTACTTCCTGTGAATAAATCATGTTAAAACTCCTTTCAAATAAGTAATAATCGGAAAAAGTACTTTGTTAAATATATCACATCATACCTTTTTATATTTTCTCACATTATGACAAAAACCGCAAGCGTTTTTTCCTGAAACAGGAAACCGGACATTTCAAAAAAGGCACCGGCTCTGCAGATTCTCATCTGCAAAACCAGTGCCTTTTCAGCCTCATAAAGCAATCAAATAAAATGTGCAAATACAGCCCTTATTCTGCAGGCGGGTCCTCAAGATTATTATATTTCTCACTCAGGACAATGATATCAATACGCCTGTTTTTGGCTCTTCCCTCTTCAGTTGAATTGTCAGCCACAGGCTTAAACTCACCGTACCCTACAGCCATAAGCTTTTCCGGGGAGAAATTGCCTTGATTAATAAAAAGCTTTACAACGTTGACAGCTCTTGCCGTAGACAATTCCCAGTTAGAGGAATATCCGCTGTGGCGGACAGGAACATTGTCGGTATGGCCTTCGATACGTATGTAGTTATCCGTAGTATTCAAAAGGTTTGCAACCCCAATTAAAGTGTCCTCACTCTGCTGCTTTATTTCCGCACTTCCCGAATCAAAAAATATGGCATTATTCAACCTGACCACAAGACCACGCATATCAATCTTGGTTGATACGGACTGGTCCATGCCATCGGTATGCAGTTTTGTATCAATTTCAGTTTTTAAATCCTCCAGCTTCTTCATTTCAACTTCTCCAAAAAAGCCTTCCAGATCATTTTGGGACTCAGCATTTGACGGACTGCTTATCTGTGTGCTGCCCTGGCCCTGACCTTGGCCATTACCCCCGTTTCCGTCTCCCCTGGAATCGGCTCCGGCAGCATAGCTTTTATCCATCATGGTTCCGGAAAACACCTCGGACATCTGCTGGGCTTTCCGGGCGTCAATCTTACTGACGGCAAAAAGCACGATGAAAACTGCCAGCAGCAGGGTCATCAAATCCGAATACGGCAGAAGCCATGCCTCTCCGGCTTCCTCTTCCTGATGTGCTTGCTTCTTCTTTTTTGACATATGTAATCACCCTATTCCTTTGTTTCCTGCTCGACGATTTTTTTCTGCGTAGATTTCGGGAGGGAGGCAAGCAGCCTTTCCTTAAGTATAAAGGGGGTATCGCCCTTTTGTATGGATAAAACACCTTTTATAATGAGTTCTTTTGCCATTACTTCCTGCTGGCTTTTTACCTTCAGCTTCTTTGCAAATGGATTCCACAATACATAGCCGGTAAAAATACCAAGAATCGTTGCAATAAACGCCGCAGCAATTGCTTCGGCCATTTTGTCCGTATCATTGATATGGGCCATAGCGGCGATCAGACCGAAAACCGCACCCAAAACGCCCAGGGTAGGGGCATATGTACCTGCCGAGGAAAAGATGCTGGCATTGATTTCATGGCGCTTTTCCATTGAGGCGATTTCGGTTTCCAAAATCTCTTCGATCATCTCTCCTTCAATGCCGTCAACAAGGAGACGAATTCCTTTTTTTAAAAAAGGGTCCTCAATCTCTTCCGCTTTCGCTTCCAGGGACATAAGGCCGTCTGTACGGGCCTGTCTTGCCAAATTATAGATTAAATCAATCACTTCCGCATCCGAGGATCTTTTTTCCTTTGTAAAAAGGATTTTGAACAGGGACCCGATAACTTTAATATTCTGGCCCGGAAATGAATTCAATATCGTAGCGATGGTACCTACAATAATAACAAAAAAGGCAGCCGGATTTATAAGAACGGAAAAATCAATGTGCTTAAAAATCATGGCGCCGACAACAGCAATAATGCCGACTATAACGCCCAGTATGGTAGTCAGTTCCATAAGTATATTAATTCCTTTCTAGTCATTAACCACCAGTTCATCCGGCAGTTTGTTCTTTGCCCTAAGAATTCCTCCTCAGGCTTTGAATCTCCCATTTACAAAGGCTTAAAAAAAACTCCTGAACTCCGCGAAGCCATTAATGGAACGGCTGCATTACTCCGGATCAGGGGTAAACGAAAGATAATTTAAAGTCATTGCGAAACACTTCTGTTTACAGGCTGGCCTCACTCCAACCAACAATGAAAGTATGGGAAAGACATTTTCAAGCTTTTCTCCTTTGTACGTTCAGATTAGTGGTTATACATGCAGCTAAACCGGCAATGCCAATATGCAGGCCTCTTGTAGTATAATATATTTATTCCTATTCTTGTGTTAAAGAATCGTTAAATTTTTCCATTCTCCAGTTCTGACTCAAAGTGCCTGTATACACAATAATGGGGTGGGATTCCAACGAATCCCACCCCAACGATTGGACAAAAGCCATAATTCTGCGGCAAGGACAGGAGCTCTCATACAGAGAAAGCTGTCCTTCTGCCTTATATAATTCTCCGCACGGAAAGGATGGTACGGTAGGTAGCTGTTCCTACCTTGATTCCCGTTGCGGGGGTGCTGGCATGAACGATCTGTCCATCACCGATATAGATTCCAACGTGCCCTGCATAACAGATGATATCTCCCGGCTGGGCCTCGGAATAAGACACCTCCCGGCCTGCGGAGCGCTGCTCCGAGGAGCTTCTTGGAACGGAATAGCCAAAATGACGGTATACAGCCTGGACAAATCCGGAGCAATCAATACCATTGGTTAAGCTTGTCCCGCCAAATACATAGGGATTTCCCAGGAACTGAAGACCGTAATCTGCGATGGCGCGGCCTTCCGCCGTTCCGCCGCTGCTCTTTGAAGAGGACGGACCGGTGTATTTGTTATTATTTTTCGATGAAGTGGGGGTTTTGACGGTGGATGCCGCTTTCTTTTTGGCCTCCTCCGCCTTTTTCCTGGCCTCTTCTTCCGCTTTCTTCCTGGCCTCTTCTTCCTTGGCCTTACGGATTTCTTCATTTTTCTTTGCTACTGTCTGGGCATAGACGGTGGCATCCTTTTTCGCCTGGGCGAGCTGGCTGTCGAAATTGGTGACTTCCTTTTTCTTGGTGGCGATCAGGTTCTCAAGCTGGCCCTGCTGTTCCTGGTACTCCAGCTTCATGCCCTCCATCTCCGCCTTGTCCTCTTCCAGATCAGACTTGTAATCAGCCACCTTCTGCTTCGTCTCCTGGAAAGTTACCAGCATGTTACGGTCGTATGTATAAATTCCTTCCACGTACTCTGCCTTATTGAGCAGGTCGGACATGCTCTTTACCTGCAGGAAAATATCCAGATATTCCGTATCTCCCTTTTCGTACATGTACTGGATTCGCTTTTTCATGGCGGCATACTGCTTGTCTTCCTCTTCCTTTGCCGCCTGATAATCGGTTTCCGCCTGCTTGATCTCTTTCTCCTTGGCGTCCATATCGCTTTCCAGAATTTGTATATCCGATAAAAGATCAGTTAAATCCGAAGACAGCTTGGTCACCTGGTTCTGGGCCGCGTTTTTGTTGCTTGCCGCTTCCTCAGCCTTTTTATTGGCCTCTTCCAGCTTATTCTGCGCTTCCTGTTTCTCTTTTTCCGCCTTTGAAGTCGCCCAGGCCGGCACGCTCTGTCCGCATACCAGTATTCCTGTCAGAAGACCGCAAAGGAGCCTGCGCATTGTTCTTATATTTTTTCCATAAATAATCTGTATTTTTCGTTTCATCATCTGTTCCTTTTTACAGTATTTTCTATCTATATGTTACCGTAAAACGGTGGTCAAATTCAAGTCCTATTTTATAAATTTTATACTTTTTTTATTTTTACGGAATTTTGTGCCTTTTTTTGCCGTAAAACACAGCAAAATTTTTTTACTTTCCTATACGATAAAAACAGCCGCTGCCTTACAGGTAATTGCTCTCCTGCCGGGCAACGGCTTTTTTCATTTCCTATATAACTCAGTCTTTGGCAGAAAGATATTCATCAATTCCTTTTGCTCCGGCTCTTCCGGCTTCCATGGCCAGAATAACGGTTGCAGATCCTGTTACCGCATCTCCGCCGGCGTAAACGCCTTCCTTGCTGGTCTTTCCTGTGGATTCCTCAGCAATGATACATCTGCGCTTGTTGACCTCAAGGCCCTTGGTGGTGTTGGAAATCAGCGGGTTGGGGGAGGTTCCCAGGGACATGATTACGGTGTCCACATCAATGACGAATTCAGACCCTTCCACCTCTACCGGCCTTCTTCTGCCGGAAGCATCGGCTTCTCCCAGCTCCATTCTGACACACTTCATTCCTTTTACCCAGCCCTTTTCATCCGTAAGGATCTCTACCGGGTTGGTCAGAAGATCGAAGATGATTCCTTCTTCCTTTGCATGGTGAACTTCTTCGGTTCTTGCAGGAAGCTCTGCTTCACTTCTTCTATATACAACATGCACTTCCGCGCCCAGACGAAGAGCAGTTCTGGCCGCATCCATAGCAACGTTTCCGCCGCCTACGACTGCAACTTTCTTTCCTGCCACGATTGGGGTGTCATAATCGCTACGGAATGCTTTCATTAAGTTGCTTCTGGTTAAATATTCATTGGCGGAAAATACGCCGTTGGCGTTCTCTCCCGGAATTCCCATGAACATTGGAAGACCTGCTCCGGAACCGATGAATACGGCCTGGAAGCCTTCCTCATCAAAAAGCTCGTCAATGGTCACGGACTTGCCGATAATGACATTGGTTTCAATCTTAACGCCAAGCTTCTTCACGTTTTCGATTTCCGGCTTTACCACGCCTTCCTTTGGAAGACGGAATTCAGGAATTCCGTAAGTAAGCACGCCGCCCGGCTCGTGAAGAGCTTCAAAGATTGTAACCTCGTAGCCCATCTTTGCCAAATCGCCTGCGCAGGTTAAGCCGGAAGGACCGGAACCGATAACAGCGACTTTCTTTCCGTTGGTTTTCTCCGGTGCAGCAGGTACGAAACCATGCTCTCTGGACCAGTCTGCAACGAAACGCTCCAGCTTTCCGATGGAAACGGGTTCTCCCTTGATTCCACGGATGCACACGCCTTCGCATTGGCTTTCCTGAGGACATACACGGCCGCAGACTGCAGGAAGAGCGGAGGACTCGGCAATGATTTTTGCAGCTTCCTCATGCTCGCCGGCTTCTACTTTCTTGATAAATCCGGGAATATTAATGGAAACAGGGCAGCCTACCACGCACTTGGGATTCTTGCAGTTTAGGCAGCGGCTGGCCTCTTCTTTTGCTTCTTCTTCATTATATCCATAACAAACTTCTTCGAAGTTTGTGGCTCTTACCTTGGGATCCTGTTCTCTTACAGGTACTTTCTTTAAAACATCCATTACTCTTCTCCTCCACACTGCCCGCATCCGCCATGATGGGTATCTCCTTCGCGGACCTTTAAAATAGCTCGTCCTTCTTCTGTCTTATACATGGTCTGGCGTTTCATGGCTTCGTCAAAGTTTACCAGATGACCGTCAAACTCCGGTCCATCCACACAGGCAAATTTCACTTCACCGCCCACAGTTACACGGCAGGCGCCGCACATGCCGGTTCCGTCAACCATAATGGGGTTTAAGCTGACAATGGTGTGAATGCCCAGTTCCTTGGTCAGAAGGCAGACAAATTTCATCATGATCATGGGTCCGATGGCCACACAGACATCGTATTTTTTGCCCTGATTCTGAACCAGGTCTTTAATGACCTCGGTTACCATGCCTTTTCTTTCGTAGGAGCCGTCGTCAGTGGTCACATATAAATTACCTGCCACTGCTCTCATTTCATCTTCCAGAATCAACAGATCCTTGGTCTTGGAGCCCACAATAACATCAACATCGATGCCGTGCTCCTTCATCCATTTTACCTGGGGATAAACAGGTGCGGTTCCGACACCGCCGGCTACGAACAGGAACTTTTTCTTTTTTAATTCCTCAAGATCTTCATGAACGAACTCGGAAGCATTTCCAAGGGGTCCTACTACATCCTTAAAGCTGTCTCCGGCAGTCAGCTCAGCAATCTTCTGAGTGCTGGCACCCAGGGTTTGAAATACTATAGTAATCGTTTCCTTCTCACGATCATAATCGCAGATCGTAAGCGGGATTCGCTCTCCTCTATCGTCTGTCTTAACGATAACAAACTCTCCTGGCTGGCAGGCTTTGGCAATCCGGGGTGCTTCCACATCCATCAGATAGATCTTGTCAGCTAACAACTCTGCTTTTAAAATCTTATACATCTTCATCCTCCTAATGTCTTCGTGAATATATCTGTACACCTTTCCTGAAAGCCTTCCCAAACAATCAGGTCTAATAGTACTCGTATCATATTAACATCTTTAAGGTGACCTGACAATATTTTTTACAAAATATCACAAAATTTTAATTGCCAGGTAATTTACTTTATTTTTTTATACATACGAAATGTATAGCATAGATCAAAATATGTCTGTTCATCACTTTCCGCCGTCATTTCCCAGGATGGGTCCTTGTCCAGATCAGGAAAATATGTGTCTGCGCTGTAGGCATAGTCGATATATGTCACATGGGCCGTGTCACAAAAGGGAAGAAACTGTTCATAAATGCTCTGTCCGCCTATGATAAAGCAGTTTTCTTCCGGATATCTGCTCAGTTCTTCCCGGACCTCTGAAAGGCTGTGGCAGACCACGGCCCCTTTCACCTTATAATCGGGATTCCTGGTCAGAACAATATTCGTCCTTCCATATAAGGGCTGCTTTCCTGGAAGGCTTTCCAGTGTTTTCCTGCCCATGACAATAACCTTTCCAAGGGTTTCATCCCGGAACATCCTTTTATCCTCAGGAATGGAAACGAGAAGCTGGCCCTGGTTTCCGATGGACCAGTTTTTATCTACTGCAACAATAATATTCATAATTCCCCCTCGCATTTATTCGTCTTCCGCAAGAATCAGTTCCGCCGCGTATGGAAGGGTTTCAATCCACCGGCAGAATGTATGCCATTCCTCCAGCTTATGGTTCCGTCTTGCAAAGTAAATGTTAATGAGGGTTTCATAGTTTAAGGTGCACGTCCTCATCTGGTTGTAGCTGGAGGGCAGGAGCTGAATTAAATCGTACCAGTCTTCTTTGCTTTTTGTTTCCATATAGCGAAGGCGGATTTTCTCTAATTCGGCTACAACGGCACCCATAAAGGACAGGGCAGAGTCTGTCATGTGATCATGGCTGAAATCTTCCATTTCAAAGGGCTTGCTGTGAATCTTGTGCATGGTGCTTGTGGAATTGGCCGTTGTGGCTACTTTATAGGTATCGTATTCCTTCCACCAGTAAAGGGGGGCTGTGATGTCCACGGACACAAAAATCTGGCGGACGTATTTGCGGTGATCGCTGCCTGCCTTTCTCAAACGCTTTGCAAGGCCTAAATCATTAGGGCCCAGAATGTATTCCCCGTCTTCATTATAATCGCTGTCCATCCGGTTCCAGCTGTTCATGGGATTTCTTGCACCCCGGATGGCATTTTCTATGTTCATTACACTGGTTCTTTCACATTTTAACATGGTGTCTTCCTCTCTTTTGGATAGAAATCAGGGGCTTTCCAGCTCCCACTGGATCCTGCTTCCTTTTTCTGTCTTTCTGACCGTCAGCTTCTTCCCTATCTGTTCTTTTAATTCCGTCACATGAGAAATGATTCCCACCAGCCTGCGTCCGCCTGCCAGCTCCTGGAGAATGCGGACGGCCTTTAACCGGGATTCTTCATCCAGGGAACCAAAGCCTTCGTCGATGAATAAGGCATCCATGGACACATTCCCTGCGGTCCGCTGGATGATATCCGCCATTCCCAGGGCCATGGCCAGGGCTGCCATAAAGGATTCCCCGCCGGATAAGGTTTTAATGTCCCTGAGCCTGTCCGTTGCCATGGTGTACACATCCAGGTCCAGGCCCACCTCCCCCTGCTTTCCCAGGGCGTCCAAGTCCCTGCACTGTAAAAGGAACTGGCCGTCTGTCATCACCTTAAGCCGCTGGTTCGCCGCCTGGATCATCTGGCTGAAATACTGTCTCTGGACGTAGGTTTGAAAATCCAGGCTGACGGAGCCGGTCATCTTCCCGTTGGCGGTCTGGAACAGGTTGTGGTAAAGGGAATATTCCTCTTCCAGCTCCTCCCGTTCTTTCCACAGTCTCTTTAAATTATTTTCCGCCTGAGCGGCCCTGCTGTAAAGTCCTGTAAGCCTTGCCGTTTCATTTTGAAGCCGCTTCTGCTCTTCCCGGAGGGCAGCGGCCTCTTCTTTCCACCAGCCCGTTTCAATCCGTTCCCGCCCTTCAGTCTGTTTTTTATATTGGTTATAAATGGTACGGGCTTTTTCCAGGGCTTTTTCATAGTCCTGGACTTCTTCCTCCCACTGCTTCATGGTTTCCGGCGTCTGCCTTGCCCTGCGGTAGTCCTCTTCATCAGAAAAGCCCAGATCCTTTATGGCGGAATAATAGGCTTTTTCTGCGTCTTCCACCCCAAGCCTCAGGCTTTCTCCGTTTTCCGCTTCTGAATCCAGACGGCCTTTCTTCTCCTTTGCTTCCTCCAGGACTTTCCTGCGGTGCTCTTCTGCCTCTGCCTCCGCCTTTAAGAGGGCTTCCTTTCTGTCTTTCAGGCGGGTCAGCTCTTCGGAAGCCGCTTTCTCATCGGGGAAAGGAAGCCGCTCTTTTAATTTATCAGCCTGAATCAGACAGGAGACGGCTTCCAGCTTCCTCTCCTGCCAGGCATTGAGAGCCCTTTCTCTTTCAGGCTCCAGCTCCTCCTGTTTTTTCCGGTCTGCCTTTCTGGTTTCCAGGATTTCTGACAGAAGACGGGTAGCTTCAATGGCTTCCTGCTCTTCTTTTTCCGCTTCCGTAAGAGCCTGACTGCAGCGCTTTATTTCTTCCGAAAGCTTTCCTTTCAGCTGGTCTAAGGGCATCACCGGTTCCTGCCCCGAAAGGGGCTGTGAATTCTCTGACGGCTGCCCCACTCCAAGCCATTTCCGGGCCTCCCTGTCTATCTGCTCTTCCTGGTGGCGGCAGCTCTCCAAGGCTCTGATGCTTTCTTCGGCCGCCCTTCCCCGCTGCTCCTCCGCATGATCCCGGGCTTTCTTTGCCTGCTCTGCCTTATCCTGGGTGACTGCCCCTTCGGCCAATTCCGCCCGGCGGGGATGATGGATGGAGCCGCAGACAGGACATGGCTGTCCATCGGTCAGCTTTTCCGCCATGATTCCGGCCTGAGCAGCCAGAAACTCCCGGTACATATCATTATAGGTGCTTTCCGCCTGCTCACAGGCTCTTTGGGCAGCCCGGGCCCGGGCCCTACAATCTTCCATTTTTATAAGATTTGATTCCAGGATCCTGATTGCGGCCTCAAGGCCGGACAGGGCCTGCTGCCTCTCCGTGAATCCGGCTTTCCTTTGCCTTGCTTCCGGCAGCTGCCTTGCCTTTTCTTCCATCTGGGCCTGCCTTGCCTCACTGGCGGACAGCCGCTCTTTCAGCCCGGCAAGCTCTGCCTCTATGGATTGAAAATGTCTCTCTGCCTGTTCCTCTTCCTTTTTCTTACTGAGATAGGATTCCTCGCTCTTTTTCCACTGTCCATACAGGGGCATGACCTCTTCAAGCCTGGCAATGCGGGCGGAAAGCTCCGGGACCTCTATGGACGAAGCTTCCCTGCTTTCCTTTACCGCCTTTTCCGCTTCCAGCAAGGCCCTGTTTAAAGCCGTCCATTCCCTTTCCAGCTGCTCTTTCTTCTGGACGGATGTCCGGTATTCTTTGCTTTTATCCAGAAAACGGGTCTCCCACAGGCTCCCCTTCTCCGCCAGTCCGGCCAGCCTTAAGCAATCCTTCACCTTCCTCCAGCGTTCTTCCTGCGCTTCCAGAAGCTTTAAACCGGCTCCGGCCTGCTCCAATCCGTCAAAAAGCCGGTTGACCTCCTCTGCCCGGCTCAAATGGCCTTCCACCTCTCCAAGCAGCTTTCCCCTGTCCTCCCCCTCTTTGCGAAGAGCCTGTTCCTTTTCCCTGAATTCTTCCAGGGCCAGGGTAAGGGTTTCTCTGATGGCTTCTGTTTTTGTTTCCTTAAACTCTAAAAGCTCTTTCCAGTGTTCCAGATGGCTGCTGTCCTCCAAAAGCTCCATATTTTGAAGCTGGTGGAAGCACAGCTTCCGGTTGTCCTCCAGCTTTCCGTAAAGCAGATTGTTCTGCTCCTTCAGCTTCATCTGGATGCGGCTGTATATGCCGGTATTGAAAATTCTGGAAAATATCTCTTTCCGCTCTCTGGAGGAAGCATGGAGAAGCCTTAAATAGTCTCCCTGGGCGATCATGGCGATCTGGGAAAACTGGTTCTGGTCCACTCCTATGATTTCCTGAATTTTCTGGTTGATATCACGAAGGTTTCCCGCATATTCCAGTCCATCCGGCAGAATCAGGCTGGCTTTGGCCGGGACCTGGATGGCAGAGTACTCCCCGTTTTTATTTTTCCTTTTGCTGACCCGGATGTAGGAAGGACTTCTTGTGATCTCAAAGATTTCCCCTCTCTCTGAGAATTTTAAGGAGACAAAGGTCTCCTCGTCCTCAGCCGCGTACTGGCTGCGCATCATGGAGGGCTCCCGTTTCTGTCCGCTGGTTTCCCCAAACAGCGCAAAGGCCACCCCGTCAAAAATAGTGGTCTTTCCCGCTCCCGTATCTCCCGTAATGAGGAATATCCCATGGCCCACCTTTTCAAAATCCACGGTTTCTTTTCCGCCATAGGAACCAAAGGCGGACATGACAAGCTTCAGCGGTTTCATACTCCTTCCTCCTCTTTTGCTTCCTGCACAATCCGTTCCATGGCTTTCTCCGCCTCTTTTGTCATCTCTTCTCCCCGGACCGCCTTATAAAACTGGCGGAAAGCCTCCAGGGGCTTAAGGACAGGAACCGGCTCCGCGCCCTCCAAAAGCTTTTGCCTGGTCCGTTCATTATCCACGCGAAGCTCCAGCAAATGGTCGAACACCTCCTCCAACCGCTCTCTGACCCGGTAGGGCTCTTCCTCATCCGTAAGGGTGACGCTGACAAAATCATGGCGGTTTTCTTCTGTTGCCCTGGAAAGGATATCCGTCAGGCTTCCCTTTTCCCTGCGCACATCCTGGATGCCCTTTAATGGAAGAAATTCAATTTTAATCTCCTCTTCCTTTCTCCCCAGATTCACCACTGTAATGGATTTCTTGTGGAATTCTTCACTGACAGAGTACTTATAGGGAGTTCCGCTGTACCGTATCCTGTCTCCTCCTACCTTTTGGGAACCGTGAATATGACCGAGAGCCACATAATCAAAGCCTGAAAGGACGGAAGCATCCACACGGTCCAGGCCGCCGGAAAGGATGACCGCCTGCTCGGATTCACAGGTCTCCGGGTCCCTGCCGCCTCCACCATAGAACTGATGGGATAAAAGGACATTGCGTTCCCTGAGGTCAATGGCTTCCCGTTCCAGAATGGCCTTTACGGCACTTTCATATCCGTCCGGATGATTTTCCCGGAAAACAGGCCTTACATAACCCGGCTTTAAAAACGGAAGAAGATAGAAATTCACCGGTCCGTATTCATCCTCAATGATCACCTTTTTTAAGTATTCTTCAGGGCCTTGAGGCGGAAAAACCGACAGATGAATGCGGTGCTTTTCCAAAAATGGGCTGGCATAGGACAGCCGCTCCGGCGAATCGTGGTTGCCCGCGATGATGAGCACAGGAATCTGCGGGGTTATTTCAGAAAGAGCCTCCAGAAAACTGCCGAAAATGGTGTAAGCTTCCCCGGAAGGAGCCGTCTTATCATAGATGTCTCCGCAGATTAAGACTGCATCAGGATGACAGGCGGCGGCATAAGCCACAATCTGATTTAAAACCGCTTCCTGATTTTCTCTTAAGCTGTAGCCATTCAGTTGTTTTCCTATATGTAAATCAGACAAATGAAAAATCTTCATGTCTTCCCATTCCTTTCTGGCAAAAACCATTGAAGTACTTCTTCTCTTAAGTATAGACAAAAAATGAAACATTTTCAATTCCATCTTTTCAATAACAGGAAAGGCAGAATCCCTCTGCCCTTCCTGAAAGAATCATTATTGTAATTCCATGATCTGATTCAGCAGATCTTCCAGCCCCGGACTGAAGCTGGTACGGACAATTGCTTCCGCTTGCCTGGCCTTTGCTTCGTCTTCCGGAGACATCTCAATAACCGTAACTCCTAATTCTTTCAGTTCATTAAGAAGCCTGGCCTCTTCAGCCTGAATCTCCTGTTTATTCCACTCAGAGGCCCTTCTTCCGGCTTCCAGAAGAATCTGCTGGTCCTCCGGGCTTAAAGAATTCCACTTATCTTCCGCCATCAAAACAATTCCGGGGCTGAATACGTGGTTGCTCAAAAGGTAATAGGGTGCAACCTCATACAGCTTATTGGTTACATATGCGGGCAATGGATTTTCCCCGCCGTCCACAGCCTTGTTCTTAATGGCATCGTAAAGCTGGCTGTAAGGCATGGATATTGGCCGGGCTCCTAAGGCTGATATGGTATCCATCATGATAACGGATTCGGGAACACGGATACTTTTTCCCTGGATGTCACTGAGCCCCTTTATCTCCTGGGAGGTAAAAAGATTGCGGGGGCCCTCATCCGTATAGAATAAGCCAACCATCCCGGCGCCAACCTCGGGGCCTTCCGATAAAAATGCCTGTCCCAGGTTTTCATCCTCCAGGACCTTCCACATTCCCTCCCGGTCCTTGAATACATATGGAAGGCCGAACAAATTCAGCTTTTTAAATCCGTAGCCGGTCAGGGCATTGGTATTTCCCCGGTACATGTCAACGGTGGTTCCCCCCTCCTGCAAAGCCCTTAAAGAGGTCCGCTCATTTCCCAGAGCATTGCCCGGATATACCTGGACTCCCATGCGTCCTCCGGATAATTCTTTTACATATTCCGCAAATTTATGGCCTGTTTTCGTGATAATGTTATCTTCACTGTTTACCTCTCCATATCTGAAAACCAGCTCCGGCTTTGCGGCCCCCGGGCTGGCGGCTTCCGCCGTTGCCTGTGCCGCCGCTGCCTTTGTCTCCTTTTGCGTCTCTTTTGCCGGTTCAGGGCCGCAGCCCGCCAGAAATAGAGACACAGCAGATACGAGCATCAAAACCAGTGATTTTTTCATAATCGTTCCTCCTTATATAATTCCCGCTGCCGCGCATCATGTCTGAAATCGCATGTATCCGTATTATGCGCGCATGCGGGAATTATTATTACGTGAACGAATTCGGAACGTCACGATATTCCGGCAAACCGGTGAATTGCTTCTAAAAACCTGGCTCCGTATTTTTCAAATTTAAATTCGCCGACTCCGGATACAGACAGCATCTCCTCTTTTGTCCCCGGCTTTTTTACGGACATATGTACCAGCGTCTTATCAGAAAACACAATATAAGGCGGCACCTTTTCTTCTTTCGCCACCTCAAGCCGCAAGGTCCTCAGCTTTTCAAACAGCTCCCCGTCCTCTCTCGTTAATTCCAGAGCAGCCCCGCTGGATTTTTTTGCTTTCTTTTCGCTCTTTCCTTTTGCGGCAGGCTCCTGCTCCTTTGCCATCTTCATGATTATGGCTTCTTCCTCTTCTAAGACTGCCTTTGACTTTCCAGTCAGCTTTACAATGGCATACTCATCGTTGGTCACAGCCAGGTAGTCGTTCAGCAGCAAATGATTCATCACCTGGCGCAGCTTATAGGAGGGCACTTTCGCCAGGGCGCTGTAATGGGGATTCCCGTCCATACGGTAATTCCGGATCTTTGCCGTATTGGCTCCGTGCACCGTATCAATGATAACCGTGATCCCATACCGCTGCCTGCTGGCCTCCACACAGCCTACAAGCTCTCTTGCAATATCCGTCACATCTACGGTCTCAAACTGGCTTAAGCAGTTGGAACAGTTTCCGCAGTAATTCTCTCCGTATTCCCCGAAATACCGCAGGATGTAATCCCTTAAGCACTCGTTGGTAAAGCAGTAAAAGGTCATCTTTTTCAGACGCTCCCTGTCCCGCTCCATGACCAGCCGGCGGGTCATGGAATCCAGCTCCTGGTTATCCTGGTTATTGTCAATAAACATCTGGTTGGTCACCACATCCTGGCCGCTGTAGAACAGGATGCATTCGCCGGGCTCCCCGTCTCTTGAGCATCTGCCCACCTCCTGATAGTAAGACTCCAGATTTTTCGGCATATTGTAATGAATGACAAACCGCACATTGGATTTATCAATGCCCATGCCAAAGGCATTGGTAGCCACCATGATCCGGCTTCTGTCATAGATAAAGTCTTCCTGATTCTTCTGCCGCTCACTGTCGCTTAAGCCTGCGTGGTATCTGGTGGCTGAAAATCCATCCTGATTCAGCTTGTCGCAGACCTCTTCCACCATCTTTCTGGTCAGGCAGTAGACGATCCCGCACTGGTCCCCATGGTACTCTACATAATTTTTCAGGGAGGCGTACTTATCCTTAGGGGAAAGAACCCCTAAATAGAGATTGGGCCTGTCATAGCCTGTGGAAACCACGGTCGGCTCCCGAAGCATAAGGATATCGATGACGTCCTCCCGTACTTCTTTTGTAGCAGTCGCCGTAAAGGCGCTGATGACAGGGCGCTTGGGAAGCTTATCAATAAAATCTACAATTTTTAAATAGCTGGGCCTGAAATCCTGGCCCCACTGGGAGACGCAATGTGCCTCATCCACCGCTACCATGGAAATTCTGGCATGCAGGGCAAAATCAAGAAATTCCTCTGTCATGAGGCGTTCCGGTGCTACATAAATAATGGGATACCGCCCTTCCCGCGCATAGGCCAGGGCCTTATAATACTGACTTGCAGTCAAAGAACTGTTAAGATATGCGGCGTGAATGCCTGCCTGATTGAGAGTTGTTACCTGATCTTTCATCAGGGAAATCAGAGGGGAAATGACCAGTGTAATCCCTTCCATAATAAGAGCCGGAATCTGGAAACATAAGGATTTTCCGGAGCCGGTGGGCATGATACCCAGGGCGTCCCGCCCTGACAGAATGCTGTCGACCAGAATCTCCTGGCCCTCCCGGAAGCTGTCGTAGCCGAAGTATTGCTTTAATGCCTGATATTTATCCATATAACGTTTATTACTGCTCCTTATCATTTGCTTTTTTTAATTATACCATTGCGGGCTTAAATATTCCATATTCTTTTTTAATTTAAAGAAAGTTCTGCGACTTTTGGCGGATAATATTTTCTTTTTGAAGAAAATGCTATAGCATTATTTTCTTGCTGAAGATCCTTTTCTCTTTTAAAAACGGGAGCTTCCCTCCTTTTCGGATTTCACTCAATCTACTTGGAGGCATATTCATGCCAAATGCAAAATCTGCTGTTGATGCCTGAGAAATATAAATAAGTTCCTGCAATAATACTGCCTTTTTCATTCCTATTGTCCGTTCTTTCTCTTTATGGAAATTATTGCAACATTTTTTTTAAATTTTATTTATTTTGCAGCAACTTTTTTTTGCCAATTTCAAGCAAAAAAAGCAGCAATCCTATACAATAATTTAAGTGCCAAAAGGGATCAACTTTTTCCACATTGTATTTTGCTACGAAAATAAACAACTCGTAGCAAAATTGAACATTGACAACAAATGTTTTCAACAATCATGAATGCATAGCAAATAAAGCGGTATGAGTGATTCTCCAAATAAAAGGTTCATTTAAGTTTGGCATTCCACGCGGCAGCCGTGCTTTTCCAGTTCTCCGATGTATCTGGAAAGTTGCTTCTTCTCACATTTTTTGCGACGAATTTCAAAACAGGATTCATCAAATAAAAATGATAACTAGCCGTTTCCTGGCAAGTGCGACAACTGCTTTTTTTGCCTCTTTGTTCTGCTTAATTCTCCAATATCATGCGGACAGATAAGTATTCCGCTTTCCGTCAATTACCCAGGCAATCTCACAAAGCATACTCTTGATATAGGGATTTCCCTTTGTGATAGAAGTGCTTTTTCGTTTTCCGGCACTTTCATTATTTCCAGGGCATAACCCGACCTATGAGCAGATATATTCTGCGATTTTAAAACGAGCCATGTTAATGCCTATCTCCGCTATGATGGCAGAAGAGGCAGTTGTCCCGATACCATAAATGCTGCTAATCAGTTCTACCGGTTGTACTCAGGGGTGCAAATCCACCAATGTGCAGCCAAACTTGTTCCTGTCTCCATTATAAAGCAATAGCAAGCTAAAAAAGGAGTGGGGCCATGAACCTATTTTCATTATAGGCTGATATGCTGTGATAGCCTTTCATGATTCGTTGAAAACTTAACGCATCAAGTAATCCCAAGCGCCCATTTTTGCTATAGTTACGTTAGGATTCTTTTGCATAGAAAAGTTTTTAAAATTTGGAAAAGACTTTGCAATAAAGGAGGAACGAGATTTGAAAAGAAAGAAACAAAAAAGATTTATAAACTGGCTTCTGGCCATGCTGCTGGTGTTGAATGTGTTCTTGCCTGCCGGTAACGTGAGGGCTGAGTCGGATACACCGGAAACAGGCGTACTTATAATTAACACTGAAGAAACTCCGGCCCCTGATACGGAGGAGGATACAGATATCATTGAGGAAACAGAAGAGCCCTCAGAAGAAACTCTGGCCTCTGATACAGAAGAGGATACAGATATCATTGAGGAAACAGAAGAGCCCTCAGAGGAAGTCCATGTATCTTCTCCTTCTGAGTCCGATAAGGCTACAGGGGACACAGGGAATAAGCAGCAAGGAGTTAAGGCTGGCATGGGGATAGAACCTTTTGCAGCGGTAGACAAAATTCTCACAGACATTTCAGCCAAGGTAACTCAAAATGGCAAGGATGTCACAAATGCCCTTAATATCAACTATCAACAGCCTCTTTCTGTTGAGATTTCGTTTGGAATTCCAGTATTAGGTGATTATGAAGATCCTGATGATCCTGACGGACCTTATGTCAGTCAAGGGGATACCGCAACGTTTACGCTGGGAGAAGGGTTCACGATTCTTGCTCCCGTAACCTTTAACTTGGTTCATAAAGCGGGCCAGACAAACTACAGCGTCGGAACTCTGACTTTATCAAAAAATGCTTCAACCGGAAAAATGGAAGCTACTGTCGAATTTAATGGTGATGAGGATGTCTTTAACGGTAATGAAGAGATTGGAATTCATAATGTAACCGCAGAATTTACGGCAAATCTTAAATATGACAACAGTAACGATGACGGCAATGGAAAAACAGACTCCGTAAAGATTCTGGATAAATCTTACACAGTAGCCGTTCCTGCTCTGGATATAACGTATGAAAAGAGTAAAACAGCTTACATTGATGAGGCAAATAAGGAGATTGAATGGACTGTCAAGGTTCGGGCATACAAAGAGACAACGCCTGAAACTGCTGTCGACCTGGCAGGATATGTATTTTCTGATAACCTGGATCATGTAGGGGAATTTACAGCTGGATCTGTAAAGGTGAACACAACCTCCATAACAGATGACAGTACGGTGTATGATCCGGACTCCAATACCCTCTCCTACACATTTCCGCCAAACTCCACGACGGAACAAACCATTGTATTCCGGACAAAGATATCAGATGCGGACTACTATTCCACTTCCAGTAAAGATTTCACCAATACTGCAACAGTAAAAAAGGGTGAGGAAACGGTATCAATTGAAGGACAGACGACCTACACACCGCCCACATGGATCTCCAAGTCAGGTAAAGAGAATCAAGATAGTGATGAAAATTATGATCCGAAAAACCGCACCATCACATGGTCCATTCTCATAGATACCAACGGTACTACTCTGGATAATGCAGTGGTTACGGATATTCTTAAACAAGGAATGACATTCAAAAGTGCAAAGCTGGAAAAATGGAGTTCTGACTCTGGCACTTACTCTGATGGAATAAAATCTTGGAGTTCACCGGCTCCTGTAAATGACAAATATGAACTGGGAGATATTACAGGCAAATACCTTCTGACCATTGTATCAATCGTCCCCAATGATGCAGGGGATATTACAGGAGGGATTACAACATACAACAACACTGCCACTCTTTCATGGGACGATTATCCGGGAACCGGAGACGGCCTTGGAGCTGTTTCAAAAGGAGTCGGTGTAGGCTATAATGCAATTTCCAAATCCGGTTCAGTAAAAGATGCCAAAAAGCAGCTTATTAAATGGACGATTGATGTGAATACCAAAGGCCAGACTTTCCCGGATCTGAAAGTATATGACCTTCTTGTTTACGGAGAAAGCATTAATTTAAGTGAATTCACTGATCAGCTGGGCAGTATTAACAAAGATTTCCTCCACCCACAGTATAATCAGAAATATGCCGACGGATTAACTTCAACTTCAACTAATCCCAGTTTTAATTTGACCAAAAAGACTCTCACCAAGGATGGAATTGCGGTTGCCGATCTTTTGATATTTGAAGGCTTAAACAATCCTGGTTCAACTACAATTGAATTTAACTCCAAGGTGACAAATCCGGACTTTTTTGCAGCCAACACCTCTAAGAAGTTATGGAATACAGCCTCCCTTATCAGCGGTAACAGGGAGCTGAATAAAGCATCAAAGGATGTTGACTATGGCAGCCAGCTGCTGAACAAAGAGATGCTGAAACGGGGATCTGCCGCAAATACCTCTTCCGGTGCCAATAATAAGACAAGTACCATCACCGATGGATTTGACTACACCGACAAATCCGCAGTATTCCGATTGAGTGTCAATGCTAATGGTTTAGACTGGACAGCATTGAAAAATGCAAAGGATGAATTCCTAGGTGATGTCACAGTCAAAGACGCACTACCATCTGGCTGGGAATTTGTCAAGTTTAACGATGGCAGCGACTACTACATCTTTGAAGGCATTACAGGAACCGCCACATCAGTAACGGCGAATGGCGCCTCTCTGGACCCAAGTACTGTAACCGGCATGAGTGCTGTAATTAACGGAACAACCGCTGAATTCACCTTTAAAGCCCTACAAAAACCATATGTAATCCTGATAAAAGCCAGGCCCACTGATGCCACTTTAAAAACCTACTTCAGTTCCAATAAAAGCACCAATGTAACCAATGAACTGAGTCTGACAACGGAAAAATGGACGACAGGCATTAAGGATTCTCAATCCGTCCAGGTAGACAGCACGATTATCGATAAAGAGGCCCCTGTTCGAACAGCTGATGCTCTGGCCCAGTGGACGGTAAACTACAACCCGTACAGCCTGGATATTTTGGATGCTTCCCTTCCCGGCATAACGGAAATGAAAATCGAAGACAAGCTGCCAGAGGGAATGGAGTTGAAAGGAGGCAGCGTCAAGGTATATGAAATGATACTCCAACCTGATGGAAGTCTTGCACCGAGTAAGGAATTCACCCCTTTAGGAACTTCCATTGAATATGCGGAGGCCGAGCGTCTATTGACTTTCCACATACCAGATAGAACCAAAGCCTACCAGCTAATCTATGAAACGATTATCACCTCTGAAACAGCCGGTGCGAGCTTGACCAATACGGTTACCCTCTCGGGCAGCAAAACAGGCGGACAGCCAACAAGCAATGCTTATACGGTACAAAGTTCGGATGCCTCTGCCAGCTTAAACTTCGGTGGTTATGTAAGGATCAACAAAACAAAGGCAGATAATACCCCCCTTGGCGGTGCAACCTTTGAACTGCGAAAAGTCGGGGAAAACGTGCCGTTTCGAACTGCTACCAGTAAAGACGACGGAAAAATCCTCATGAAAGTCCTCCCTGTCGGAGAATATACTTTAATCGAGACGAAGGCACCTACTGATTATGTGGTATCCAAAAACATTTACAATGTAGAAATTGTTGCAGATCTTATGGGCGGACCGCCTTCTACCTGGATAAACGGAGTTAAAACCAACGATTTAACCGTCAAAAACAATGCAGGCGGAACTGTAGGAAACCTGATTATTAAAAAAACAGTGGAAGGAAACAGCGATAAAACAGATGAGTCATTTGACTTTACAGTGATTTTGGATGCTCCAGGAAATTATCCCTACGAAAAAAGTGATGGTACAAATGGAACCGTCGCAAATGGAGATCATATTTCTTTAAAGCATAATCAGACAATTACTGTATTTGACCTTCCGATTGGCACAACCTACCGTATAGAGGAAGAAGACCTTACTGCCAATGGATATGTAACCCCTGACTCCTTTTTTTCCGGCAATATTACAACAACGCCAACGGCTGAAGCCCACTTCATCAACTATCAGCCAGGAAGCCTGACTATTAAAAAGCAGGTCACCTTAGGAGATTCAAAAAAACCTTTTGATTTTACTGTTACTTTTACAAAAGATGAAGTTGAAGACACGACTGCCTACGCTTATTCCGGCAGCAACGGAGCTCCTAACGGATCAATCAAAAGCGGAGATACCATCTCCCTTTCTGACGGACAGTCCATTACCATTTCAGGCATTCCAAAAGATACGCAGTATCAGGTAATGGAAGCAAGCTATGCTTCTGAAGGATATGAGGAGCCTACGATTTCAGGTAACGCAGCTGATAAGATTTCAGCAGGAGAAGATTCTGCCGTTGTCTTTAAAAATTCCCAGTCACTCCTCGGAGGCTTAATCATCAGCAAGACTGTCATAGGCAATGGAGGCAGCAAGACAAAGAAATTTACCTTCACTGTTACATTTGACAATGATGGAACCTACGATTATGTGGGAAAAGGAGTTCCAAATGGAAAAATTACAAGCGGCGATAAAATAGAACTTGCCGACGGACAAAGCATTTCCATTAGCGGCCTGCTTCACGGAACTAAATATACTATTACTGAAGATGACTATTCATCTGAGGGATACAAAACCGAATCCTCTGGCCATGAAGGCACTATTTCAAAGGATATAACTGCAAAAGCCGAGTTTACCAATTCAAGATACTATCATGGAGGTGGCGGCGGTGGCGGCGGCGGTAACCCAAAGCCGCCTGTAACTCCGACTACTCCGACCCCAACGCCTCCTGCACCAACAGAATCAGTACCCCCTGCTGAGGTACCCCAAGGCTACTTAAAAGGACCTGACGGCAACTACTACGCGCCTCAGCAGCTATACGATATTTTCGGGGAGGTACCTCTTGGCTACATGGTAGGAGTCGATGGACAGCTTGTTCCCCTTGGTCTGCCAAAGACCGGCGACGGCAGACCTGCTAATATGGCAATAAACTTTCTGTTCGGATTCTCAATCCTCCTGGGTATATTTGCTTTTGCAACTATACTTCGGAAGGATGAAGAAGCAGACAAATAATATTTTCAAAAATGCTGTAAAATAGAAATTTCAGTAAAAAATAAATAACACATAAAACAAGCGCTTTGATCCGGCTATGACCGTTTCAAAGCGCTTATTCCTGTTTTCGGGACAATTCTGTTTCTTATTTCTAATACAAACAGATCATCTTAACCATCACTGTATAACCTCAATTTCTTCTTTCTGAGCAACCAGGAGCACCAGCTTTTCGGGCACTCCTAACATTTTTACTGCATGGCTGACGTGATTGTCATTTCTTAAAAAATTGGCAATCAACTGTTCCCTTTCCTGTTTTCTTCCTGTTTCTATTCCTTTCTCTATTCCTTTCTCCATCCCTTTCTCCATTCCTTCTTCCGCAATCGCTTCACTTAAATTACACATAATGTTAATCCTCCTCTCCAATTCCGGCTCCATTGGAATTTTAAATTCCGACGACAAAATATTCTTTTTTTCTTCCGCTGACAAGCGGGAGGAAAATAAGGTTCCTAAAAACCTATGAAGCTTTGTTCCATCCGTCTCCTCCGCGCGCTCCCTTGATAAGCCTATGATAATAACGCTGAGCAAATCATATCTTCCCAAATCACCGGAAGTTCCCACGAGGTCTTTTTTATTCATACAGAATTCCGTTATGGTATTGCCGATCTTTTCCGGCGAATTCATGCAAATCCAAATAGAATACACTTTCTTAATATCATTATAATTCGGAATCCTAAACTCCGTATCCAGCTGTGCAGAAATCATGCGGGAAGTATAGAAAATGCCTCTTGATACAATATGGTAACCGGGATAAAAATTTTTCTGGGCTTCCACATCTAAAATAATTTTCAGCCGTTCCTCTCTCCCCGGCGCCCAGGCAACGAAATGGACGTCATAAGTAATCTTTCCTTCATGAGGAATCTGACTCTCTGTATTTCTTCCGATGATGGCAGGCATCAAATCCTCTTGTTCTTTTCCTGTTTCCGGTTCCTCCTGGCGCCTGGCTTCTCCCGGATTGACAGGAATCACCGATATTTCCGGCTCATTTTCAATAAGGGGAACCACGTCCTCCGGCTCCATTCCTGTAAATTCAGAAACCGCATTCACGAGAATATGAGCCAATACAATTTTTTGAGCCAGAAGTCTTTTTGCATGTCCGTCATACGCCGCATTTAAGCCAGCTCCATGCAACTCTCTTTTGAGACTTTCCTCCATTTGTAAAACCTCCTTTTTAATTCTAAATATCTATATGAACAACAGGAGGTATCATGCTTTGACATCCTGCTGAAAAAATACTTTCCGCAGAACATCATGTCAAAATCATAAGAACGCTTGTATTTCGGCATTTGCAGTCGCATGCTGTATAGAAATTATAACATTTCAGAAGTCCGGCTGCAAGAATGGAATACGATAATGATGGTTTGGAAAGTAAGCCTGTATGGTTTGGGATTTTTAAACGACTTTTGGGAAAAATTGAATATTGAATAATAGAGTAATAGAATAATAGAGAAATTATCTCTCCTGTGATTATAGATCAATAGATCAAAGATGTAAAGAAAAAATACTATAAGTGCTGCAATTTTATCGAGTGTGTGAAGAAATCTCTGTAAAAACAGATCTTCTATGATAAGTGGTAGGGCTGAAGGCTTCTGGATGAGCTTTCAGCCCTTGGTTTATATATACCCTACCTTTCAGGGCATGTCAAGGGCTGAC
>JAEZFK010000049.1 GCA_023437715.1 Bacillota bacterium | reverse complement strand
GAAGCACGGCAACGTGTGTAGCTGACTGTCACTAATAGGTCGAGGGCTTAACCAGGTTGGTTTAGGTAAGAGGAAAGAAGAACGGATGAAAAGATATAGAACAATGTGTGGTTTTGAGGGTATATGCTTTAAGAAGAGAATAAAAATGCGTAAATCCGATATGGGTTTGCGCATTTTTTATTAGTACTTCATAATGAAAGTAAATGCAGTATAGATGGATTTTCGGCCTTATTTATGATATTATTATGATAAGGCTCTTTTACATGTTTGCATGGAAGAAGCATAAAAGAATAAGCAAAAAAAGACAAAAACTTTGGAAAGTCCTAAAAAAAAGATAAGTCCTAAAAAAGAAAGATACAGCAGAATAGGGGTTAAAGTAACTATGATAAAAATACTTTTCGTCTGCCACGGCAACATATGCAGATCTCCCATGGCGGAGTTTGTCATGAAAGACATGGTGGAAAAGAAGCATTTAAGCGATTGCTTTTTTATCGCATCAGCCGCCACCAGTACAGAGGAGATCGGAAATCCGGTCCATCACGGAACCAGGAATAAGCTTAAGGAGCACGGCATTTCTACCGCTGGAAAGTATGCGGTACAGATATCACGGAAGGATTACAATAAATACGATTATCTGATCGGTATGGACAGCCGGAATATTACCAATATGATGCGGATTCTGGGCGGGGACCCCAAAGGAAAGGTAAAGCGTCTTCTGGACTTTGGTCCTAATCCCGGGGATATAGCAGACCCGTGGTATACCGGAGATTTCGAGGCTACCTATAAAGATGTTTGCGAAGGCTGTAAAGCCCTTTTAACCAGGATATTAAATGAAGAACATGGGGAGACTGCGGAAAATAAGGAAGAATTTTTATAAAACCGCTTAAAGCGGATGAAGAAAGATTATGGCAATGTGCGGTTTTGAGGATATATGCTTTAAGAAGAGAATAAAAAAATGCGTGAATCCAGGCAGGGTTTGCGCATTTTTTGTTTACTCTCAGGGGCGTTTTTTTAGTTATCTAATAAACAATCTGATGCGCAAATAAGTTCTATATTAACGGTAGTGATGTTGTAAAATCTGACGGCTGCGGATTTTTAATAAGTTTTTTTGTATAATTACGAAATATTTTAAAATTAGTCATTAATGAGAAAATTGTGTCCGGTCCCATATCTTCCGTTTTTTGACACTTTATGGTAAGATTAATATTGTTCGTAAAATAAGTTTTTTTGTATGGCGTCTTTTGCTGTACTGTGTCATATATGAGGGAGAGTAGATGCTGGACTGGATTCTAGGCTTGGGAGCGTTTGTTTTATTTTTTCTGTATGACTGGAACAGGGTATTTGTCAAAACAAGATGGATGACTCTTTTTTTTGCGGTTGGAAATCTGTTTCTGGCCGCGGTGGCTGTCAGACTGGTTTGGCTCTCTGTATCCGTCAGGACTGCGGGATGGATTGTGTGGCTGATGGGAGCGGTGCTGTTCCTGATCTGCCTTATCCATACCCTTTATTTTGCCCTTCCTTTCGACAGCACTTACTGCAGGGAGGCGGACAAGCATAAGGTATGCAGAACCGGAGTATACAGCTTTTGCCGCCATCCTGGCATCTGGTGGTTTTTTGGCTGCTTTTTATGTCTGGGAATGTCCACGGGAATGGAAGAGCGGGCTGTGCTCTCCATCGTGTTATCCCTGTTCAATCTGCTGTATGCCTGGTATCAGGACCGTTGCATATTTGTCAGGGAGTTTTCTGATTATGAGGATTATCAAAGGACTGTGCCATTTTTAATACCGAAAATTATAAAGGGCGGTGAACATAAGTGACGTTTGAGGAAAAGCTGGTAAACCAGGAGTATGACAGGATCTGGCAGGAGTACTGTGGTTTCCTGGACCTGGACATGGAATCCTATATGAAGATACAGAGAAGGCTGCTGGAGGAACAGATTAAGATCTGGAGCAGCAGTCCCCTGGGGCAGAAGATCTTAAAGGGCAGGAAGCCTTCCAATGTGGAAGAGTTTCGTTCCATGGTGCCCCTGACCACCTATGATGATTATGCAGATGTTCTCCTTATGAAGAAAGAGGAGATGCTTCCGGACAAGCCCATTATCTGGCTTCAGACTACATGGGAGGGAGGAAAACATCCAATTAAGGTAGCCCCCTATACCCGCGGCATGCTGGAAACCTATAAGAATAATATTATTACCTGCCTTATGATGGCTACCAGCAAAGGAAGAGGAAATTTTGATATTGGTGTGGGCGATACCTTTCTCTATGGCCTGGCCCCCCTTCCCTATATAACGGGCCTGATACCCCTGGGATTATCGGATCAGTTCCATATGGAATTCCTGCCGCCGGTCAATGAAGCCGTAAATATGACATTTACGGAGCGCAATAAGCGTGGCTTTAAAATGGGACTCAGCAAGGGAATTGATTTTTTCTTCGGAATGGGAAGCGTAGCTTATTATGTGAGCAAGAGCATTGCGAGCCTTTCAGAAGGCAGCAAAAAGGGCGGTTCCTCCTTAAAGAAGCTTTTAAACATGTCGCCGTCTATGGCAATTAAGTACGTAAAGGCAAAGAAACAGTGCCAAAAGGAGGAACGCCCCCTGATGCCGAAAGACCTTTTTCAGCTGAAAGGATTTCTGTGCGCCGGTACTGACAACCGCTGCTATAAAGACGATTTGGAGGAGCTGTGGGGCATCCGGCCGGTGGAGGTGTTTGCGGGCACGGAACCCAGCTTTGTGGGAACAGAGACCTGGAACCGCAACGGTCTGTACTTTTTCCCTGATTCATGCTTTTATGAGTTCATGCCGGAGGCGGAAATGTACAGGAATATGGAGGATTCCTCCTACGTTCCCAAAACTGTCTGCATGGACGAGGTGGTGCCCGGAGAAGTATATGAACTTGTACTGACCGTATTGAAGGGCGGAGCCTTTGCCAGATACCGGGTGGGCGATATGTACCGCTGTCTGGGACTCACCAGCAAGGAGGATGAGACCAGGATTCCAAGGTTTGAATACATAGACAGGGTGCCGGATATTATTGATATCGCCGGCTTTACCAGGATATCGGAGAATTCCATCAAGAACGTGATTGAGCTTTCAGGGCTGGAGGTTGCAGGCTGGGTTGCCTTAAAGGAGTTCACGGCTGATAAGGGGAGGCCTTTCCTGCACATGTATGTAGAGCTGACTCCGGGCACCATTGTGAACCGGGCAGTGAGCAGGGAGCTGCTGAAGGAGCATCTTACCATTTACTTTAAATATGTGGATCAGGATTACCACGACTTAAAGCACATACTGGGTATGGATCCGTTGGAGATAACGGTTCTCAAATGCGGAACATTCAGCGCATATGAGGAGAAGACAGGGAAGCCGCTGAGGCATATTAACCCTTCGATTCACGATGTACAGGAAATGGTAAGGATGCAGGAGCCAACCAACAGGCAAAGGAGATACTGATCGTATGAGAAGCTATGTTTTTATTTCCGTCACAGCCTTATGTTTTTATCTGTTTCTCATGCTGGCTTTCATATCGGCTAAAAAGTCGAAGCTGGTGGGAGACTTTATTGGTGTCTTGGGGAGCCTGATTTTATGGACAGGCGGTTCTCTGCTCATGAGGCTTATGGCGTGGCCGTCCTATCAGGTATGGTTTCATCTGTCTTTGTTGGGAATTGCTCTGGTACCGTATGCATTTTTCCGTTTTATACGGGATTTCTGCGGCTATACGCCCAAGAAGTACCACCGTGTATGGCTGTTCCTGATCCTGGCGGTCAATATTTACAACATGGCGACCCATAACCTGCTTGCAGCGCCGGAAATTATCCGGGCTGACGGAAATGTGTCTTTCGTGTATCATATGACGTGGCGTGTTATTGCCATATACGGTCTGTGCTTCCTTGTTGTCATACATTCCATGGCTATAATATGGAGGTGCAGAAAGAATAAGAGCGTGTGTTCCAAGGTGGTGCCTTTGCTGATCGGAATCCTTCTGCTGTCCGCCGGCAACATGGTGGTGCCTGTCTTCAACGGCTTTCCCATTGACATACTCTCAGGAGCCATAAATGCCGGTGTCATGTTCTATACCCTGTATTCCCGGCACGTGTTTAAGATGACCCTGCTGTTTTCAAGGGGGAACTGTTATATCGTTGCAATGGCCATCAGCGCCCTTGCATTTTATAATCTTGCCCAGACCATGGAACAACTGATACGGACAAAGGTTACGATGCTGGCTTCATTCAGTGTTATGATTGTGGCCATTATGACCATGATGGTAACCATGCTTATCTATTTCGTAGCAAAAGGATTTTTTGACAAATTATTTATTAAAGAGGAAGTGAGCCAGACGGAGCGCCTGAGTGAATATACGTCCATGATATCCCAGTCCCTGCGGCTGAATGAGATACTTCAGGAGCTGGTGACTGTAATTACCGGCACCATGCATACCAAGAAGATATACGTCTGCATCAATGACGAGCATGGACATTACCCTGCTGTGTTCAGCGGCAGTCCGCTGGATGATAAGAATTTCATGCTGGATGAAGAAACACCTCTTATAAGCTTGCTGAAAAGCCATGATTCCTGTCTCCTGCTCAAGGATTTTAAGAGGACTGTTGAGTATAAATCCATGTGGGAAGAGGAAAAGGGACTGTTAGAAAATCTTAAGATAGAGTGCTTTCTTCCTTTGAAAGACGGAGATGACCTGGCGGGCCTGGTGCTCATCGGCGGCAAGGAATCGAGAGGTAAATTCAGGTCCGGCTATACGGAAGAGGATATTATATTCCTCAATTCCATTGAATCCGTCAGCTCCATTGCGGTGAAAAACTCCAGGCTTTACGAAAAGGCATATGAGGAGGCCAGGACAGACGAGCTTACGGGACTTCTGAACAGGAAATACTTCTATGAAGTGCTGGAAGAGGCATATGAAAAAAGCAGACGCACTTCGCTGGCTCTGTCCATATTTAATGTGGATGATTTTAAACTGTACAACCAGCTTTACGGAAACAAAGAGGGAGACAGGGCCCTGGTACATATTGCGAAAATCATTCAGGGAACAGTGGGAGACAGCGGTTACTGTGCCCGCTACAGCGGCAAGGAATTTGCCGTTATTCTTCCGGAATATGATATTTATTCGGCCCAGAACCTGTCTGAGAACATTTCCCGGCAGATTCAGAATATGAACAGGGACTGTGCGGAAACTTATTTAAAACCCCTGACTGTCAGCTGCGGGATCTGCGCCATACCCTATGGAGCAGTGAACATTCAGGAGCTGATATCCAACGCTGACTGTGCGGTGTACCATGTAAAGCGCTCGGGAAAGAATGCAATCCGTGTGTATTCAGACGGCATTATCGGCATCAGGAATGCGGATGAAGGCCTTATAAAAAAGCATAAGAGCATGTATTCTGAGTATGCTCCCACGATTTATGCCCTTACTGCGGCTATTGACGCAAAGGACCATTATACCTTCCAGCATTCGAAGAATGTGGCCTATTATGCAGTGGCTATGGGAGAGGCTTTGGGAACAAGCGAGGAGTACAGGGAAATACTCAAGGAATCGGCGCTTCTCCACGATATCGGAAAGATAGGAATGCCGGAGAACATACTGAATAAAGCGGGAAAGCTTACAGCGGATGAATATGAGATTATGAAAAGGCACGTTGAGGGGGCGGTGGAGATCATCCGTCATCTGCCCTCCATGGATTACGTTATTCCGGCTGTTCTGGGCCACCACGAGCGGTTTGACGGAAGAGGATACCCGCGCCGTATTGCGGGAAAGGATATACCGCTTGCCGCCAGAATCCTGTGTATTGCGGATTCCTTTGACGCCATGGTATCAAGACGAAGCTATAAATCCAGCATGTCTGTGGACTTTGCCATCGATGAGCTGGAAAAGGGCGCCGGAACTCAGTTCGATCCGGAGCTGGTTTCTGCTTTTGCCAGGCTGGTGCGCACAGGGGTAATTAATCCTGTGCTGGATGACGATACGGAAAATGACAACAGGCAAAATACGTAACAAACGGCCGGTATATCTGATTCAGGGTGTGCGGGCTGTTTGTTTTATCAGAAGGAGGAACTTTTATGAAACCGCTTAATTTTGTTGTAGTGGGTTCCGGCTGGAGATCTCTGTTTTATGCCAGGATTGCCAGGGCCTACCCGAAATATTTTCATCTGTCGGCCCTTCTCTGCCGGACGAAAGAAAAGGCAGAATACATGCAGAAAGAGTATGGAATCCACGCTGTAACAGATGAGGAAGAATGCCGGTCAGTGAATCCGGATTTCGTTGTTGTGGCAGTCAATAAGGATTCCATTTTCCCGGTGACCAGGGAGTGGGTCCTGAAAGGGTATCCGGTGCTTTGTGAGACTCCTGCGGCCATGGGTCTGGAGGACCTTAAGGAGCTGTGGAGACTTCGTACCGAAGAGGGCGGGAAAATCCAGGTAGCGGAGCAGTATTTTATGTATCCTGCCTACAGGGCGGCCCTTCGGGTGATTGAGGAGGGGTATCTGGGCGATCCATATATGGTCAATCTTTCGACGGTTCATGATTACCACGGAGCCAGCTTAATCCGGCGGCTTCTGGGCGTGGGCTTTCAAAATATGAAGATATATGGAAAGGAATATACATATCCGGTGGTGGAGACAGACTCCAGGTATGGGCTTATTGAGGACGGCAGGGTAAAGGAGAGGGGCCGGGCCCGGCTGACCTTTGAATTTGAAGGCGGAAAAACGGCCTTTTACGATTTTAACGGGACACAGTATCACTCCAGAATCCGCAGCCGCCATTTAAACGTCCAGGGACCTAAGGGAGAGCTGGATGACTGGACCCTGCGGTGGGTGGATGAGGACAGCCGGTCCAGGGAGCAGGTAATTTTAGAGGATCCCTTTGGAGCGGGAACGGAAATCAGGGAAATATTCCTGGACGGGAAAGAGCTTTACCGGAATCCCTTTTATGACATGGGAGAGGAAGAAATGCTTCCTCAGGATGAAACGGCAATCGGCACCCTTATGCTGGGAATGAAACGGTTTATTGAGGACGGTACAGAGGTTTATCCCCTTTCTGAGGGACTTCAGGACGCTTATGTAAGGATATTGATGGAAGAGGCGTTAAAAGGCGGGAAAGAGGTAGAATCAGAGACACAGGTGTGGGGTTAAGAACAGGAAAGCGGACTTTTTCCAAAGGTTTTGGAAGAAGTCCGCTTTATTACATATCATCGGTTTCGATGATCGTGATATTCAAGGCATTGCAGGATAAGTCGATATCCTTTCCGGCCTTTGAGGCTGGGCTGATGAAACGGATAACAGGGCGCAGGGAGAATCCCGGCGTGTTGTCCTTGACCACTGCCGTGCTTCCATCGCTGAGGTGAACAATGGTGCCGATAGGATATGCGGAAACACAATGAAGGAAAGCTGTAAGCAGGTCCGGATCAAAGTGAGCGTTGGAGCAGCTGGTAAGGAAGTCGAAAATACGCCTTGGAGACCATGCTTTCCGGTATGGTCTGGTGGAATTTAAGGCATCATATACGTCCGCGATGGATAGAATGCGGCCAAAAAGCGGTATGCGCCCACCCTTAAGGCCTAAGGGATATCCGGTGCCGTCAAATTTTTCGTGATGGGTCTGAATGCCCTGTAAGACCACCTGGGATATGCTATCCTGCTCGCTGAGCTTTTTATAGGAGAGGACAGGATGCTGCTTCATGATCTCAAATTCTTCGTCTGTTAAGGGACCCGGCTTGTTGGTGATTTCAATGGGGATCTCCGTTTTTCCGATGTCATGAAGAAGGCCGCAAAGGGCCAGATCATGGAGCTGGGAAGCGGAGAGTCCTATATAGCGGCCTAAAAGGACGCTTAAAATACCGACATAAAGGCTATGAGAGTAAGTGTAGTTATCATAGTCTCTGATGTCGATCATCTGGAATAAGTATTTATCATTGTTCAGAACGTTCATGACAACAGACTCCGCCGCGGCAGTCATATCCTGATAGGCCTTTTTCCTGGCCTGATAGGTAGGCTTTCGAAAGCCCTGGTCATAGGCTTTGCGGATACTGTTTAAAAGTT
Organism: Bacillota bacterium; assembly: GCA_023437715.1. GTDB lineage: Bacteria > Bacillota > Clostridia > Lachnospirales > Lachnospiraceae > Lacrimispora. Next base: position 49,461 of record JAEZFK010000049.1, on the reverse strand, counting down.
TTGCCTTTAACTCCGGCTCCACAATGTCTACCGGCTCAATGCCTTCCGTAAGCTCTGTGCGGATATAAGCTCCCTGTATGCCAATTCTTTTAATGCGCTTTATGACTCGTTCATTCAGCTTATAACCGGTTACGGCTAAAGGGACCATTGGGTTGCTTCCCGGAATATTTCGGGCCAATTCCATACCTTCCGTCAATTTCTCAATAGGTAGATAAATCAATTCTTTCACCTCAACAGGCAAAAAGGCTGCCTGTGCTTTCTATCCAGTAGAATCTTTTTTCGTTAGAATTGGTAATATGAATATAACAGCATATTAAATTATAGTGGTAAATGCTGGATGAGTCAATGAGAATTTACTTTGTGACAAAGATAATCAGAAATAAAGAATGCCTGCTTTTTTTGAAACCAGCCGGGAGGAAAGTCAGTGCCGGACAGGCTCCGGAGCGGTCCTGGGCGAAGGAAGAGACTGTGGCCGGAATTTGAGTGCTGAAAGAGAAAAGCTGTCTGCGGAATTTGGGAGGAATGAAAGAAAATAGGTTAATCTTTTGCATAAATATGTAAAAATGTTCAATATATTGAAGAATGCGCGGCTGCGGCCTCCTCCTGCATTATAGCATTATAGCATTATAGACCATCATGGGGCCGTGAGACAGAAAGCAAAGAAATCCGGGATATTCAAATCTACGGTACATACGGTTGCTGCAAAATGGAAATGCAGGCCACCGGGAAACAAAATAAGAAATTATGGGCGAATTTAGGCGAATTTTGTAACGGTTTTCTTATATTCTACTTGTGTTTACTATAAAATTTTATTATAATACAGTATGTATAAAGATAGAATATACAGCGTTATTATATAGGATTTGATACAAAGGAGAACGTATGATCAAAAAACAAGAGAGCAATTTTAAAAGGGCTGTCAATGAATTGCTGGGTTATTCCTCAGAGGCGGAGGATGAGATCGATATTCCGGATGAGAAAGAGGAGCCGCAGGCTGCCACAAGAGAGATGGCAGATGAGGAAGAGGCTTTGAGTCAGGCGAAAGGCTCATTTTTTAATGCCGGCCGCACCCAGGGCCCTGCCGCTGGTCAAAATCCCATGCGCATGACGGCTGAGACCAGCAAGGTATCCTCCTATACTGTGGAGACAAAGACCCTGTCTGTGGAAGCGATGAACCAGATGTCTTCCAAGGTGGCGGTAATTACGGAGGATATGATCGTAAACGGCGATATGACCTCTCAGTCGGATTTGAATATCTTCGGCCAGGTAACCGGCAGCATTGCCTGCAGAGGCGATGTTTTAGTCATGGGACGTGTAACCGGGGATGTTTCCGGAATGAACGTAAGAGTGGAAGGCGAGGTCAACGGAAACTTAACGGTGGATAAGCGGGTGGATGTGGGGGCCGGCGGAAGAGTCAAAGGAGATATCACAGCCACCAATGTTTTAAGTGAAGGAATCAGCGAAGGCGATATTAAAGCGGAAGAGACCATCCAGCTTGGAGGAAGCGCCGTCGTAATCGGTAAGGTTTATGCCAGGGCATTTGCTGTCACACAGGGCGCGAAGATCAAGGGTATGATGACCACCTATGATTGATAAACGGCTGCCAGGGAGAATTGTATGAACAAAAGAAAAAACAGAAAGCCTGAACCTTACTTTGGCAGCGTAAGGTTTTTTCGGCATTTAATACTTACGGTTATTGCATTGCTCATCATCATTCCGACCAGCCTGGCCGTATATTTTAGGGTCCAGAATAAAACGCTGATGAAGGAAAGCTATGAGCTATTCAATGAGAACGTGGAGCTCCGGAACCAGGCCAATGACGCAAAAAACAGCCAGCCGGTGAAAGAGACAGAGCCGGTCCAGGTATCTTCCGCCAAATACGGGGAGATATTGGTGGATCAGAACTCCTGGGAATTGATTCTTGTCAACGACATTCACCCCCTCAGTCCCAGGTTCAAGCCGGAGCTGGTTGAGGTACAGCCCGGACAGAGCGTGGATGAGCGGATTGTCGGCGATTTAAAGGATATGATGGCGGCGGCTGAGGGGGAAGGATACCAGCTTCACATCTATTCTGCATTTCGTGATTTGAAGAGACAGCAGTCTCTTTTTAACGATTGCTTAAAGCGTCTGCAGGAGGAAGGAATGGATTACCAGCAGGCCTTTTACGAAAGCAAGGCCAGAATCGCTTTGCCTGGAACCAGCGAGCATCAGACAGGGCTGGCGGTGGATATCGCATCCAAGGCATACTCTTATCTGGATGAGGACAGGGGAAAGCAGAAGGAGACCGTATGGCTGGCAGAGAACTGCTACCGCTTTGGCTTTGTGCTCCGCTATCCAAAGGATAAGGAGAATATCACAGGCATCCGTTATGAGCCGGAGCACTTCCGCTATGTGGGGAAAACGGTGGCTAAGTTCCTTACGGAAAATGATTTGGTGCTGGAAGAATTTTATGATCTTTTAAAGAAAGACGGCAGGTCTGAAAAACTTAAGTAAAGGCCGGAGCTTAAGCATAACAGGCTTTGTTTATTGCGGGGCGGGATTCTTTTGAATTCCGCCCCGTAAACAAGTCTTCCGGTTAATGTGAAATTTTCCGGCCGCAAATTCTGTATGGAAGAACAGTTAAAAGCCCGGCCGCTGGCAGTCTGCCAGTGGCCGGGCTTTTAAATCTCTTATTTCTGCATAATATGGATGGCAAAACCGCCAAACTCGCCGTCCAGATAAACGTTTTTCAACCTGCCTTCATCGGTATAGGCGGCTGTGTCCATCTTGAAAGAAAAGCCTTTCTCTTTCAATTCTTCTACAGCAGCGGTCAGATCCGGTGTATGCATGGCAATATGACCGTTTGTCCCCAGGAAAGGAGCTTTCATGCATTCAAAGTAGGGGCCGCCGAATTCGGACTTCTGTCCATGGCGGGGTTCCAGATTGAACATCATGCTCAGAAGCTGTGCCAGCTTCTCCGCTTCCTCTGCATTGGGGGTATTGATACCGATATGCTCCAACTCAAACTTATTTTTCATAATCACACCTCTTTCTCTGAAATCCGGGTTATTGTTTTATTTTGCGCCGGTGACGAGCCAAACGAACATGCTTACATGGGGAACATCAGCAGTGCGCCGGCTGTTAAGGCGAGCAAGCGGATGAAGTACATGGGAATGGTGAATTTCCAGAACTCCGTGAGCTTGTAGTTTCCCACACCCATGACCATGGCAGGCATACCGTCAATCGGCAGGAAGTGGCCGCACCAGCCGGAGATGACGATTGCAACCGCAGCGGCAATGGGATTTAAGCCCAGGTTCGTACAGGTGGCGATGGCCAGGGGTGCGAAGACATAAACGGTGCCGATGGTAGAGCCGGTAAGGGTTGCCAGCACGCTGGTGAGGATACAGAAAGCAAAAACCAGAACGAAGGGGTTGATACCGGTGCCGAGCATATTGGCCACCGTCTGGCCGACAAGATTTGTCAGGCCGGTGTTGCCCAGTGCATCGGCGATGCCGATGACGCCTGCGGACATCAGAATGATGGGGGAGCAGATAGCATCACGGATCTCTTTGAAGTTCATCACGCCGATAACCAGAAGGACGGCAACGGCCAGGCCGGGAATGGCATAACCGGCATCACCGATGGTGCTCTGCAGGACCATGCCCACAACAGCTGCTACGAACACAATATAAGTAGTGTATTCTTTCCATTTGGGGAATGTAACGGCAGCGGTTCCCTGGGCATTGGCTTCCTCAGTTGCCTCTGCAATGGGATGGTCGGGCAGGGTTTTGTACGCCAGCAGGCATTGTAACAGAAAGCCCATGGAGAGGAAGAAATTGACTACAGTGAATTTCACCATGGAGACCTGGGCAAGGGCGCCGGCGCTGTTAAGAACTGCCAGAACGATACCGTACTGCAGCGCCACGTTCAAGGGGATTAAGGGATGGTTGGCGGCAAATCCGGCAGTCATCACAACCTTGGAAGGGGGCAGCTTTTTATTATAGGGAAGGGTGGAGAGCAGGCCGATCGTCAAAACATAGTATGCCGTGGAGCCGGTGCCAAACAGGCTGCAGCCCAGCATGACGATGAGGATCAGGAGCAAATAGGCCTTGAAACCGCCCTTGCTTGCCATATTGTACATGGCGTTCTTGAAGGTGGCGATAAAGCTGGTCTTTTGCAGAGCGGCCATGATCGCCATAAAGGATGCAAGCATAACGATGGTGGCGTTGGAGAAGCCTGCAAAAGCGGTCTTAATGTCGGCCACGCCGAAGACGACCAGAAGCAGACACGCAATCATAGGCGGTGCACCGAAGGGTAGCTTGTCTGTCATGACCAGAATGACCATGAATACGGTGATTGCAAGAGCAATAATCATTGGAAGTGTCATTTTGTTTTCCTCCTTGTTTCTTAACAGCCGGTACTGCGTGCAGATTTTTGCTGTTTTGCACAATCCGGTATGGTTTTAACCTGTCTAAATTATATAAGATGCTATGTTGGGCAGCAAGAAAAGAAGCCGTCCCATGTGTTCTATTTAGAAACGAGTTTAAAATATTTAAAAAAACTTCGTAAAGCCATGTTGATTTTTGAAACATTACTGAGAAAATCGGACAATTTTGTTTTAAATTGAAACACTTGGAAAGAGCAAAGCTCCTGACACCAAAACTTTCTTATTGTATCAAAAGGGCGGGGCAAAAGCCCCGCCCGAAAGTAGCTGGTGGGTGATTATGCCTTGCGGCCGTTCGCCATACGAACGGCGTAATCAATCGCGTTGACAAGGCTCAGCTCATTGCTGGTGCCTTTGCCGGCCAGCGCAAAGCCGGTGCCGTGGTCCACGCTGGTGCGGATGATTGGCAGGCCCAGTGTGACGTTGACACCCTCGACAGCTTTCCACGCCTGTTTTTCGCGGTCGTAGACGAAACCGACGGTCTTGAGGGGGATGTGACCCTGATCGTGGTACATACAGACAACGATGTCGTACCAGCCGCCCAGGGCCTCGGAGAAAACACTGTCCGGCGGAATGGGACCCATGGCGTTGATGCCTTCGGCTCTGGCAGCCTCAATGGCGGGCTTGATTTCCTCCATCTCCTCGGTACCGAAGAGGCCGTTTTCCCCGCAGTGTGGGTTTAAACCGGCGACGGCCACCCTGGGACTTTCGATTCCCATATTCCTGCAGGCTTTGTGGGCAATCTCAATGACCTCCAGAACCCGCGCCTTTTTGACGCGGTCGCAGGCTTCACGAAGTGAAACATGGGTGGAAACGTGCACAACCCGCAGGTCATGGTGCGCCAGCATCATCGTGTACTTTTTGGTATTCGTGTAGGCGGCGTAGATCTCGGTATGGCCGTCAAAATGGGTGTGTCCGTCAGAATTTTCCCCGTGATAGAATTCCAGCGCCCTGTTCATGGCCTCTTTGTTCAGCGCGTTGGTGCAGGTGGCATCGACCTCACCGGCCAGTGCCAGTTCGATGACCTTTTTAACGCACTGGAACGCGGCATTTCCGCCCTCAATGCTGACCTGTCCTATGGGAAATGATTTGACATCGGCAATCAGCTCCAGATGCAGCACGTCGATGGCGCCGGGCATGAACAGTGCTTCGCTGACCTTTTCACAGCGGTGAATCCTGATGTCGGGACGGCCGACGAAATGGGCCGCCTGTTCCATCATTTTGACGTCGCCCACCACAATCGGGCGGCAGCGGTCATAGACGTCGGCATGGGCCAGCGCCTTGACGGTGATCTCAGGCCCGTTGCCGGCGGGATCGCCCATTGTAATGCCGACAATCGGTTTTTCGTTCATGGTCGTACCTTCCTTTCTTAGTGCATGCCCTTGGCTTCGTTCTCCTCCAGAACCTTCTTCAGCGCCTTGATGCCTTCCTCCGGCACCTGGTTAAAGGGCGCGCGGCAGGGTCCTACATCGTAGCCCAGCAGACGGGTCGCGGTCTTGACAATGGTGTTGGGGTTGCCGTACTTGAAGCAGTCGCGGAAGCTCTGGATGCTGTCGTTGGCAGCCTTGGCTTCCTCAATCCTGCCCTCCATGAAGAGGTCATAGATAGAGGCCATGGTGCGGGGATAGACGTTGGCGCAGCCCGCAATACCGCCGGTGCCGCCTGCCAGCAGAGTCCAGATGATCAGCTGGTCGTTGCCGGACAGGGTGTAAAACTTTCCGTTGGTTTTCTTTTTGCCGGCACCGATGTAACCCAGAATGTTGGTGAAGTTGCCGCTGGAATCTTTCACGCCGACGATATTGTCAATTTCGGCCAGACGGGCCACGGTTCCGGGAGCCAGAGCATTGCCGGTGCGGGCGGGGATGTTGTACAGCACAATGGGCATATCCACTGCTTCCGCTACGGCCTTGTAGTGGGTGTACAGTTCGTCCTGGCTGGCGGCGGCAAAGCTGGGGGTGATGATGGACAGCACGTCTGCTCCTGCGGCCTGGGCCATCTTACTCTGCTCGATGGTCTCTCTGGTGGAGATGCAGCCGGTACCTGCGTAGACGGGGACGCGGCCATTGCACTGCTCGATGACGGTTTCCAGTACAAGCTGCTTTTCCTTTGCAGTGAGGATGTAGCCTTCGCCGTTGGTGCCGAAGGGGAACAGCGCATGGACGCCGTTTTCGATCATACGGTCAACCTGGCGGCGCAGCTCGGCAGCATTGATGCTCTCGTCCTCGTGCATGGGTGTGATAATCGGCGGGATAATACCTTTCAGTTCAATCGCTTTCATGAGATACCTCCTTATTTGTGAAATATTTTTATAAGAAATGTTTTTATAAAATCTGCCTCTATAAAATCTGCTTATAAAGTGCGCGGGCATCCTCAGCCGTGACGGGACGCGGGTTGTTGACCAACAGGCGCTGCACCTGCATACCGGACTCCACCAGGATGTCTAAATCGCTCTCCGGCACGTTAAATTCCCTGAGGCTGGCGGGAATGTCAAGGTGCCTCACAATCTGTTCCAGCCGGGTGATGATCCATGCGGATTTCTCGGCCGGGGTTTTGCAGGTCTTAACCTCATCGTGGCAGCAGCGGTCATAGGCAATGGCGAAGCGTTCCTGACAGGCAGGCTCATTAAAACGCATCACAGGCGCCAGCAGGATGGCGTTGGAAACTCCGTGGGCGATGTGGTATTTTCCGCCCAGGGGATAGCTGAGGGCATGGACAGCGGTTGTGCCGCTGGCGGTGATGGCCAGACCGCCGTAGTAGGCCGCAATCTGCATACGGTTCTTTTCCTGCATGGCTTCGGGGTCGTCGCAGGCTTTTTCAATGTTATTGAGGATTAAGTCCAGACCCTCCAAAGCGTAGAGGTCGCTGAAGGGGTTCGCCTTGTTGCTGGTGAAGCATTCGATACAGTGTGCCAGCGCGTCGACGCCGGTTGCGGCGGCAATTTTGCGGGGCAGATTCTTGATCATGCGGGCATCGAGGATCACGTAATCGGCAATCATGTTCTCGTTGACGATGCCGACCTTCAGCTCCTTTTCAGGCACTGCCACGATGGCATTGGGCGTGACCTCGGCGCCGGTACCGGCGGTGGTGGGAATCAGGATGATCGGCACCCGCTTTTTGGCGCGCCCCGGCTCATCCAGCAGCTCCCTGACGCCGTATTCATCGGTAACCAGCACGCTGGCCAGCTTGGCTGCATCCATAACGCTGCCGCCGCCGCAGGCGACGATCATATCGGCGCCGCTTTCCCTGAACTGATCGACCAGCTTCTGAACAGCCATGTAGCTGGGCTCCGCCGGCAGGTCATCAAGGACATAATAATCAGCACCGGCCGCCTTGACGGCCTCCTCGGGCAGGGTGAACAGGCCGGCGCCCTCGATCCCCTTATCGGTGAACATGGCCACACGCCTGACTCCGTTGGTTTTTAAAATTGCGGTGATGTTTTCCATTGCGTTTTCGCCGCCATAGACGGCGTGGGGCATTTTTAAGTTATAGGTAGTAAGCATAAGAAGAGCCTCCTTGGTTTGTGGTGAGTATCTGTATGTCTGCAGGCGGAGCCCGGCAGAGGATCAGCGGCTCTGGGCAGCGGTGGGGTTGTACACGCCCACACGCTCCCGTTTCTCGCCGAGGACGTCTTTCTCGCTGAAACGGACGTACTTGATGCCCTGACGGGTGCGCGCGGCATAGGCCAGATGCAGCATGCCGTCGCGGCCCTGCATGAGGTACGGGTATTCATACTGTCTGTTGTTGGTTTTGTTTTCATCACCCACAAAGCCTTCGCCCCGCTCCAGAAAACGGATGATGGGGAAAGTCAGGCCTCCGTCCTCGGACAGGGCAACTGCCACGGGGCAGCGCAGGCCGGGCCATGCGGCTTTGCCGGGCTGGGGATTGGGCGTGGAGGTGGGATTGTGTGCAATGGCGATACGGCCGCTCTGCAGCTTGACGGCGCTGATGCTGGAATTGTTGTTGGGCAGCGGCGTGGGTGCCGGTTCGCTCCATGTTTCTCCCCAGTCAAAGGATTCGCTGCGGTGGATGCGGTAGGCCTCACGGTTGCGCATGAAAGCGACCAGATGACCCGGTTCCAGCTCAATGACGTTGGCATGGACATGGCCGTTGCTTTTAGGCATCATGACCATACGCCACGTCCTTCCCTCATCGTCTGAGATGCGGAATGCGGTGGGATCGCCGGAAAGGCCGTCGGCAGAATCCGTACAGAGCCAGTTGGAAAAGATCCAGCGGCCGTTGGAAAGAATCTGGATGGGCTGACGGCAGAAGGTGCCCTCCTCTGGAAAAACGGTCTCATATGGTCCCCACGTCCTGCCGCCGTCGGTGCTCTTTTGGCAGCGGACAACCGCGGTGAACTGCATATTGTCCTTGCCCTCCTGACGGTCCAGCTGGGCGGTGTACATTGCCCAGACGGCATGATCGGGGCCGTAGAACAGGGAAGGGTTCTGCTCGCTGCGGGCCGGGTCATTGGAAATGTCGACGGGCGGCAGCCATGCCGGGCCGTCTTTGGGCAGGATCGAGCAGATGATATGGATATCGGCGCTGCCCTCGTAGGTACCGGCGAACCAGCAGCACAGCAGATCGCCATCAGGCAGTTCTACCATAGCGGGGGCGTGTGCGGTAGGATATCCGCCGGTGGGAAGAAGTGCCTCCAACGTGCCCATTTCCTCATTTTCATAAACAGTTCCATCCCAGGTCAGGCCGGGAAGCTTTGCGTATGTCATGTCTTTTCCTCCAATCTTATTTATGCTGCTGCAGTGGAAGCAGCGGTGTTTCGTGTGGGGCGATGCGCGCCGCCAGATCGATCAGCAGGCTCTCCTGTCCGAAGCCTCCTGATTTGGTGATGACGTGACGGGTGCAGCCGTTGTAAGTAAAGCTGGCCAGCACAACGCCGTTTTCCAGCTCACAGAGCGGTTCCAGCTCCCTGACGCCGACGCAGTTCATGCATTGCAGCAGAGTATCGCCGCCGGTCAGTAGCAAGGTTCCCAGGGAAGGACTTGTGAAAATTGCTCCGACAAGATGGCCGAGACTGCCGACAATGCGCACACGCAGGGCTTCCCGGTCAATGCCCAGTCTGGCTGCGTAATCCGCAGTCGGCTGGTTGCCGCCCAGGTCGTTGGTCTCAATGATGCAGTGAGGGCTGGCGGCCAGCATTTCCTCGATGCGGGTCAGTGCGGTTTTACCCTCGCTGCTCTGCCAGTAGCCGGGTTCCAGCTTCTGGTGGGGAGTCAGGCGCAGGCGGGTGAAGCCGGCGCTTTCGGCCCTGTCAAGCTGAGCCAGCGTGATGGGGTTGACGCTGCCGCAGACGACTAACAGCCGCGGATCGAGCTCCGGCAGCGGGCGGGGCGTTTCTGAGGCGATGCCCAGCAATTCGGGCAGTACAGCGCCGAAGCCGGCACAGCCTGCCATGATGTGGAGCCCGTCATGGCCCAGCAGCAGCCGGCCCGTATGGTAGAGGTCGTCGTCGTCAGCCGCATCAAACACCAGAATGCCTTGGTCCTGGGGCACGCTGTCCCCTGCTGTCAGCGCAGGAAAGCTCCTGGCCGGCAGATCGCACTGTTGGGCAATCAGCTCCGTTATGACCGCGTGCTTTACAGGATCAAAGGGATCGTTGCCGAAAGGGCTTTCAGTCACTGGTACGCCGTCTACATAATGAACGCCGCCGCGGGTGACGCGCCCTGTCTGCGGGAAAGCCGGCAGAAAGGGCAGCTGCTTACAGCCGCTGGCCTTCAGAACGGCGGCCAGCTCGGCGCCTATGTTGCCGCGCAGTGCGGAATCGGTCTTTTTATAAATGTAGCTGACACCGGCACGCAGCGCGCGTTCGGTCAGCCTGGCGACCGCGTCATAGGCCTGGCTGGCCGGCAGATGACGGGTCTCGGTATCCACCACCAGCACCTTTGCCCCGTGGGCGGTAAAATCCACATCAGGCTCCACGACCACCCGTGTCCGGATTCCGTGGGCGGCGAACTGCACACCTGTATCCAGCGCTCCGGTGAAATCGTCCGCGATAATCAAAAGACGGATCATGCGTTTCCCCCTCTCTGTTTTACTGCCCGGCGCCTGGTCGCCGGGGCAGCTGCTTTTTGTTCTGTGCTATCATTATGCCCTATTTGGCAGCGCTTAGCATCGAAAAAAAGTGACAAATACGTTGCACTTTTGGACGGTTTAAAGAAATTAATCAAATTTATTTGCAAAGTGTTTCAAAGTGAAACTTATATATGGTGCTTTTTGTGCAGCCCTCTGCTATAATAGTCTCAAAAATAAACGGAGGAATTCGCTATGGTCGAAACACGCACCCGCATTCTGGGGATTGCCCCCTACGAGGGTATGCACACCGCTATGGAGCGGGCGGCACAGGCTTACCCGAATGTACAGCTGGATGTTTATACCGGCGACCTTGATGAGGGCGTCGCCATTGTAAAGCGCATGCCGCCTAACGCTTACGACTGCATCATTTCCCGGGGCGGCACTGCGTCCCTGATCCGCCAGGTGACCGACTTACCGGTGGTTGAGATACATCTTTCGGTTTACGATGTGCTGCGCGCCATGAAGCTGGCTGAAAACTATTCCAATTTATACGCCATCGTCGGCTTTCCCAGCATTACGGAACCGGCCCACACCCTCTGTGATTTGCTGGGCTACAATCTGGACATTTTAACGGTGCATAGCGTCGATGAGGTCACCCGCACACTGGAACAGCTCAAGCAGGGCGGCTACCGCATGGTTGTCTGCGACATGGTCACCCATACCGTCGCCCGCCAGATGGAGTTGGATGCTTTCCTGATCACATCGGGCGTCGAGAGTCTGCACGCCGCCATCGATCAGGCCCTGGACATCAGCTTGTGGTTTGGCCGTCTGCGGCAGGAAAATATGTTCCTGCGCAGCATTACCCAGGATCAAAACGGCTGCGTGGTCGTGCTGGATACCGCCGGGAACATATTTTACAGCAGCCCGGCCGAGCTGTCCGCCGGGCTGTCTGAGGCGCTGCGCACCCATCTGCGTGAGGTACCGGCCAGCGGTTCCCTGAAATTCTACCGCACCGAGCGGGACCAGCTGTACAGCATCACGGCTCAGACGCTGCTGATGGACACCGAACGGTACTGCCTGTTCTATTGTGTGCCGTCGCGCATTCCGCTGCACTCCCACTGGGCCGGGCTGCGCTTCATGAACAAGGGGGAATGTGAATACCTGTTCATGAACAGCTTTTACAGCATCAGCGGCGCTATGGGAACGCTGGATACCGAAATTCAGACCCTGGCCTCCGTGCGCCAGCCGGTTATGATCAGAGGCGAATCAGGCACCGGAAAGGAACAGATCGCCCGGTTTCTGTATCTCCATAGTCCGTTGGTGAACAAGCCCTTTGTGCTGGTCAACTGCGAACTGATGAATGATAAGAGCTGGGATTTTCTGCTCGGCCACTACAATTCACCGCTGAATGCCACCGGCAACACGATCTACTTCCAGAACTTTGAATCTCTGCCCGAAGCACGGGCTGCAGAACTGCTGGCCGCCATTTTAGAAACCGGCCTTGCCCGCCGGGTGCGGCTGCTGTTTTCCTGTGCCTGCCGCGACAGTGAACCGGTTCCCGATGTGGTGCGCCGCTTCAGCGCCAAGCTGGGCTGCCTGACACTGAATCTGCCCTCACTGCGGAGCCGTTCCGATGAGATCCCCTCCCTGGCCAGTCTCTACCTGGGCAGTTTAAACCTGGAGCTGGGCAAGCAGATTTCCGGCTTTGAGCCGCGGGCCATCGAGATGCTGCGCCAGTACGACTGGCCAAACAATTATACCCAGTTCAAGCACGTACTGCAGACCCTGGCCACGCTGACGGCCTCGACCTATATACGCAGCAGCGTGGTGGCGGAGCTGCTGGCAAGGGAGCGTTCGCTGCGCCGCAGTGCCGCCCCGGCCGCCGCTCCGGTGAATACCGAACGCACACTGGAGGAGATCATCAGCCAGGTGGTACAGCAGGCGGTCACAGCCAACAACGGCAACCGGGCGGCCGCCGCGCGCCAGCTGGGCATCAGCCGCACCACGCTGTGGCGCTATCTGAACAAAAATGAGGATGCCGAATAGAAAAAACAGGGAAAATTCCGGCGGAGACTGGGCCGGGAACAAGGGCATATGAGCCGGCAGAAGCATTGGTGAAGCATCTGCCGGAAGAGTTTGGAGTTTTGGTACTAACTGAAAATCTTCCTGCATAAGTATGTAAAAACGTCCTAGCAGGGGGATTTTCTTGAAGGAATATATTGAAGAACGCGCGGTTGCGATCGCCAACTACATTATAGACTATCATGCGACCGTGAGGCAGACGGCAAAGAAGTTTGGGATATCCAAATCTACGGTACATAAGGATGTAACAGACCGCTTAGAGCACATTAATCCGTCTCTGGCAGCCAGGGCCAGGGTGATCCTGGACATTAACAAATCCGAGCGCCATATTCGTGGAGGCCTTGCCACCAAAGAGAAGTATCAGCATCGCTTACAGATGTGCAGCAAAAAAAATTGAGAAAGCGTATAAGCGGAGAACGGCCGCTGTCCGGGAAAAATCACAAGTTTTCCGGGCAGCGGCCCTTTCCCTTTGCCGGAATTTTTTAAAATACCGGTTGACACAGATCCACAAAATGTGTTATTCTTTACCCCAGTATGAAGAGACATTATCGTTTTCATGCAAATATTGACCACTTCCAAGGAAGTTAAGCCCAGACGGACAGGCGGGTCAGCTGCCGAGCGTGGGAAACCACATTATTGATTGAGTTAGAAGCTCAAATTTTATAAGTTGATTACTTAATAATCAGTGCGGATGCGCATCATCTTGTGAAACGATCAATAATAGCAGGGAATATATTTGCTATGTAGACTCGAAAACGATAAATGTCATGAATATAAGGCGGGTGGAATGCCCTTTGCCGGAGATATTTTTCATGAAATTTAGGCAGGTGATGTACAATCACCTGCCTCTTTTGTCGTATGGGAAAGTTCGTCCTATACGGCAAAGACCCTATGATAAGAAAGGTGTAAATTCCATATGAACAGAGAAAATCAGAAGAGAGCGCCTATTTATGAAGCTCTTGAAACGTTCCGGAAAAAGAGGGTGGTTCCCTTTGATGTTCCGGGCCATAAAAGGGGAAGGGGAAACCCGGAGCTGGCCCAGCTTCTGGGAGAAAAATGTGTGGGCCTTGACGTAAATTCCATGAAGCCTCTGGACAATTTATGTCATCCCGTATCCGTAATCCGTGATGCGGAGGAGCTGGCGGCCCAGGCCTTTGGGGCGGCCGATGCTTTCCTGATGGTGGGCGGCACCACCTCGGCGGTCCAGAGTATGATCTTATCTGTCTGCAAGGCCGGAGATAAAATCATTCTCCCCAGAAATGTCCATAAGAGCGCCATCAATGCCCTGGTCTTATGCGGGGCGGTTCCGGTTTATGTAAACCCGGAGGTAAACAGCATGCTGGGCATTTCCTTAGGTATGGAAATCAGCCAGGTGGAAAAAGCTATTGAGGAGAACCCGGATGCGGTGGCCGTATTCGTCAATAATCCCACCTATTATGGAATCTGCTCCGATATCCGGTCCATCGTCAAGGTGGCCCACGCTCACGGAATGATGGTCCTGGCCGATGAAGCCCATGGAACCCATCTCTATTTCGGAAAGGGTCTTCCTGTATCAGGCATGGAAGCGGGAGCGGATATGGCAGCAGTCTCCATGCACAAGTCGGGAGGCAGCCTGACCCAGAGCTCCATGCTCCTTTTAAACAAGGGCGTCAACGGAGATTATGTCCGGCAGATCATAAACCTGACCCAGACCACCAGCGCCTCCTACTTGCTGCTGTCAAGCCTGGATATTTCCAGGAGAAACTTAGCCTTAAGGGGAGAGGAGTCCTTTGCCAGGGTGGTGGAAATGGCGGAGTACGCCAGAAATGAAATCAATTCCATCGGCGGGTATTACGCCTATGGACGGGACCTGATAAACGGAACCAGCATCTTTGACTATGACGTGACAAAGCTTTCCGTCTACACCCTGGGAAATGGCCTGGCAGGAATCGAGGTTTACGATCTTCTTCGGGATGAATATGACATTCAGATTGAGTTCGGGGATATCTGCAACATCCTGGCCTATATCTCCATCGGAGACAGAATCCAGGACATTGAGCGGCTGGTGGGAGCCCTGGCGGATATTGAAAGGCTTTATAAAAAGGACCGGGCGGGCATGCTCTCCGGGGAATACATAGCGCCTAAGGTGGTGATTTCTCCTCAGAAAGCCTTTTATTCCCAGAAGGTATCTCTTCCCGTCAGGGAATCCGCGGGAAAGATCAGCGGGGAATTCGTCATGTGCTATCCCCCGGGAATCCCCATTCTGGCTCCGGGGGAAATGATAACTGAGGAAATCGTGGAATACATCATTTATGCCAGGGAGAAGGGCTGTTCCATGCAGGGAACCGAGGACCCGGCGGTGGAGCATTTGATGGTGTTAAAGGAATAGTTTGGGAAAGGGGAAAGAGATGGAGATATGGTTTTCAGAACTGCACACTTCCAATGTGAAGCTTTCGGTCCGGATTGACAAGCAGTTATTTTCCGGTGAAAGCGAATATCAGAGGATCGACGTGTTTGAATCCCAGGAGTTCGGGAAATTTGTGGCCCTGGACGGGGATATTGTCTTCTCGGAAAAGGATGAATTCATATACGATGAAATGGTGACCCATGTGCCTATGGCGGTTCATCCCAATGTGAAGAACGTGCTGATTATCGGCGGAGGTGACGGTGGGGTGGCAAAGGAGCTTTTGCAGTATCCCTCCATTGAATCCATCGTTGTGGTGGAGACGGATAAGCTGTTTGTGGATGTGTGCCGGGATATATTTCCCGAGGTGGCCTGCGGGCTTGACGATCCCAGGGTGCGGGTTTATTACGATGACGGGCTTCGTTTCCTGAGAAACAAAAAAGAGGAATATGACTTGATTATCAATGATTCCACAGACCCCTTCGGGCACACGGAAGGGCTTTTTACCAAAGAATTTTACGGCAGCTGCTACAAGGCGCTGCGGGATGACGGCATCATGGTTTACCAGCATGGAAGCCCGTTTTACGATGAGGATGAAATGGCCTGCAGGAGCATGCACCGGAAGGTGTACCGTTCCTTCCCCATAAGCCGGGTATATCAGGCCCATATCCCCACCTGCCCTTCGGGCTACTGGCTTTTTGGGTTTGCCTCTAAAAAGTACCACCCCATCAATGATTTTAAACCGGAGGCCTGGAAAAAACTGAAAATAGAAACCTGGTATTATACGACCAATCTTCACACAGGCGCTTTTATGCTGCCAAAATACGTGGAAGATTTACTGGAAGAGGAGGAAAAAGAATGAGCAGATTATTAATTATCGGATGCGGCGGTGTTGCCGCTGTAGCAATTCACAAGTGCTGTCAGAACAGCAAGGTGTTTACGGACATCTGCATTGCGAGCAGAACAAAGGAAAAGTGTGATGCCTTAAAGGAAAAGCTGGAGAAAACCACAGAAACCAGAATCGAAACAGCCAAGGTGGATGCAGACCACGCGGAAGAGGTCATCGCCCTTATAAAGTCCTATAAGCCGGACGCTGTCTTAAATGTGGCACTTCCTTATCAGGACTTAACCATTATGGATGCCTGCCTTGCCACAGGAGTGGACTATATTGATACGGCCAATTTTGAGCCTGAGAACACGGATGACCCTCAGTGGCGTGCAATTTATGAAAAGCGCTGCAAGGACTTGGGCTTTACGGCCTACTTTGATTACTCCTGGCAGTGGGATTACAGGGAACGGTTTGAAAAGGCAAACATTACGGCTCTTCTTGGAACCGGATTTGATCCCGGCGTTACCAGCGTATTCTCTGCCTATGCCTTAAAGCATTACTTTGATGAGATCCATACCATTGACATCTTAGACTGCAACGGAGGGGATCACGGCTATCCCTTTGCAACCAACTTTAACCCGGAGATCAACTTAAGGGAAGTGTCCGCCAACGGCTCCTATTGGGAGAACGGCCATTGGGTGGAGACAGAGCCTATGGAGATTAAGTCCAGGTACAATTTCCCGGAGGTAGGGGAAAAGGACATGTACCTGCTTCACCACGAGGAGATCGAATCCCTGGCAAAGAACATTCCGGGAGTGAAGAGAATCCGTTTCTTCATGACCTTTGGACAGAGCTATTTAACCCACATGAAGTGTCTGGAAAATGTAGGCATGCTTTCCACCTCACCCATATCCTTTAACGGCCAGGAAATCGTTCCTATCCAGTTTTTAAAGGCCCTTCTTCCTGATCCGGCTTCCTTAGGACCAAGGACTGTGGGAAAAACCAACATCGGATGTATTTTCACAGGAATAAAGGATGGAAAGGAAAAGACCATCTATATTTATAACGTATGTGACCATCAGGAGTGCTATAAGGAGGTAGAATCACAGGCCATTTCTTATACCACAGGCGTGCCAGCCATGATCGGTGCCATGATGGTGGTAACGGGACAATGGAAAAAGCCGGGCGTATTTAATGTGGAAGAGTTTGATCCGGATCCCTATATGGAGGCATTAAATAAGTGGGGGCTTCCATGGGTCGTATGTGAGGACCCGGAAACCGTTACGGTGTGGAGATAGGACAGCCAATGAGAATCGAGGACTTAAAGACGCCCTGCTATGTCATCGACGAGGACAGGCTTGAGGAAAACCTAAAAGTCTTAAAAGGGGTTAAGGACCGCACGGGATGCAGCATTCTGCTGGCCCAGAAAGCATTTTCCTGCTTTGCCGAGTATCCTCTTATAGGAAAGTACCTTGACGGCGCCACGGCCAGCGGGCTTTATGAGGCAAGGCTGGGAAAAGAGGAAATGGGGCTTGAAAACCACGTGTTTGCTCCTGCCTATAAGGAAGAGGACTTTCGTGAGCTGGTTAAAATCTGCGACCACATCATATTTAACTCCTTTTCTCAGCTGGAACGGTATAAGGACCGGTTAAACGGGGTCAGCGCGGGAATCCGGGTCAACCCGGAGTGCTCCACACAGGAGGGACATGCCATCTATGATCCCTGCGCCCCCGGCTCCCGGCTGGGAGTTACAGCGCAGCAGTTTAAAGAGGAGTGGCTGCCGGCCATTTCCGGGCTCCATTTTCATACCCTGTGCGAGCAGAATGCGGATGACTTGAAAAAGACCCTGGATGCGGTGGAGGAGAAGTTCGGAAAATATTTATCCCGGCTTTCCTGGCTGAACATGGGCGGAGGCCATCACATTACCAGGGCCGACTATGACATAGAGCTGCTGGAAGCCTGCATCATGCGGATGCAGGAAAAATACGGGCTTCATATTTATCTGGAACCGGGAGAGGCGGTTGCCTTAAATGCCGGGTATCTGGTGACGGAGGTGCTGGAGGTGGTGGAAAACGGGATAAAGACCCTGATTCTGGACGCGTCCGCGGCCTGCCACATGCCGGATGTGCTGGAAATGCCTTACCGGCCGCCCTTAAAGGACAGCGGTCAGCCTGGGGAAAAGCCTTTTACCTACCGGCTTTCTTCCTGCACCTGCCTGGCGGGGGATGTGATCGGCGATTACTCCTTTGACAGGGAAATAAAGCCTGGGGATAAGCTGTATTTTATGGATATGGCTATTTATTCTATGGTAAAGAACAACACGTTTAATGGGATGCCGCTGCCTTCCATTGCCATTATGGACAAGGGCGGGGACTGCCGCGTGATCAGGTCTTTCGATTATGAGGATTTTAAGAACAGGCTGTCTTAGTGCTTTTTGTGCGGTGAAAGCAGACGGTATAGGGAATAACGTGTGATGTGAAGCAAACACTACAGCGAATAGAGGAACCTATGGAAAGATTAAAAAGCCTCCCGGCAGCGGACGGGTTCTGCATGCCGGGAGAATTTGAGCCCCATAAGGGCTGTATCATGATCTGGCCCAGGCGGCCGGGGTCCTGGCCTTTTGGAGCCAGGGAGGCCAGAAAGGCCTTTGCGCGTATCGCAGAAGCCATCGCGGACAGCGAGCAGGTCATCATGCTGTGTGAAAGGGATGTGATGGACAGCGCCCGCCAACTTTTATCGGAGCGGATCTGGCTGGCAGAGATGGAGTCCGACGACGCCTGGGCCAGGGATGTATGCCCTACCTTTGTGATAAACCGGAAGGGAGAGGTCCGGGGAATTGACTGGCAGTTTAACGCCTGGGGCGGCACCGTGGACGGCCTTTACCAGAGCTGGGAAAAGGACGACCAAATTGCGGGCCGCTTCTGTGAAAGGTTCGGATATCCGGTCTACGATGCCAGGCATTTTGTGCTGGAAGGGGGCTCCATCCACTCTGACGGAGAAGGGACTTTGCTGGTGACGGAAAGCTGCCTTTTAAGCGCCGGGCGGAACCCTTCCCTTACAAAAGAGGAAATAGAGAAAGAGCTGAAAGGCTATTTAGGAGTCACAAAAATCATCTGGCTGAAATCAGGAATCTACCAGGATGAGACAAACGAGCACGTGGATAATGTATGCGCCTTTGTCCGTCCGGGAGAGGTAGTTCTGGCCTGGACCGACGATGAGAATGATCTCCAGTATGAAATGTCCCTGGCGGATTTAAGGCTGCTGGAACAGGAGACAGATGCCAGAGGACGTCATTTTAAAATCCATAAGCTTCCCATTCCGAAAAATCCGGTCTGCATTACAGAGGAGGAGCTTTCCGGCTTCGTCTTTGAGCCCGGAGAGGATGAGCGGGAGGCGGGAGAGCGGCTTGCGGCCAGCTATGTGAATTTTTATATTTCCAACGGCGGGGTGATCGTTCCCCAGTTCGGGGATGTCCACGATGAAGAGGCAGTGAGGATATTGGGGGAATGCTTCCCGGAAAGGAAGATCTACCCGGTGTATGCAAGGGATATCATTGTGGGAGGCGGAAATATTCACTGTATCACCCAACAGATTCCGTTATAGTTCGGTTATGCCGGAAGGAGAATTTCATGAGAGAGGTAACGGTAGCGGCAGTTCAGATGAAGTGCTGTGATGATATAAAGGAAAATATTGCAAATGCGGAACGTCTGGTGCGGCAGGCAGCAGGGGAAGGGGCCAATGTCATCCTGCTTCCGGAGCTGTTTGAGCGCCCTTATTTCTGCCAGGAAAGGCGGTATGAAAGCTACGGGTTTGCAAAGCCGGCGGAAGAAAATGACGCGGTAAAGCATTTTACCCGGATCGCGGCGGAGCTTGGCGTAGTTCTTCCCATCAGCTTTTATGAGCAGTCGGGCAATACCATGTTTAATTCGGTAGCAGTTCTTGACGGGGACGGAAAGAATCTTGGGGTATACCGGAAAACCCATATTCCCGATGACCACTATTATCAGGAGAAGTTTTATTTCACCCCCGGAGATACGGGGTTTCGGGTGTTTGATACCCAATACGGGAAAATCGGCATCGGTATCTGCTGGGACCAGTGGTTCCCGGAGACCGCCAGATGTCTTGCCTTACAGGGGGCGGAGCTGATCCTGTACCCCACGGCCATCGGAAGCGAGCCCATACTGGAATGCGACAGCATGGAGCACTGGAGGCGGTGCATGCAGGGCCATTCGGCTTCCAATATCATCCCTGTGGCAGCGGCTAACCGGGTAGGAGAGGAAAGGGTAACGCCCTGCGCGGAAAACGGAAACCAAAGCTCTTCCCTTAAATTTTACGGCTCCTCTTTCATTACGGACAGCACAGGGGCTGTCATAAGGACCATGGGAAGGGAGGAGGAAGGAGTCATCTGCGCTTCCTTTGATTTAGACCAGGTGAGGACAGACCGCAGAAACTGGGGCCTTTTCCGGGACCGCAGGCCAAAGATGTACGGGGCCATTGCCGGGAAATCCTAAACTCACTGTTTTGTGCAAATAAAGTTGCGATCATTCCAGGGAAGGCTGGTATACTGAGGCTGTCACTGAAAAGGGGGTATTACCGTGGATTGGCTGGAAAAAATGAACGGAGCACTGGATTACATCGAAGACAATCTGACCGGAGAAATTCATCTGGAGGAAGCGGCAAAGCAGGCCTGCTGTTCAAGCTTTAACTTCCAGAGGATGTTTTCCTTTATGGCGGATGTGTCACTGGCGGATTATATCAGAAGAAGGCGTCTTTCCCTGGCGGCCATGGAGCTTTTAACCACAGAGGAAAAGGTCATTGATGTAGCCTTAAAGTATGGATATGAGTCTCCTGTTTCCTTTGCCAGAGCGTTTTATGCCATACACGGCATGAATCCCAGCGAGGTGAGAAAGCCTGGGGTAAAAGTAAAGGCTTATCCCCGTATTTCATTTGAAATAACCATTAAAGGAGTGGAAGCGATGAATTATTGCGTAAAAGAGTTGGGAGAAATGAGACTGGCAGGCTTTAAGGAAAGAATGTCCATGAATAACGGAGAGAACTTTAAGAGAATACCGGAGTTCTGGAATGAAGCGGGCCCAAGCGGGAAGTTTGAGGAAATGATGAGCTTCAATGACAATGAGGCCCTTGCCTGTCTGGGGGTGTGCACCAATGCCGGCGAAGATGAATTTGACTATTATATTGCCACCGGCTCATCAAAGGAAATTCCCTCCCATATGGATGAACTGGTGGTTCCGGCAGGCACATACGTGATCTTTGAGTGCATCGGAAAAATGCCGGAGGGCCAGCAGAAGGTATGGAAGAGAATCTTCACGGAATGGTTCCCATCCTCAGGCTATGAGCTGCTGGACGGCCCCCAGATCGAGTGGTACTCTGACGGAGATAATGCCTCAGAGGAATACCGGAGTGAAATCTGGATTCCGGTGCGGAAAAAGGCGTAAACCGTTTCATAAATTTATCACGCTTCCCATATAAATGGTAATAATCAATTAGTTGGGGAGCGTGTAATGAACAGACTGATTAACAGAAAGCGGCTGGTTCTCATAGGGCTGGCTGTGTGGGGCTTCGTGGTCTGCGCCTTGAGCGGATGCTTTTTAAAAGGGGATAAAGGAGATAAGGTACGGGATCTTGAATTTACCGTAGTGGCCGATGGGGATATTCCTCAGGAGCTTCAGCAGATCATCGCGGAGAAACAGCAGTCGCCCTTTAAGCTGACTTACAGCGATGACCAGAATCTTTACATAGTGGTCGGTTACGGGAAACAGGCCGGCGGCGGTTACAGCATTGCTGTCAACAATCTGTATCTGACGGAGAATTCCATCGTACTGGATACGGAACTGATCGGGCCTGAAAAGGGGGAAAATACAGGGACTGAGAGCTCTTATCCTGTCATTGTGATTAAGACGGAAATGTCGGATCTTCCGGTGGTGTTTCAGTAAAAGGAAACAGCCGTTCTGCGGATTTTAAGGAGGCAGGACGGCTGTTGACGTTTGGTACGTTTGGCCATGGCCAAACTGAAAACGCATTTTCCCCTTTTTTCTTAGGCTGTCATATGATATACTATTTCAAACAAAAGATGACAGTGAGGAAAAGAGGAAGGATAATATGATATTAAAGGATATATGGCTCGATGTGAAAGCAGTAAAAGAACGGGATCCGGCAGCTAGAAATGCACTTGAAGTTCTTTTTCTGTATCAGGGTGTTCATGCTTTGATATGGCACCGGTTTGCCCATTGGTTTTACAGGCATAAGATGTTTTTTATCGCCCGGCTTATTTCCCAGCTCGCCAGATTTTTTACCTTGATTGAAATTCATCCCGGGGCTCAGATGGGGCACGGAATTCTCATTGACCACGGCTGCGGCGTGGTGATCGGAGAGACTGCGGTAGTAGGAGATAACTGTACTATTTATCAGGGCGTCACCTTAGGTGGTGTGGGCTTAAATAAGGGAAAACGCCATCCTACCCTGGGCAGCAATGTGACCGTAGGCGCAGGGGCCAAAATTCTGGGGTCCTTTGAGGTGGGAGATAATTGTACCATTGCGGCCAATGCCGTGCTCTTAAAGCAGCTGGATAATAACGTGACCGCTGTTGGAATTCCCGCCCGTCCGGTAAAGATCGACGGCGTGCCGATTCCCAAGAAAGAGGAGAATGTAGTGACCATGGAGAACTACTGCAAAATGGAGGAGCGGATAAAGCAGCTGGAGGAGACGATTTTGAAGCTGCAGTCAGAGCTTGAAAAAAAAGTATAATGAAACATGCACCTGCATAAACTTTCTTAAAGGAATAAAGAAGGTAAGGCAGGTGCTTTTTTATGTTGGAGCTGGTGAAGAAGAACATACATATGAATCGTTGGAAAGGAAACGCCACATCACAGATTACCCTTGATGATGACTTCATTGTCCCTGATACCATGGATGATGTAGATCAGCTTATTTTAAGTTCCGCAGAGGTCACAATTGAATCTGTGAAGGTACAGGCAGAGCGGGTAATGGTCCGGGGGAAACTGGATTTTACCATCCTCTACCGGGGAGCGGAAGGGGGACTTCAGGCTCTTTCCGGAACTATTAATTTTGAGGAGCCTATTAATGTGCCGGGGCTTGGGGAAAAGGATTATGTACAGCTGATGTGGGATTTGGAGGATTTAAATGCGGGAATCATCAATTCCAGGAAGCTGAACGTGAAGGCGATTGTGACCCTTCAGGTAAAGGTTGAGACCGCTAACGACGTGGAGGCTGCCGTGGAAGTGGACACAGGAACCTCCCCTAAGGATGCTCCTCAGGTGGAAACCCTCCGCCGCAATGTGGACGTGGCTTCCATTGCCCTCCGCCACAAGGATACTTTCCGCATTAAGGATACCATTTCCTTATCCGGGAACAAGCCGAATATCGACCATGTTTTATGGACGGAAATGAAGCTGAGAGGCGTAACCACAAGGCCCATGGAGGGGAAAATGGCCCTTGACGGGGAGCTGCTGGTTTTCGTCATTTACCAGGGAGAAGGGGAAGGAGCGCCCATCCAGTGGGTTGAGGAAAGCATTCCGTTTTCCGGCGAGCTGGATGTCCCCGGAGTCACGGAAGATATGGTGCCCTCGGTTACGGTCCACTTAATCCATAAGGACATTGAAGCAAAGCCCGATGCTGACGGCGAGATGCGGGAAATGGATGTGGATGCGGTCCTTGAGCTGGATATGAAGCTTTATAAGGAAGAGAATATGGAGCTGTTATGCGACCTCTATTCCACCAACCGGGAGCTGGCCTTGCAGACAGGGGAAGCCTGCTTCGATAAAATCCTCACCAAAAACATGAGCAAATGCAAGCTGGTGGAAAAGGTGAACCTAGACCATGCGGACAGAATTCTTCAGATATGCCACAGCGAGGGCACGGTGAAGATTGATGAAATGTCGGTAAAGGACGACGGACTTTTGGTGGAGGGAGTTCTGGAGGTGCGGATTCTTTATCTGACCTCAGACGATACCCAGCCCATCCAGTCGTCGGTGGAAAATGTTCCGTTCCGTTTCCTCATCGAAGCGCCGGGAATTAATGAGGACACAGTCAATCAGCTGAATTCAGGCCTGGAACAGCTGAGCGCGGTCATGATGGGCGGGGGAGTGATTGAGGTGAAAGCCACCATCTCCCTGGATCTTCTGGCCCTGCAGCCTGTCTGCGAGCAGATCATCACAGGCGCTTCAGAGTCTCCCATGGATTTAAAGAGCCTGCAAAAGCTTCCGGGAATCGTGGGATACATCGTCCAGCCAGAGGATTCCCTTTGGAAAATTGCCAAAAAATTCCACACCACCATTGACACCATTATGGCGGCAAATGGGCTGACGGACAAAGCGGTCAAACCGGGGGACCGGCTGATTCTTGTAAAAGAGCTGTCATAATAAAAATAAAAAAAGTAAATGCCGCAAAATAACGAAAATGGAATTCGTTGTTTTGCGGCATTTACATTCCGCTCACATAAGTGGTCCTAATTGTCAGATTTCTTTGGAATGATTTCCGTAAAAAAGGGGAAGATAAAGATTGTTATTCACATACCAGCTTATCCTGTTATATAATATACTATAGCTAAGCTATATAACCTCGATGGCGCCAAAACGCATCCAGCTGGTGCTTTAGATAGATGACAGGTTATCCTGGACGGTAGTGACGTGATTGCAAGGCGTTATTACCGTTTACATAGAACGGATTTTCCATACCGGGAGAGAAAAACATGAATTACACCTATATTTTAAAATGCGCAGATGGCAGTCTTTACTGCGGTTGGACAAACCATCTGGAAAAGCGGTTAAAAGCCCATAACGAAGGAAAAGGAGCTAAATACACCAGGGCCCGCAGGCCGGTGGTTCTGGCCTATTATGAGGAGTTTTCCACAAAGGAAGAAGCCATGAGCCGGGAGGCGGCCATAAAGAAGCTTTCCAGAAAGGACAAGCTGAAGCTTGTGGAAAAAACGGAATAAAAAACCGTCAGAGCCGCGAAAACAGCGGGTTGACGGCTTTTTCATTTCTTATGCAACAAAGCGGTACATCAAAATATAGTGGCAGAGGCTTCCGCCCATGACGAATAGGTGGAAAATCTCGTGGGAGCCGAAGTTTTTATGCCTGGAATTGAAAATGGGCAGCTTTAAAGCGTAAATGATACCCCCGATGGTATAAATAAGGCCGCCGGCCAGAAGCCAGCCAAAGGCAGCAGGAGGAAGCGCGTTTATAATCTTGCTGAAAGCCAGGACGCATATCCAGCCCATGGCAATATAGATGGTGGAGGAAAACCACCTGGGACACATGACGAACCAGGCCTTTATGACAATTCCCAAAGCAGCGATTCCCCACACCAGGGCCAAAAGACTCCACCCTGTCCTGTCCCCGAGAACGATCAGACAGACAGGCGTATAGGTTCCTGCTATGAGGATGAAAATCATCATGTGGTCAATCTTTTTCAACAGCTTGTTGATTTTAGGCGAAATATCCAGGGTGTGGTAAATGGTGCTGGCTGCATAAAGCAGAACCATGCTGGTGATGAAGATTGCAAGAGATGCCATATGAAGCTTTCCCGCCGAGGATGCCTTTAAAAGCAGGGGCGTGGCGGCAATAAGGGCCATTATCATGGCTGCAAAATGGGTAAGGGCGCTGACCGGGTCCTTTATTTTCATATTCATCGTGTATTCCTCCTTTTAATATAATGGAAAACCTGTAATGTAGTATTTAATACTATGTATTATCTTTATCAATACTATACACGTTCAGGCAAAAAAATGCAACTGTTTTTTGCAAGGCTGTAACATTTTTTCAAAGGTATTTGCCATAAGGGCCGCAATAAAATATAATGGAAGAAATAAAATCATCAATTTAAGTGCTGCCATGGTTGTATTCGGATACCCCACGAAACAGAAGATGGAGAGGGAAAAGCCCAGACGCCTCAGCCAGGAGGCCGTGGTATGCGAAAATTCCTACCGCCATTTCACTCCCGGGGAGTTTGAGGACCAGCTTCAAAAAAGCAAGGACCGGGAAGAGGATTTTGAGCGGTGGCTGAAAGCCTTCTGCAAGCGGAAATGGAATTCCAGCTTCAGCGTGGAGATGAGCCGTTCCGCAGAGGCCATGATGCAGTCATGGAAAAAGGAGTAAACAGGGAAGATGAATTTAAACATACTGTACGAAGATGAAGAAATACTGGTGGTGGAAAAGCCGGCGGGAACAGAGTCCCAGTCCGCAAGGTCCTTTGAGCCGGATATGGTCAGTGAAGTGAAGAAACATATCAACACCTTATCCCCAGGATCAGGGGAGCCATATGTGGGAGTTATCCACAGGCTCGACAAGCCTGTAGGAGGCGTCATGGTTTACGCAAAAACAAAATCCGCCGCAGATTCCCTCAGCAGGCAGGTTTCCGGCCACCATATGGAAAAAACATACCTGGCTGCTGTATGTGGAAAACCTGTGGAAAACTCTGGCACCTACGTGGATTATTTGTGGAAAGACGGGAAAAATAACAGTTCTAAGATTGTGGATAAGGGGATAAAGGATGGGAAGCTGGCAGAGCTTTCTTTCCGGGTGCTGGGCACCGTTCAAAAGGACGGAGAGGAGTACAGCCTTCTGGAAATCCGGTTAAAGACCGGCCGCCATCACCAGATCCGGGTGCAGATGGCAGGGCATGGGACCCCTTTGTGGGGGGACAGAAAGTATAATCCCCGTTTTCAGAAAGGAGCGCCAGAGGGAAATGTGGCCCTGTTTGCCTGCCGTCTGTCCTTTTTCCACCCGGTCACAAAGAAAAAAATGACTTTTGAGGCTGAGCCCAAGGGCCAATGGACAGAAATATTTAAGGAACTTTTTGCTAAATAAAATCCGCATATTTTTTTCCGGGGCAGCTCATAATAGTGATTGTACAAAAGAAGTACAAATCAGAAACAGGTGAGTCCATGGTTAAGCCGAGCAGGAAACTGAAGAAAACATTATTAATATTGGGAGTTACAGGGGCAGTATATTTAAGTTTTCGGTACCTGCTGCCCCTTGTGATTCCCTTTTTGATCGCATATGTGTTTGCCCTTTCTCTCCGCCCAACAGCTCTCTGGGTTGAGAGAAAATGTCGTTTTACAGTAAAAAAGAAAGTGATTTCCATTCCTTTGGCAGTAATCGGAGGGGTGGAAATTGTTCTTTTAATGATCGTTTTTGGGATGCTGCTTTACGTGGGAGGAAGAAAGCTCTGTATGGAAGCGCGGCTTCTGCTTGAGAACCTTCCGCGGATCCTTGCAGGACTTGACGGGTGGCTTATGGAAAACTGTTCCTGGGCGGAACGGCTTTTAAAGCTTCCCGACGGCTATATGGTGGAGACCGTCCGGGAAATTCTGGCAGGCGGAGAAACCGCAATTAAAAGCAGGGCAATGTCCTTTGTCATGGTAAATACCATGACCATTGTGAAATGTGTGGTTAAGGTTACGGTTCTGACCGTAATCTTATTCATCGCCACAATGCTGACTCTGCAGGAGATGGACGACATTCGGGTGAGGAGGGACAACTCCATGTTCTGCCATGAATATGCCGTGCTGGCTAACCGGCTGATGACGGTGGGAAGCGCATGGCTAAAGACCCAGGGAACCATCATTTTATTTACCATAGCGGTATGTTCCATCGGCCTTTTTTTCATGGGAAATCCTTATTTTATCCTGTTTGGAATCGGAATCGGCATTTTAGACGCCCTGCCTATTTTCGGGACAGGGACGGTTTTAATTCCCTGGGCGCTGTTTTCCCTTATAAATAAAAACTGGGTCTACGGGGTGGGGCTGATTGTCATATACATCATCTGTTACTTTTTACGGGAA
Organism: Bacillota bacterium; assembly: GCA_023437715.1. GTDB lineage: Bacteria > Bacillota > Clostridia > Lachnospirales > Lachnospiraceae > Lacrimispora. Next base: position 21,893 of record JAEZFK010000049.1, on the reverse strand, counting down.
ATCATGGAAGCAAAAATTATGGGCGGTAAGGTGGGACTGACTCCCCTGGAAACCCTTGTATCCATGTATGTGGGGCTGCAGCTCTTCGGGCTCCTGGGATTTATTCTGGGCCCCATCGGCCTTTTAATCATAGAAGATATTGTGGATCTGTATGCGGGACCGTGCTATAATGAATCAAATAAAAGTCAGAGATAAAGCCTGGGAATTGACTGAGTTCCCGGGCTTTCCGCGGAGGAGGTGAAAATGGATTATCCTGCATATGAGAAATTAAAGGTTCTTCGAAAAGCCCTTCATAGGATTCCGGAAAAATCCGGCTGTGAAGAAAAGACCATGGAGCTTTTAAAGGATTTTATAAGCAGAAATACGACTCTTAAAATTACAGACTGCGGAAGCTGGTTTTACGCTTTTCATGAGGAAGAGGGGGCGGAGAAAGGCGTGGCGTTCCGGGCGGATATGGATGCAATTCTTGGGGAGGACGAAAAGCCGTTTCACGGCTGTGGCCATGACGGGCACAGTGCGGTGCTGGCGGGCCTCTGTCTTCTGGCGGAGGGAAAAATTCTGGGAAAAAACGTGTATTTCATATTCCAGCACGCCGAGGAAACGGGGCAGGGCGGAATGGAGTGCAGCGGCCTTTTGTCCGGGAAAGGGATTGAAGAAGTTTACGGTTTCCACAATCTCCCCGGCTATTCCCTGGGAACGGCAGTGCTTCGCAGGGGAACCTTTTCCTGTGCCTCCAAAGGGCTCATTCTAACCCTAAAAGGAAAGCAGAGCCACGCCGCCTATCCGGAACAGGGGATAAATCCGGCCTGGCTTCTGGGAGAGCTGATCTGCTGCATTCCCCAGCTTTCCAGCAAGCCGGAATTTGAGGGAATGGTCCTTGCCACTATTATAGAAGTAAAGGCGGGGGGAGAAGCCTTCGGCGTTTCTCCGGGAGACGGAAAGCTGGCCTTAACCATCCGGGCGGAGCGGTTATCTGATCTGAAACGGTTCCAGGCATCCATCCTTTCTCTTGCGGAGAAAAGGGCGGGAGAGCTGGGAATGGCCTTTCAATATTCCCTTCAGGATGAATTCCCCGATACGGTCAATGATCCTGGGGCAGTGGAGGAGTGCAAGAGAATATTTGAGGAAAAAGGAATTTCCTGTGTGGAAGCAGCCGAACCGCTCCGGTGGTCGGAGGATTTCGGCTGGTATTTAAAGAAAGCGAAAGGCATGTTTTTCGGCGTGGGAGCGGGGGAAGCCTGTCCCGGCCTTCATACACCGGGCTACGAATTTCCCGACGAAGTCATGAAAACGGCTCTGGCCGCCTTTGAAGCCCTGATGGAAACAGGGATTCAATAGAAAAAGCCGTTCTCTCCTCTTGACAAACATTTGCAAATAACGTAAAATCAACCATACAATCTTTCTAATAATAAGGAAGCAAGACGTAGAAGAGGACTAATAAGTGATGATGTATTCCAGAGAGAAGGCTCCCAGCTGAAAGGCCTTTATACCTCCCATGACCCAACCTGCCTCGGAGTCCCGCAGCAAACTGCGGCGCAGTTCCCCCGTTAAGGGAAAAAAGTGAGTCATGAAGCTTTCATGGCTAAATTGGGTGGCACCGCCGAGCTGTTCGGTCCCTTTTACCGGGGAACGGATGGCTCTTTTTTGTACCTGTACGCCCGATGAAGCGGGGCGGGCCCTGCCCGGAAAGCGTGGGCGGTAATAATGAAGCACCCTGCGGGTGTACCTGCAGGCCCAGAAAACATGGGCAGAAAAGTTGAAAGGAGAATTGTTATGGCAAAGGAAAAGAAATTAGTTGAAGCGATCACATCCATGGATGTGGATTTCGCCCAGTGGTACACGGATGTGGTAAAAAAGGCGGAATTAATCGATTATACCAGCGTAAAAGGCTGTATGGCCATAAAGCCGGCAGGCTATGCTATATGGGAAAACATTCAGAGTGAGCTTGACAGAAGATTCAAGGAAACGGGAGTTGAAAATGTTTACATGCCCATGTTCATTCCCGAAAGCCTTTTAGAAAAGGAAAAGGATCACGTAGAGGGCTTTGCCCCTGAGGTGGCGTGGGTCACTCACGGCGGCTTGGAGCCGCTGCAGGAGAGGCTCTGTGTAAGACCAACCTCTGAAACCTTATTCTGTGATTATTATTCCAGAAACATCCAGTCCTACCGTGACCTTCCAAAGGTCTACAACCAGTGGTGTTCCGTTGTGCGCTGGGAAAAGACTACCAGGCCGTTTTTACGTTCCAGGGAATTCTTATGGCAGGAAGGCCATACGGCTCACGCAACCGCAGAGGAGGCTCAGGAAAGAACGGAGCAGATGCTGAATGTTTACGCGGATTTCTGCGAGGAGGTTCTGGCAATTCCTGTGATCCGGGGACAGAAAACCGATAAGGAAAAATTTGCGGGAGCGGAAGCAACCTATACCATTGAGTCCCTGATGCACGACGGAAAGGCTCTTCAGTCAGGAACCAGCCATAACTTTGGCGACGGCTTTGCAAAGGCTTTCGAGATCCAGTACTCTGATAAGGAAAATAAGCTTCAGTATGTTCACCAGACCTCCTGGGGCATGACCACCAGAATGATCGGCGCCATCATCATGGTCCACGGCGACGACAGCGGCCTTGTGCTTCCTCCCAGAATCGCTCCTGTCCAGGTTGTGATCGTGCCGGTACAGCAGCAGAAGGAAGGGGTTCTTGAAAAGGCCAATGAGCTGAAAACAGTTCTTTCCAATTATAAGGTAAAGGTAGACGATTCCGATAAGAGTCCGGGATGGAAGTTCAGCGAGTCGGAGATGCGGGGGATTCCGGTACGTGTGGAAATCGGACCCAGAGATATTTCAGAAAACCAGGCGGTTCTGGTACGCCGTGATACCCATGAGAAGATCACCGTATCCCTGGATGAAATAAATGAGAGAGTAGGAAAGCTTCTTGACGATATCCAGAAAGACATGTTTGAGCGGGCACGCCTGCACCGGGATGCCCACACCTTTGAAGCGACGGACATGGATACATTTGTAAAGACCGTAGAGGAAAAACCGGGCTTTGTGAAGGCCATGTGGTGCGGCTGCCAGGAATGCGAGGATAAGATCAAGGAGCTGACAGGAGCAACCTCCCGCTGTATGCCGTTTAAACAGGAAAAGCTGGCTGACACCTGTGTCTGCTGCGGAAAGCCTGCAACAAAGATGGTTTACTGGGGAAGAGCTTATTAAAGAAGCAAAGCAGAAAGGCCAGGAGGGATGACGTGGTAAAAATTCAGGTTCCGGAAGCGGCAAAAAATATTATTGAACAATTAAATGCCCATGGATTTGAAGCCTACGTGGTAGGCGGCTGCGTAAGAGACAGCCTTCTGGGCAGGATGCCGGAAGACTGGGATATCACTACCTCGGCAAAGCCGGAGCAGGTAAAGGAGATTTTCAGCCGGACGGTGGACACGGGAATCCAGCACGGTACAGTGACGGTGCTCTTGGACCATGGGGCCTATGAGGTGACTACCTACCGCATAGACGGGGAATACGAGGACGGACGCCATCCAAAATCCGTGGAATTTACGGGGAATCTGCTGGAGGATTTAAAACGGCGGGATTTTACCATCAATGCCATGGCCTACAGCGACCGGGACGGGCTGGTGGATGCCTTTGGCGGGGAAATGGATCTGGAACGGGGAATGATCCGCTGCGTGGGAAATGCCCTGGACCGTTTCACAGAGGATGCCTTGAGGATTTTAAGAGCCATCCGTTTCTCCGCCCAGCTGGGCTTTGCCATTGAAAGGGAGACGGAGGCGGCCATTTCCGCTATTGCCCCCAATTTGGAAAAGGTCAGCAGGGAGAGGATTCAGGTGGAGCTTACAAAGCTTCTCCTGTCCGACCATCCGGAACGGATAGAAGCCGTGTTTGAACATGGCATAGGCCCCTTTGTTTCCCAGTCCTTTGAAGAAGCGGGGAGACGTCTGTCCCAGACGGGAAAACTCTGTCTTCTTCCCCCAGAAAAGCATATGCGCTGGTCCGGCTTTCTCCGGGAGGAAGCGGCCCAGGATGCGGTCACGGTCTTAAAGGAGTTAAAGCTGGACAATGACACCGTAAACGGGGTAAGAACCCTGGTGGATCTATGGAAAAAGGAAATACCCGCCGAAAAGCCGGCCATCCGCAAGGTGATGAGCGGATTATCCGAGGACCTTTTCCGGGATCTTTTAACCTTTCAAAAGGTGTTTTTCGAAGAGGCCCGGAAAGAACAGCTGAAAACGGTGGAGCGGTACGCAGAGGAAATCGTGAAGGCCGGAGACTGTATCCGTCTGAAGGATCTGGCTGTAACAGGCCGTGATTTAATGGAGGCCGGGATGAAGCAGGGACCTAAAATGGGAACGGTATTAAATGGGCTGTTTGAGGAGGTTCTTAAGTTCCCGGAGCGCAATAAAAGAGATTATTTGATGAATTTAGCAGAAAAGTTATAAAATTGCCGCCTGAGGTACAGGAACTTTCAGGCGGCTTTCTGCATATTTTTTTCCGCCCCTTCATACCCTAGAAGTAGCTGATAAGCTAAGAGTTGGAGGGGTGGTTGTGAACGAGAAATACACAGAGGTGCTTTCGCAGTATGAGCTTGAAATTCTGGATGTGAAACGCGGCCGTGGCGCCTGGCTGTGTGATACGGACCAGGGGCTTAAGCTGCTTCGGGAATATAAGGGAACCATAAAGCGCCTGGAATTTGAAGATCAGGTATTTACACAGATGGAAGAAAACGGCCACTTAAAGGTAGACCGTTATGTCAGAAATAAGAATGGAGAACTCCTCTCCAACGCTGAGGACGGGACCCGATGGATTGTTAAAGACTGGTATGCGGACAGGGAATGCAATTTAAAGGACAGCAGAGAAGTGCTCTGCGCCATTGAACGGATCGCTTTTCTACATAAAATATTAAGACAGGTAGAATTCAAAGAAGAGTGGAATTTAGGCTCCATATTAGTCCAGCTGCCTGCCGGAGAAATGGAGCGTCATAACAGAGAGCTGATCCGGGCCCGGTCGTTTATCCGTAATAAAAGGAAGAAGTCGGAGTTTGAATTATGTGTCATGGGAAATTATGACATATTTTTCGAACAGGCCATGGATGCCTGCCAGGGGATGACCGTATTTTGCGAAAGCCGGGAGAAGGAAGAAGGGTACTTATGCCATGGGGACCTGAACCAGCATCATGTTCTGATGTGCGGCAGTGATGTGGCCATCGTGGAGTTTAACCGCATGCACAGAGGAATGCAGATGGAGGATTTATACCATTTTATGCGGAAAGCCATGGAAAAGCACGACTGGAATTTGAAGCTGGGTACAGCTATGCTGGAAACCTATGCAAAGGTCCTTCCTCTTTCGGAAGCAGACAGGACCTGCCTGTATTATTTGTTTCTGTATCCTGAGAAATACTGGAAGCAGATTAACTTCTATTACAATGCAAATAAAGCGTGGATTCCCGCCAGAAATATTGAAAAGCTTAAGGATTTAGAGATTCAGCAGCCTATGCGGAATCTTTTCCTGTCCAAAATAAAGGGGTGAAGGAAGGTTCCTTTCCCCATGCCTGGCTGTGCAAAAAAACATGCAAATCCGCTTTCCATTTGTCCTGTTATGCTTTATAATATTCATAACAGAAATGGAGAAAAATGCCTAGAAAGCGTGGGCAGAAAAGTGGAAAGGAGTATTTTGCGCATGAAAGACTACAGGAGTATATATGAAGAATGGCTTTTGAATCCATACTTTGATGAGGCGACGAAAGAAGAGCTCCGGGGGATTGCAGACGACGAAAATGAGATCAAGGAGCGGTTCTATCAGGATCTGGAATTCGGTACCGCAGGCCTCAGAGGAATCATTGGCGCCGGAATCAACCGTATGAATATTTATGTGGTAAGAAGAGCCACCCAGGGGCTGGCAAATTATATCATAAAGCAGGGCGGAGCCCATAAGGGCGTGGCCATCGCATACGACTCCAGGCATATGTCACCGGAATTTGCGGAGGAAGCCGCTTTAACTCTGGCCGCCAACGGGATCAAGGCCTATAAGTTTGAATCCCTGCGCCCTACGCCGGAGCTTTCTTTCGCAGTGAGAGAGCTGGGCTGTATCGCCGGAATCAACGTTACGGCCAGCCACAACCCGCCGGAGTATAACGGATACAAGGTATATTGGGAAGACGGCGCCCAGTTTACTCCTCCTCATGACAAGGGTGTGACTGCTGAGGTTTTAAGCATCCAGGACCTTTCCACCGTAAAGACCATGACCGCCGAGGCTGCAAAGGCAGCGGGCAAATACGAGATCATCGGCGCAGACATTGACGACAAATACATCGCTCATGTAAAGGCCCAGGTGGTAAACCAGGATGCCATTGGTAAGATGCAGGATGACATTAAGATCGTCTATACCCCTCTCCATGGTACAGGCAATCTTCCCGCCAGAAGAGCCTTAAAGGAAACCGGCTTTACCCATGTGTATGTGGTGCCCCAGCAGGAGCTGCCGGACGGTGATTTCCCAACGGTCAGCTATCCGAACCCGGAGGCAGAGGAAGCCTTTGAGCTTGGCCTTGCCCTTGCAAGGGAAAAGAATGCGGACCTGGTCCTTGCAACAGATCCGGATGCAGACCGCCTTGGCGTATATGTAAAGGATGATAAGTCAGGAAATTACATCCCTCTCACCGGAAATATGTCCGGTTCTCTTCTGTGCGAATATGTGCTGAGCCAGAAAAAGGAGAGAGGTGAGATTCCGGCGGACGGGCAGGTGGTAAAATCCATCGTTACCACAAACCTGGTGGATGCAGTGGCGAAGTCCTATGGCTGTGAGCTTATTGAGGTGCTGACAGGCTTTAAATACATCGGCCAGCAGATTTTAAAGGAAGAATCCACCGGTCATGGAACCTATATGTTCGGTCTGGAGGAAAGCTATGGCTGCCTCATCGGAACCTATGCCCGTGACAAGGATGCCATTTCCGCAACCGTTGCTTTGTGCGAAGCCGCGGCTTATTATAAGACAAAGCATATGACCTTATGGGATGCCATGGTAGCTATGTATGAGAAATACGGCTATTATAAGGATGCGGTGAAGTCCATCGGATTAAAGGGCATCGAAGGCCAGGCAAAGATCAAGGCGATTATGGAAACCATGCGGGGAGAGACTCCCCTCGAGGTTGGCGGATATAAGGTCCTTTCCGCCAGGGATTATAAGCTTGATACAATAAAGAATATGAAAACCGGAGAAATCGTTCCTACAGGTCTTCCTGAATCTGATGTGATTTACTATGATCTGGAAGATGACGCCTGGCTGTGCGTAAGGCCATCGGGAACAGAGCCTAAAATTAAATTTTACTATGGCATAAAGGGAACTTCCATGGAGGATGCGGAGGAGAAGTCCGCAAAACTGGGAGAAGCGGTTATGGCTATGGTGGATAAGATGATGGCGAGATAGGAAGTATCATAGGGAGCATGGCAGTTAAAGAGAGATCTTTGGCTGCTGTGTTCTTTTTTTTATGCAGGCGGCGAACCGAACAAACATGCTTGCATGCACCGGCGGCGTATGCCGTTCTTTATAAAAAAAGGAATTTTACATGGTTTTATACATAGTGCACAATGAAAAAAAGAAAATTCTGTTTTCTCTTTTATCAGCTCTGTGATAAATTGTAATATATGCACTATGACCCATCTGTGCATATTGAAGTTAATTGAAAAATACGATAAAAACGATAAAATATAAAATAAAGAGGGGGAAAAAGTGTTGGTAACGCGAGAAGATATTGCAATGAGGGCCGGCGTGTCAGTCAGTGCGGTTTCCAGAACCATGAACAACAGGGGGTATGTGGCAAAAGAGAAGAAAGAGGCAATCTTACATGCGGTAGAGGAGCTGGGATACCGTCCCAACCCTTTAAGCAATTCCTTGAAAAACAGGCAAACCTATCAATTGTGTTTTTTCGGTTCTGACATATACAATTCCTTTTATATCGAGCTGTTTGATTACATGTCAAGCTATGCCATGGAAAAGGGGTACATGATGTTTTTTTTTACTGATTTTGAGACGGAACGGGTGAAAACCATGTTGATGGACGGAATGATCGTGGAAAATGACAACGTTGCCAATGATGTCCGGCATATTTTGGGAGACCAGTTTTTCCTCCCAATCGTCAGCGCTTCCTATGGGGTTCCTATTGTAAGAACCAGAAGAATTCCCTATGTGGATGTGGATACCTACGATGCCATGGAAATGGCCATCTCTTACATGAGAGAAAGGGGGCATAGGAGAATCGCTTTTGCAACGCCCTACGATTTCTTTTATTCCGGCAATGTTCACCCGCGGCATATCTGCTTTGAAAATGTTATGAAGCCCATATTAGGAAAGCATTTTGGGGACTACATCATCAACCGGCCCGGCGGTGATGAGAAGAGGCCGGTATTCGAAAAGGAGAATTTCTTCGAAGAGGGCATGAATGGAGCTGACACCTTTGTTGAGAGAAAATGCGATGCAACGGCAGTGATCTGCTTTAATGATGAATATGCAATGGGAATGATGAAGAGATTCGGGCAGCTGGGGTGGCGGGTTCCTGATGACATTTCCATACTGGGAATTGACGGTATCCAGAACAGGAAATACATGACTCCACTGCTCACCTCTGTGTCACTGAATATGAAGGAACAGGCCAGATGCTGCATAACAACCTTGCTGGACATGATAGAAGGGCGGAAAGTGAATTATTTTACGTCTATCATGCCTAATCTGGTGGTGGGAGAATCTGTAAAAAATATTGGAAAGCATTAAAAATTTTAATTATAAGGAGGAACACGTTATGATGAAAAGAAATGGTTTGAAAAAAGGTATCTCTCTGGCAATGACGGGGTCCCTGACACTGACCCTTGCAGCCTGCAGCAGCGCATCGAATGCCTCATCAGAGGGGAACAAATCTTCCGGCGCCGGCGATATAAAGGGCTCCATCGTGGTCGGCGGCTGGCCCTCTGGCGATGACGGCTTTAAGGCGGCATTGGACGGTTTTCATGAAAAGTATCCGGACGTTGAGGTGGAATTCCAGTTTACCGATACCACCAGCCATCATCAGGCTCTTGCCACCTCCCTGGCAGCAGGCTCAGGGGCTCCTGACGTGGCCATGGTGGAGGGAGCGTATATCGCCCAATACCGGGATTCCAAGGCCCTGACCAATCTTCTGGAGGAGCCCTACGGCGCAGAAAAGTATAAGGAGAATTTTGTGGCCTTAAAATGGGATCAGGCCTATTCTGTGGATAAGAGCCGGATGGTTGCCATTCCCTGGGATGTGGGCCCCTGTACCTATTTCTACCGCACCGACATATTTAAGGAGTGCGGTCTTCCCACCGATCCTGATGAGGTTGCCAAGCTGATGAGCACATGGGACGGCGTGCTTAAGGTGGCAAAGGCCGTCTACAAGCCGGGAGAGAGGTGGCTCGTTCCAAGCGCCACTTATTTTTACCAGTTGATGTTCTGCAACCGTGATTATTATGACGAAAAAATGAACTTAAAGCTTGACAGGGACGGCGATTTAGACTGCTTAAACGCCATTATTGAGATGAGAAAGAACCAGTGGGATATGAATGTTGACATGTGGAGTCCGGAGGCTTATGCGGCTTATGCCAGCGGAGCCTGTGTATCCGTGGCAACCGGAGGATGGTTCGGCGGTTTCTTAAAGACGGATATTGATCCTGATGGAGCAGGCCACTGGGGCGTGGCAGAGCTTCCGGGCGGCATCGCCCACTGCAACTGGGGCGGTTCTTTCCTGGTGATTCCGGAGCAGAGCGAGAACAAGGAAGCGGCCTGGGCCTTCATAGAATACATGCTTTGCACGGCGAAAGCTCAAAATGAGATGCTGGGGGCTGTAGACTATTTCCCGGCTTATACTCCAGCCTATGATGATACGGCAATCTATGAGGCAGAGGATGCCTATTTCGGCGGTCAGAAGACAAAAGCGCTGTGGGCCTCTATTTCCAAGGACTTAAAGCCTGTGTTCAACACCATGATGGACGTGACGGCAGAGGGCTGTATCTACAGCTCCGTAAATGCAGGGCTTGACCAGGGCCTGGATGCATTGGGAATTAAGGCTCTGCTTTCAAAGGATATTGAAGCCGCTACGGGAGAACTTAAAAACCAGCAGATACAGGTTTATAAGGATGCGGGTCTCTGGAGTAAATAAGGGGAGGGAAACCGATGGGCAGAAAAGGAAAGAAAAGAGGGCTTTTAAAGGTCCTTTATGATGACAGAGTGGCATACGCATACATAGCACCTTTTTTTATCTTATTTGGAATATTCAGCCTTTTTCCCATTGTCATGGGATTTGGACTCAGCTTTTTCCGGTGGGACGGGATGTCGTCCATGCACTTCATCGGGGCGGAGAATTATTCCAACCTGTTTCAGGATGTGCTGTTCTGGAAAGCCCTTAGGAACACGCTGGTGATTGGAATTATCGCACACATTCCCATCCTCTTAGGGGGACTGATATTGGCCTATATTTTAAATGCCAAGCTGATCCGGGGAGAGAATATCTTCAAGACAATTTACTTTATGCCCATGGTCACCAGCTCTGTTGCTATCTCCATTATATTCATGCAGCTGTTCAGCAATAATTACGGCCTCATGAACTATATTCTGGAATTCGCGGGAGTGGATAAGGTCAACTGGCTGGGAGGGGACGGCGCTCTGATCAAGGTGGCTGTCATCGTGATGTTTGCTTGGAAATGGATCGGGTGGAACATGGTGATCTATCTGGCCGGAATGCAGGGAATCAGCCAAGACATCTATGAGGCGTCCAGAATTGACGGGGCAAACCACACACAGACCATATTCAAAATCACAATTCCGCTGTTAAAACCAATCATCATCTTTACCTTGATTCAGTCCACCATCGGCATGTTCAATCTCTTTACAGAGCCGTTTATCCTGACAAATTCCAGCTGGACCGGAGGGATCAACAACGGAGGGCTGACACTGATGATGTATTTACTCAACAAGGCCCCACAGGGAGGCACAGCCTACGGCTATGCTTCGTCAGTGGCCTACGTCATTACGCTATTCATTATTCTCCTGTCGGTTATTTTCAACAGGATATCGGCAGACAGGCCGGGGAGAGGAGGGCGCATATGAAAAAGGCAAAAAAGATTGTTTTGTATCTTGTACTGGGAGTGATCGCTTTCATCATGCTTCTGCCTTTTTACATGATGTTCGTCATGTCCACCTTGACCACCAGCCAGATTTACTCATTTCCGCCCCACCTCTGGTTTGGCAGCAGTCTGGCTAAGAATTTTCATACCATGCTTCACCAGGTTGATATTGTAAAAGCATTTATAAACAGCTGTATCATCACATTTTCCTATACATTCCTTTGCCTTTTGTTCTGCTCCATGGGGGGATATGCTTTTGCAACCTATGATTTTCCCGGTAAGAATCAGTTGTTTGCCCTTCTTTTAGGGACTATGATGATACCTTTTACTGCGGGAATCATCCCCTGGTTTATGATGATGTCAAAGTTTGGCTGGGTTAACACCTATCAGGCGCTGATCGTTCCCAACTGCGCCAACGCCTTTGGCATCTTCTGGATGCGGCAGTACTGCCAGAACAACATTCCGGTTTCCTTGAGGGAGGCGGCCAAAATAGACGGCTGCAGCGAATGGACCATCTTCTTCAAGGTCATTAGCCCCATACTGATTCCAGCCTATTCAGCTCTGGGAATCATGCAGTTTGTAAACACGTGGAACGATTTCATGCAGCCGCTGCTGATACTCAAAAAAACGAGCATGCAGACACTGCCCCTGGCTTTAAAGTCCATGGTCTCTGACCGGGGCAACGATTATGGGGCGATCATGCTGGCAAGTACCTGCGCCGTGCTGCCGCTGCTCATCGCATTTTTATGTGCTTCAAAATTCTTCATGTCAGGCCTGACCTCAGGCGCCGTGAAAGAATAGGGGATACAAAAATCTTAAATTACAGGAGGAAGATATGAGCGTTCATTTTGGAGTTGATTATTATCCAGAGCACTGGCCGAAAAGCCGTTGGGAAACGGATGCCAGGCTCATGAAAGAGATGGGAATCGAGGTAATCCGACTGGCGGAATTTTCCTGGCATAAACTGGAGCCCCAGGAGGGAACTTACGATTTTTCCTGGCTGGACGAAGCCATTGAATTGCTTGGCAGCTACGGAATTAAAATCATCCTTGGGACACCAACGGCAGCGCCTCCGGCCTGGATGATCAATAAATACCCCCAGATACTCCCTGTGGACAGGGACGGTGTGGTCAGAGGCTTTGGAGGCAGGCATCATGACTGCCAGTCCAATCCTGTTTACAGAGACCTCATAAGAAAACTGGTGACAGCCATGGCAAAGCACTACGCCGCCAATCCCTGTGTCATCGGCTGGCAGCCGGACAATGAGCTGGGAAACAGCCACCAGGATCTCTGCATGTGCGACAGTTGCCGGAGTAAGTACCAGCTATGGCTTAAGGAGAAGTATGAAACGGTAGAGCATTTGAACAAGGCATGGGGAAATGCTTTCTGGAGTCAAGAGTACAACGATTTTTCAGAGGTATTCACCCCGAAGAAAACGGTCACGGGAGAAAATCCATCCGCCATGCTAGACTGGAAATGTTTCTGCTCGGACTTGATCGTGGATTTCTTAAAGGAGCAGACAGATATTATCCGAAAATATTGCCCGAACCATTTCATCACCCACAATTTCATGGGCTTTGCAGATAAGGTGGATTACTATGATCTGGCAAAGGAACTGGATTTTGTCAGCCACGACCAGTATCCCGGCGGATTTTTCGCAGAGCAGCCTCACGCCCCCAATCACGTGCTGGCGGCAGCCCTGGATGTGGTGAGAAGCTATAAAAACAAAAATTTCTGGATCATGGAGCAGCAGTCGGGCATTACAGGCTGGCAGATCATGGGACGATCCCCGGCTCCGGGCCAGCTGTCCTTATGGACACTTCAATCCGTGGCTCACGGCGCGGATGCGGTAATATACTTTCGGTGGAGATCCTGTACCATGGGAACGGAGCAGTACTGGCACGGAATCCTGCCCCACAGCGGCAATCCGGGGCGCCGGTATGAGGAATTAAAAACTACGATTGCAGGCGCAGAGCCTGTCATGAGAGAGCTGGAAGGGGCAATGCCAAGGGCGGAATCCGGAATCGTATTTTCTTTCCGCCAGGATTATGCTTTTCAGATTCAGCCTCACCATCCGGAGCTTTCTTACATCGGGCAGGTACAGAAGTATTACAAGGGGCTTTACGACAGGCAGATTGGGGTGGATTTCGTGCCGGATGACGGGGATTTCAGCCGGTATAAGCTGCTGATCGCACCGCTCCAGTATTTGATGAATCCAGAACTGGAGGAGCGTTATTTTAAATATGTAGAAAATGGGGGACACCTGGTGCTGACCATGCGCACCGGAGTTAAGGACGACTATAATCTCTGCCAGACTGAGACAGAGCTGCCGGGAAGGCTGGGAGTGCTGGCGGGAATTGAGGTTTTGGATTATGACTGTCTGTTGGAGGATCAGGTGGAGGTTTCTTTTGAGAATACTGTATACAAAGGGAATCTCTGGAGCGATTTGATGAGGTTAAAGGAAGCCGAGGTAATGGCTGTTTATGAAACCCAATACTATAAGAAAGAGCCCTGCGTGACCAGGAATTCTTATGGAAAGGGAGTTTGCTATTACATAGGAACAGAGCCTGACGAAAGATTCATGGACGCTTTGACTGGCCGTCTGGCTGCAGCGGCAGGGGTGGAGCCATTGGGAAGTGCTGATGAAGGGGTGGAGCTGGCTTCAAGGGAAAAGGAAGGAAAGAAATGGATTTTTGCAATGAACCATACGGCGGAAGAAAAGAGTTACTCCGTGGATAAGGCATACCGCATGGTGTACGGGAAAGAGGCAGGGCGTTTAGGTGGCTTTGAGGTTCAGATTTTGGAGGGAGAAGTCTAAGGTGTTTGAAAAGGCTGGAGCGTTGCCCCATAGATGTGGATACATCTATGGGGCAACGCTCCATCACGTTATTTTTGTTAGTTTCACGATTTTCTATGCTTTCTAGAATATTCCTTTAATTCCCTCAACTCCCGCAGCGCTTCTCCAAATAACCGGGATGAAGCGGTAGGATTCCGGCGCAGGATTCCTTTCCGGTAAAAGGTCAGACGGCTTGTCAGCTTTTCCCTGGATTCAGCCAGGGACTGCAAACGTCCGGCTAAAGCGGATTCTGTCAGGGACTGGAGATGCTCGGCCAGGACGGATTCTTTTAAGGCATTGGCGGTTTCGGTCTTTATGGAAGAAAGTTTCACCAGAGTTTCATCCTTTAAGGCGGCTGTTTTCTGAAGAGTCTCATTTCGCAGTTCTGATACCTTCTGGGCGGTTTCCGCCTTTAAAAGAGTCATTTGAAGCTGGACCTCTTCCAGCTCGGCTTTCAGCTTTGTCATGGATTCCAGCACCCGGCCAAGGTCTAAGGCCTCCTTGGTGGAATGAACGGTATCGGTGACGAAAAGAACGCTGGTCACAAGGACAACAGAGATGCATATTGTGGGATTTAGGTCCAGCACCAGCCATTCTAAGGGGCGGTGGACGACCTCTGTCAGCAGCAGAGTAAGAAATCCCCATGCAATCGAGGTTCCCAGGCATATATAGCCGTTTAGGTTCAGCGGATTATTGCTGTAATCCCAGTATTTCATTTTAAAAAGCCGTTCCATCACATAGCCTGTTATATATTCCAGAAGGGAAGCCCCCACCATTCCGAAAAGAAATACCAGAGGCAGGTTGCCCTTTACAGGCAGGGACAGCCACAGCATGGTGATGGCTCCGCTGCCGTATAGGGGCAGCAGGGGAAGACGGAGAAAGCCCCGGTTGACCAGCTGAAGGCTTTTTATGGAAACATAAGTCGATTCGATGACCCAGCCTATAAAACAATATATGAAAAAAAACAGCAGCCACTGATACCATGTATACAAGTACATAAAGATGACCCTTTCTTCTAATCATACGTTTTTGATATATTATAAACGTTTTTCATGAATTTTGCAACTGAAAAGAGATCTCATTACCGCTTTCTAAGTTTTCTCTTGCCTTAATGGCTTCTGTCATGTAGAATTATGATGTTTCATGTAAAAGAGTGCAAAACTGGCATCAGGCCGTAAATCACTGCAGAAAAAAGTGAGAATTAACCGCATAAATAAAGGAGTTTTTCAATGAGCATATTAAACGTAGAACATCTGACCCACGGATTCGGGGACAGGGCCATTTTTCAGGATGTGTCTTTCCGCCTGTTGAAGGGAGAGCACATTGGCCTGATCGGAGCCAACGGAGAAGGGAAATCCACCTTCATGAACATCATAACCGGAAAGCTGCAGCCCGATGAAGGAAAGGTGGAGTGGGCCAAACGGGTGCGTGTAGGCTATTTAGACCAGCATACGGTGCTGGAAAAAGGAATGACCATCCGGGAGGTTCTAAAAAGCGCTTTTGCATTTTTGTTTCAGATGGAAGAGCAGATGAATGAAATCTGTGATCACATGGGAGAGGCTGACGAAGAAAGGATGGCGTCCATGATGGAGGATCTGGGGACCATTCAGGATCTGCTCATGGCCCATGATTTTTACATCATCGATTCAAAGGTGGAAGAGGTGGCAAGAGCCCTTGGATTAAGCGATATTGGGATTGATAAGGATGTAACGGAGCTGAGCGGCGGCCAGAGGACCAAGGTCCTGCTGGGAAAGCTTTTGCTGGAAAAGCCGGATATCCTGCTTTTGGACGAGCCGACCAACTACCTGGATGAGCAGCACATAGAATGGCTGAAACGTTACTTACAGGAATACGAAAATGCATTTATCCTGATTTCCCATGATATTCCTTTCTTAAACAGCGTCATCAACATCATATACCACATGGAAAACCAGAGTCTGGACCGCTATGTGGGCGATTATGAGAAATTCCAGGAGGTCTATGCGGTAAAGCGCTCCCAGCTGGAAGCGGCCTATAAAAGGCAGCAGCAGGAAATCGCGGAATTGGAGGATTTTGTAGCCCGCAATAAAGCCCGGGTTTCCACCAGAAACATGGCCATGTCCCGGCAGAAGAAGCTGGATAAAATGGAGGTAATCGAGCTTGCAAAGGACAAGCCAAAGCCGGAATTTCATTTTATGGAGGCGCGTACAGCCGGAAAATGTATTTTTGAAACCACAGATCTGGTAATCGGTTACGAGGAGCCATTGTCCAGGCCCCTAAACATCCGCATGGAGCGGGGGGACAAAGTGGTGCTTGTGGGAGCAAACGGCATCGGAAAAACCACCCTGTTAAAAAGTATTTTGGGACTTGTTCCCTCCATCAGCGGAGAGGTGGAGCAGGGAGACTACCTTTCCATCGGCTATTTTGAGCAGGAAATGGCCCCCGGCAATACGACTACCTGCATTGAGGAAATATGGAAAGAGTTTCCGTCCTATACCCAGTATCAGGTTCGGTCGGCTCTGGCAAAATGCGGTCTTACCACCAAGCATATTGAAAGCCAGGTCCGGGTTTTAAGCGGCGGCGAGCAGGCGAAAGTCAGGCTGTGCAAGCTTATAAACAGGGAAACCAACGTCCTTCTTTTAGACGAGCCTACGAATCATCTGGATGTGGAGGCCAAGGAGGAGTTAAAGAGGGCGCTTAAGGAGTATAAGGGAAGTATTCTGCTGATCTGCCATGAGCCGGAATTTTATGAAGGGGTGGCGAATAGGGTGATGGACTGCAGGGAGTGGGCGCTGAAATTGTCGTGATGGCTGAATTGTATTTTATTTTATACTTTGTTAAAATATTGACATTCTTTTCCTGGGGTAGTATATTGAGCTTGAAGAAAATTGTTAATTTATTGTCATACAATGAGAGGAGTTCATTATGCTGAAATTGATGAGATCACCAAGAAAATACGTTCAGGGTCAGGGAGCGCTGCTTAAGGTTTATGAGGAAACGGAAAGCCTGGGAAAAAATTTCCTGTTTATTTGCAGCAACAGCGGATATAAGGGCTGCCACGAAAAGCTTGAGAAAAGCTTTGAGGGAAAGGATGCAAAGCTGAAATTTGAAATTTTCGGCGGCATAAGCTCTAACGGTGAAGTGGAAAGGATGCGGAAAATTGTAAAGGAAAATGGCATTGACTGCGTGGTAGGCGTAGGCGGCGGTTCTGCTATCGATACGGCAAAGGCCACCGCTTATTATGAAAATCTGCCGGTGGTTATCATTCCTACCGTTGTGGCCACAGATGCTCCCTGTACCGGATTATCGGTAATTTACAATGATGACGGAACATTTTCCAATTACATTTTCTACCCCTCGAATCCGGATGCGGTTATTGTGGATTCAGATATTATTGCAAATGCACCGGTTAAATTCCTGGTGGCAGGCATGGGCGATGCTCTGGGTACTTATTTTGAAGCGCGGGCCTGTGAGAAGGGAAAATCTCCCAGCCTGGAAAATGGCGGCATCACAAGATCAGCCATGGCGTTGTGCCGTCTCTGCTACGATACTCTGTTGGAAGACGGTTACAAGGCGTTAAAGGCCTGCGAAAATAATCTGGTAACTCCTGCTCTTGAAGCAATTATCGAAGCAAATACGTATTTAAGCGGAGTAGGCGCCGACAACGGCGGACTTGCCGTGGCCCATTCCGTCTACAACGGTTTTACAGCCCTGGAGGAATGTGAAAACGCCATGCACGGTCCCATTGTGGCCTTCGGAACCATTACCCAGCTGGTGCTTGAGGATGCGCCCATGAAAGAGCTGAATGAGGTATTAAATTTCTGCGTAAGCGTAGGTCTTCCGGTGACTTTAAAAGAAATCGGCGTGACTGATAAGGAAAGAGTCCACATTGCGGCAGAGAAAGCCTGTGCCGAAGGCGAGAGCATCCATAATATGATCGGGGATGTGACGCCGGAGCAGCTGTACCATGCGCTGATGGCGGCTGATGTTCTGGGACAGGAATTTGTGGCTTGTTTGCACAGATAAGCCAGATCTGAAAATTTATTCCCGGTTGCTTTGCTGCCGGAATGCTTATTAAATGTCCTGCGGCCTGCCCGCGGGACATTTTTTTGATTTAAGATGAATTGTCGGGTTGTTTATGTTAAAATTATGTATGCAGCAGATCACAGATTACTGCAAACAGTGCGGCGGAATGGCTGACGGGATTTAATTTCGGAGTAGAAGAGAGTGTTTCTGTGCCTCTTACAAAGACGACGACGGGAGGTAAGATGCAGGAGTCTGACCTTCAGGAAAACGGACATCATGGACGAGGCGATGGCGCCAAAGGAGCAGGAGGACTGTAAAAATAATAGAATGGAGGGCTCATATGGACAGGAATTTAATTGAGGGAGTTTCGGTCATATACCAGAGTGCAATACAGATTGCGTCGGATAAGGTGATTTACTTTGATCCCTTGGGAATTAAGGAAGAAACCCATGATGCGGATATTATTTTCATTACCCATGACCATCATGATCATTTTTCCCCGGAAGACATATATAAAGTGAGAAAAGCGGATACACAGATAATTGTTCCGGAGAAATTGGAAGAAAGGTCATGGAAACTGGGCTTTGCCCCGGAAAATGTTCATACAGTGGCAGCAGGACAGGTAAAGGAGCTGGCTGGCCTGACGGTTGAGGCTGTGCCTGCCTATAATAATGTGAAATCGTTTCATCCAAAGGAAAGCGGCTGGGTCGGATATGTGGTAACCGTGAACGGCGTCCGGTATTATATTGCAGGGGATACTGACATGACTGAGGAGAACAGGAAGGTCCGCTGTGATGTGGCTTTTGTTCCCATTGGCGGGACATATACCATGGACCCGGAAGAGGCGGCGGAGTTTGTCAATACCATAAAGCCCCGGATCGCAGTTCCGATTCATTATGGCAGTATTGTGGGCAAAAAAGAAGATGCCGGAGAATTTCAAGGACACTTGTCACCGGACATTGATTGTGAATGCCTGATGCAATTTTAGACAGTAAAGTGATCTGACAGCCATGGCAGAAAGAAGGGAAGCGGATGTGCGGCAGATATTATGTGGACCGTGAGACAACAGACGAACTGGAGCAGGCCGTTTGCCTGGTGGATAAGGAAATCCGGGAAGAACGGTTTGGAAAAGAGATTTGTCCTACAGATCTTTCTCCGGTAATTATAGAGAGCCCTGCCGGATTGACACTGACGGGCCAGCGTTGGGGATATCCCGGAATACAGAATAAGGGAGTTATCTTTAATGCCAGGGCAGAATCTGTATTAGATAAAAAAATATTTTACCGCGGCATCCGCAATAACCGTGCCGTCATACCGGTCGCCTGTTTTTACGAGTGGAATAAAAACAAGGAAAAGATCACCTTTTTCCGAAAGGATGGGAAAATGCTGTATCTGGCCGGGTTCTATGACCACTTTGAGGTTGGGGACCGGTTTGTGATTCTTACCACAGCGGCAAATGATTCCATGATCCGGACCCATGACAGGATGCCCCTCATTCTGGAGCCGGATCAGCTGGAGGACTGGATAAGAAATGATAACCGGACGGAGAGCATCCTGAAGCAGGTTCCGGTAATGCTTGATAAGAGCGCGGAGTATGAGCAGCAGACATTATTTTGATGCAAGAAATACAATAATAAAGATAAAGGAGGACTTCACGATGCTGGAGATCGGAACCAAGGCGCCATCATTTGAACTGCCTGACCAGAATGGACAGGTACATGCTTTAGAGGAATATATAGGGAAGAAGGTTGTTCTTTATTTTTATCCAAAGGATAATACCGACGGGTGCACAAAGCAGGCCTGCGGCTTTGGGGAGCTGTATCCGCAGTTTTTAGAAAAGGATGCGGTTGTAATAGGAATCAGCAAAGACAGTGTGACATCCCATAAGAAATTTGAAGAGAAATACGGCCTGCCTTTTACGCTGCTTTCCGATCCTGAGCTTGCAGCCATTCAGGCTTATGACGTATGGCAGGAAAAAAATATGTACGGAAAGAAGACCATGGGAGTGGTCCGCACTACATATTTGATTGACGAGCAGGGAATCATTATTAAGGCATTCGGCAAGGTGAACTCGGCCCAAAATCCGGGGCAGATGCTTGGGGAAATCTAGAATGAAGATTATTATTTCCCCGGCGAAAAAGATGAATGTGAACACGGATTTTCTCCCTGTGACCGGCTTGCCCCGGTTTCTGGAAGATACCAGGGTGCTTTGTGATGCCATAAAACAGTTATCCTATGGTGAGGCAAAGGCCCTGTGGGGCTGTAACGACAAGCTGGCGGAGCTGAATTTTAAGCGTTTTGCCGGCATGGATTTGGAAAGGAACCTTACACCGGCGGTGCTTTCTTATGAGGGATTGCAGTACCAGCACATGTCTCCGGCGGTTTTTACCGAGGATGGCATTCAGTATGCTGAGTCCCATTTGAGGATTCTGTCCGGGTTTTACGGGGTGCTTTCGCCCTTTGACGGAGTGGTGCCATACCGGCTTGAAATGCAGGCAAAGCTATCTGTCACTGGGAAGAAGGATTTGTACGAATTATGGGGCGACAGGCTTTATAAGGCGGTATTGGATGATGACCGTATTATTATAAATCTTGCTTCCAGGGAATATTCCCAGGTTGTGGAAAAGTATCTTACGCCGGAGGACCGGTTTGTCACCTGCGTATTTGGTGAATTGCAGGATGGCAAGGTCAGGCAGAAGGGCACACTGGCCAAGATGGCAAGAGGGGAAATGGTCCGGTTCATGGCCGAGAACAATATTACGGAAGTTGAGAAATTAAAGGCATTTAACTGCCTGGGGTACCGGTACAGGGAGGAGCTTTCCTCTGAAAACAGCCTGGTTTTTTCATAGAGGCGGCAGGGCGGCGATTTACAAAGAAAAACCCGCCTTTCGTAAACCGAAAGCGGGTGAATAAGTTTTTTAGGGGGGCCGGACGGCTTGCGCCGTCCGGTATGAGTATGAAAAAGCAATTAATGAGAAAGATTTTTTGACGAAGTTAAGAATATCCAGGAAAATAGGGGCTCTCAGGCCGGTCATGGTAAAATCTCTTATTGGGAGATAAAAGATTTGACACACATTTTGACACACATTAAAGATATTTTCAGGAAAGACAGTGTTATGTTATTCTAGTTTGTATTATTTTAAAGGATGTATATTATCATTTGAGAAGAAAAACAGGTATTGGAGGAGAGGAAGCCGGGGATGGTTTCCTTTTTTATTTTTTAATTCCGCTTTGCTGATAAATATATTCTTCCACAGCCTTTTTGGGAATCTTCCAGGATCGGCCAATGTGGAAAGATTTAATCAGTTTTCTTTGAAGCAATTCATAGGCAGCATTCTTGCCAATCCCAAGCATTTCACATATGAGCTCTGGAAAAAGAAAAGTTTTAAGAAAGGTATTAGTAAACGAGAAAACATGATATATATCGAAGAAGGAGATATTTATATTTGTGCAAACGGTCGATGCCTATATCCATCAGGAATCAGACATACCAAAACAGAATCAGGCTATATCTCAGAGCAGACATTTTACAAATGTGAAGACTGTAGTGGTTGTCCTTATGCACAGAAATGCAAAAAGAGTATAAGTGAGAAGGTTATGCGGGTATCCAAAAAGCTAGTTGAAAAAAGAGAAAAATCTTATAGAAATATAACTAGTGAATACGGAACTAAGCTCAGAATGAACCGTTCCATTCAGATAGAAGAGGCATTTGGTGTATTGAAATATGACCATGAATTCAATCGTTTTCTCACACGTGGAAAAAACAACGTAAAAACTGAATTTATTTTGCTTAGTTTAGGATATAACATCAATAAACTACATGCAAAAATACAAGGAGAACGATGCGGATCTCATTTACATGAGCTAAAAAAGAGTGCATAAATACAAGATTTCTAGGCACCTTATTAAAGTACGCTAAAAAT
>JAEZFK010000039.1 GCA_023437715.1 Bacillota bacterium | reverse complement strand
TTATGGAACACGGAAGAATTGTGCAGATGGCAACCCCGGAGAAGATGCTGGAAAGCCCGGCCAGCGACTTAATCCGCACCTTTATGGGAAAACGTGCTGCAGGCAGTCCGGCTTTAGCGCTGACAGCCGCCGATTTTATGCGGCCTGATCCCGTCAGCGTATATAAAAGCCGCGGGATTCGCGAATGTACCGAAATCATGGCCCGGAGACAGATCGATTCCCTGCTGATTAAAAATGACGATGATTCTTATGCCGGGGTCGTGACTGTGGGTGATATTAAAAAGGCCAACAAAAGCACAGGAACCATCGGAGAGGTTCCGGTTTCGGAGAATGCGGTATCCTATGTGTCCGAGAGCGCGATGGAAAGCTTTGATAAGCTGCTTAACACGGACAGCAGCTATGTGGTAGTGCTTCATGAGGACGATACCATAGCGGGAATTGTGACCAAAACCAGCATGGCGAAAGCCATGGCCGATGCTTTGTGGGGGGATGGACAATGAATTTTTGGGAATTGTATGGAAATAAGCTTCTGATTGCCGTGGGAGTTCACTTTTTATATGTTTTTGCCTCAGTTGCAAGCGGATTCGTGGTTGCTCTTACGTTGGGAATCCTGCTTTCCCGGGTGCCTGGGATTGCCAAGGTTGCGCTTCCGCTGATTTCCGTGTTCCAGACCATTCCCGGTGTGGTATTTATCGGTATTTTGTTTTTATACATGGGTATGGTGCCTGCTACTGCCATTATCGCGCTGGCGATTTATGCGGTATTTCCTATTCTGAAAAATACATATGTAGGTCTGCTTTCAGTGGATTCCAGTTTGCTGGAGGCTGCCCGGGGATGTGGAATGTCAAAAATTCAAAGCCTTTTTGAGGTGGAGCTGCCATTGGCTATGCCGTCCATTATCGGCGGTCTGCGGATGTCCGCGGTTTATACCGTGAGCTGGGCAGTGCTGGCCTCCATGATCGGTCTGGGAGGACTGGGCGAATTTATTTATATCGGCATTGCCACCAATAATAATGCCTTGATCGTAGCGGGAGCAATTCCGGCGGGTATTATGGCAATTTCGCTGAGCCTTATTATTGATTTCGTGAAACGCCGTATTACTCATAGACAGGGAAGGGAAGTGAGCTTAAAATGACGGCTAAGATTGTATTGGAGCACCTGTATCTGGTATTTCTCTCGGTTTTATTTTCAACGGCAGTTGGTTTGCCTCTGGGGATCATTGCTTATCTTTATACGCCTGTCCGCAAGACGGTATTGTGGGCAAGTGAGCTGCTGCAGACAGTGCCGGCACTGGCTATGCTGGGCCTGGTCATGCTGCTGTTCGGTGCAGGGAAGACGACTGTTATTATTGGTCTTGTACTGTATTCCCTTCTGCCCATTGTACACAACACCTTTTTAGGTCTTGAAAGTATCGGCCATGGAATAAAGGAAGCAGCACGGGGCATGGGCCTTTCCAAATGGGACCGTTTGTTCAGTATAGAGCTTCCCCTTGCGTTTCCCATGGTGTTTACAGGTATCCGAATTGCCACGGTTACCTCGGTGGGTGTGGCGGTATTTGCTACCTCGGTGGGAGGAGGAGGACTGGGGTCTGTCATCAATCAGGGGATCCGCACTCAGAACATGCGGCTGATTCTTTTTGGCACCGGTACGCTGATGGCAATGGCAGTACTGTTTGACGGCGGTATGGCACTGGTCGAAAGGAGGCTGCTGAATAGGCGCTCCGTCTGAATTTTGAAAGTAATCGTACCATTTAATTGACGAACAGGAGGAAAAGATGAAAAAAGGAATAACATTAATATTAAGTGCACTATTTATGATTGGAATGTTAGTGGGATGCGGCAGAAATCAAAATGCTAAAAGTTCCATTGTAATTTACGACGGTCAATTTTCAGAAATGAAGATTATTCACCAGATGGTAAAAATGCTGGTGGAAGAGCACACGGACGCCACAGTGGAAATCCGTGATGAAATGTCTCCTGTCAACAACTACCGCGATCTGATTTCGGGGGGCGGGAGCGATCTTATGAACAGCTATGACGGCACTTTGCTCACCACTTATTTAAAGGTGGATGTATCCCAGGTGCCGGAGGATAAGACACTTTATGAATATGCCAATGAGCTTGCCAGCGAAAAAGATAAAGTGCATCTGCTTGATCCGCTGGGGCATGAAAATACATATGCAGTTGCTGTGACCCAGGCGCTGGCCGATGAGCACGGACTTGAAACCATCAGCGATTTAATTGATCTTGCACCTGATCTGGTGTTTGGCGCTGAGCATGAATTTTTCAGTGAAGAGGGAAGTATGAAATATGGTCCCTTTACCAAATTTTACGGCCTGAAATTTAAAGAGGCAAAAGCGATTGACATGGCACTGAAATACTCTGCGATCAAAAGCGGAACCATTGATGTGACGGAGGTGTATTCCACTGACGGTATGAATAAAAAAGTGGGGCTCAAGGTGTTGGAGGATGATTTGAAATTCTTTCCGGAATATAATGACGCCCTGCTAGTGCGCAATGATCTGTTTGAGCGTTTTCAGGATGTCGCTCCTAATCTGGAGGAGGTTCTTAATATGCTGGGCGGCCTGTTTACCAATGAAATTATGACTGATTTAACCTATGAGGTGGATGTGAACGGAAAAACTCCTGAAGAGGTGGCAAGGACATTTCTTACAGATGAGGGTCTTTTACAATCATAATGATAGAAATGGCCTGAGGGAAGGTATGTGAATAATCATACCGTGATTCCAATACAATTATATTAATGATTATTGATACAACCATATGGTGTTGAGCAGCAGGGGCTGAACAGGAGGTCTTATTTATTGAAAAAAGTCATATATATTTGTATTGGAATCATGGCTATGGCCCTGGGAACTGCTGGGACGGTTCTGCCGGGATTGCCGACTACGCCGTTTTTGCTGCTGGCCTTACTCTGTTTTACAAAAGGCTCTGAAAGACTTAATTGCTGGTTCAGAGGTACAAACCTGTATGCAAAATACGTAAAGCAATATGAATGCGACCGGTCACTTACAAGAAAACAGAAGCTTATTATTCAGGCTTCTGCAGGATTTATGATGCTGATTTCTTTTGTATTGACTGAAAATCTGATCATACGCCTGTTTCTTATCAGTGCCTTTATTCTGCATAATTATGTTTTTATTTTTATTATTAAAACGCGGCAACCGGATGGGCCGGAGACAATAAAAAAAGAAGTGGCTGGTGATAAGTATGAATTATGAAGGAATTCTTATTGGTATCGGAACGTTTCTCATTATCGGATTCCTGCACCCTGTTGTTATTAAAGCGGAATATTATTTTACCAGCAGAATCTGGCCGGTTTTTCTGATAGCAGGAGCTGTTTGCATTGGTCTATCTCTTGTTTCCGCTGGAGGGGTTTTGCCGGCTCTTCTTGCAGTATTGGGTGTTTCGCTTTTATGGAGCATTAAGGAGCTTGCAGAACAGAAAAAGAGGGTAGAGAAGGGGTGGTTTCCTAAAAACCCTAAGAGAAAAGAATAGTTACATACAAAAAAACGATCCCTTGAGGATCGCTTTTTGAATTGAAAGATAGTCACTAAGTGCAGGTAAACATATCGATCCGGTTCAGTGAAATTCCGGTATATGACCAGCCAAATCTTCGATCCCATCGGAACCCTGCGACGGTGTTAGCCC
>JAEZFK010000064.1 GCA_023437715.1 Bacillota bacterium | reverse complement strand
TGGAACATGGGATTCGATTTATCACCACAAATTTCACAAGCCAAAAGCCGTCAGAGATAACAGCCGATTTTCTGTTCAGCGTTGATGGTCATGAACTGCTGGAGTGTATGAACCATAAGAAACCGGTTCATACACACTATGAGCCAAACAATGACCGCTGTGATGCCCGTTTTGTAAAAAGCGATTGTGAGCTCTGTGCATATATAGGCGAGTGTGCTCCGCGATTTAAAGGAAATCAGGCAGTCAAAGAGATATCCTGGAAGGCAGTTAATCGGGCAAAGCAGCTACGGTATATGAAAACTGATGAATTTAAAGAACTGGCTCATTTTAGAAACGGAGTTGAAGCGATCCCATCCTTATTACGCAGACGATATAAGGTTGATAAAATACCAACACACGGAAAGAAACAAACCCGGCTGCATTTTGGATTTAAAATAGGTGCATTAAATTTCCAAAAGCTATTGGATTATTACAATAGCCAGAAAAAGTGCGCTCAAAAACATAAAGCAGCATAGAACTGGTAAAAAGAGCGTTTCTGAAAAGTCTGAATTTTTCACTTGTCTGATCTAAAACATATATCGTGTTAAATTTTCAAGGTACAAATCGAAATCAAATATAGTTGAATGTGTCTTTTGACACCCTAATCCTATACGATAAAAAACAGAGACCGGATCCTTCCAGACCGGCCTCTTAAGTATCACTATCTTTAATATCTTTATTCTTCCGTAGATTCAAATGCTTCTTCATGAACCGTATTGATTCCGCTTGAGGCGCTTTCTTCCTCCTGTGAGGCCGCCTCTCCCTTTTCCTCGGAATTCGTCTGTTCTGCTTCCGGCTCCTGGGTTGCCTCTTTCACAGGCGCACCGCACTTTCCGCAGTAAAAGGAATTCTTTGGAACCTTGGCTCCGCATTCCGCACAGATGCGGGTACCCTCGTTTTGGGACAGTTCAATCTCCAGAGCGGCAATTCTCTCTCTGCTGGCTCTGACAGCCTCATAAGCCTTTATATAAGCTTCTTCCGGCTCACTGTTGGTCTCATAGAATAACTTGCCTATGGCTGCATAAGCTTCGTCCAGTTTCGTCTTTTCCGCACTGATCTGCGTCTTCAACTGAATCGTCTCCGTCAGCGCTTTTGCTTTCGTTGCAACCTCTTTGCCGGTATCACTAAGTGTCTTTCCCAGCTCTTCAAAAAATGCCATCCGTGATTCCTCCTTTGACTTATGCTCCTATTATTTTAACTTCATTGGGAGAAAAAGTCAATGAAAGTTCTTACGCATCTTTCTTAATCTTCTCTATCTCGGTTTTCACGGCCTCCGGCAGTTTCTCCAGGGAAATTGAATACCGGACCTCGCTTCTGCTCCCTCCGTCTTCCTTGACAGCGGAAAAGCTTACGCGATCACCTGATAAAACTCCAAATGGATTCATGCTGGAATATTCATCGGCCACGGACTGAGCCATAATTGCCTCAATCTGCGCCCTGTCCGTAATGGTCAGGAACTGGGAATCAGACCGGGTGTAATCCTTAAATTGATCGGCTCCAATGCTGATTTCCACCACATTTCCGGCGCTGCTCCAGCTGTCAATATCAACCTGACACTCTTTCAACAGCTCCAGCGTTCTTTTAAAGGACGGATAGATGGGATAATAGCCTCTTGACGTAACCTCGCTGTACTGCCAGGAGCTCTGCATTGCTTCCCTTTTTGTCTCAGCCTCGGCCTGAAGCCTTGTTAAAAATTGAATGGAAGCAATGGGATTTTCCCTTTCCATAGTCTCTACCTTCAGACTTCTAAAGTCTTCCTGATAGGCAAGAAGCAGCTTTTCCGTCATGGCCTTATCGGTGCCGTTCCTGTCGCGGCTGACCACATTGGTCTGCTCCCCCCGGCTCACTCTCACCCAGGCCGTATCTTCCGGTGTCTGAGTGAGGATAGGATATACTGCCTCAACAAAATTCGGATTCTCAAAAATCTCCACAATCTCAGGGCTGACCTGGTCAGAATAGAGAACATAGGAGCGGTAAATGCTCTTGCCGTTTTTCAGCTGGTATTTTACCGAAAAGCTGTAGCTTCTTCCTGTTTCCTCTGCAGAATCAGAAAAATCCTTTCCATGGTTCAATTTCTGGTTTCTTTCCACTGCATCCCGCACCAGAGCCAGCACCGGAGCTGTATCCGTAAGCTTCATCCGGCCCAGAACATAATCATCGGAATCCTGATATTCCCAATAATAATCTCCCTTTTCATCCATTCTCGGATTTCCATAGGGCACCCAGTAGCTGGTATCTGACATGGAAACAGCCACAGATTCCAGAGAGCTTTCCTCCGGTATATATTTATCGTATCCGAAAAGATCATACCGGAACCCGCAGAACACGACTGCCGCAAGCAGGGCGGAAACAATCAGCTGTTTCCAGTGGGAAAACAGCTTGCGGAAATCAAAGTGGTAGATGATCTCAATGACTCCGTGAGACAAAAGGCTTCCGCAGATCAGCCCGAATACCGCCCAGCCGATGCTGGAATGCAGCAGCCAGCAAAAAACGCTTCCCCAAAGGGCGGATAAAACCACAATGGGATTCCGTATGATGGGCATACTGATATGAAAAGCCATGGCTTTTCCCGCCGCTTCCAATCCCCTCTTTTTGTACAGCAGGAAAGAAAGGAAAGTAAAAACTGCAGTTACTGCCAGGACCGCAAAAATCCTTATGGCCCATTCCGCTGTCAAAGTTTCCTGATTTAAAAGATTTAAATTGTATACAAACAGCATGAACGGCGAGCTTTTATCAAGCCAGAAACTGAAAGCTTCTCCTCCATTGCGGTAGCTGGTATGAAAGAATTGCCCGAAGCAGAGCCGCAGCACCAGGAACATACATGGAAAATAGAATTGAAACACCATGGTTCCCAGGATGCCCACTACAATATTTCCTGTTAGAATCATTGCCAGCACGGTTACGGAATACATCATGCAGTAATGGAGCATAAGCAGCAGATACCCGGCAAGGACCGTCCCCAGCACCTCCAGGGGAGAATAACCGTTGACTGCAATGACCAGCAGGGTCAGTACCAGGTTGATTCCATAAACAACCGCCGGAATCAGAATGCCGTTTGCGTAATTTGCCCAGAAAAGGTGTTTCCTGTTTACAGGTATCCCATGATAGAAATCCACCTTCTGCCTGGAATGCAGATAGGAAAAGCTGCTCACACCCAGGATGAGAGACAGCAAAATAAACAGCGTTGCCGCCCAGCCATTGTGAAAGCTTAAGCTGTTTCTCAAATCAGAAGCAAGATACTGATATCCTGTATCTCTCCTCATATGTTCGCCCAGAACCAGAGCTGTTTTCACCGGAAAGGTGAAGAAAAATACCAAGAATGCAAGGGCAATGGACCAAAGACGCCTTTTGCCGTCTTCTTTTAACAGATTAAAAAATAAGCTTCTTGATGTCATAGCCTGCCACCTCCGTCTCACTGATAAATATTTCTTCCAAGGATAGAGGAATGACCTCGTAAAATACCGGCTCATATGATTCCATGAGACTTTCCACTTCCTCCCTGGTTCCCCGCACTGTTATGGTATAGAGCTTCCCTCTCGTTTCTGTCCTGATTCGTTTTAAGGAAGTCAGATCCTCTGCGGTCATCCCATTCTTTAAAACACACTGTACCTTATGAATGTTCAGCTTCATGTCATCCAAGTCCCTGGAAAGCAGGATTCCGCCTCTGTGCAAAAGCCCTACATGGTCGCAGATGTCCTCCAGCTCCCTTAAGTTATGGGAGGCTATGATAGGCGTTAAATTTCTTTCCGCCATATCGTTGGCAAATATGCTTTTCACCGCCTGGCGCATCACCGGGTCCAGCCCGTCAAAGGTCTCGTCGCAGAAAAGATAATCCGTATTGGCACAAATGCCGCATACCACGGAAAGCTGCTTTTTCATGCCCTTGGAAAAGGTGTGAACCTTTCTCCTGACCTCCAGTCCAAAGTTTTCCATCATATGTTGAAAACGCTCCCGGTTAAACTCCGGATAAACCCTGCTGTAAAACTCCATCATATCAAGAGGTGTGGCATTGTTAAAGTAATACTGGTCGTCGGAAATATAAAAAAACCTCCGTTTTACCTTTTCATTTTCAAAGACCGTTTCCCCGTCAATAGTGACGCTTCCCTCGTCCGCCCTTAAAATCCCGCTGAGCATTCTTAAAAATGTACTTTTTCCCGCTCCATTGGTGCCGATAAGGCCGAATACGCTTCCGTCCCGTATTTCCGCGCTTACATGGTCCACCGCTATAATGTCATCAAACCGTTTTGTCAGATTCTCTGCCTTTATCATACTCTGAAACCTCCTCTGCCAGATATTCCTGTTTCGTCCACTCTTCTGCCATCCATGTATGGGCCTTATCCTCAGTTAAGCCTGCCCGCTTGGCTTCCCCGATCCAGTTTCCCAGCTCCTTTTTCAGCTCGCTGTTCTTAAGGGCCCGGATGGAACCGGTATCCGCCACAAAGCTTCCCCTTCCCTTGACGGAATAAATAAACCCCCGCCGCTCCAGCTCCGCATAGGCTCTCTGTATGGTATTGGGATTTAAGGAAAGGTCCATGGCAAGGGACCGGACAGAGGGCAGCTGTGTATCCTGCTCCAATACGCCGCATATCATAAGATCCTTAAGCTTCTCTACCACCTGCTCATATATTGGTCTTCGGTCTTTGTAATCAAGCAGTATCATATTTCACCTCCAGTAACCGTATTAATACATCTAATACAGTTAGTATAGCAAAATACCTCCGGTCTGTCAACCGGAGGTGCCTGCTTTTTATATTTTTTATGCTCTTCTGTCCTCCACGATCAGAATGCGGATCGCGTCCCGGGAAAGACCCCAGTTAAACGCATATAAGGTATAGGAGGAGTTTCCTCTTATATAAATATTCGAATTCAAAAGTACGCTCCTGTCATAGGCGTGGCTGTCGAACACGGAGACCAGATAATAGCCAGTCACAATATACTGAAAGCTGGTCACCTCTTTGTAGTTCACATCGAGAAATACCACCGCGCCCCCATTTAATAAAACGTTGATCCCCTGGTTTGTTATGGAAAGGTTGCATACCCGGAAACATCCTGTGCTTGAGCCGCCATTGCACTGTGCATCCATAATTACCATAATATCCGGCCCTGAATCCGTATTAATAACGGCTGCCGTAACGGCGGTGTCCACAGGTACCTTCAGCTGTTCCTGCGTATAAACATAGCCGCTTTCATCCTTCACTGCTACGGTCAAAAGCTCTGAGGAAACCCTGCCATACTCGCTCATCTCCCCATTCCCCAGACCGTCCACGATCAGCTGCTCGTTGATGTAAATAAGAAACGGCGGATAGCCTGCCGCTGCATTTAAAAAACGGATGAGGCCGTATTGAGGTGAATCACAAAAATAGCATGGGATGATCGGCCTGAGAGGTGTGGTAACAAAAGAGGTCCAGGTTCCGTCAAGACCCGGAAGTGTACCCGGAATATGATAAAACGGTCCGCTGTAATACACATTCGGTTCCCGGACATTCGCATGATTCCCCCCTGTGGGGCCAGTTATATTGACATTGTCTTCTTGGTGTGGGGCCGAAGCATTGGCGTTGCTTTCTTGGGATGGGGCCGGAGCATTGGCGTTGTCTTCCTCTGCCGGCTCCAGAACATTTGTACAATTTTTATCCTCAGATTCTTCCGGCGCTGTTCCCATTTCATCCAGGCAGCACTTGTATTCTATATTGTCATATTCCACATGAGCGGTTCTCTCATACCAGCCAAAATCCGGCAATGGGATGCCATCCTTATTATTTTTCATATAAGACATAATACCCATCTTATTCCTCTTCTATGATCTTTATATAGTAAACTATTCCCTCTCACCCGACCAGTGCCTGTTCTTTTTCAAATACTTCTGTCCTTTTAAGGAAAAGTTTATGAAATCCCCCACAGTCCGTCCTTTTCCACAGTTTTCTTCTCTATTTTCAGCAATTTTATAGAAATACCCTTTTGTATTCAGAAAATATATTATTTATCAAAATAATACCTATTTTTTTACATTTTTATCATTTGTTTCAGAAATTGTTTATGATATAATGAGTATACATAATACAAAGGAAAGGAGGTACACATATTATGGATGAATATATGGCAATGTGGAAAAACTTTTTTAACTTTAGAGAGCGTACAACAGTAAGAGGATTCTGGATGGCCGTACTGTTTAACTTTATTATTACAGCAGTATTATTATTGTTGAGTAAAGTTTTAGGTATATTCGGTATTATATATTCTATTTATACTATTTTAGCCATAATTCCCTCTCTTGCGCTTTCCGTAAGACGGCTTCATGACATCAACAAATCGGGCGGCTGGATTTTTCTCTCCTTTCTTCCGTTCGTGGGCGGCATTGTTCTTATTATCTGGTTCATCCAGGGAAGCGTGGATGATGGCAACCGCTTCGGTATCCAACAGGTATAACTACATATCTTTATCAGAGGGTGTCGCAAAATGCAAAGTATGAAAAACTCATTTTACGGCACCCTCTCCGTATAAATCTGTACAAGTCTATATAAAACAGGCCCGGATGAAACCATCCGGGCCTGCATTTATTACATAAAAATCAATTAGTCATTGCCGTATAAGGTAACCAGCTTCTGCAGATATTCGTATCTTTCCTTTGCATCCTTCTCATTCAGTTGGAACAATTCAGCTGCTCTTTCCGGATTCTTCATAGCTAAGGAAGCATAACGAACCTCGCCCTTTAAGAATTCCTGATATCCTTCTAATGCAGGAGCCTTGCTGTCCAGAGTGAATTTCTTCTCAGCAGCCGGGTTGTAACGGAAGTTATTCCAGTAACCGCACTCAACAGCCAGCTTCTCTTCTGTCTGAGCCTTGGACATGCCCTTCTTGATACCATGGCTGATACATGGAGCATAAGCGATGATCAGAGATGGTCCCGGATATGCCTCTGCCTCGGAAATTGCCTTAACAGTCTGAGCATAATCAGCACCCATAGCGATCTGTGCTACATATACATAGCCATAGCTCATAGCGATGCTTGCTAAATCTTTCTTTCTTGTCTCCTTACCGCCTGCAGCAAACTGTGCAACAGCACCTGTCTTGGTAGCCTTGGAAGACTGTCCGCCGGTATTGGAGTAAATCTCAGTATCGAATACCATAACGTTGATATCCTTGCCGCTTGCAAGTACATGATCAACGCCGCCGAAGCCGATATCATATGCCCATCCGTCGCCGCCGAATACCCACTGGGATTTCTTAGCCAGGAAGTCCTTGTCCTTAAGGATGGCCTTGCAGGTATCGCAATCAACGCCTTCTAATGCAGCAACTAACTTATCGGTTGCAGAACCGTTGGTTGCTCCGATTTCAAAGGTATCTAAATATTCCTTGCAGGCTGCCTTAACTGCATCAGAAGCCTTTTCGGAATTCATAACTTCTTCTACCTTGCTTCTTAAACCGCCTCTGATGGCGTTCTGAGCCAGCATCATACCGTAACCGTACTCTGCATTATCCTCAAATAAGGAGTTAGCCCATGCAGGACCCTGTCCCTTTGCATTTACGGTATAAGGTGTGGATGGAGAAGAGTTGCCCCAGATGGAAGTACATCCGGTTGCGTTTGCAATATACATTCTGTCACCGAATAACTGGGTGATGAGTTTTGCATAAGGTGTCTCGCCGCAGCCTGCACATGCTCCTGAGAATTCAAGAAGAGGCTTCTTAAACTGGCTGCCCTTAACAGTATTCTCTTTAAATTTATCAATAACTTCCTGCTTGATCGGAAGTGTCTGACCGAAATCAAATACTTTCTGCTTCTCGTCGCAGTTTTCTTCCATGTTGACCATAACAAGAGCTTTCTCGCCCTTCTTTCCAGGACATACGTTTGCGCAGGAACCGCAGCCTGTACAGTCAAATGCAGATACAGTCACAGCAAACTGATATCCCGGCATACCGGTCATCGGAAGAGTCTTCATCTCTGCCGGCTTGTTAGCTGCTTCCTCGTCAGTCAGAGCGATAGAACGGATAACTGCATGAGGACATACATAGGAACAGAAGTTACACTGGATACAATTTTCAGGAACCCAGCCAGGAATCGTAACTGCAATACCGCGCTTCTCGTATGCGGAAGAGCCGGATGGTGTGGAACCATTGACATAATCGCTGAATGCGGATACAGGCAGGGAATTTCCTTCCTGTGCATTTACCTTGGACTGAATGTTATTGACGAAATCAGAAACATCCTTTCTGCTTTCGGTGATAACCTTGTAATCAAGGCCTTCATCCTCGCAGTTTTTCCAGCTTTCCGGAACCTCTACCTTAACCACGCCCTTTGCGCCGGCATCAATAGCTGCCCAGTTCTTCATAACGATTTCTTCACCCTTACGTCCGTAGGTTGCCTTTGCAGCAGCCTTCATCAGTTCGTTTGCTTTCTCGGACGGAATAATTCCGGTCAGTTCAAAGAATGCGGACTGAAGGATTGTGTTGATACGGGTCTGTCCCATACCGGTCTCAATACCGATCTTCACACCGTCGATGGTGTAGAACTTGATGTTGTGGTCAGCAATATATTTCTTCACCTGTCCTGGTAAATGCTTCTCAAGACCCTCAGCATCCCATGGGCAGTTCAGTAAGAATGTGCCTCCGTCAACCAGCTCCTGAACCATGTTGTACTTACGGATATATGCCGGATTATGGCATGCCACGAAATCAGCCTGGCGGATCAAATAGGTGGATTTGATCGGCTTGTGTCCGAAACGTAAGTGGGACATGGTAACACCGCCGGACTTCTTGGAGTCATAGTCAAAGTAAGCCTGAGCGTACATATCTGTGTTGTCACCGATGATCTTGATGGAGTTCTTGTTAGCACCTACGGTACCGTCTGCACCAAGACCCCAGAACTTACAGTTTTTAGTTCCTTCCGGAGTTGTAACGATAGGAGCGCCTGTCTCAAGAGAAAGATGGGTTACATCATCCACAATACCGATGGTGAATGGGCTCTTCTCCTTGTTGTTGTAAACAGCAACGATCTGAGACGGTGTGGTATCCTTGGAGCCTAAGCCATAGCGTCCGGTTAAAATCTTCACCTGATCGAACTTTGTTCCCTTAAGGGCTGCAACAACGTCAAGATATAAAGGCTCGCCTAAGGAACCTGGCTCTTTTGTTCTGTCTAATACGGAAATGGTCTTAACTGTATCCGGAATAGCTTCAATGAAAGCTTCTGCGGAGAAAGGACGGTATAAGCGAACTTTTACCACACCTACCTTGTTGCCGGATGCCAGCAGATAGTCAAGGGTTTCCTCAATGGTATCGTTTACGGAACCCATGGAAATGATTACATGCTCTGCATCAGCAGCTCCGTAGTAGTTGAATAATTTATAATCGGTTCCGATCTTTGCATTGACCTTGTCCATATATTTCTGAACAATTGCAGGCAGAGCATCATAATACGGGTTGCAGGCTTCTCTTGCCTGGAAGAAGATGTCAGGGTTCTGTGCGGAACCTCTTAATTCCGGATGATTCGGATTTAAAGCGCGGTGACGGAATTCGTCAATCGCTTCCATACTTACCATCTCTTTTAAATCCTCATAATCCCAGGTTTCGATCTTCTGGATCTCATGGGATGTGCGGAAGCCGTCGAAGAAGTTGATAAATGGTACTTTACCCTCAAGTGCTGCCATATGAGCAACCGGTGTCAAGTCCATAACTTCCTGTACGCTGGATTCGCATAACATGGCACAGCCTGTCTGGCGGCATGCATATACGTCGGAGTGGTCACCAAAAATAGATAAAGCATGGCTGGCAACTGCACGCGCGGATACGTTGATTACACCCGGCAACTGCTCGCCTGCGATTTTGTAAAGGTTCGGGATCATGAGTAAAAGACCCTGGGAAGCTGTATAGGTAGTAGTCAGCGCACCTGCTGCCAGGGAACCGTGTACTGCACCTGCTGCACCAGCCTCAGACTGCATCTCTGTAATCTGCACTGTCTGACCAAAGATATTGGTTCTTCCATCCGTGGCCCATTCGTCTGTTGCTTCAGCCATAGGTGAAGATGGGGTAATCGGATAAATAGCAGCTACGTCAGTAAACGCATATGACGCATGAGCAGCCGCATGATTACCATCCATGGTTTTCATTTTTCTTGCCATTGTTGATTTCCTCCTGCAAATGTGAATATTGTATGATTATCTTGGTTCCCGTAATGGGAAAGTGACCTAATATGATTATAACAATATTTTAACAAATTGCAAATATAAAACGTGAATTTTAAGTATTATTTTCGAAACAATCCGATAAAAGGGGACCGGGCAGAAAAATCTGTCCGGTCCTGTCTGTTTTCGTCCTGTATTATTTTAGCCAAGGGGATTAGGCTGAATGACATTCTGGCCTCCGTTATCACCGGTATCCCCCACTGTGGAAGACGGTCCCTGGGTCTGAGGTTCCTCTGACGTCGGCTTATCCGCCTGGGTCTGGGTTTCCGCAGGAGCCGCTGTGGTCTGGCCCGGAGAAACTCCCGGCCCAGCCGTTGTCTGGGAAATATCCGTGCTGTCCTCTGCCGCAGAATTGGACGTATCTGCCTGGGTAACTACTACTCCGCTGGTATTCCGGCTGATGGTAGCAGGCTTTCCGCGGTAGGTGCTGTTGTGAAGAAGCTCGTCGCTGATAACCACTCCATCCTTTTTCGTCACAAGGTTTGTCACCCAGCGGCTTCCCTTCTTCT
This sequence comes from Bacillota bacterium, assembly GCA_023437715.1. Taxonomy (GTDB): domain Bacteria; phylum Bacillota; class Clostridia; order Lachnospirales; family Lachnospiraceae; genus Lacrimispora. The sequence continues at coordinate 34,805 of JAEZFK010000064.1, read as the reverse complement.
CCTCCTGAAGAACCTTTTCCACTCCCGGCTGGAGCGTCTGGTCTTCTTCATAAACCGGCGCCGGTGCGTCCAGCTCTGTGGTTTTTTTCGAGGTCATGGATAAGGTTACGCCGTCTTCCAGAATCGGAATGCCTACGATGGAAATCTTTAAGCTCCGGTCCGCGAAGCTGGTTCTTATGGCAATGGCGCTGGAGGAGTTATTGATAAACTTCATATCAGGCCCGCCATAGCTGACCATGGCATCTTCTCCAGGCGTCACATAGGTAGGTTCGTAGCTGTGGGCGTGACGCTCCGTGGTGGTAAGTCCTGCGAAGACCACCGCATTATACAAGGTAGATGATACCTGACAGACGCCTCCGCCCGGCTCCTCAACCAATACTCCGTTTACATATGCTCCCGCCGGCCGGTAGCCCTTTGCCAGGGAACGCTCTCCCGTGGTTTTATTAAAGGAGAACTCCTCTCCCGGCTGCAGGATCAGACCGTTTAAGGCGCTGGAAGCCAGCTCAATGTTTTTGTTTCTGTCTTTATTAGCCGTGGTGGTGGTGGTATAGGTTCCGATGACCTTATACAGCTCCTTGGCCTGGGCTTCGGTGATTTTCGGAGCCACTTCATTGCCGGTGGCCTCAATGACCGCCTGGAAGTTCTTCGCCTTAAGCTGGGCCAGAATATCCGCAGTCAGCTTGTCCTGGTCAATGACAACGCCGTTCTGCTCTCCGGCATAGGTGAATTTCCCTGTGGCCTTGTCAAATCCGGAAATGGAACCGTTCTTTGCCGCAACATCCCACTGGTCTGCAATGGCTTTCACTTCTGTCTGGACCTCGTCCTCCAATCCTTCCGTATCAAGGGTATAGCTTTCTTTTGGCTCTCCGTTATAAATTTCCTCCAGCAGAGCATCTATTTTTTCATCCATCAGATCTTTCAGCGCGTATTCTTTATCATGGTAGGTGACTTTCATTCCCCATTGGTACTGCTCTTCAATGGCTTTGCGGGCTTCCTCCCTGGACATGCCCGTGATGGTGATTCCATCCACCTTGACTTCTTTTTTCAGCCCCGTTTCAGCAATCGCTGTGGTGCCTGCCTCCGCTTCCTTTGCCTTAGGGCTTCCGATGAACTTGACGGCCGCCATAATGCAGATCACGGCTGCAGCAGCAAGGATGATTCCCAGTAGAACCTTTGTGATGCTGTACTGAGGTCCTCTTTTCTTTTTCCTTCCCCGCCCCTGCTGATAAGACCCCGACCGGTAAGACTGGCTTGTCCTGCGGCTGGTTCCCGACGTGCTTCTTTTGCTTCCGCTTTGGGAGGAATAATTCCTGCCTCCGCTTCCTTGCCTGTTATTTTCCTGACTCATTTATTTCACCTTTTTACACATGATTTTGTAGCATTACATTCAGTAGTATACCATACTTTGTGGGAAATGCTATTACAATTTTATGAATTTTCTTAAGAAATTTTCGTGCTATTTCTACATTTTACAGCATGTAAAAAACATGTTACTATAGTATTAACAGGCTGTTACGATTCCGCAATGCCATTTGTAACTTTTCAAATAGAATTATAAATTATTTCATTTTGGAGGTTTTTATGAAACTGATCGATTTACACGTTCATTCCAATGCTTCTGACGGCACATACACTCCCTCCCAGGTAGTGGCCCTGGCCGTGAAAAAAGGCCTTTCGGCCATTGCACTGACTGATCACGATACCATTGACGGCCTTTCGGAAGCCCAGTCGGCCGCCGCCGGCCTCCCACTGGAGGTCATTCCGGGAATCGAGCTTTCCTGCGTGTATGAAGGGGAAGAAATTCACATCCTGGGCCTTTATGTCGATCCCGAAGATAAAAGGTTCCGGGCTGAGACCGACGGCCTGAAAGAGATACGTGAAAGGCGGAATGAGGAAATAATACGCCGTTTCCAGAAATCGGGCATTTCTATCACTTTAGAAGAGGTCATGGCCGGAAATCCCGACACGGTCATCACAAGGGCCCACTTTGCCCGGGTTCTCCTTGAAAAGGGATACGTTTCCACCATGGACCAGGCATTTCGGAAATACTTGGATTACAGCGGACCTTACTGCCCACGCAAGGAAAAGATCACTCCGGAGCACGCCATGAAGATTCTCACGGACTGCAAGGCCTCCCCTGTTCTGGCCCATCCATACCAGTACCGGCTGGGTGATAAAAAAACGGAAGAGCTGGTCCGGTACTTAACGACACTGGGACTCCAGGGCCTGGAAGTCTACCACTCCTCCAATAACCAGTACGAAAGCGGAAAATTAAAAAAGCTCGCAAAAGAATACGGCCTGTTTCCTACCGGCGGCTCTGATTTTCACGGAAGCAACAAGCCTGACATTGATCTCGGAAACGGACGGGGAGACTTAAGAATCTCCTCCCTGCTCCTTGACGACATCAAAAAGAGACGTCTCAGCCAATCTTCCCCTCATCCATACAGCGGGCAAGCTCCATGGCAAAATAAGTGATGAGAATATCCGCTCCCGCCCGGAAAATACTGACTGCGGATTCACACATCACCTTTTCCTCATCGAGAAATCCTGCCTTGGAAGCCGCTTTGATCATGGCATACTCTCCGCTGACGCTGTAGGCGGCTATGGGAAGGTCGTAACGGTCCGCCGTTTCCCTGATAATATCCAGATAGGAAAGAGCCGGCTTTATCATCACAATGTCCGCTCCCTCCGTCACATCCAGTTCTACTTCCTTTAAAGCCTCTTTTCGGTTGTGGTAATCCATCTGATAGCTCTTCCGGTCTCCAAAGGCCGGAGCTGAGCCGGCCGCATCCCGGAATGGGCCGTAAAAGGCAGAGGCGTATTTGGCGGAATATGCCATAATGGGCACGCTCAGGAAGCCAGCCTCATCAAGAGCCTGTCTCATGGAACCGATCCGCCCATCCATCATGTCGGAAGGAGCCACCATATGGGCGCCTGCCTCTGCATGGGAAAGAGCGATCCTGTTCAAATACTCCAGGGTCTTGTCATTGTCCACATATTCTCCGTCCAGTATCCCGCAATGGCCGTGGGAAGTGTATTCACACATGCAGACATCCGTAATCACATATATGGACGGGTAGTTTTCCCGGATAAAACGGATGGTCCGCTGGACGATCCCATTTTTATCGTAGGCCTGGCTTCCGCAGTCATCCTTATGGGCAGGAATCCCGAACAAAAGAACCTTCCCTACTCCGGCCTCCAGAAGCCGGTCCATAATAAGGGGCAGCCGGTCCACACTGTAGCGGAACTGTCCCTCCATGGATGGAATCTCCTCCACAATCCCCTCACCATCCACAGCAAACAGGGGATAGATCAGAGAATCCTTTGAAACCCTGGTTTCCCGGACCATTTTTCTTAAAGTATTTGAGGACCGAAGTCTTCTCGGTCTGTATAATAAATCCATATAAAGCGCCTCCCTTTTGTCCTGTCCTATTATACACCCTCTTTAAGAAGATTCAAGTAATTCTTGCAGCAATGGAAAAGATTGTTTATAATAGTATCCATATCACAGGAACCAGAAATGAGGTGCACTATTTATGGAAGAATTCTATCAGGCCATTGAGGAAACCATCCGGGCAGCAGGCTATAACGGCCCGGTGAATGGGGAAGATATTTACAATGAAATCTGCGATGAAATCGAGGACAAGGAGCCGGGGGCTTATATTTTCATGTCGAAAAAGACGGATGATACGTTTTTTGAATACAAAATACAGGTATTTGAAGACCAGTTTAATTTAAGCGCCATCGACATCCATACCGGGGACCAGGTCTTTCACGCGGACTTTGATTAAAACCGCTCCCTGGAAAGCCACAGCTCCGTCAGGGAATGCTTTACGTTTCCCCGGTATCCTGTGGTTGTTTTTGCCATAGCAAGAGAATTTAAAACTGCTTCCTCTGTTGCCTCTGCCGCAGCCCGAAAGGCTGTTTCCAGGGCATTTTCCCTTAAAATACGGATGGAAAGCAGTTCTTTTTCTGCCCTTTCCGGAATCCGGTTTGCCGTAGTAAAGCCGATCATAATGTCTCCGCTTCCATGGCCCATATAGGAACCGGTCCTGGAAAGCCCCACTCCGGCCCGCTTTAAGATCCGTTTCAGCTGGCGGTCCGAAACCGGCAGGTCCGTGGCCAGAACGGTCATAATGGAGCCTCTGTCCAGAATAGCCGGCTCCGTCAGCCCTGCGATCTCCTCTCCTACAGGCCTGCCGCCCAGAATCAGATTTTCCGTGCTGCCGAAGTTGGACTGCACCAGCACCCCAAGGGTATAGGTTTCCCCTCCGATGTTGAAAACCCTGGAAGCAGAGCCTATGCCTCCTTTCAAGCCGAAGCACACGGTTCCACAGCCTGCGCCTACAGCCCCTTCTTCAAAATCCCGCTTTGCTTCTTTTACCGCCTCTCTCACCTCTTCGGTTCCCACCACCCGGTCGCTGATCTTATTTAAAACGGAATCGTTGCATTCTCCTACTACAGGATTGAGAGAGGTGACCTCCACCCCCTCTTTCCTGCACTGTTCCAGCACAAGGTCCACCAGGGCGTCATGAACCTTTCCCACATTTAAGGTATTGGTCAGGGCAATGGGAGTTTCCAAAGTTCCTAACTCCTCCACCTGGATCAGGCCCTGGCTTTTGCCAAAGCCGTTGTGAATGTAGGCGGCCGCAGTCAGCTTTCTTCGGAAGGGATTGTCCTCACAGGGTATAATGACGGTGACCCCTGTTTTATGCTCCCTGGTATCCACGGTCTTATGTCCTACCAGAACTCCCTCCACGTCGGTGATCTTGTTTAAAGGTCCGGTTCCTATTTTCCCTATAACAATGCCGTACTCCCGTATTCTTTTCATGATATTTTCCTCCATTCTGTATACACTTCGTCCATTTCTGCATTTATGTTCCTATTATACATAAAATACATAAGATTACTTCCATTTTCTGGTTTTTTTCATATTGTACCATAGAAAAAACAATGTTATAATAAAAGCGTAGAAAATGACAATTATTTCACTGGTTTTCCCAAAGGAGGAATTCATATGAAAGTTCAAAATATTACGGATGTGGAAGGTTTTTTCAAAGTAATTGAACAGTGCAAGGGAACGGTTGAGCTTGTTTCCACAGAAGGGGACCGCATCAACTTAAAATCCAAATTGAGCCAGTATTTATCCATGGCAACCATCTTTTCCAACGGCATCATCAATGAACTGGAATTAGTAGCCCATGACCCTGAGGATGTAGACCGTCTCATCAAATACATGTATCAGGGGGAATAATACAGAAAGGATATTCAGAAGCCTGGTTATGGTTTCCGAATATCCTTTTTTCTATTTTATTGTCCGGCCGCTTTCGGCCTTTTCTGCCTTTTCTTTTTGTCCAGCCTTTGATTTACCTCCTCCCGGAGAAGCGCATACAGCACAGAGCAGATAGGAATGAAGATCAGCATTCCCACCACTCCCATGGCGCTGCCGCCGATGGTGACCGCCACCAGAACCCAGACAGAAGGAAGCCCGACGGAGTTTCCCACCACATGGGGGTAGATGAAATTTCCTTCAATCTGCTGAAGGACAAAAAATATGATGAGAAAGATCAGCGCATCCAGAGGCTTTACCATGAGCATCAGAAACGCTCCGATGGCACAGCCGATAAAGGCTCCGAACATTGGAATCAGAGCTGTAAATGCGATCAGCACGCCCACGAGAAGCGCATAGGGCAGCCGGAAAAATGACAGAGTCAAAAAGAACATGCTGCCAAGGATGACCGCCTCCAGACACTGTCCCGCAAGAAAGCTTGAAAAGGTGTCCGAAACCAGGGACAGGATTTCCAAAGTCCGTTTTACCACTTTGTCGGGAAGAAAAGCCTCCATCACTTTCTGAAGCTGATGGGATAAGACTTCTTTTTGAAGCAGGATATAAATGGCAAAAACCAGGCCGATGACAAAGGTGGCCACTCCGTTAATTATGGATACGGCTGCAGACACCGTAGAGGAAAGAACCGTTCCGGCGCCGGTTGATAAAAATTCAATTACACGTTCCACATAGGATTTCCAGTCGATCTGGATTTTACTGATCGAATCGGCGATATCCGGGTTCTGGGCAAAAAGGCTCTCCGCCGCTTCCTTGACCCTTGTAAGGAATGCCGGAATGCTGTTTTGCAGGCTAAATACGGTTTCAACCAGCTGGGGCATGACCACAAAGATCACCAGCAGTAAAACTCCTATTACCAGTATCAGGGTCAGGCAAAGACTTAAGGGCCGCGCCAGTTTGCTGTCTTCTTTCATCGGCAGTAATTTTTCAATATTGCGCATGGGCACATTCAGGATAAAAGCCATAACTCCCCCCAGAAGAAAGGGCGAAGCGATTCCAATCAGCCTCATGGCCAGGGAAAACAGGCTTCTGTAATTCCATCCTGCAACCACTGCTACTACGGCAAATACAATGAGCCAGCGCAGCTTTTTAATAGTACTGTCATTTAATTCCATCATTCTCTCCTTTTATACTTCCTCCTCAAAGGTCTTTTTTATATCTTCCGGGGATGCCTGAAAGGTTCCCTGAGCCATCAGGGCGCTTCCGCCTCCCCGTCCGTTTAATTTTTCATTGAGTGCTCTGCTTAAGGCCCTCATATCCTTTGAGCTGCTTCCCACGGCGTACTGGAAGAGCTTCTCCTCTCCTGAGCACACCAGAACCACGTCCCCTTTCTTCCCTTCGTACAGCAGGGTGCAAAACTGTCTCAGCTGCACCGGGGATAAGTCTTCCTCAAATACCATAAGAGGGGCAGAGGACAGGGGATAATCCTTTGCCTTTCTTTCAAGAAGTTCCCTGGAAAGACGTCCGATCATTCCCTCCTTTTTCTTTGTCTCCTCTTTCAGCCTATCCACCGCTTCCAGAACAGCCTCCGCCTTTGCGGATAATGAAACAGAAATACCTGTCACGGACTTATGCTTCTTCCTGTAATCCAAAAGGGCTGTTTTTCCGCACACCATGGATACTCTTATGCCGCCTTTGTAATGGATCAGGCCTGTTACCTTTAACAGCCCGATCTCTCCCGCCGTCATGACGTGGGTTCCGCAGCAGGCGCATACATCTCCGCCCGGGATCTCAATGATCCTCACCTGTCCTGTCAGCTCCTTCTTGCTCCGGTAATCCAGCCCGGAAAGCTCCTCCGGCGACGGGTAGGATTCCAGAACAGGCACGTTCTGCCAGATCAGTTCATTTACTTCTGTCTCCACCTCTTCCATCTGTTCCGGAGTGAGTATCCCGTTAAAGTCAACGGTCACCTCCTCCTTTCCCATATGAAAGCCTACATTATCCAGTCCGTAATGCTTATGTACGATTCCCGACAGCAGGTGCTCTCCCGAATGGTTCTGCATGTGGTAAAACCTTCTGTCCCAGTCAATTGTCCCTGTAACAACACTGCCGGCGGCCACAGGCCTGTCCGTCACATGTATGATATTTTCTCCTCGTTCCCTGACATCAAGGACAGCAGCCTCTCCAAGGGTCCCCGTATCCGACGGCTGCCCGCCTCCCTCCGGGTAAAAGGCCGTCCGGTCCAGAATCACTTCAAAGGTCCCGTCCTTTCCCTGAGTGCATCCGGTCACCTTTGCTTCAAAGGTTTTCACATAAGGTCTGTGATAATATAATTTCTCCATGGTTTGCTCCTCATTCTTTCGTTATTACTAATTATACACAACAATTGGATAAGTTCAAACACATGATTTCTAAAATTTTAAGAAAATGTGGAAACAGTGGCAAGCTGATATTCATACACTTACAGTGTAAACAAATTAATTGGAGGAACCAATATGAGTGATCTGGCAGCAACTAACTGCGGATGCGGATGCGACAATGGAGGATGCGGATGTAACAACGGCGGCTTTAATTTAATCTGGCTCATCCTTATCCTTTGCCTCTGTGGCGGCGGCAACAATGGATGCGGTAACGGATGCGGCAGTGGATGCGGAAATGATGGCTGTAGTTGGATTTGGATCATCATTCTTCTTTGCTTCTGCGGCGGTGGCAGCGGCTTTGGCGGCGGAAACTTCTGCTGCTAAACAAAACATAAAACAGGGCCCGATCCTTTCTTTGGATCGGGCCCTGTTTTCATTTATAAACGGCTCTGGCCGTTTTCCTGCTCCGGCCTCTGAAACGGCTCCTGGCCGGACGCCCCTTTCACGGGACTTTTATTCTGTTTTTTCTGCAGGCATTCTTCATCAATTTCATACACAGCATTGCCATCTATGATCAATTTACATCTCATAACTGAATCACTCTCCTGTAATACTATTATATGCATACGCATATATTGTCAACAAGAAAAGTAAGGATCTTATGCCATGAGCAATGAACAAAATATACACGCAAGCGATCTGGACTCCCTCATCAATGATAACCATATTCAGATGATGAAGGCCGCCCTGCCTTATATGAATGTTTCCCAGCAGCGCTTTATTTCCTACTTCGTCAAGATCAACGAGCTGCGCCGCACCATTGATCTTTTTGAAGACGAAGAGGTGGCAACCATGGGAATCTGTTCCGCCGGTGAAAGGGATAGGAACGACTCTCCCATTGAAATGCTGAACACCATCAAGCCCTATGGAAGTCCCTCGGAACAGGATCTCATCGATCTGATGATCAATTTCTTTCAGGGCTTTCGATTAGCCGGGGCTTACTCCGATTCAGCTCAAAACTCTGCAGTTCCCAGTTCCACCATCCCCAGCTTTACAGCTCCTCATCAGGCCCAGACCCAGGCACAGTCACAGACCCAAACAGAAGGACAAAACAGATCCCCGAACTCCCACCGGTCCAACAATCCCTTTGGCCGGCTGGCTTTTGACCAGATAAGAAACTTTATTCCGCCGGACCAGCAGGCGCGGTTTGAGACCATGCAGATGATGATGTCTGCCTTTCAGCAGATGAACTAAATTCCATAGAAAGGAAGAAAAAAGCCATGAACACCAACTGGAAACAGGACCCCAGACTAAAAAATATGAATCCGAAAAAGCTTTCCCTTCTCACCGAATTTGCCAAGCGGGTGGAGTCAGCTCCCAAGGACCAGCTTCTTCCCACCCTTCTCAGCCTGAATGCAGAAGCCAGTCAGAAAGGCATCCAATTCAATGACGAAGAAACAGACCTTCTCATCTCCATCATGAGCGCCAATATGAACCCAAATGAAAAAAAGCGGATCGATACGCTGCGGCTTCTTTCTAAAAACTTATCCAGACAGAATAAAAAGTAAAAATCAGGACATTATGCGCCGCATTAAGCCATTAAATAAAGAGTCCGCTTGCGGACTCTTGCGCCGGAGCGCGTATCCCCCGGAGGGTCTTTATCGTATAGGGCGAACTTTCCTATACAAAAAAATCATGGAATTTGTGTGTGAGCCCCCTCACTGAGCACAAATTCCATGATTTTTTTATAGGACCTTATTTACAAACAATATTTACAATCCGTCCCGGAACGTAAATTTCCTTAACAATGGTTCCTGTCATCTTATCCGCGATCAGCGCCTTGCCGGCTTCAATGGCGGCCTCTTTCGTCACGTCCGCAGGAAGCTTTGCCACGGCTCTTGTCTTTCCGTTGACCTGAACTGCAATCTCGATCTCGTCTTCCTTCATAGCCTCTTCATCGCATTCCGGCCACTGTGCATGGAAAACAGAACCGCTTTCCCCAAGCTGCTGCCAGAGCTCTTCACCGATATGGGGAGCAAATGGAGCCAAAAGAATTACAAAGGTCTTAAGAGTCTCCTTATCAATTCCTCCGGTCGTCTTTGCCAGCTCGATCAGCTTGTTGTTGTATTCCATGAATCCGGAAATTACCGTATTCAAATTGAACTGGTTGAAACGCTGTTCAATGTCAAAAATCAGCTTGTGGCGCAGGCGGAGCATTTCCCTGGTAGGCTCTACATCCTTTTTGCTGCTGTCCGTTACCAGATTCCAGAAACGGTTTAAGAAACGGCTGACTCCTTCGATACCTCTGTCATCCCATTCCGCATCCAGCTCCGGCGGTCCCACGAAAAGCTCATACATGCGGAGGGAATCACAGCCGTAATCACGAACCAGATCGTCGGGAGAAACTACATTTCCCTTGGACTTGCTCATCTTAATGCCGTTCTTTCCGTTGATCATGCCCTGGTTGAACAGCTTGACAAAAGGCTCGTCAAAATCCACAACACCGATATCGTGTAAGAACTTGGTATAAAAGCGGGAATACAGAAGGTGAAGCACCGCATGCTCTACGCCGCCGATATACATATCCACCGGAAGATATTTGTCCGCTTTCTCTCTGGATACCAGCTCCTTATCATTGTGGCTGTCCACATAGCGGAGGAAATACCAGGAGGAACCGGCCCACTGGGGCATGGTATTGGTCTCTCTCTTTGCAGGAGCGCCGCATACCGGACAGGTGGTGTTGACCCACTCTTCGATGGCAGCCAGAGGGGATTCCCCTGTGCCTGTGGGCTGATAGCTTTCCACCTCAGGAAGCGTAAGAGGAAGCTGGTCCTCGGGAACAGGAACATTTCCGCAGTGAGGGCAATGGATAATGGGAATGGGCTCGCCCCAGTAACGCTGTCTGGAAAATACCCAGTCTCTGAGCTTGAAATTTACGGTCTTCTTGCCCATTCCCCGCTTCTCAATCATGGCCGGAGCTTCCTTTTTCAGGACAGATGACTCCATGCCGTTCCATTCGCCGGAATTAATCATGGTGCCGCTTGCCTCGGTATAGGCTTCCGTCATATTTTCAATTTCTTTTCCGTCCTTTGCAATGACCTGGACGATGGGAATATTAAACTTCTTTGCAAATTCAAAGTCTCTGTCATCATGGGCAGGCACGCACATGATGGCTCCGGTACCGTAATCCGCAAGCACGTAATCAGAGAGCCAGATTGGAACCTTTTGGCCGCTTAAGGGATTTATTGCATAGCTTCCGGTAAATACGCCGGTCTTTTCCTTGTCCTGGAGACGGTCCACGTTGGACTTCATGGAAGCGTCGTAGATGTACTGCTCCACCGCTGCCTTGTTGTCCGGGGTTGCAAGTTCTGCCGCAAGAGCGTGCTCCGGAGCAAGAACCATAAAGGTGGCTCCGTATAAGGTATCAGGTCTTGTGGTATAAACCGTAATGCTTTCCTCTCTTTGGTCTACCTTGAAATCCACCTCTGCACCGTAGGATTTTCCGATCCAGTCAGTCTGCATCTTCTTGACCTTCTCCGGCCAGTCAAGGCCGTCTAAGTCATCCAGCAGACGGTCTGCATATGCGGTGATTTTTAACATCCACTGTCTTAAATTCTTCTTTGTGACAGCAGTTCCGCAGCGCTCGCAGCTGCCGTTTACCACTTCTTCATTTGCAAGACCGGTCTTACAGGACGGACACCAGTTAATGGGGAACTCCTTTTCATAAGCCAGGCCCTTTTTAAACATCTGGACAAAGATCCACTGGGTCCATTTGTAAAAAGCGGGATCTGTGGTGTTGACCTCCATGTCCCAGTCGTAAATCGCAGAGATCTCGTTGATCTGACGCTTGATGTTGGCTACGTTTTCCGCCGTGGACTTTGCCGGGTGGATGCCCATTTTAATGGCGTAATTTTCCGCCGGAAGCCCGAAAGCATCCCAGCCCATGGGATGGATGACATAGTGTCCCTTTAAAATCTGATACCGGCTCCACACATCGGAGATTACATAGCCTCTCCAATGCCCTACATGAAGCCCGCTTCCTGACGGATAGGGGAACATATCCAGACAATAGTATTTTGGTTTCTTTCCATCGTCCACATTGATGGGGTTCTTTGCCCAGTTCTCACGCCATTTTTTCTCAATGGCGCTGTGGTTGTAAGATGCTGCCATAATAAAACTTCCTCCTTTTACGAAAGGGATTCTCCCTGTTTCAAATTCTGCGGTAAATCAGGACGAAACCCGCTCTGCAAGCTTCATCCCCATAAAGAAAAAGCGCCTCCGGCTTTCCAAAAGGACAGCCATAGAGACGCAGGATATACCGCGTGGTACCACTCTATTTCATACAAGACGTATGCTCTCACTGGACATGAAAAATCATATCCGCCCGCTGTAACGGTCGGGATTCCGGCAATACCTACACAGAAAGCTTCCTCTCTTTCAGTACGCTACTCAAAGGCCAGTTCAGACGTCCTCCCCAACCGGCTTTCACCAACCGCCGGCTCTCTGCATGCTTCAGACCCCTTACTATTCCTCATCAAAGTATTTTTGCTAAATCCAAATGTAACATAATTGGCGAAAAGTGTCAACCGCAATTTATGAAATCTCCGAAATCACAAAGGCTGCAGCCGATGCCAGAAAGAAAAGAACCATTCCCAGGTTAAAAACGACGGCGTGAAAAAGCCCTTTTCCCCGGATTTCCATCGTTCCGGGCTCCAGATGCAGCTTTTTCCTGACGGCTCCGAAAAGAACCAGCCCTGCGGCTGCCCCTCCCATCAGGAACATGGAATAGGCGGCGGAAATCCACAGATTATGGGCGGCATAAAGCGCCACAATGGAACCAAGGAAGTTGATCGCCATGTGAAACCCTATGGTATAGCGGAGCTTTCCTGTCTGAATATAAATATAGCCGAAAACCAGTCCGATCCCAAAGGCATAAAAGAACTGATAGAAATTGCCGTGGCTCAGCCCAAAGACAAAGCCTGACACCAGAATAGCCGCCCTGTCGCCATACTGCCGGATTCTGTCAATGAGCACCTTCCGGTAAAGGATTTCCTCACAGACCGGAGCCAGCACCACCATGGTAAGAAAAATCGACCAGCCGCTTAAATTCTGCAGCATTTCTGCAATGGGATTAACCATAGGCTTTCCCGAAAGCGAGGAAACCATACTCATCAATCCCAGACCGATCAGGTTTCCGAGAAACAATGCGCTGATACAGATCAAAAACCCGGCCATAAGAAACCCGGCCCCGGCTTTCCTCACACCGGGCCTGGAAAGAACCGGCATATCCCTTACAATCAGATATGTAATCCCACCTCCAAAGCCGTAGGAAGCCAGGGAAACCAGAGGCATGTACCAGACCTCATGAGCGATGTCTATGTCAAAATTAAGCAGTGCTCCTGTTACGATCCCCATCTGGAACTGCAAAAGAAATGTCACAGCCAGGAATGCTCCATACCCGACTCCTATCCTTGAAAAGGCTTTCCATGCCTCTTTTCTGTCATCCACTACGTTCCTTACCTCCTGTCAGTTATTTTAGTTTAGCACGGTTCCGGAGAAAGTGCAATTCTTCAAAAATAAAAGCCCTGGCCCTGGGCGTTACCTGAGTGGAAGAATGATTTTATAATGTAATTTTAAAAAGCGGCCCTTCCTCCCCGTATCCATCACGGACAAAACCGTTCTTTAACAGCACCCTTTGGGATATGCTGTTTCCTGTTTCCGTTTGTGCGGCAACGCACCGGATCCCCTCTTGCCCCAATGCCCATTTCACCATGCCTTTTACAGCCTCCGCTGCATAGCCCTTCCGCCGGTACACCGCTTTCTTAATTTTAATTCAGCCCTGCGTCAAATATGAGTGCTCTTTCAATGAACCTCAGCCTCATTTTAATACTAACATATAAATGCCGTTTTTGCATCAAATAACAGGCTTTCCGGAATAAAGACGGCGCCCTGACCCGGCTGTAAAAACCGCCGTCAGGGCGCCGTCTTTATTATGGACTGTTTTACTATAGGAATATGTTCCGTCATCTCCATTTATCACATGCAATCCTATTTTTTACAACTCATCCTTTTACTGCTCCGCTGGTAAGGCCTCTTACAAACTGCCTGGACATACTCAGGAACAGAATGATCAATGGCAGTGATGCAATTACAAGCCCCGCCAGGGTAGTTGTATAATCAATTTTCAAATCGCCTTTAAATGTCATTAATCCAATAGGGATTGTCTGAATCGCCTTGTTGTTTAAAAATACATTGGCAAATAAAAATTCATTCCACACAAAATTCAGGTTTACAATGGCGCAGGAGGCAAATATGGGCTTACTGATAGGCATGATGATCTTCATAAAAATCTGAAGACTGTTGTAGCCGTCCATGACGGCTGCCTCCTCTAACTCCACCGGGATGGATATAAAATATGCCCTCATCAGAAAAACAGTAAAGGGAATCCGGAATGCAATGTAGGGAAGGATGACCGCAGCATATGTATTGTAAATATGAATTGCTTTGAGAATCTTATATAAGGGCACCAGGGCGATCTGCTCTGACAGGGCCATTCCCCCCAATACAATAATAAATATGAGATTGCTCCCCTTGGCCCTGAATCTGGTCAATCCATAGGCCAGGAAAGAGGACACGGAAAGGATGCCCCCAAGGGAAATGGTGCTGACCAGAAGAGAATTTCCAAAATATTTATACAGCCCCATTTTCCATGCTTTCACATAGTTATCAAGCTTCCACACTTCCGGCAATGACAGGGAATTCTTAAACAATTCCTGATTGGTCTTTAATGAGTTTAAGACAATCCATCCAAGAGGGGCAACTATTATGATACATATTACAATACACAGAAAATTCAGCAAAAGCTTTGTAATACCTTTCTTCATTGTCCACCTCCTAATTCTTGCCGGAATTGGTCATTTTAATTTGAATGACGGAGAGCGTCACTGTTATCACAAAAATGAAAACGCCTGTGACCGCCGCCATTCCCAAATCGTCATGTAAAAATGCCTGCTGGTATAAAAACAATCCCAACACCTGGGAGCTGTTTCCGGGACCGCCGCTGGTGGTGGCGTATACCTCCGTATAGAGCTTAAATGCGCCGATGATGGTTATGATCGTACAGACAAGGAGCTGTTCCTTGGCCTGGGGAAGCATAATGCTGACCGCACGCCGGAAAGGCCCTGCGCCGTCAATGGAGGCGGCTTCCAAATATTCCTGAGGTACGTTCTGGAAAGCGACTACCATCAAAAGGGTGATGTATCCGGTAAACTGCCACTGGCTCATTGCTATAACGCAGTAAATTGCCAGTTTGGAATCTCCCAGCCAGCCGAAGGTCGGAAGATGGGCTGTTTTTAACAGGTTATTGATGAAGCCTATATTGGGCTCATAAATAAAGGTGAACATCAGGCCTACTGCTGTTAAGGAAATCAGGGCCGGAATATAATAAACATTCCTGAAAAAATTCTTCGCCCTGCCTCCAATGGCATTACTTTCCAGAATCAGGGCCAGCAAGGTTCCAAATCCCACCTGGATGAGCAGGGAAATCAGGCAGTATGCCACATTATTTTTAAGCATAATCGGAAAAACCTGATCAGAGAAAAATCTCTTATAATTGTCCAGCCCTACAAATGTCTGCCCGGCTGAATAAGAGGAAAGCCTGAAAAGGCTGTATACAATATTCATTAAAACCGGAATATAAACAAAAAACAAAACCAGAAAAACCCCGGGAAGCATATATAAATACGGTGTTCGTTTCTTTGTTTTCATGCCATCACCAATCTTTCTTAAATACAGGCAGGCTTTTAAATATCAAAAGCCTGCCAAACCATAACACCGGCTGTATCCTCTTTCTATTTCGTGGTACCGACAAGCGTCTGTGCTTCTTTTGCTTTTGCCTGAATCTTTTTCATGGCTTCTTCCGGCGTAACGTCGCCGTTTGTCAAATCAGATACAGCGGTTAAATACTCATCGCAGACGGTGGAGTACAGTGCATTATCCAGCCACGCGCTCATGCCCTTTGCATTCATGACCACCTGATATCCGTCCAGTAATGCGGGATCTGTCAGACCTTCTGTGGTTCCCTTTGCCGCATTGAACCAGCCGATCTTCTGGCACTGTTCTGTCCCCACCTCTTTGCCCAGGAACCATTTTAAGAACTCCACGCACTCATCCGGATACTTTGTCTTAGAGGATACCACAAAGCCTTCCGGCACACCTGTTAAAACATCCTGATTTCCTTTTGCCCCTTCCACCTTCGGGAAATTAAACATGCCGAATTCCATGTCTGGATTATCCTGCTTGATATATGGAATTTCGATAAGCTCAGCATAATACATGGCCGCTGTTCCCATTACAAAGCTTGTTCTTCCCATATCCGGCTTCACACCGTTTGGATTTTCCGTCATATATGGGAGAAGCTTCTGATAATACTGCAATGCTTCCACATACCCCGGATCTGTAAATTCACCGCTGGCAGGATCGTAATCCTTTGCCCGCACATCGTCGGGAACAAATATCTGATTTAATGTTCCTATGTAATGGGAGGCCGACCATGGCTCCTGATTACCGAATGCGATGGGAGTAATTCCTGCTGCTTTCAGCTTCTCACAGGCCGCTATAAGCTCATCCCATGTCTTTGGCGCTTCCAGGTTGTTGTCCTTAAATATTTTGGTGTTATAGAAGAATAATTTACAGTCGAGACGGAAAGGAACTCCATAGACCATTCCGTCTTTATTGGTATACTGGGCCATCTGGGACTCAATCAGGGAATCCTTCCATGCCGAATCAGCCTTCAGATAGGGCGTCAGGTCCAGAATCAGATTTTCACGGATAAACCGCTCTGTAAAATCACCGACCCAGCTGAAGAAAATATCCGGCGTGTCATCTCCTCCCACCACAATTTTAATCTTTTCCTTGTACTCCTGATTTTGTGCGCTGGTAATCTCAAATTTAATATCCGGATGGGCTGCCTCATACTCGTGAAGCTTGGACTCAATAAAGCTGTTATAGGGCTCATCCGGGAAACGGTGCATGAATTTAATCACTTTCTGTCCGCCAGAAGACGCCGCCTGGGTGGCGCCCCCCTGGGAAGAACCGGTTGCCGACGTACCTCCTCCGCAGGCTGTCATGGATAATGCCATGATTCCTGCCAGTCCCCCACATAAAACCTTTCTTAATAACCTTTTTTTCATAATGGTCTCCTTTCCTTAAGGCCCCTTTTCTGGCGGGCCATTATATGCTTTTACCTATCCATCACGCGCAAATCTTCCTCTGTCAATTCTATTTCTTTCCCGAATCCAAAGGACCCGTCCCGCCGGCACTGTTTTGCCGAAAATACGGCCGCACGGTAAAGGCTGACACGTATCAGCATATCCTTATATTCCTCTGCCCGGACAATTCCCCTGTCTCCCGATTCTTCACTGAAGTCCACGGACGATTTTATTCCATCCAGATAATTTATCAGGAAACATGTGATAAAGGAGTCTCCGGCTCCCATTGTATCCCTGGCCTTAACAAGACACGGAGACTGTTCATATATCTTCCCGTCGATCAGCACATAGGCTCCCCTGGCGCCTCTTGTGGCAATTACCATGTGCCTGCAGCCAAACTTCATAATCTGTTCCATGGTTTTTCGGATTTGAACCTCTTCCATATTGCCGCAGGAAATTTCAGCACAATCCAGGTAGGGACAGCATGACCTTAAATAGACTTCATCGTATTGATCTGAAAAATCCATGGATACAAATTCTGCCGCTTTTCTGATCTTGGGAAGTTCTGATTCCATAGAGCTGTAAATGCTTGTATGTACCAAATCATAACCGGAGATGTACTGCTCATCGAGCTTCGTAAGCACCGGCGGCTTTATTCTGGAAATGCCTCCCCGGTTTCCTTTAAGAAATACCCTGTCTCCGTCCACCAGCAAAACTCTGGCACAGCCGTTTTCTCCCTGTTCCAGCCTGCAGTGGGACAAATCAATTCCCAGCTCATTCACCACGGAATATACATGCTGACCGATTTCATCATCGCCGAAAGTTCCCAGGTAAGCCGCTTTCGCACCGAACAGCTTCCCAAAGACCGCAAGGTTTAAGGCATTTCCTCCCGGATATATTGTTTTTATGTGAAGATATTTATCACAGACATTATCCCCAATCCCCAATACACTGATCATAGATTCCTCCATGTTTTATAAATTGTTATTTATTTTGTACTATTTTGTTATATCATATTTATAATAATTAATCAAGGCTTTGTCTTTATTTTTTTGATTATTTTTTCATAACAATACATGCCGTGTTTTTTTCAATTGATACTTATTTCAAAAAAACCAGGCTTTTCTTCATCGCCTTTCTCCTATGTGCACAATTTTTATAAAATAATAAAGAATGCGGCGGCCGAATGAACAGGCAGGCATGCTCGCTCTGCTCGCCGTAGGCGTAAATCAAAAAGCTGCCGCAGGTTTTATGCGGCAGCTTTTCAGCTTTCAATAATTCAATAATGCTTATAATAATACAGAATACAAGCGCCTGATGCTCTGTTCCACAGACCTGGAAGGCTCCATAAAGTATCTCCCGTCCGTAATCTCCAATGACAGGAAGCCCTTATATCCAAAGCTGCCAAATTCTTTCAGATACTGTTCCATATCCAGTATGCCGTCTCCCCAGGCCAGATGCCCCCTGGGCGCACCGTCAATGAAATGAACATGGACCAGCTTTTCTCCCAGAGCCTCAAGGTACTGGGACGGATGCTCCCCTGCAAGGGCCATGGGTATCGTATCAATCATTCCCCCAATGGAATCCTGGTTTACTTCCAGAAGCATCTTTCTTAAAGTGGTTAAATCATACACTAAATTGCTTTCATCACGCCTGAGCACCTCCAGCGCCAGGGTCACTCCGCAGTGCTTTGCAAATTCTCCCAAGCTACGGAGATTCTGGACAGACCAGTTCCAGGCATCATAATAGTCGCTTCCATCAAAATATCCTGTGCCTGACGTAACGAGAACCTTGTCACAGCCAAGCTCCCCCGCAGCCCTGATGCTGTCCTCAAAAAAGCGCAGGCTTCTTCTCCTTGCCGCCTGGGACGGGGCCGCCAGATTAATGGGATAAACGCATTGTTCCGGCGTAAAGCATACCAGCTTTAAATTCCTGCTTTCAATCTCCCGACGGACTGCGGAGATTTCCTGATATGTCATATCCTCCAGATGAAAATGGGGCGCTGCCCCCCATAATTCTATGTTTTTCACGTCATTTACGACTGCGTCATCCAAAAAACGGCTCAAAGGAAAATATTTATACTGAATATTCATGATGGCAATCTGATTTCGATTCATCTTTTTCATTTTTCCCTTACCATATTGCTTGTCAATATTTTATACTCATAACGGTCTGCATTTATAATTTCCTTACCGCTGTAAACCGGTTCTCCTGCCGAATCATAAGCAATATCCTTGGATAAGATCAGGGCATCGTTCTCCTTTATATCCAGATGCTTTGCTTCTTCCCTGGTTGCATAGCACACCCCTATTGTCTTCGCGCCGCTGGTAAGGGTAATTCCATGCTCCGATAAAATCTGGTGCAGGGAACCGTTTAAATCCTCGGCCAGCAGATATGCGTACTTCTTATGGAAATGATTTTCTTCCAAAATAACAGGAATGTCGTTGCAATACCTTAAGCGCCTGATACGGATAACCTTATCATCCTCTTTTAAATTCAAGGTTTTTATATCCGACGGCATGGCCTTTACCAGCTCGGCAGACAGAAATTTTGTTCCTGCTTTATTCCCGACCAGCTCACAGCTTTGGGAAAAGCCCATAAAGCTGTTTAAACTCCTGGACATTTTTTTATTTGAAACAAATGTCCCTATTCTCTGCTTACGGACCAATATCTCATCATCCACCAGGATTTCTAAGGCCTTTCTTATGGTAATTCTGCTCACCTGATACATCTCGCTCAGCTCAAGCTCCGTAGGAATCCTGGTATTTGCCTTAATTTCTTCATTTCGAATTTTTGATTTAATATCCTCAGCAATCTGAAGATAAAGAGGTACCACTGTGTCCCTTACTACTTCTGACATACAAACCTTCCTCCATAAACGGTCTGAATACGCTGTTTGTATCGGATCATTTTCTGCCGATATTTATTCTATCATACCACAAGGAAGATTTTTCTGCCATGAAAACAGTAAATATTTCACCATTTCCCTCTTAATAATCCAGCTTCCGGTAATATCTGCGGATTGCCAATGGATGCCTTCTCAAGTGCTCCAGGTGTACATTTACTCTCTGAAAAGCTGAGCGCATGACAATAGGAGAAAGGATTCCTCTGAATTCATCGCTGATTCCGTCAAGGAGAAATTTTTTCGTATCAAATACAATTATCTTTGCACTGATCCTGTTTACAAATCTCTCAACCCGGTCCATCTGGGGCCTTGTGATATCTTCCCCTTTCATCAGTATGACCGGCGTATCCCTTTCAACCACTTCCAGGGTCCCATGAAAGAAATTGGCGGCTGAAACAGGCCTTGTGCGCATCCACTGCATTTCTTCCATAATACACATGCCATAACAGACAGCCCAATCCTCTAAATTTCCTGAACCGATCAGATAGGTAATGGGCTCGTCGCAGTATTTTTCCGCATATGCCCTGGCATCCTCATCAGCATCCTGGTACACCTTGACAATGTTATCCGGCATATGGACGATTTCTTTGAAAAAACGGTCATATTTGTCAAACTGACCCGCATTCTTTAAGAAACGCAGCGTGACCGTATACCAGAAATAATATCCGCCGCCCACTGTGCTGACAAGATAATCACATTTTTCATACAGGGGCGTTCCCTCTTTTTCCACGTATCCGATTACCCTCGCCCCGGCCTCATGTACCTTATCCACTGCCTCTACTACTTCCTTCGTATCCCCTGAAATGGATTCAATGACCACAATTGACTGCCCGTCAAAAAATGGATTCCCCACCAGATTAAAATCTGCCGCATTCTCAATATGAAGAGGGAGCCTGGAGCCTAACTGCTTTGCAATGTGCATCATCTGGCTCGCATATAAAACCGTCCCTCCGATCCCAATATAGAAGATATTGGAATACCCGTCCCTGCATACCTGATCTACAATCTTTTCTGTCTGGGGAATAATGTCCACCCCGTTCTGGTGCTCCCGTCTTACCTTTGCCTCATCAAAATTAAACATGGCTTTCCTCCTGTAGATTGTCTTATATAGTTAAACTTCCAGCCGCTTTTCAAAATTTCCCAGAACCATATCCGGGGACATGATCTGGACAAAGGCATTGGGGTCCTCCTGACGGATCAGGCGCTTTAAAGACTGCAGCTCATATTTGTTCACCACCACCATATGTATGATTTCATCCTCATGGCTGTACTCTCCCCAGCCCTTCCAGCTGGTCACCCCCCGGGAGACCTTACGGTTGATTATTTCTCCCAATGCCTTATTTTTTGTGACTATAAACGCAGATACCTTTATGTTCTGGTAATGGACCCGGTCCACCATGATTCCTGCAGAAATAGAAAATACCATGGAATATGCCGCTACCTCAAGATCGTAGCGCATGGCCGCTATGAAATAGATGCAGATATTAATCATCACGCTGATCTTTCCTACGCTGAAATCAGGATATTCCTTTGCACAGTACATCCCTACAATATCCGTGCCTCCGCCGGAGCCTCCCGCCCGTAACGTAATTCCTACTCCCAGCCCGGATAAGGCTCCCCCGATGATGCTGTTTAAAAGCATATCATCAAGCAAAGGCTTCCCAGGCGCGGGAATCAATGTCAGAAGAGCCGACTGCACACATACTGCAATAATCGTTCTGTACAGGAACTTCTTTCCTATGCTCCTGTATCCCAGCAGAAGCAGGGGAATATTGATGCACCAGAAAATTACTCCTGTTAAGTCTATGGATGATGGTACATGGATACCCGCAGCCTCTGTGAGAAGCAGCTTTAAAAGCTGGGAGATTCCGGTAAATCCGCCGCTGTATAAGCCGGCCGGAAACAGAAACCACCGGTAGGCCCCGGCAAAGAATACAACGCCTAAAATCGTCCAAAACATATTGGAAGTTTCCTTTTGTATTCTTTTTCCCATTGCTTAATATTCCAGCTTCCACATATATCTTCTCTTTGTTAATGGGTGGCACCGTACAATTGACAACTGCTCCGCATAAACGCGAAGCGCCGCAGTCAGAACCATGGGATTAAAATATTCTGCAACCGCGGACGGAAGCTCCGAACCAATGCCAAAATCCTTTCCGTCTAAAACCGTGGTCTTAGCCTGAAAACGGTTCAGAAAATCCAATGCCCTGGAATCCAGAGGCCTGGTTCTTCCGTCATTCATCAACAGAATAAAGGGAACATCCTTATCTACAATTTCAAAGGGACCGTGGAAGAATTCTCCGTCATGGAAGGAAGCGGAATTGATCCACTGCATCTCCATCAAAAGGCAGATGGAAAAAGCATATGCCACCTCCTGGGTCGCGCCTGAGCTCATTACATATATGACAGGCGCATCCGCGTAATCCCTGGCAAAAGCCTTTGCAGACGGAAGCACAAAAGATACCGCCTTTTCAATCAGCCCGTAAATTTTGCCAAAGGCCTCCTCCATGGCATCATAATGATCATAGCCCTCATACTGGTTTAATATCTCTACAGCCAGGCTTAAAACATTTGTCATCTTCTCTAACTTGGCTGCATAGCTCTTTTCAAACCCATGCACAATCACATAATGAGCGTTTTTTGCCAGAGGGGAATCCTCCACATGGGTCACTGCAATCACCTTTGCCCCCAGCTCCATGGCTTTTTTAGAAGCCGCAACCGTCTCAGGGGTGGTTCCTCCCAAAGAACAGGTAATTACGACCGCTGTCTCATCCACTGCTGCCGGAACTGCATGCAGAAACTCATTGGCAGTATAATGTCCTACCCTGATTTCCCTTGAATTGGCCTCCAAAAAATACTTTCCCGGATAAAGCTCTGCCTTCGATGCACCGCAGCCCACAAAATATACTGATTTTACAACCGGCACCGTTTCCTTAATTGATTCAATAATCTGTTTTGGTTCCATCATAGCATATCCTCCTTTTTATATAATACAATATATAACAATTAAAATACAATGTCAATAGAATTTGTTTTAATCAAGTAAAATATCATTACAATATAGAACATATAAAACAAGACCTTTTATTATATATCAGAGATGATTTCATCTATACGGAAGCAATTTCATCTATGCAGAGACCATTTCATCACCTGCAAGGCCGGATCACGTTCCAGCCGCTGTCTTTTAGACCGCCAGCGCAGTCAACACAAAAAGCCCGCCAACCGGTTTTTAACGCCGGTTGGCGGGCTTTCCTTTCTAGCTTATCCGATTCCTTTATTTTTAGAATCTTTTATTTTTTGAATCCTTTATCCTTTTCTTTATCCTTTTGTCTTGCCCTGTTTTCCAAATCTCTCTTTCTCTGATCCCTGGTCCCTAAGCTTCCACACCATCGACCTTGGAAGCCCGCTCCTCGATCTCTCTCTTCTGGACATCGCCAGGAGCCAGTTCATAGCGGCTGAACTCATACTCATAGGTTCCGATACCGCCGGTCATGGAGCGCAGATCCGTATTATAGCCGAAAAGTTCGGACATAGGCACATCCGCTTCAATCACCTGTTTTCCCTGGTGGTTGGAATTCATTCCAAGAACACGGCCTCTTCTGCGGTTCAAATCTCCCATAACGTCACCAGTAAATTTATCCGGAACAGTGACCTTAAGGGAAGCAATGGGCTCAAGAAGCACGGGGTTGGCATCCATAAAGCCTTTTTTGAATGCCAGTGTGGCTGCCATCTTAAACGCAAGCTCTGAGGAGTCTACCGGATGGTAAGAGCCGTCGGTCAGAGTTGCCTTTATTCCCACTACCGGATAAGCGGCAAGAGGCCCCTTTAAAACGCATTCTGCAATTCCCTTTTCAACGGCCGGGAAATAGTTTCTCGGCACAGCTCCGCCAAATACATTTTCTTCGAAGATATAAGGCTTTTCCAGATCGCCGGAAGGCTCGAACGTCATCTTTACATCGCCGTACTGGCCATGTCCGCCGGACTGCTTCTTGTATTTACCCTGTACCTCCACTTTCTTGCGGATGGTCTCCCGGAAAGCAAATTTCGGCTTGCACAGTTCGATGTCCACCTTATAGCGGTTTAACAGCTTGCTTACAACTACTTCCAGCTGCTGGTCGCCGATGGCGTACAGCAGGGACTGGCGGTTCTCCGTATCATTTACCATCTTTAAGGTCCAGTCCTCTTCCGTCAGCTTGGAAAGGGCGTTGGAAACCTTGTCATCGTCTCCCTTTGTCTTGGTCTTATAGCGCATATAGGTATAAGGAGTGGATATCTCCGGCTTGTGGTATACGATAGGAGCGGAGCGGAGAGCGATGGTATCGCCTGTCTGAGTCACATTCAGCTTGGATACCGCACCGATATCTCCTGCCCTTAATTCCGGTACCTCAATGGCGTCCTTGCCTCTTAAAAGGTAAAGCTTGCCGATCTTCTCCTCGGTGTCCTTATTCACATTATAAATGGCGGAATCCGGCTTCAAGGTTCCGGTACAAATCTTAAGAAGAGAATATTTTCCGATAAACGGGTCCACTACGGTCTTAAATACCCGTGCGGATAAGGATACGTTATCGTTATATTTGGCCGTAAAGCGCTCTCCGGTGGAAACATCCACGCCGATACATTCGTAACGGTCAGGAGACGGAAAATACTTATCAATGGCCTGAAGCACCATCTTGGCGCCCTGGGCGTTGATTCCGGAGCCCAGCATAACCGGAACGATGTTGCCCTGTATAACATGTTCCCGAAGAGCAGAAGAAATCTCGTCCAAAGTAAACTCTTCGCCTGAGAAGTAACGTTCCATATACTCCTCGCTGGTCTCTGCCACGGCTTCCATAAGAGCTTCACGGGCGATTCCCAGATTCTTCTGGCTGTATTCAGGAATCTCACATTCTTCATAATCACTGTTTACGGTAAAACGCCGGCCTGCCATCTTCACAACATTGACAAACCCCACGAATTTTTCATTCTCACGGATGGGGAGGTGGAACGGCGCTATCTTTCTTCCAAATTCTTTTTCAAGCTTAAGCAATAATTCACGGTAGCTTGCATGGTCGTCATCCATGTTCGTCACAAAGAAAAGTCTAGGCAGCTTGTACTTTTCGCAAAGCTCCCATGCCTTATATGTGCCAACTTCAATACCTGCCTTACAATTCACAACAATTACTGCTGCATCCGCAACGCTGATGGCCTCTTCGACTTCACCAACAAAATCAAAGTATCCCGGAGTGTCCAGCAGATTAATCTTAATCGGGCCTTCCTCCCCCTCATACTCCAAAGGAATCATGGTAGTGGAGATGGAGAACTGTCTCTTGATCTCCTCTTTGTCATAATCGCTGATGGTATTGCCATCGGTAACTTTTCCCATTCTGCTGATGGCTCCGGATACTAACGCCATGGCCTCCACCAGGGTAGTTTTACCGGCGCCGCCGTGCCCAAGTAAGGCGACGTTACGGATTTGTTTGGTTCCATACACGTTCATAAACATTCCTCCTGTTCGGTATTTAAGTCTATGAGGACATTTTACTAAAAATGTCGTATAATTGCAAGCAAAACGTGCAATTTGCACAAACATTTTTCGCACATTTTTTCTTTTCTGTATAAAGAAAAGAGAGGATAGGCCCCTCTCTTCATTGTGCCACTTCATAGCAGCGTTTATTCAGCTTCCCATTGGATTCAAAATCGTAACACCTGTCTCCGATGACAACAGAACCGGTCACCATGCCGCCGTCGGAATCAAAATAATACCAGGTGTCTCCGACCTGCTGCCAGCCTATTACCATATAACCGTCCTGATCAAGATAGTACCATCTGCCGCCGTCCGGCACAAAACAGCCTTTCGAAAAAGAGCCGTCGCTGTTCCTGTGCTTCCAGCCGTCCTGATCCTGCTGCCAGCCGGCAGCGCCTGCCTCTTCCTCAGCCCCTGCCGGCTGGGTCCCTTCTTCCGTGCCTTGCAGGCCCTCCCTTTCCCCGCAGATGCTGACTGCCCTGTAGCCGGTACTGACCGCCGCTTCTGCTTCCATGGGAAATTGCGGGAGAAACGTCAGACTTCCGAACACAGCCAGACCGCAAATGCCGGAAGCAGCCCGCCTTGTCCACAACTTTCTCATTCCCTGCTCCTCCATTGGTTTTTTCCATTATACCAGATTCCCAGGCTGAAAGCTAGTCCTGCCTAACTGTTTCGGAGAAAAGGCTCATGGCCGCTTTTAAGGCTGTATCCAGGGCGCTGAGCGCCGGTATGCTGATTTTAATCCCCGGCATGGCTTCGCGGACCTTCTCCTCCACCATATTTCTTATGATATCATTTTTAACCAGAACGCTTCCCCAGAGCCAGAGACTCACTTTCTCCAAAGGAAGATTTAAGTCCATTTTAGATGCAGTATCACGGATAAGGCCCCACAGAGCCTCGCCGCATTCCCGGTGAAGCCTCATGGCCTCCGGATCTCCTGCTGCCGCCGCTTCATAGCCAAGGAGGGACAATCTGGCGATCCGGGACTTTTCCATAAGGTTGGCATTGATGAAATCATCCAGTTTTTCCAGAGTATCCAATCCTGTTTCTTTTATAATAAGAGGCGTGAGAACAGGACATTTTATCCGCCCGGAAAGCTCGTCTCCGACCGATTTGATGATTCTAAGCCCAAAATCAAAGGCGCTTCCCTCATCGCTTAAAATGTGGTTCCAGCCTCCGGTACGGAATATTTCCCCTTTTGCATCTCTTCCGAAGCAAACAGAACCTGTCCCGGATATGACCACCAGAGACGGGGTATCCGTCATATGTAGAAATACTTCGCAGTCATTTAACACCAGAAGCCTTTCATGGAAAAAGCCCATTTCCTCAAAAGCGGATCTGCAGTCATGCTCGTCTGAGGCCGAATCGATCCCGCTGGCAGCCACGCAGATTCCAAGGCAGGAAGAAGCCTCAAGTCCCAGTTCATGTAAAGCCGGGAGCACCAGCTCCCGATAACGCAGCCGGCTCTTTTCCGCTCCATCCGTATTGATGCTGCAGCCGGGAGCCGTAAATTCTCCCAGGACCTTTCCGTCCCCATCACAGATCTTAAGGCGGCCGCTGGTGCCGCCGATGTCCAGTCCTGCATAATACTCCTTCATAAGATTCTCCTTCTCTCACTGTTTTGTTTTGGATTAACCAAAATATATTAATGCGTCTTTACAGCTTTTACGCTTAATATTTTTACACTTTATATTAGAATAAAACCAGATGAGGAACAACTGCCCACAAGGGGTCAACCCGTTTATGGGATAGTTACTCCATGACACGATTCTATCATATTCTTATGCTCCTGACAATTCATATCACCCTTACAGCATTGAAATCCAACTCATATCCCCGCTTATCATTACAGTAATTACTACAACATACGAAACCGGATATTCTATTATTGATCACGCTTTTACCGCGCTTAAAAAACGGTTAAAAAGAAGAGTTTTTCTTTCTCAAACTTTAATTTTGCGTTAAAGCGTCAAAGTTTAACGTGTAAAAGCGTTGACAAGTCCTGTATTATCTATTACAATGGGGGTTAATTATTTGCAGCAAAGAAAGGGAGAAAATTATGATAATCATTATGAAGCCTAACGCTTCTGAGGAAGCCGTAGGTAAAATCAAACAATTAATCGAATCAAGCGGTCTTCAGGCTCATTTGTCAAAAGGAACTGAAGTTACTATTGTAGGCGTGGTAGGTGACAAATCCAAGCTTCAGGGGGCAAACATTGAGCTGCTGGACGGCGTTGACAAGGTGGTTGCAGTCACTGAAACATATAAGCTGGTAAACAAAAAATTCCATCCCGAGGATTCCGTCATAACCATCGGGAACGCAAAAATCGGCCCCGGTCATCTTACCATGATGGCGGGTCCATGTGCCATTGAAAACCATGACATGCTTCTGGAAACTGCTTTTGCCATAAAAAAGGCTGGCGCCCAGTTCCTGCGGGGCGGCGCTTACAAGCCCAGAACCTCCCCTTACGCATTCCAGGGGCTGGAAGAAGAAGGCTTAAAATATATGAAAGAAGCCAGAGAGGCCACAGGGCTTAACATTGTCTGCGAAGTCACAAGCCTGCGCGCCCTTGAAACTGCCGTAAACTATGTGGACATGATCCAGATCGGCGCCCGCAACATGCAGAACTTTGAGCTTTTAAAGGAAGCGGGCAAATCAGGCGTTCCTGTCCTGTTAAAGAGAGGCCTTTGCGCCACCATCGACGAATGGCTGAATGCGGCGGAATATATCGCCTCCGAGGGCAATCCTAACATCGTGCTCTGTGAGCGGGGTATTCGTACATACGAAACCGCTACGAGAAATACCCTGGATATCAGCGCCGTACCGGTAATCCGTGCCAAGAGCCATCTGCCCATCATCATTGATCCAAGCCATGCTACAGGCGTGAGAGCTTATATCGCTCCTATTTCCAAGGCCGCCCTTGCAGTGGGCGCTGACGGACTGATTGTGGAAGTTCATCCCTGCCCCTCCTGTGCCTTATCTGACGGCCCCCAGTCTCTGACCTTTGAACAATTTGACCAGCTGACGGAAGAATTAAAGCCTTATGCTGATCTTGCAGGGAGGACGCTTTCATGAGTGAAGCCTCCATTGCCTTTATCGGACTTGGCCTTATCGGCGGCTCCATTGCCAAAGGGCTCAAGCGGGAAGAACCGGATACCAGGATCATGGCTTACATGCGGACCCGGTCCAGCCTTTTAAAAGCAAAGGAAGACGGGATCGTGGATGTGGTCCTGGACGGAATCGGGGAAGAGCTTCGGGAATGCGATCTGATCTTTCTGTGCACTCCCGTAGAATTTAACGCCCGGTATTTATCGGAAATCAAGCCGTTTTTAAAGCAGGGCGCCATTGTCACCGATGTGGGCAGCACCAAGACCGACATTCATGAAGAGGTGATCCGTCTCGGCATGGAAGCCTGCTTTGTAGGAGGCCACCCCATGGCCGGTTCGGAAAAGACCGGCTATGAAAACTCCACCGACCACCTCCTTGAAAATGCCTACTATATTATTACTCCCACCGCTGCTTCTACAAAGGAGCAGACGGACCGGCTGGTGCAGGTGGCGCAGATGATCGGCTCCATTCCCATTGTTCTGGACTATCAGGAGCACGACTTTGTTACCGCAGCCATCAGCCATCTGCCTCATATTGTCGCCTCCTCCATGGTGAATCTGGTAAAGGATTCCGACAACGAACAGGGACTGATGAAACGGCTGGCAGCAGGGGGCTTTAAGGACATTACAAGAATCGCTTCCTCTTCCCCGGAAATGTGGGAACAGATCTGTATGACAAACAGCAGCAACCTTTCCGCCATTCTGGAACGCTACATCGATTCCTTAGGCCAGGTATTGGCCCAGCTGAAAGAAAAAAACAGCGGGTCCATTCACCGGCTCTTTGAAACCTCCCGGGATTACCGCAATTCCTTTTCGGAAAAAACGCCCGGTTCCATTATTCCTGATTATTCCTTTACCGTGGACATGGCCGATGAAGTCGGCGCTATTTCCACCTTATCCGTGATACTGGCCGCAAAAGGAATCAGCATCAAAAACATCGGTATCAACCACAACCGGGAACACGGGGAGGGAACTTTGCGGATCGCATTTTACGACAAGGAATCCATGGATAACGCCTGGAAACAGCTGGAACGATATCATTATGATTTAATATCCAATTAAAGCGAGGAATCCTATGAAATTTACAAAATCCACCCCTTTAAGGGGAGAAATAACCATTCCCGGCGACAAATCCATTTCCCACCGCAGCGTGATGCTGGGCTCCATTGCAAAGGGAACCACGGAGATCAGCCATTTCCTCCAGGGAGCGGACTGCCTTTCTACCATTTCCTGCTTCCGGAAAATGGGGATTGAAATTGAAAACCGGGGAGACACCGTAACTGTTTACGGAAAAGGCCTCCACGGCTTAAAAAAGCCGGATTCCATTCTGGACTGCGGAAACAGCGGGACCACCACCCGGCTCATATCCGGCATCCTTTCCGCCCAGGATTTTGACATCACCTTAACCGGAGACGAATCCATTCAGAAGCGCCCCATGAAGCGGATCACCGAGCCATTATCCATGATGGGGGCAGACATAAAAAGCATCCATGGCAATGACTGCGCTCCTCTCTCCATAACAGGGAAAAAGCTTCACGGCATCCACTATACCAGCAAGGTGGCCTCTGCCCAGATAAAATCCGCCATCCTTCTGGCCGGACTGTATGCGGATGGGGAGACGAAGGTGACGGAGCCTTATGTGTCGAGGAACCATTCGGAGATCATGTTAAAGTATTTCGGGGCTGATGTGAAAACAGAGGAAACAACTGCCTCCATCCTGCCTGCAAAGGAGCTTTACGGAAATAAGATTACTGTTCCAGGGGATATCTCTTCCGCAGCTTTCTTTCTCGGGGCAGGCCTCATGATCCCAGGTTCGGAAATCTTAATAAAGAATGTAGGAATCAATCCTACCAGAAACGGCATTCTCCGCGTATGCGAGAACATGGGGGCCCATATCACCCTTATAGGGGAAAACACGGACTCCGGGGAACCGACGGCAGACCTTCTGGTAAAATACAGCCGGCTTCACGGCACCATCATAGAGGGAGCCATCATCCCGACGCTCATTGATGAGCTTCCCATGATCGCCGCCATGGCCTGCCTTGCCGAAGGAGAAACGGTCATAAAGGATGCGGCTGAATTAAAGGTAAAGGAATCCAACCGGATCGAGGTTATGGTCCGGAGCTTATCCGCCATGGGAGCCGATGTCACGGAAACAGAGGATGGCATGATTATCCGGGGGGGAAAGCCTCTTCACGGCGCTCTCATCGACAGCAGGCTGGATCACCGGATCGCCATGACCTTTGCGGTGGCAGGGCTCTGTGCGGACGGAGAAACGGAAGTTTCAGGGGCAGAATGCGTGAATATTTCCTATCCGGAATTTTATCAGGATTTGAAAGGATTGATGAAATAGCTGACTCATAGCTATCTGTTTAATAAGACGCTCTGTACTACGAAAAAATCAGGATTGACAGCCTGTTCTGTGGCTTTCAATCCTGATTTTTCTATTTATAGAATTTCAATCTGACACATCTTCATAGCCTCTAAGGCATTTTCATGGCTCTTTTCAGTGACGCCGGCACAGCAGGAAGAGTCCACCAGCACCGGAGTCTCCGGAAGAAAGGCCTTGACTAACAGCGCATTAGAAATCACACAGATATCCGTACACAAGCCCACCAGTTCAATTGATTCATACTCTCTTTCTTTTACGTATTCTCCGAGTTCTGCACTGCCAAACGTGTTTTTCTCAAAGTGCGTTCCCTGAAACGCCTTTAAAGAATCATCAAGCTCCCAGCCGGCGGTTCCCCTGATGCAGTGAACCACCGGGAGCTTTTTCCCCTCCTGAGAATCCAGGTAATTCTCCTCATGGGTATCCAGTGTGAAGATCACCTCATCTCCCGCTGCCTGATATTCCTCTATTTTTTGCTTTACCTTGGGGACGATGGCCGCCGCTTCCGTGGTTCCCAGGGAGCCGTCAATAAAATCTTTCTGCATATCTACTACAATCAACAATCTTTTCATGGACAGACCTCCGATAATAAATAATGATTATAGTTTATCACAAATTGCTTTATAAGCACATTATTTTTTTAGAGTATTTTATCCATTTCGTTATGCACATATATTTGTATGAGTCACCGGAATTGATAAATTCTTCAAATTCAACTCTCTTGGCAGCTGAATTGTATGTATTCACAATCTCGCCAGAATGTTTTTATGTATGACGGATAGATTACCTGCGCTTATTTATAACATTTCTAATAAACGATAATATCAGCAATATAAAGTACGCCCATAAAATAATGCTGTTATAAGGTTGAGGTAAAATTAAAGCTAATACGATAATCACGCAAATACAATATTTGCTGTATAGATAATTATTATTTTGTTTATTCATATCATCTCCATGGTATATAGATTGTCCTATATTTATTAAACAAAAAAATTTCGTTGTTGTTCTCAAATGATATTGATTCTGCAGCAACCACTTAATGTTACAAAAAATAATTTATCAACTATGATAAAAAGCTTATATGAAAAATTCATTTCACAGCCGATAATTGACGGTGCTCAATCCGTTTCAAGATTAATAATTGGCAATCCAGACATCTGCTTGAACATGAAAGTTTCCCCATCTATCATAATTTCAAATGTCTGCTTTTTCCCATTATACAGTATTTTGGTATTATGAAACTTAGAACTATTGATAAAGTGTTCCTCAGCTGTTCCCTTTGTATAAGTTCCTTTATCTTTTTCATTATCATTGTAATAATAAAATGTATAGTTATCATTCAGGTCAAAAACCATAGATGCAAAAGGAAGTTTATCACATGTGTAAGTTCCTTGCAAAATTGGAGATTCTCTCACTGAATATATGGATATTATGCGAATCAAATAAACACAAGCCGAACATAGAAATAAAAAAAGCAATAAGATCAACCAGTTTTTTTTATATACTTTCATTTCTAAGACCCTTTCACTATTTCTAAATAATCCCTCGTAGGTACCCATGCTGATATTCTGCTGAAACAGCGCAATGGTGTCACCTCTTTCTTACAAGTTTGAGTAAACTTGCGCCATTAAATAAGCATCAAAACCGTTTTTCGTATTTAAAATCATATCGCTCATGTCAAGCATTTTCGAAGAAAAAATAAGCAATACTTTTTCAATAAGAAAACTTATAAATATTCAGTTTTCCATCCAGTCCAATACAACCAACTGTTTTTCCATTTACTCTGATCGGATTGCTGCTGGCTATTCTCACATATATCATTTTTTCAATATCTACAAAAGAATTATCATTCAAGGTTTGCATTGCAATAACTATATCAGTAACTCGATATGCCTGTATAATATCATTTCCCGATTCAACGCCGGGTATCTTCACATCTATATACCTCTAACATATAATAACTTCCTTGAAAGCTTAATTGGCAGTTTTTGAATATTTTCTTTTTTGAAATCATAATAAAATAATTCAGATTCTCCGGTTTCATCAGGATTAATGTTCTCATCATGAAATTTGATAATTTCAAATATCACCCCATTCTCATTGATCTCGTATTCATATCCGTCTTCCAGAGATTTAAAAGAATAAATAATCTCTTCGTTATATCCACCGGGACTAACGGAATAATAGTTTAAGAATCATATATCTTTCCATTTTTCAAATATATGATTTTATCACAATGCTCCAATAGATTTTCATCATGAGTAGAAAAAACAATTGTATATCCCGCATTACATAATTCCTGTAATAAAGACAGGATGTCCATACTCAATTTATAATCAAGTGCGCTTGTCAATTCATCTGCTATGAGTATTTGCGGCTTTGTGATCAAAGCTCTGGCAATTGCAACACGTTGCTTTTCACCACCGGATAATAAGGACACTTTCCTATGAATATAGTCGGCTTTATCAAGATGTATGCTATTCAGTATTTCCTTTATACGGGATTCGATTTTTGAAAAATTGTTTTTATAAAACATGAAAGGAAGAATAATATTATCGTATACACTCCACTCTTCTATTAATCCATAATCCTGGGGAACGTATCCTAAAAAATTATGCCTGAATTTTTGCCGTTCTTTTAAATTAAGGTCTTGTAAAATAGTTCCGTTTATTTTACATATTCCTTCTTCGTACTCTGTAAGCCCGAATAAAATATTCAGCAATGTCGATTTTCCAGAGCCTGATTCTCCCACAATAGCATTTAAACCGCCTTTTTCCATAGTGAAAGAAATTCTGTCCAGCACGCGGAATTTGCTATTATTGTATGTTTTACTAAGATTTTTGACTTCAATAACTGGATCGTACAATGTAAGAATACCCCCTGCTTAATATAAGAAATGCACACAAGTGAATCATAAAAAGCGAAATAAAAATATAAGATCCATTCCGTATATAAAATGTTTGGCTGAATTTACAGTAGATGAGCCAGATAGCCTGACCTGTAATAAACCCGACACATAACTGTATCACATTGGCCGCACCGATACATTTTAAATAAAACTTTCGGTTAAGATTGCAGATAGAGAAAGTTCTGATGTAGTTTCGCTTTTTGAAATAAAAAAGAATATATAAATTGACATACAGCAAAATGTATATGACAATTCCCAAAATCAGAAATCGGAAATATGACGGAAGCAAGGTTAACTTAAAATCAGAAAAGGAATCTACGCTGTCTTGTATCTTCTGAATATTAATATAGTCATATCCGGATAATATACTTAACACTTCTTCGTAATTTTCTATATAGAGGAACACATCAAAAGCAGGCTCAAAGAGCGATATCATATGAACCGGTAATGTATTATCAGGATCATATAATAATATTTGATTATCCGGTTCCTCTAAGGAATCCCCTCCTGAAAAAATCAAAAGATTATTACTATATCCAGATACATTTATTTCAACCTTTTGATCCTCCTCATTGACATACATACCCACGGGTATCGTATAATTCTGACCGGATTTGAATTCACTTTTTAAATCATTTGAAATGATAGCTGAATATCCATTGAGATTTATATCCTTATTTTTAAAAATATGGAATAAGGAAGCTTCCTCCCTTGATACCGTGCGAATTATTACAATGTGGTCTTTTTTGATTGTTGTATACAAAGGATTTCTGGTAAAATCTAAAACAACAGCGTTTCCTTTCAGCTTAGAATCCAATTCCTTGACAATTTTTACATAATCACTATCTTTTGGTTTTACAAAAGTCACCTTGTAAATATTTGAATAATTGACTTCTTCCAGAACTTTTAGACGGTGCTCCAGATTCTTGTACTGGGTTAAACAAAAATTTAAATAAACCACCAATGCAACAGAAACAGCCGTACAGTAATACAACGGCCTTTTGAAGTTTTGATGTTGTATCATAAAAGTTGACACCCTATTCTCAAGGATTTTGATATAATTATAATCAATACGAGAACAGGAGAAAACAACATATGGCACAGAATCAAAAATCTTATGACAATGAATTTAA
>JAEZFK010000062.1 GCA_023437715.1 Bacillota bacterium | reverse complement strand
GTGCTAAAGCTTCCTGATTTCAGGGATTCCATAGGTACCAGCCGAAAATTTGCCTTAATGCTTCTGGAACGGTTTGACCAGGAGAAGTTCACCAGACGCCAGGGAGATGACAGGATATTAAATACTAAAAAATAAATGGAGGTGCGCCTTGAAGATTTACGATGTTGTAATAATAGGTGGAGGGCCTGCCGGATTGTCCGCAGGACTTTACGCAGGAAGAGCCAGGTTAAATGCACTGCTGATCGAGAAGGAAAAGGATGGAGGACAGATCGTCATCACTTCAGAGATCGAGAATTATCCGGGATGCCTGCCGGAGGAATCAGGCAGTTCCCTGGTGCAGAGGATGACAAAGCAGGTGGAGAAATTCGGGATTGACCGGACCGCAGACTGCATTCAGGAAGTGGATTTCTCTGGAGATATTAAGGTATTGAAAGGAAAAGAAAAGGAATACCATGCCAAAGCTGTGATCATTGCCACAGGAGCCTTTCCAAAGCCCATCGGCTGTCCTGGGGAAAAGGAATTGATCGGAAAAGGGGTATCTTACTGTGCCACCTGCGATGGAAACTTTTTCGAGGATTTTGAGATCTATGTGGTCGGCGGTGGAGATACAGCCGTTGAAGAGGCCCTTTACTTAACGAAATTTGGCCGGAAGGTGACCATAATCCACAGAAGAGATGAGCTTCGGGCCGCTAAATCCATTCAGGAAAAGGCTTTTGAAAATCCTAAAATCGGTTTTATGTGGGATTCCGTGGTAAAGGAAATAAACGGAGACGGAATGGTCCAGAGCATGTCCGTGGAAAACGTAAAGACAGGAGAAGTGACGGAGGTGGCTGCCGATGAGGAGGACGGTACCTTCGGAATCTTCGGATTTATCGGATACCTGCCTCAGTCCAAGTGCTTTGAGGGCATTCTGGATATGGAATACGGCTATATCAAAACAAATGAAAACATGGAAACCAATATACCAGGTGTTTTTGCTGCCGGAGATATCAGGGTGAAGAGCTTAAGACAGGTTGTCACCGCATGTGCGGATGGGGCCATCGCAGCCGTTATGGCTGAGAAATATATAGAAAATTAAAGGAGGAGATTAAGATGCTGGTTGTAGATAAGGATACCTTTGTACCAGAAGTGCTGGAAGCGGAAGGGGTGGTATTTGTAGATTTTTTCGGAGACGGGTGTGAGCCATGCAAGGCTCTGCTTCCTCATGTGGAGAAATTTGCCGAGGAGTACAGTGATAAGATCAAATTCACAAAGCTGAATACCACAAAGGCCAGAAGGCTCGCCATATCCCAGAAGATCCTGGGGCTTCCGGTCATGGCGATCTATAGAAACGGTGAAAAGGTGGAAGAACTGGTAAAAGACGATGCAACGCCTGACAGAATCGAAGAAATGATAAAAAAATATGCATTGTCCTCATTGGTTTAAGATTTTTGAAAATCATTTGGAACATAGCGTGGAACACATGATGTTTTCAGTCTGCAAAGCGGAGCAATCTGCCTTGGGGACACACGTTATAATATAAAAAAGGAGGTAATAAAATGCTGAAAGACAAGAAAGTCATCATTATTGGTGACAGAGACGGCATTCCTGGTCCGGCAATTGAACAATGTATTAAAACAGCCGGAGCGGAAGTAGTATTTTCGTCAACAGAATGCTTTGTCTGAACGGCTGCGGGTGCTATGGACCTGGAGAATCAAAAGAGGGTAAAAACTTTGGCGGAGCAGTACGGCCCTGAAAACATTATCGTTGTTTTAGGAGCTGCAGAAGGTGAGGCCGCAGGCCTTGCTGCTGAAACTGTTACGGCAGGAGACCCTACTTATGCAGGACCATTGGCAGGAGTCCAGTTGGGACTAAAAGTATACCATGCTTGTGAGCCGGAAATCAAAAATGAAGTGGACAGCGATGTCTATGACGAGCAGATCAGTATGATGGAAATGGTATTGGATGTTGATGATATCCGAAAAGAAATGTCAACAATAAGGGACGAGCATTGTAAATATTAACATTCATCCCTTCACAGATCAATTCTTGTGAAATGGTGACCCAGTTTTTCCGTTTGAATAAAAATGGTATATTGGCACCGCATTTTGCAGGAATTGATTTATTATTAGGACCTAATATGAGGTGCAGGGGTGAAAACATTTTTCAACCTTGAATTTGAAAATCAAATGAACAGGGCTTCCTGTCAATTTGATTCAGTAGGAGGCAAAATATGTACAGCGTCTTAAAAGGGGCAAGCTACATCCTTGCCCATACGCCGGATATGGTAATTCATAATGGCACAACACAGACAACCCAGAGAACCATTGATCCGAATTCGGAATATTTAAAAAATCTGGATAAAAGTCTGCGTTCTTATGAAGAGTGTAAGGCATATCTGCCGAACCAGACTTACATAGGAAATGTTACGCCTGATGAACTGGCCGGTTATGCGCAGCCATGGTATCAGCAGAAATCCGATTACGATCAGAGAGAAGGCAGGTTTGGAGAAATTATGCCTGAGGATGAATTCATCGGTCTGATCGCAATCTGCGATGTGTTTGATCTTGTAAAACTGGAAGTTCAGTTTGCTGATACTGTGAAGAAAAAATTAGAATCTCACAACCTTATTGATCCATCGCTTTTAAAAGCCTTTGATAAGAGCTATGAATTATCAGAAATCAACCATTTGATTGCAGATGAACATGGGGAACCTTTGTATTACCAGGGAACCATTGTCGGCTGCATCAAAGCAGCACATGATATTGACC
>JAEZFK010000052.1 GCA_023437715.1 Bacillota bacterium | reverse complement strand
CCTTGGTGCCGATGGAATGGTCGTGGTTTTTCTTATTGGTATGATAGTTTCCATGATAGCCGCCGATAATGCAGCTCATTGGCTCTCCCAGGGAAGCCTCAAAAAAGCTTTCCCCGTCATAGGGCATCAGGCAGCCTGATTCCATGACCTCATGAGGGAAGATGCAGTAGGTGCAGGCTCCGCCGAAAAACTCATAGGAATAGCCGGGAGAGGCCAGGCTGCCCTTGTAATTTAATGCCGGCTGCTGGGAAAATTTCATTCCCGGCTTAAACATCTCTCTCCATTTATTGCCCACCTCCACGATCACTCCTGCGAATTCATGGCCGATGATGATGGGGTTGGTGTCTATGTTCTGAGGTGCTCGTTTATGCTTCTTTCCCTGCTCCACCAGCTTGTAGGTGGACATGCAGATGCTGTCACTCATGACCCTTACAAGAATCTCGTCGTCCTTAATGGGAGGCAGTTCAAATTCTTCCAGCCTTAAATCCCGTTCTCCATACATTCTCACTGCTTTTGTTTTCATGCTTTCTCTTTCCTTTCCAGCCGCTTTTGGAAAAAGTGCCCCAAGACCATGACCTTTGGGGCACCTTCATTTTTAGTTCAGTTCTGCGTACAGTTCATTCCACTTGTTGAGAATTTCTTCCTTATGCTCATTTAAATATGCAAAGTCAAGCTCTTTTATATTTAATGTATTCTCATCGGGAAGACCCTTTAAGTCGCACTGGCCGTTGGAGCCCCGTCCCGCAGAAGCCACTGCACGGGCATCCTGGAATTCTGCAGAGGATAAAAGATCCATCATGGCCTGTGCTGCCGGAAGGTTTGGCGCGTTCTTTACGATTGCAGCGCCTCCTGCCATGGCTGTATTTCCCTCGCTCATATAAACGCATTCAATGGGAGCACCGTCATTAATCAGGGCTGCCACGCTTGATTCATAGGAAAGACCTGCAACATATTCGCCGTTGCTTACAAGGTTATAAACATCCTTTGAGGATGTGGTTGAAAAGCTTGCGGGAATCAGCTGCTTAATATAATCCCAGGACTTTTCATCATCAAACTTATCGCCCATAACCGCCAGAATGGTCTGGAGCTGACGCCAGCCGGAAGATGTGGAATCAGGAGCGGCAAGGATGATTTTTCCTTTCAGGGCAGGATTCAGCAGATCTTTATAACCCTTGATCTGAATTCCCAGCTCATCCCTTAAGGCAGGATTTACAACAAGGCACATAACCTGTACATCATAGAAGGTGTAATATCCTGATTCATCATGATACAGCTGCTCTTTGTCACAGGCCGCCTTATAGGGCTGAAGAATATCGTGATAGGTATCACCGTCTGCGGCGAACATGCCGCCGATTACCACATCTGCATCGCTGGATTCATCACTTCTGATTCTGGTCGCCAGAGTTCCTACGGAATCCGCCTGGATTTCCAGTTCGCAGTCCGGATAATACTTTTTCCATAAATCACTCAAAACCTGCTGCTGTGTCTCTTCCATTGTGGTGTAAACCGTAATTTTCCCGGTTACCTCGCTGGCCGGTTTTACATAATAGGGCAATTCAGAAGCAGTTGATTCTGCTTTTGCCGCATCTGCCGAGGTCTGAGCCTCCGTTGTTGTCTCCGCTGCAGATGTTTCTGCCTTTGTTTCCGGTTCTGTTTTCGTGCTGCACGCGGTCATGGACAATGCCATCACTCCCGCCAGACCTGCTGCCAATAACTTTTTTTTCATCTTTTTTCCCCTTCTCTCTATAAATTTTGGTTTTTCAACCATTCTTACAGGCGCACATCCTCCATCCTGGTACATTTTAAATAGATCACCAGGCAGAGTACTGTCAGCACCATTGTAATTGTTGCAAATACTGCCGCCACCCCGTAAATACCGCTGCTGATTGCAGAATAGGTACTGATGGTCAGGGTTATGGTCCGGTTGTTATACAGAATCACCCCTGAGGACATCTCCGTAATAATTGATACAAAGCTTAAAACCGCCCCTGATATGATTCCGCTGGACATTAAGGGCACCGTGATCTTTGTGAATGCGGACACCTTGGGAGCCCCCAGATTCAGTGCCGCCTCTTCAATGCTGACCGGTATCTTCATCATGGCCGCTGTGGCGGAACGGCTGGTAAAGGGCATTCTCCGTATGGCAAGGGCGATAATCATGATAACCAGGGTTCCCGTAAGGGTAAAGGGCTTTCTGGAAAATGCCACAACCAGGGCAATACCGATAACCGCTCCCGGCATGATATAAGGCATCATGGAGATTGTATCAATGGAATTGTTAAGGAAATTGCTTCGCCGCACCACCAGATAGGCGATTAAAACTGCAATGACAATGATGACCGCCAAAGTCACAACACTGACAATCATGGTGTTGCCGATGGAACGGAACAGCATTTTTTCCATGGCTTTCTGATAATTGACCAGGGAATAGCCCGGCTTTAAAATACTGTTCTTATAATTCCTGAAAGACATGTTTACAATGTAAATCTGAGGCAGCAGGGAGATCCCCACCAGAAGATAGCAGTAAGCGTGCATGATGATATTGGCAAGTCCCGATGCCTTCTTAGGCTCTACGGGATGAAGCGCGCTGATGGTGAACTTAAACCGGTTGGAAACCGTCTTCTGGATCAGGAATATGACTGCTGTTACCAGAACCGCAATGACGCTGATGGCGGCTGCAAAATGGTAGTTAGTTCCGTTTTCCCCAAGATACTGATTGTAAATCAGGACGGGAAATGTGCTGTATCCCCGCCCAATGAGCACCGGCGTTCCGAAGTCCGCAAAGGATCTCATGAACACCAGCAGGGCCGCCGCCAGAATAGTCGGCATGGTCAGGGCCATGATTACCCGCTTAAAGCGGTCAACACCCTTACAGCCCATGCTCTCCGCCGCTTCCAGCAGGGAATTGTCAATGTCCCGGAATGCTCCGTTCATGTAAATTACCACCAGGGGGAACAGCTTTAAGGTCTGGACAAATACGATTCCTCCAAAGCCGTAAATGGAGATCCCGGAAATTCCCATTGATTTTAAAAATCCTGTAATCAGTCCCGAGTTGCCCATCAGCAAAATCCAGGCATAAGCGCCTATAAACGGAGCCGACATGGTACAGAGAAGACAAAGCACGAAGAGCACCCTGCGGCCTCCAAGCCTGTAAAAGGAATAGAAGTAGGCAAAGGGAATTCCCAAAAGCAGGCTGGTAAACATGACGCAGACCGCTATTTTTACGCTCTGAAAAATGGATTCATAGTAGTAGGCTTTACTGAAAAACTGGCGGAAAGCGCTGAGTGTAAATTTTCCCTCCGTATAGACAGACTCTATAAGAAGCTTCCCAATGGGGTAGATCAAAAACACCAGAAAGACTGCTAACAGAACCCAGGAGATCACGCTCCAGAAATCACCTCGTTTTTTCCGGGTCATTCTTTCACCTCCCGTCTCTTAAAATCCTCAGGCAGGACTACGCTGTTTTTTACCCCTTTCATCAGGCTTTTCGTGGACTCAGAATCAAACACATTGATCTTACTGGTGTTGATAGTCAGGACAATGTCGCTTCCCGGAGGAATGATGGAATCAATCTCGGATTCCTGGATGATTTCCACCTCTTCTCCCGTCTCCAGCTCTGCAAAATAATGGGTATTCAGGCCTAAAAATACGCTGTCGCGGATAACCGCCTTAATTCCCCGAACCTCTGGTTTGCCCTCCGGGCGGGAGACAATCAGCTCCTCCGGCCTTGCGGATACCACAACCTCCCTTTCCCTGATTTCCTCATCTCTTATGGAATCAACGGAGATCTCATACCCGTCCGAAAACAGGATGGACGCCCTTTCCCCGTCTTTTCTCAGTCTTGCATTTAAAAGGTTGGACTTGCCGATAAAGGTTGCCACGAATAAATCTGCCGGCCTCTGATAAATATTTTCCGGCTTCCCGATATGGCGGATTACCCCGTCTTTCATAACTGCGATTCTGTCCGAAATAGCCATCGCCTCTTCCTGATCGTGTGTGACATAAACAGTGGTGATTCCCACTTCCTTTTGAATCCGCTTTATCACACTGCGCATCTCCACCCGGAGCTTGGCATCCAGATTGGAAAGGGGCTCATCCATCAAAAGCACGTCGGGACGGATCACCAGGGCCCGGGCAAGAGCCACTCTCTGCTGCTGGCCGCCGGAAAGCCGCTCCGGCATCCGGTCCCCATACTGTTCCACATGAACCAGCTTCAAGAACTTATCCGTCTCTTCCTTCATCTGCTCCTTTGACATGTTTTTGTATTTCAGGCCGAACTCCACATTCTTCCGCACCGTCATATTGGGGAAAATTGCGTAATTCTGAAATACCATGCCGATTCCCCGCTTGCCGGGGTCCATGTCATTGATCACCTTGTCGTTAAACCGGAAGCTCCCTCCTTCAATGGAATTAAATCCTGCTATCATTCTCAGAAGTGTAGTCTTTCCACATCCAGACGGGCCGAGAAGAGTAAATAATTCCCCATTCTCAATGGTGACCGACAAATCCGGTATTACCGTTACTGTTCCATACTTTTTCACCGCATTGCTAATCGAAATTGTCACACTCACTTTTCCTACCGCCTTTTGGATATATTGTATATTTTCATCCTTTAATATCTAATATGTTATACATTTCTGTTACTGTTTTCTACCCAAAATACAGGTCAAATGGAAAAAATACCAAACAACGCGCCACTTTAAGAAAAAAAGAGCAGCTTTTTTATCTTGGCTGCTCTTTTACCTTCCATGAATACTCCTTGGGACTGCACCCAATGTATTTTTTGAATACCATATTAAAATATTTATAATCCCCGATTCCGCACATCCAGGAGACCTCCTGGATGCTTACATTTCCCTGCTTTAAAAGCTCCACCGCCTTTTGAATCCGGAAACGGTTTAAATACTCGATAAAGGTTGTGCCCATCTGGGTTTTAAATTTCCTATTCAGAAAGGTCTCGCTGTAATTCATGGCCTCCACCACATCCTGCCAGCCGATCTTTTCCTGATAGTGTTCTTCGATAAACTTCAGCAATTCTCTTACAATATCATCATTTTCCCCCTTTTCCTCTGCTCTGGTAACCAGCCTTACCTTTTTTAACTCTTCTGCCTCCTGCTTCTGGGCCAGCCAGGTTTCATAAATCCGGAGCTTTTCCTTTGCATTTTCAATTGCTTTTACCAGCTCCTCCCGCTTCAGAGGCTTTAAAAGGTAATCCGTGGCCCCATAGTGGATTGCGCTTTTTGCATATTCAAAATTCGAATATCCTGACAGAATAACCGCAGAATAATTGTATTCCTCGTAAGTCTGCCGGATCATCTCGATTCCGTCCATCACCGGCATATTGATATCCACGATCAGAATATCCGGTTTCATCTTTTCGATCAGCTCAATTCCCTCTATGCCGTTTCGGGCCTCGCCGACGACGGTGCAGTCCATATCCGCCCATTGGACGGAGTAGACCAGCCCTTTTCTGATAATATCCTCATCTTCTGCTATTAAAACACGGTACATTCCATCACCCCTTTTGTTCAATCCGCACCATTACTTCAAAGCCAACCCCTTCCATGTTCCTGATCTGAATTCCGCTGTTTTCACCGTATTGGAGATAAAGCCTGCGTGATAAGTTGCAGAGCCCAATGGAGGAGGAACTGTTATCATGATCCTTCAGCTGCCGCTCAAGCTCCTCTGCTCTCTTAGGCTCCATCCCCAGCCCATCATCCAGCACGCTGATCATCAGCGTGCTCCCATCCATATATCCCTTGATCTTAATATTCAATTCCATTTTCTTTTGGAAGCCGTATTTGATGCTGTTCTCAATCATGGGCTGAAGCAGCATTTTCGGCACAATGCACTGGCTGCATTCCGGCTCAATATCAATTTCACAGTGGAAACGGTCACCGAAGCGGCAGTTCTGTATTTCCAGATAGGCGTCAATAAACTGCATATCCTCTTCCAGGGCCATTTCCTTCCGGGTGGTATTCACGCTGTAGCGCAGAACCTCCGTCAGCCTCACAATCAGCTCCTCTGCCCTGGGCGCATCAAATATCACAAGATTCCGGATGATCTCCAGGGTATTATAGAGGAAATGGGGATTCATCTGCTGGGTCAGCTGTTCCATCTCAATGCGGCTGTTGAGCTTCAGCAGTTCTGTATTGCGTTCATTTAAATTCTGTATGTTATCCAGCATGTGGTTCACCTGGTGCCCCACTTCACCGAACTCATCATCCGTCCCCAGCTGAATCCGGTGTTTGTGATCCCCTTTCTGGATCAGACGGATGTCCTTCACCAGCTTTTCGATGGAAGCGGCGTTGTTTGCCGCCATGGTCCTTGACATCCAGCCGGCAACGACATACCAGCATACTCCCACCATCAAAAGTACCAGAAGCCCTATGGATACCGTCTGGTTCCGGGGATAGTGGACCAGGGAATAGATTACAGCCGAATATTCCGGCAATTCCTTGGAAACG
Organism: Bacillota bacterium; assembly: GCA_023437715.1. GTDB lineage: Bacteria > Bacillota > Clostridia > Lachnospirales > Lachnospiraceae > Lacrimispora. The sequence goes on along the minus strand of JAEZFK010000052.1, from coordinate 1,455 downwards.
CTCCAATACCGGTCTCCCCCGCTTTCCCAGATTCCATGTCTGACTCCGTAAAACTTGTTATTGCTGTCCGCCAGCCCCGGTTTGCTGATGTACATGACGTTCTGCCGCAAATCAGTGATTACGCCGTCAAAGCTGCTTCTGGAAAGATAAAAGTTCCACTCGCTTCCGGACAGAAACAGGGTCAGAAACCCCTGAATTTTTCCTGCTTCAAAAATCGGTTTCACAAAAAGGGAATCCGCATAATTTCCTCTGTCATAGTAAATCGCCCGGTAAATCTCCCCTTCTTTTAAGTTTCTTGCATTATAACAGATTGCATTATTATAATTCAGCAAATAGGAGGATACCCGGTTCTCACTGAAAGAGGTATACACCGCTCCGCCATCCTTATCCACAAGCAGGACCTCATTGTGAACCTTGCAGTCCTCGTTGAACTGGCGGAAAAGATTTTTAAATTCATCGGCACTATTGGAATCCTCCTGAGAAAGCATTTTTCTCACAATCTCGTTGATCCGGCCGTTGATCAAAAACTCCCTGTTTTGAAGATCAAGCTCCAAAAATGTTTCCTTCAGCCTTTCCAAGTGGGAAACTGCATTCAGCTCATTTTCAGCCAGAGTAATGGTGTACTGCCCTGTCCAAAAAAAGAAAGCGCTGATTACCATAAGCAGCACAATCTTTCTGGTTACTGATTTCTGCAGGTTTTTCTGAAACCGCCCCTCTTCAGGCACCCCATTTGTATTGGATCTCACTGTTTCCTCAGCCCCCGTTTTATGAATTTTGACAATAAATCTGCAAATAAACAACCATTTTTTATTGATATTTCTATTATAAGAGGTATACCGGCGTTTTTCAACAAAAATCGGGAAAAGAAAAGGAACAGGCCATATTTCCCCATGTCCTGTTCCTTCTTTCAGTTAAAAAGCTTTTCTCTTTTGAACTCTTTATATTTTATCCCCTAAACCATTTTGAAGAAGCTCTGCCAGCATCCGGATGTCTTCTTTTTCTGTGACTCCGTCGCATTGCAGTTCAATTTCCGTTCCCTTTTTTATAGATGCCGCCATAATATCCATCAGGTTTTTCCCTTCGATTACCTTATTGCCTGACAGAATCCTGACCTCTGACCGGCAGCCTTTGGCTGCTTTAAAAAGCAGGGAGGCTGGTCTTGCGTGGAGCCCCAATGGATTCGTAATAATTACTTTTTGAGATACCATCCGGTCCGCTCCCTTCGTTTCTAGATTTCCACGCCAAAGTGCTCAAAGAGGATTTTCTCTGCCTCTGCGCACCAGAGCCCGCGGTTCCCTTTGCATACTTCATCCAGCTTTTTAAATAATGGATCTGTTTTCCCCAATTCCCCAAAGTCCTCAATGGCTGTCAGAGGCATGTCAAACTGGGTATAGGTCAGCTTCTTTCCTCCCGGAATCTTTGGAAGATTTAAAGTAGCTTCCGCAATGCTGTCAA
>JAEZFK010000051.1 GCA_023437715.1 Bacillota bacterium | reverse complement strand
TTGACAGCATTGCGGAAGCTACTTTAAATCTTCCAAAGATTCCGGGAGGAAAGAAGCTGACCTATACCCAGTTTGACATGCCTCTGACAGCCATTGAGGACTTTGGGGAATTGGGGAAAACAGATCCTTTATTTAAAAAGCTGGATGAGGTGTGTAAAGAGAACCGTGGGCTTTGGTGTGCAGAGGCAGAGAGGATTCTCTTTGAACATTTTAGCGTGGAAGTATAGAAGCGAAAGAGTATAAGATCGAAAGACGGCTTTAAAAAAACAGGATATGCAGTAAAAAAACATGCCCTGTTCTTTTTATCTGTCTTATTTTACGTTTTGATGCAAAAAAGCAGCCGGAAGCATCTAAAAGATGTCTCCAACTGCCTTTTAATTCTTCAGAAGCTATTAACCTTGATTTTTCTTTTTATCTTCTTTCGGAAGTATGATATTCAGAAAGATCGCCACAATCGTAGCCACCACAACCGGAGACCGGCCAAATATGGTGACAACCCATTCCGGAAAGGCCTGGAGAGAGGCAGTGGCCTGGGAAATACCCATGCCTAAGGCAGCAGCAAGTCCCACGATAGAAGAGTTCCGGTAGGTCATCTCCTCCGAGGTTACCAGCTTCATACCGGTCATTGCGATGGAAGCGAATACCGATACGGTAGCTCCTCCTAAAACACACTGGGGAATGGTGGTGAGGAATGCAGAAAATTTCGGCACCAGTCCGGCAGCGAGAAGAATCAGGGCGGTCAGACCCATTACACAGCGGTTGATTACTTTAGTTGTGGTTACAATACCGACGTTCTGGCCATAGGTACCTGTTGGAAGACCTCCCAGCAGAGAGCTTATAATGCTGGAGACGCCATAACCCATGATGCCTCCCTGAAGCTCTTTATCCGTAGGCTCCCGGTCAATGGAGCCGATGGTAGTCGCGGTCATATCCCCCATTGCCTGAATGGAATTGATGGAAAACAGAATGGCAATGGCTACACAGGCGGACGGATCAAAGGTGATCCCAAAGTGGAGCGGCTGGGGCCCTTGAAAAAATGCGGAGCTGCCGATGCTCGAAAAATCCACCATGTGGAAAAACAGGGAAATGATATAGCCTGCGATAATGCCGATGAGGATGGAGGCCAGCTTAAAGATGCCTTTTCCAAAGTGGTTCAATATGGTTACGACAGCTAAAGTAATGAGAGCCACAGTCCAGTTTTTCCAGGAACCGTAGTCAGGACTGGAAACACCCCCCGCCATGTAGTTAATGGCGGTAGGGTACAGGGAGAGTCCAATAGTGAACACAACCGTTCCAGTGATGAGGGGAGGAAAAAACTTGCGTATACGCATGATGCACAGGCCGATGATAAAGGCAACAACGCCTCCCACGATCTGCGCTCCTAAAATGGCTGAAATTCCGTAATCCTCTGCAATTGCCTGCATGGTCGGAACATAGGCAAAGCTGACGCCCATCATGACGGGCAGAGCAGAGCCTAAATGAAATCCCTCCCTTTTCCCCAGAGGAAAAAGCTGTAAGAGGGTGGATAAAGCGGATACGACCAGGGCGGCCTGTATCAGAATTACCCTTTCCGGCGTGTCAAGGGAAATGGTATTAGCTATGATCAGGGGAGGCGTAACGCATCCCACGATCATAGCTACCACGTGTTGAAGGGCAAGAGGTAATGCCTGAGAGAATTTCGGGATACCGTCCAGTTCAAAGATAGAAGCATAGGAATGATCTTTTTGCTTCATGACAAGTCTCCCTCCATAAAGTATAAATTATTTATAATTGATTATTTGTGAATATGAGTTCCGGTTGTGCCCAGAATTCCTTCTTTTGCTTTCTCCAGTAAGGTGATGAGCGCGTTGCGTCCTTCCTTGGAATCTGCGAATTTCACAGCAGCCTGAACCTTTGGAAGCATGGAGCCAGGAGCAAAGTGTCCTTCGCCGATGTACTGGCGGGCTTCGTCGGTGGAGATATCATCCAGCCATTTCTCATCCGGCTTGCCGTAGTTGATAGCTACTTTCTCAACGGCTGTAAGGATGATCAGGAAATCTGCATCCAGCTCCTCAGCCAGCAGTTCGCTTGCGAAATCCTTATCGATAACTGCGCTTGCGCCCTTTAAGTGATTTCCCTGAAGGGTTACAGGAATTCCGCCGCCGCCGCAGGCGATAACCAGCTGGCCTGCCTCTACAAGAGAGCGGATTGCGCCGATTTCAATGATTTCAGCAGGATTTGGAGAAGCCACTACACGACGGTATCCGCGTCCGGCATCTTCCTTTGTGATGTATCCGTATTTCTCCTCAGCCAGCTTTGCTTCCTCGGCGGTCATGAAATGGCCGATTGGCTTGGAAGGAGAGTTAAATGCAGGATCATCTGCATTTACACGGACCTGTGTGATCATGGTGGTTACCGGAATGTTGGTGATATTGCGGTTTACAAGCTCTTCTCTTAAAGCGTTCTGTAAGTCATAGCCGATATAAGCCTGGCTCATGGCTACGCAGACAGAGAGAGGAGTGTTGGGCTGCTTCGGATCTTCTCTGGTTAATGCGCTCATTGCGTTGTTGATCATGCCCACCTGAGGCCCGTTTCCGTGAACTACAACTACTTCGCAGCCTTCCTGGATTAAATCAACAATAGCTTTCGCTGTGATTTTTACTGCAGTCATCTGCTCCGGAAGAGTATTGCCTAAAGCATTGCCGCCTAATGCGATAACAATTCTTTTTTTCTTTTCCATTTGTTTATCCCCTTACAAATTTAGAATTTTTTGGAACAAAAAGCACACCCGTATCCATTCGGCCGGATACAGGTGCGCCTGGAATTTTTAAATATGGGGTTGATTCCCCAATATGAAATTATTCAAAAATTCTTGGTGTCTTATTAGCTTCCAGCTTCTTTAAGATTTCCTGTGGATTCTCAAATTTGCTTAAGAAGATCATAGCAGCGATTACATATGGCTTGAAGCTGGCTTCTTTGTATAACGGATCACGGTAACGATCGAATACGGAAGCTTCTACTTCACCGTCTTTGCAGCTTACATCATTGATGTCGGCTGGTAAGCAGTGCATGTAAAGAGCCTTGCCATCTTTTGTTGTCTTCATTAATTCCTCAGTGCAGCACCAGTCTTTGTGGTTTGCGTTCTGAGCAAGTAATTCTTTCTCAAGAGCCTTGATGCCGTCGGAATCGCCTTCCGCATAAAGGTTGGTTCTCTTTTCCATAGCAGCGAATGGAGCCCAGCTCTTTGGATATACAACGTCAGCATCCTTGAATGCGTCAGCCATATCGTTGGAAATACGGAAAGAACCGCCGGATGCTTCAGCGTTCTTTTTAGCAACTTCAACAACTTCAGGCATAACCTCGTAGCCTTCCGGATGAGCCAGAACAACTTCCATACCCATACGTGTCATTAAGCCGATGATTCCCTGAGGAACGGATAATGGCTTTCCGTAGGAAGGAGAGTAAGCCCATGTCATAGCCAGCTTTTTGCCCTTTAAGTTCTCAAGGCCGCCCATCTCGTGGATGATGTGAAGTGCATCAGCCATACTCTGAGTCGGATGGTCGATATCGCACTGTAAGTTTACTAAGGTAGGTCTCTGCTCTAAGATGCCGTCCTTGTTACCCTGAGTAACTGCTTCCATGAACTCGTGCATGTAAGCATTTCCCTTGCCGATATACATATCATCACGGATACCGATAACATCAGCCATGAAAGAAACCATGTTAGCTGTTTCGCGAACAGTCTCGCCGTGAGCTACCTGAGACTTGCCCTCGTCTAAATCCTGAACTTCAAGACCAAGTAAGTTACAAGCAGAAGCGAAAGAGAAACGGGTACGTGTGGAGTTGTCGCGGAATAAGGAGATTCCAAGGCCGCTTTCAAATACTTTTGTGGAGATGTTGTTTTCTCTCATGAAGCGAAGAGCGTCAGCGATGGTCCAAACAGCCTCAAGCTCGTCGTTGGTCTTTTCCCATGTTAAGAAGAAGTCGTTCTCATACATTTCCTTAAAGTTTAAGGAATTCAGTTTGTCGATGTAATCCTGTAAGGTTTTCATAATTGTGGTAGCCTCCTGATTATTTTCTTTTTTTTATTGGTATTTATCCTTTATGCCGCCGGCCCGTCATTAAAATGATTCGGGAAGGATGCAGGCGGACGGCAAAAATGATCCTTAAGGCCAGGGCAGAGCGCCTGGCCCGCCTGCATGAAATAAATTACTTGCAGTAAATGGTTGGAAGAGCTGCATAAACAGCTGCGCATGTTACAAGATCCTGCTTCCAGGTGATCTCGTTAGGAGCATGAGCCTGATCCTCTGCACCAGGTCCGAAGCCGATACATGGGATTCCGTTACGGCCCATGATGGAAACGCCGTTGGTGGAGAAGGTCCACTTGTCTGTCAGAGGACGAGCTTTTCTCTTTGCGAGAGTGAAGTCTGCGCCGATTCTCTCATTGCCGTAAAGGTTCTTGTAAGCGTCCTCAAGAGCCTTTGTAACATCATGATCTTCCGGAATTACCCATGTCGGGAAGTAGCACTCGATTGGATAAGTAAGTCCCTTATAGGAAGGACGGGAATATTCATACATGGAAACAGTTACGTCATCGCCGTATTTCTTTACGTTTGGAAGGTTGCGGATTTCTTCTAAACAGCTTTCCCATGTCTCGCCTGCAGTCATACGGCGGTCTAAGGATACTGCACAGGAGTCAGCAACTGCACAGCGGCTTGGGGAGGTGAAGAAGATCTCGGAAGCGGTAACAGTTCCGCGGCCTAAGAAGTTAGCTTCTTTCCACTCCTTGTTGTATTTCTCGTCAAGCATTTTTACAAGGCCTTTGATTTCCTTGTCATCAGCTGCATCGTTCTCATTGAGAGCGCGTACATCCTGAAGAATATCAGCCATTTTGTAAATAGCGTTGTCTCCGCGCTCTGGTGCGGAACCGTGGCAGGAGATACCCTTTACATCGATGCGGATTTCCATACGTCCTCTCTGTCCGCGGTAGATGCCGCCGTCAGTAGGCTCTGTAGAAACAACAAAGTCAGGGCGAACCTTATCTTCGTTGATGATATACTGCCAGCAAAGACCGTCGCAGTCCTCTTCCTGAACAGTACCGGTAACCAGAACGGTGTACTTGTCGTTTAAAAGACCTAAGTCTTTCATGATTCTTGCGCCGTAAACAGCAGATACGAGACCGCCGCACTGATCGGATACGCCGCGGCCGCCGATTTCAGTATCATTCTCATAGCCTTCGTATGGATCGAAGGTCCAGTTGTTCTTGTTGCCGATACCAACGGTATCGATGTGAGCGTCAAAGCCGATTAAGGTCTTGCCGGTTCCCATATAGCCAAGAACGTTACCCATGTCGTCAATAACAACCTTGTCGAATTCAAGCTTTCTCATTTCCTCAGCGATGCGGTCGATGTGAGCTTTCTCATCGCAGCTTTCGCCTGGGAATTTTACGATCTCCCGTAAAAATTTTGTCATGTCAGCCTGATAATTTTGTGCTGCTTCTTTGATTTTGTTGTAATCCATTTCTTTAAACCTCCGTTTATATTTTTATTTACTAAGAAAATAATGCCTAACGTTCTTTTCCTTCCCAGACAATCGCTTTGAAGCGGTCGGGATCGGTGTCGCCCTCGGTTGAGAAGAGGAGAACTTTTGAATCCTTGTTGAGTTTTAAATGCTCTCTTAATTCCTTGTATTCGTCAAGGAGCATGATGCAGGCCAGAACTCCGAATGGAGCAGCGCCTGATTCACCGGAAGTAACGGATACGTCGCCCTTAATCGGTGCAGCCAGCATTCTCATGCCCTGGGCAGCAACCCAGTCAGGAGCGGAAACAAAGGTATCTACATGGTTCTTTAAGATATCCCAGGAGATGGTGTTGGGCTCGCCGCAGGCAAGACCTGCCATAATGGTCTGCATATCGCCGTCTACGATGCGGATCTTTCCGTCGCCGGCAGCAGCTCCCTTATAGAGGCAGGCAGCAACATCGGCTTCCACAACAACAACTGTAGGCGGATTCTCAGGATAGCGGTTTACAAAGTAGCCCTGAACCGCTCCGGCAAGAGAGCCTACGCCGGCCTGAACGAATACGTGGGTCGGTCTGTCGCAGCCATATTCTTCCAGCTGTTCGCCGGCTTCCATAGCCATGGTTCCGTAACCCTGCATGATCCAGGCAGGAATCTCTTCGTAGCCGTCCCATGCGGTATCCTGTACCACAACGCCGTTCTTTGTTTTGGAAGCGGCATCTGCGGCCATGCGGACGCATTCATCGTAGTTAACTTCTTCAATGGTAACATCTGCGCCTTCGCACTTGATGTTGTTGAAGCGGGTGATAGTAGAACCCTTTGGCATGTAAACAACTGCTTTCTGGCCTAACTTATTGGCAGCCCAGGCAACTCCGCGGCCATGGTTGCCGTCTGTTGCGGTGAAGAAAGTGGCCTGGCCGAATTCCTTTCTTAAAGCGTCGGAAGTGAGAACGCTGTAAGGAAGCTCAGATACATCTTTCCCTGTCTGCTGTGCAATATACTTGGCAATGGCAAAGGAACCGCCCAGAACCTTAAATGCGTTTAAGCCGAACCGGTAAGATTCGTCCTTTAAGAAAACCTGTCCAAGACCTAAATATTCGGCCATGTGATCCAGCTTTGCAAGAGGAGTCTTGCTGTACTGGGGAAAGCTTTCATGGAAAGTTCTCGCTTTCTTGATTTCTTCCAGAGCCATGACGGAAAGATTCTTATCGTCGGTTTTCGGCATCTTGTTTACAGCCCATTCGATTGGTTTCATAATTACTCTTCTCCTTTTCATATTATAATAGGAAGTTTTATTACTTATTTTTCCTTATTTGCATCCATGTAACTGTATAAAGTAAACTTGGATATGCCAAAATAATTGGAGACCTTGTCTCCTGATCTTGTGATCAGGAATGCACCGGCATCATTTAGATACTGAATTGCGGCGACCTTGTCATCCTTGTTCATAAGAGCTACCGGTTTTCCTACCAGCGCCACAGACTGCTCAATCAGTGTCTCAAGAAGCTCATTGACATTGTGAGTAATTTTCTGAGGCTGTTTATCTGCGCCTGCTGATTCTGAGGTGCTGATAATTGACTTTAAAGCATTGTCGATGGTCATCAGGCCGGTGATGTCATAGTTGATGGCCAGGATGTAATCCACACTTTTTTCTTTTCCTCTTATGTACATGGTACTGGACTTTAAGATTCTTCCGTCATCAGTCCGTGTTAAATAAGAAAGGCGATCTTTCAAGGTGTTGGGATTTTTTTTCAAGGTTTCCAAAACGATTTCTGAAGGCCCGTCTCCCAGTTTACGGTTACTTACATGGCCATTTTCGATATAGACGATGGAACTCTCTATATCCTTTCTTAAATCATGGATAACAACTTCACAGTTATTGCCGAAATGAGCCGCCATTCCCTGGGCAATCTGTGTCAGTAATTCAAGCTTTGAATCCATTGTTACCTCCCCTCTCATCACAACTTCTTATACACCCATCATAGCATAAAAAAATTAAATTTCAAGTGGTTTTCTAAAAATTTTTTAGGTAAACTAATTTTTTTTGTATTTTCCACTTGCATTTCTTTATATGAAATGATAAACTGTAGCTATGAAGCGGTTTATGGTGTAATCTATATAAAAAAATATGGATTATCAGCAAAAGTATAAGCAGATTGCAAAAGTACGGTCCCGATCTGTGGGAAACGCTTATGTGCGGTTTGTATACTCGCAAAAAATCATGGTTTTACCAGATAATATTAAAAATGAAAAAAAGGAGATGGAGACATGCTGATTATCGGTAATGGAAGAATGATCACAAGGGACCCGGAAAATCCGTTTTACGAGAACGGAGCAGTTGCGATGGAAGGGGGCGCCATCCTCAAGACGGGAACCACAGAAGAGATAAGAAAGGAGTTCCCGGATGCAGAATATATTGATGCAAAGGGCGGAGTTATCATGCCTGCCTTTATCAATGCCCATGAGCATATTTACAGTTCCTTTGCCAGAGGCTTAAGCATCAATGGCTATAATCCACAGGGCTTCCTGGATATCCTGGACGGAATGTGGTGGACCATTGACCGGAATCTTACATTAGAAGATACACGGTTAAGCGCTATGGCTACCTATATTGATTCCATCAAAAACGGTGTAACAACCACCTTTGACCATCACGCAAGCTTCGGCCATATTACAGATTCCCTCTTTAAGATCGAGGAAGCAGCCAAAGAGACCGGAGTTCGTTCCTGCTTATGCTATGAGGTTTCCGACCGTGACGGAATGGACAAGGCCAGAGAAGGGGTTCTTGAGAATGAAGCTTTCATCAAGCACGCCCTGGCTGACGACAGCGATATGATCGCAGGTATGATGGGTATGCACGCCCAGTTTACCATTTCCGACGAGACCATGGAGTATGCCGCTGCCCATAAGCCTGAGGGAGTGGGATACCACATCCATGTGGCAGAGGGTATCGAAGATCTTCATGACTGCTTAAAGAAGTACGGCAAGAGAATCGTAGACCGTCTGATGGACTGCAAGATACTGGGAGAGAAGACCCTGCTGGGACACTGCATCTATATCAATCCTCACGAGATGCAGCTCATTAAGGATACGGATACCATGGTAGTTCACAATCCGGAATCCAACATGGGCAACGCCTGCGGATGCCCGCCCACCATGGAGCTGGTTCACAGGGGAATCTTAACAGGTCTTGGAACCGACGGCTATACTCACGACATGCTGGAGTCCTATAAGGTGGCAAACGTTCTTCACAAGCACCACTTATGCGACGCCAACGCAGCCTGGGGAGAGGTTCCTCAGATGCTGTTCGAAGGAAATGCGAAGATCGCAGGCCGTTACTTTAAGAAGCCTCTGGGCGTTTTAAAGGCAGGAGCAGCTGCAGATGTCATCGTTACCGATTACGTTCCGCTGACACCAATGAATGCGGGCAACTGCAACAGCCATATTCTTTTCGGAATGACAGGCCGCAGCGTGGTAACCACCGTAGGAAACGGAAAGGTTCTGATGAAAGACCGCGTCCTTACCTCTATTGATGAGGAAAAAGTAATGGCTGACTGCAGACAGGCAGCCGAGGAGCTGGGCAGAAGAATTAATTCCAGATAGTTCCGTCCCAGACACATAAAATGAGTAAAAACGCAAAACCTACAAAGCAAATAATTAAAATTTAGAATATTCACAATGGGCTGTCTGCAAAAGAACATGGCAGGCAGCCTGCCCAACAGGAGGTTAAAAATGGGAGATAGAATGACACCAATGCCATTTGCACAGTTAGTGGATTGGATTTTAAAAGAGCACGACAACAATTCAACAATTTTCGGCGTTTACAGACCTTATAAGGCTGATGCGAAAAACGACCGTAAAATTTTCGGCCGCAACCTGGAAACACCATTAGGACCTGCAGCAGGCCCTCATACACAGCTCACTCAGAACATTGTGGCGTCTTACTATGCGGGAAGCCGTTTCTTTGAACTGAAAACCGTCCAGATTTTAGACGGTGAGGATCTGCCCGTAAGCAAGCCATGTATCAAGGCTGACGACGAGTGCTACAACTGTGAATGGTCAACAGAGCTTTACGTTCCCCAGGCGCAGGAAGAATATATTAAGGCATGGGTTCTGCTTCACGTTCTTGCCAAGGAATACGGCCTGGGCGCTATGGATGGCTTCCAGTTCAACATGAGCGTGGGCTACGACTTAGAAGGAATCAAGTCCCCCAAGGTCAATACCTTTATCGAGTCCATGAAGGATGCGAAAGACACAGCGGAATTCAAGGCCTGCAAGCAGTACCTTTTAGATCATGCGGATCTCTTTAAGAACTTAACAAAGGAAGATATTGAAAATATTCCTTCCCAGATCTGCAATTCTGTAACCCTCTCCACCTTACATGGCTGCCCGCCACAGGAGATCCAGAGAATTGCTACCTATCTGATTGAAGAAAAAGGCCTCAATACATTTATTAAGTGCAACCCGACCCTTCTGGGCTATGAATTCGCAAGAAAGACCATGGATGAAATGGGCTATGACTATGTGGCATTCGGCGATTTCCATTTCCTCGATGACTTACAGTATGAGGATGCGATCCCAATGCTTAAGACTCTCATGGCTCTGTGCGAATCCAAGGGTCTGGAATTCGGTGTGAAGATTACAAATACATTCCCTGTAGATGTGAAGAACAACGAGCTTCCAAGCGAAGAGATGTATATGTCCGGAAAGTCCTTATATCCTCTGTCCATCTCCCTGGCTGCAAAGCTTGCCAAGGAATTTGACGGAAAGTTAAGAATCTCTTTCTCCGGAGGAGCTGATTATCACAACATCAAGGCCATTGTGGACGCAGGAATCTGGCCGGTTACCGTGGCTACCACCTTATTAAAGCCAGGCGGCTATCAGAGACTTTTACAGATGGCAGGAAAGCTGGAGGAAGGCCATGTGGAATTTACAGGAGTTGATCCTGAAAAGACTGCAAAGCTTGCGGCAGATGCCATCAAGGATCCTCACCATGTAAAATCCGTAAAGCCGGTTCCATCCAGAAAGATGCCGAAGACCGTTCCGCTTATCGACTGCTATGTGGCTCCATGTAAGGAAGGCTGCCCGATTCATCAGGACATCACCACTTATCTGCAGCTTTCAGGAGCAGGAAAGTATGAAGAGGCCATGAAGGTCATCGCAGAGAAGAACCCGCTTCCTTTCATTACGGGAACCATCTGCGCTCATAACTGTATGGGCAAGTGCAACCGGAATTTCTATGATGATCCGGTCAACATCCGCGGCGTTAAGCTGATCTGTGCAGAAGGCGGATACGATTCTTACATGAAGAATCTTAAGGCAGGCGAGCTGGCAGGCAAAAAAACAGCCATCATCGGCGGCGGTCCTGCAGGACTTGCAGCAGCTTATTTCCTGACAAAGAATGGAATGCCTGCAACTATTTTCGAAAAGACCGGCAGCCTGGGCGGCGTAGTTAAGAATGTAATCCCGGGATTCCGTATCGAAGATGATGCCATTGACAAAGATGCAGCTCTGTGCCTGGCTTACGGCGCAGAGGTGAAGCTGAGTACAGAAGTGACCAGCATTGATGAGTTAAAGAAGCAGGGCTACGATTACGTAATCCTTGCAACAGGCGCTTCCAAGCCAGGCGTCCTTGAGCTCCAGTCAGGAGAAACCATTAATGCTCTGGATTTCCTTGCCCAGTTTAAGGCAAACGACGGAAAGTTAAACATCGGCAAGAACGTGGTTGTCATCGGCGGCGGAAATACTGCCATGGATACTGCAAGAGCCGTAAAGAGAACCGAAGGCGTTGAGCATTCCTATCTGGTATACCGCAGAACCAAACGGTACATGCCTGCCGATGAGGAAGAATTAGTAATGGCTCTGGAAGACGGCGTGGAATTTAAAGAGCTGCTGTCTCCTGTTGAATTAAAGAACGGAAAACTGCTTTGCAAAGTAATGAAGCTTTCTGACACTGATTCCAGCGGAAGAAGAGGCATTATGGAAACTGAAGAAACCGTGGAAATTCCGGCAGATACAGTGATCGCAGCAGTAGGCGAGCAGATTCCAAGGGAATTCTATGAGGCCAATGGCGTGGAATTAACCAGCCGCGGCAGAGTTCTTGTAAATGAAGAGACTCTGGAAACCAGCGTTGAGGGCGTTTACGCCATCGGAGACGGACTTTACGGACCGGCAACCGTGGTAGAAGCCATGAGAGATTCCCGTATGGCTGCAGAGGCAATTCTCGGAAAGGGTGCTGCCGTAGATTTCGATGACACTCTGGAAGATTTAAGCCAGATTTATGACAAACGCGGTATTCTGGAAGAGACCAGAAAGTATAAAGAAGAAGGCGGCAGATGTCTTGGCTGCTCCAATGTATGTGAAAACTGTGCGGAAGTTTGTCCGAACCGTGCCAATCTTGCACTTCAGATTCCAGGCTTATCCATGCACCAGATCGTTCATGTGGACTACATGTGCAACGAGTGCGGAAACTGCCAGAGCTTCTGTCCTTACGACAGTGCGCCTTATTTAGATAAGTTTACCTTATTTGCCAGCGAGGCGGATATGGAAAACAGCAAGAATCAGGGCTTTGTTGTACTGGACAAGGATACTGCTTCCTGCAAGGTACGCTACCTTGGAAAGATCTTCAGCTGGAAAGCAGGAGAAAGAGGCAGCGTGATTCCTGAGGATTTAGGAAAGGTTATGGAGACCGTCTGCAAGGACTACGCTTATATCTTAGGATAAAGAAGACAGATCATATGTATGCTTTATAGCCGAAGGGCGCAGGCGGAGAAAAAGTTTTCTTCCTGCGCCTTTCGGGGTTGACAAATTTAATCCAAAACTGGATAATAAACTGGATATGGTTCAAAATAAAAGGTTTGGACCATTGTGAGAAAGGAAGTGTATGTTCTATGAAGACGCTCTTAAAGGGAGGGACTGTGGTTTCCGGAAAAGGCGTGACTGCGGCGGATGTTCTCATGGAAGACGGAAAGATTCTTGCGGTGGAAAACGGGATTGATGCCGGAGAAGCGGAAGTTGTTGACGTATCAGGAAAGCTTCTGTTCCCGGGATTCATCGATGCCCATACTCATTTTGACCTTCATGTGGCGGGAACCGTAACTGCGGATAATTATGAAACAGGAACAAAGGCAGCCCTTGCAGGCGGAACCACCATGATTATAGATTTTGCGACCCAGTATCAGGGGGAAACCCTTGAGAAAGCCCTTGAAAACTGGCATGAAAAGTCAGACGGGAACTCCTCCTGTGACTATGGCTATCACCTTGCCATTTCCGACTGGAATCCGGCGGTCAGCCAGGAGCTGGAGAAGGTTGTGGAGGACGGTGTCACTTCTTTCAAAATGTACATGACCTATGACGATATGTATTTAAACGACCAGAAGATGTACCAGGTATTGAAGCGGTTAAAGGAGATTGGCGGCATCGCCGGCATCCACTGTGAAAATATGGGGCTCATCAAAGCGCTGGTGGATGAGGAAAAGAAAAAAGGAAATTATTCTGTTTCCGGCCACAAAAACACCAGGCCTGCACCTGTTGAGGCTGAGGCCATCAGCCGCCTTTTAAAGATTGCGGATCTGGTGGATACGCCTGTTATTGTGGTGCATTTAAGCTCCGGCGCAGGTTATCAGGAAGTTAAGTACGCAAGAGAAAGGGGCCAGGAGGTCTATCTGGAAACCTGCCCTCAGTATCTGCTTTTAAACGATAATTTATATGATCTTCCTTTCTTCGAGGCAAGCAAATACGTGATTTCTCCGACCCTTAAGAAGGAAACGGACAGCACCAGGCTTTGGAACGCAATCCGTAAGGACCACATCCAGACCATAGCTACCGACCATTGCAGCTTTACCACCGCGCAAAAGGCGGCAGGAAAGGACGATTTCACCAGGATTCCCAACGGAATGCCGGGAGTGGAATCCCGCCCTGTGCTGATGTACAGCTTCGGGGTTTTAGACCATGACTTAAAGCTGGAGCAGATGTGCCGTCTCCTTTCTGAAAATCCCGCAAAGCTTTACGGTGTCTATCCCCAAAAGGGAGTGATCGCTCCGGGAAGCGACGCAGACGTGGTTGTATGGGACCCGGATACCCGCTGGACGCTGTCCGTGGAAAATCAGGTGGCCAATGTGGATTACTGTCCTTTCGAAGGAACAGAGGTTACGGGAAAAGCGGAGATGGTATTCTTTAAGGGCCGTCTGGCAGCGAAAGACGGTAAGGTTATATTGGAAAAGACCGGTTCCTATGTTCCGAGAAAAAGGCATATGGAGCTTGACTGATGGAAGTAAAACGCGTTTTTGCCTGTGAGCTCCGGGACGGAAAACCGGAGATGCTTCCCAAGGCTTCCCTGTGGGAGGCCTTGGGGCTGAATATGGTGGAGCACATGGTCATTTCTTTTGCCGGAGGCGGCGGAAAGACCAGCTCCATGTATTGCCTTGCCGATGAACTGGCGGGCCGGGGAAAGAGGGTCATCGTCACCACCAGCACTCATATCCAGCACCCGGAGGACCGGCAGGTGGTTCTGGCTGAAAGAGCGGAGACCGTAGAAAGCTTTATCAAGGACCATGAGGAATGGGCTAATCCGGCCGGTGGCTGGGTCATGGTGACAGCCAGGCCCACAGACGAGGGCAAGTTAAGGGGCATGGAGCTTCCGGAAATGGAAAAGCTTGCAGACCTTGGAGATGTGCTTCTTGTGGAAGCCGACGGAGCCAAGCGTCTGCCCTTAAAGCTCCCGAGAGACGGGGAACCGGTGCATTTGAAAAGTACTCATGCGGTGATTGGATGTACGGGCCTGGACTGTATCGGGCGGCAATGGAAGGAGAAGTGCTTCCGCTTTGAGCTTGCGCCTCAGGTTTTTGGCCGGCAGATGGAAGAGGAGAGAATTACGCCCTGCCATGTGGCTGAGATTCTTACCAGTGATAAGGGGACCAGAAAAGGAACCGGGCATGCCCAGTACCGGATGCTTTTAAATAAAGCGGATGATGAGGAACGCCTGTCAGATGCAAAAGAGGTGGTAAGGGCCCTGGGCGGAAGCTGGGCCGGCCGCTGCGTGGTAACCAGTTTTTTTTACAACTAAGTCACGCCTGATAAAGCGGTGCGGACTCTGTCAGGAAACCATGGACAGGAGAGATGAACGATGGAACAGATTAAATATCACATAAAGCTGCGGGTTTTTCATAAGGAAAAGGATTTCGGTCCGGGAGTGGCAGACTTGATGAAGTATGTGAGAGCGCTGGGCTCTCTTTCCGCCGCCTGCCATGAAATGAATATGGCCTATTCAAAGGCCTGGAAGATCGTTAATAAGGCAGAGGCGGATCTGGGCTTTTCCCTGATGGAGGGAAGGCGCGGAGGAGATAACGGGGGAACCACTGTTCTGACTGCCGAAGGCGAAGAATTCCTGGAGCGCTACCTGGCCTTTTCTGAGGAATTGGAGGCGGCGGCTGAAAAGATATTCCAGAAACACTTTCCGTCAGGGGAAACCTGAGAAAATGTTGTTTTTTTAATGCGGATATTCTCGCTTAAGAATAGCGGAGTTAGGGATAGGAAAGTTTCTATAGGATAAACTTTCTGATAGGATGAACTTCCTGGAGGAATGAATTTCTTCCGGGACAGAGAGGAGCATGTAGCATGAAAGAAATTAAAACGGTGGATGCCGTAGGACAGGTTCTCTGTCACGATATGACCCAGATTATACCGGGGGTTTCAAAGGATGCGAGATTCAGAAAGGGCCATGTGGTGACGGAAGAAGATGTTCCGGTGCTGCTGTCCATGGGAAAGGAACATCTTTTCGTATGGGAAAAGGATGATACCATGTACCATGAGGACGAAGCTGCCGAAATTCTCTGCAGGCTGTGCATTAATGACCATATGGAACGCGGCCAGGTAAAAGAGGGAAAAATTGAACTGAAGTCAACGGTTCGGGGACTTTTGAAAATAGATACGGAGCTTTTGGATGTAGTAAACAATATCGGCGATATGATGATCGCTTCCAGGCACCCCAACACTCCGGTGGAGCCGGGAGATAAGCTGTGCGGAACCAGGATCATTCCTCTTGTCATCAAAAAAGAACGGATGGATGAAGTGGAGGAAATCTGCAACGGGAAGAAGATTTTTACCATTCTTCCATATAAGAATAAAAAGGTGGGCATTGTCACTACAGGCAGCGAGGTGTATTCCGGGAAAGTCAAGGATTCTTTCGGTCCTGTTTTAAGGGCGAAGGTGGAAGAGTTCGGCGGTGAGATCCTGGGACAGACCATTTGCGACGACAGGCCGGAGCATACCACAGAGGCCATTCTGAATTTCATTGACCAGGGGGCGGACATGGTTTTAGTCAGCGGAGGAATGAGCGTTGACCCCGATGACAAAACCCCCCTTGCCATCCGGAATACCGGGGCTGAGGTAATTACCTATGGTGCTCCGGTGCTTCCGGGAGCCATGTTCCTCCTTTCCTATTACAGGAAGGACGGAAAGAACATCCCTGTAGCCGGGCTACCGGGCTGCGTCATGTATGCGAAAAGAACCATCTTTGATCTGGTTCTTCCCCGCCTCATGGCCGACGATCCGGTGACAAAAAAAGAGATGGACAAGCTGGGAAGAGGCGGCCTTTGCCTTTCCTGCGATATTTGCACTTATCCTAACTGCGGATTCGGAAAGGGCTGGTAAGACTGATTGGAGGAAATGATGAACGGATTAACACATTTTGATGAAAAGGGAAATGCCCGCATGGTGGATGTGGGAGAAAAGGGAGAGACGGACCGGGTAGCCGTTGCCCACGGATTTATTTCTGTAAATGATCAGGTTTTTCAGGCCATATCCCAGGGAACAGCTTCCAAGGGCGATGTGCTGGGAGTGGCCCGGGTGGCGGGAATCATGGGAGCCAAAAGAACCTCGGATTTAATTCCCTTATGCCATGTACTCCTGCTTACAAAATGCCAGGTGGATTTTGTGCTTCATGAAGAGAAACAGATGGTGGAAGCCATCTGTACGGTAAAGACCCGGGGAAAGACCGGGGTGGAAATGGAAGCCCTGACAGGAGTTAATGTGGCTCTTCTTACCATCTATGACATGTGTAAGGCCATGGACCGGGGAATGACCATGAGCGGCATCTGCCTGTTAAAGAAGGACGGCGGAAAGAGCGGCCTTTATGAAAAGAATACGGCAGATCCGGAGAACAGCCTATGAAAGACCAATGCAGCAGAACCATTGATTATATCAGGATTTCCGTTACAGACCGGTGCAATTTAAGATGCCGCTACTGTATGCCGGAGGAAGGGGTGGAGCTCTTAGACCACGACGACATCCTGACCTATCAGGAGATCCTCCGCATATGCGAAGCCGGTTCTAAATTGGGAATCAGCAAGGTGAAAGTAACCGGAGGGGAACCTTTGGTGAGAAAGGGCGTAGAGTCCCTTGTCAGAGACCTAAAAAAGCTTCCCGGAATAGAGGATGTGACCAT
The DNA here is from genome assembly GCA_023437715.1 of Bacillota bacterium. Lineage (GTDB taxonomy): Bacteria > Bacillota > Clostridia > Lachnospirales > Lachnospiraceae > Lacrimispora. The sequence continues at coordinate 40,662 of JAEZFK010000051.1, read as the reverse complement.
GACCACCAATGGCTGCCTGTTAAAGGAAAAGGCCATGGCCCTTAAGGAGGCCGGCTTATCCTCCGTCAATGTGAGCCTGGATACCCTTGACCCGGTGCGGTTTGCGGAGATCACCAGACGGGATGCCTTTGCGTCTGTCATGGAAGGAATTGAGAGCGCGGCATCTGTGGGCCTTAAGGTAAAGATAAACTGTGCGGTCATGGAAGAGCTGAAAAAGGAAGAAGTGCTGGCCTTTTCCCAATTCTCCATGGAGCGGGGAATTCCTGTCCGGTTTATTGAGATGATGCCCATTGGACAGGGAACTAATTACAAGGCCATGAATAACGATCAGCTGGCGGAAATCCTGGGGGAAGCCTATGGAGAGCTGCGGGAGGACCGTAAAGTAAAGGGCAACGGCCCTGCCGTCTATTATACATGGGGAGACGGAAAAGGATCTGTGGGCTTTATCAGCGCCTTACACCACAAATTCTGCGGCTCCTGCAACCGTGTCAGGCTGACTTCCGACGGATACTTAAAGCTTTGCCTTGACAGCCCTCTCGGGGTGGATTTAAAAGGCCCTCTGCGCCGGGGAATCTCCGATGAGGAGCTTTACAGCCTCATGGAAGAGTGGATAAGGAAAAAGCCAGAAAGCCATCATTTTGGAGAAAAACACCGGAAAACGGATTTAAATATGAATCAGATAGGAGGATAAACGGATGGGAAAAGTTATGGCCGTCTGTATCAGTGAAAGAAAGGGGACTCAGAAGGTCCGCATCCAGGAAGGTCATTTTCTGGAGGAGCATGGGATCGAAGGAGACGCCCATGCGGGAAAATGGCACCGGCAGGTAAGCCTTCTGGCCTTTGAGACCATAGAGGAATTTAAGGAAAGAGGAGCGGAAATCGGAGACGGAGCCTTTGGGGAAAATATCATTGTCCAGGGGATTGATCTGATTCATCTGCCTGTGGGAACCAGGTTGAAATGCGGGGATGTCCTTTTGGAGGTGACCCAGATCGGTAAGGAATGCCACACCCACTGCGAGATATATAAAAAAATGGGCGAATGTATCATGCCTACCAACGGAATATTTGCAAGGGTGCTCCACGGAGGCTTTATGAAGGAAGGAGATGAGATCACCATATGTACAGAGCAGGCATCATAACCTCAAGTGACAAGGGTGCAGCCGGAGAGCGGGAGGATGTAAGCGGAGCTGTTATAAAGGAACTGCTGGAAGCCGCCGGTTTTTCCGTAGTGAGCTATAAGATTCTTCCCGATGAAGAGGAAGAGCTTAAGGCAGAGCTGAAGCGTTTAAGCGACGAAGTGAAATGTGATCTGGTGCTGACCACCGGAGGAACCGGATTTTCTCCCAGGGATGTGACCCCGGAAGCCACTCTTTCCGTGGCTGACCGGAACGCTCCTGGGATTGCGGAAGCCATAAGGGCCTACAGCATGACCCTGACAAAGCGGGCAATGCTAAGCCGGGGAGCCAGCGCCATCCGCAAGTCCACCCTGATTATCAACCTTCCGGGAAGCCCCAAGGCGGTGAGGGAAAGTCTGGAGTATATTATGGACACCCTTTTCCACGGCCTGGAAATCCTGTCGGGCCAGGGAGGCGAATGCGCCAGAAAATAACCATTGGGCGGATTGGCCGGAGTACCGGTGCGCCAGAAAATAATAGGGAAAGCAAGGAACAGAAAGATGAAAGTACTGATAAAAGGGGCCGGTGATCTGGCTTCGGGCATCGGATGCCGGCTGCACCGCAGCGGCTTCCAGGTGGTCATGACAGATATCGCCGTTCCCACTACGGTGCGGAGGACAGTGGCATTTTCCAGAGCAGTCTATGAAGAAAAGGCTGTGGTGGAGGATGTGACCGGAGTCTTATGCCGCAGCCTTGAAGACATCGAGGAAGCCTTATCAAAGGACCAGGTGGCGGTCATCGTGGATGAGGAATGTAAGATCAGAGAAATATGGAAGCCGGATGCAGTTGTGGATGCCATCATAGCCAAAGTGAACTTAGGCACCAGGATCACCGACGGGGAGATCGTGGTTGGAGTCGGGCCGGGCTTTACGGCAGGCCTTGACTGCCATGTGGTGGTGGAAACCAAGAGAGGCCATGATCTGGGCCGCTGTATCTGGAAAGGGAGCGCCGTTCCCAATACAGGGGTGCCCGGCATGATCGGAGGCTATGATAAGGAGCGGATCATCCGCGCCGCAGCCGACGGCCTGTTTCAGGGCGCGGTTAAAATCGGCGATCTGGTTGAAAAAGGACAGGTGGTAGGATATTCCGGTGGAACTCCCATATATGCGCAGGTGGGGGGCGTAGTACGAGGGCTGCTTCAGGACGGTGTGGCAGTAGTGACAGGAATGAAATCGGGAGACATAGACCCCAGAGGGGTGATTGACAATTGTTTCACGATATCAGATAAAGCATCCGCAATAGGCGGAGGGGTAATAGAGGCGATATTAAGCCTTAGGAAAAAAAGGAGAGAAGAGAAATGAAAAAAACAGCAATCACAATGGGAATGATCGGTCTTGCCATGATGGCCCTGACCGCATGCGGCAGCGCAAAGCCTGCAGAAACAACCGCAGCAACAACAGCGGCAGAAACTACAACAGCGGCAGAGACCACTACGGCAGCCGAAACCACAGAAGCTACAACAGCGGCAGAGGCTCAGACCGTAACCATCGCGGCAGCAGCCAGCTTAGAGAAATGCCTCACCGAAGAACTGATCCCAATGTTCGAGAAAAAGTTCCCGGGCATCACCATTGAAGGAACCTATGACAGCTCAGGAAAGCTTCAGACACAGATCGAGGAAGGCGCTCCTGTAGATTTATTCTTCTCAGCGGCTACAAAGCAGATGGATGCCCTGAAAGACGAAGGCAAGATTGCAGACGGAACCATTACAAATCTTCTGGAAAATAAGATCGTTTTCATCGTTCCAAAGGGTGAGGAAGGCAACTATTCTTCCTTTGAAGACATTGCAAAAGCAGATACCATCGCACTTGGCGATCCGGAAAGCGTTCCAGCGGGACAGTATGCAAAGGAAGCTCTCACCAACTTAAAGTTATGGGATGCAGTTTCCGCAAAGACCAGCTTTGGTACCAACGTAACAGAAGTCCTCAACTGGGTATCTGAGGGCAGCGCAAAGGCAGGAATTGTTTACGCTACAGATGCGGCTCAGAAGCCGGATTCCGTAGTAGTTGTAGCAGAAGCTCCGGAAGGCAGCGTGAAGCCGGCTGTTTACCCAATCGGAATCATCAAGGACAGCCCCAACCCGGAGGGAGCTCAGAAGTTTGCTGACTTCCTTAAGTCTGACGAAGCGATCCAGGTATTTATAAAGAACGGCTTTACAGCAGCAAAATAAGATTGAAAGAAGAAAGAAGAAAGAAGAAAGAAGGTGAGGCCAGTGGATCTGTCTCCTGTATTAATATCATTAAAAACGTCGGTGGTATCCATTTTCTTTACATTTTTTCTGGGTATCTGGGCGGCCAGGGGAGTTATCAGGATAAAATCGAGACGGATACAAAATATCCTGGATGGAGTTCTGACTCTTCCGCTGGTTCTTCCCCCTACGGTTGCAGGATTCTTTCTGCTCTACATATTCGGGGTCAAAAGGCCTGTGGGCAGGATTTTTCTGGCACTGTTTGATTACAAGATCGTATTTACCTGGCAGGCCACTGTGCTGGCGGCGGTGCTGATTTCTTTTCCCCTCATGTACCGCTCCGCCAGGGGCGCCTTTGAGCAGGTGGATGAAAATGTGCTGAATGCGGCCAGGACTCTCGGAATACCGGAAAGAAAGGTATTCTGGAGAGTCCTGCTGCCCATGGCGCGGCCCGGAATTTTATCCGGAGGCGTGCTGGCCTTTGCCAGAGGCCTTGGAGAATTCGGGGCAACGGCCATGATCGCGGGAAATATCGCGGGAAAGACCAGGACCCTTCCCCTGGCCATATATTCGGAGGTTGCAGCCGGTGATATGGGCGATGCCGGACGGTATGTGGCTATCATTGTGGCAGTCTCCCTGCTCATTGTGGCGGGCATGAACTCTGCTGCCGGAAGCGGGAGGAAGCTGTCGTGAGCTTAAGTGTAAAAATTGTTAAGAAGTTAAAGGATATCACTTTAAATATTCAGTTCGAAACTGCGGTCGACGGCGGGATAACCGGGATTTTAGGCTCTTCCGGCTGCGGAAAGAGCATGACCTTAAAATCCATTGCCGGAATCGTCACCCCGGACAGCGGCCGCATCGTCTTAAATGACCGGGTGCTTTTTGATTCAGAAAAAAAAATAAATGTGAAAATTCAGGACAGAGGCGTGGGATATTTATTCCAGAATTACGCCCTGTTTCCTCATATGACGGTAAAGGAAAATGTGGAAATGGCGGTAAAGGGTTCCCGGGCGGAGAAAAGGGAGCTGGCGGAATTTTATCTCCGCATGTTCCGCATTGAGGAGCTTTCCGTAAATTATCCGGGACGGCTCTCCGGCGGTCAGCAGCAGAGAGCTGCCCTGGCCCGTGTCATGGCCTCCAGGCCTTCGGTCCTCATGTTTGACGAACCCTTTTCCGCCCTGGATTACAGCTTAAAGGAAATGCTCCAGCTGGAGCTTATGGAAGAGCTGAAATCCTTTGAAGGGGATGCTCTCATGGTCACCCACAGCCGGGATGAGATATACCGGTTCTGCCGGGACATCCATGTCATCAACCAGGGAAGCATTGTTGCTTCCGGCGATGTAAAAGAGGTCTTTAAAAACCCGGGAACCGTATCCGCCGCAAGGCTTACGGGCTGCAAAAACATTGTGGCCATAAAGTATGTGGATTCCCATAAATTTTTCGTGCCGGATTGGGGAATTGATGTTATAATAAAGGAACAGGAAGTCCCAAAAGAAGCGGAGTACATCGGAATCAGAGCCCACGATCTTCTGCCTGCGGCAGAAGGCGAACAGGAGAATGGGCTGGAATGCAGAGTAAAAAACATTCTGGACGACCCCTTTGAAATGACCCTGATCCTGGAGAACGGAATCTGGTGGAAAATTCCCAAAGAGCGGTGGAACCTGGAAATGAAACAGCAGATTCCCGGACGGATGGTGGTCCCGGAGAAAGGCATTTTCTTTTTGAGGGACTTATAAAAGATTGGAAATGGGAGGTTAAAGGCATGAAACTGGCGCTTATCCTTTTGGCAGCAGGCGACAGCCGAAGATTTAACGGCAATAAGCTGCTTCATGAATTTTCCGGAAAGCCTATGTTCCGGTATATTCTGGAGGAGGCTGAAAAGCTTCCGGAGAATTTCTTTGACCGGAAGCTGGTGGTCACCCAGTATCCGGAGATCATGGACTATGTGAAAGTCCGTGGTTATGAGGTGGTGGAAAACAGAGAAAGCAGCCTTGGAATCTCCCATTCCATCCACTTAGCCTTAAACGCCCTTTCAGATGAAGAAACGGACTTCTGCTTTGCGGTCTGCGACCAGCCCTATTTAAAAGCAGCCACCATAAAGGATCTGGTAAACGGGTGGAGAGACAGCAGAAAAGGAATCGGCTGTCTGTGCAATATGGGAGACTTTGGAAATCCCGCTATATTTTCTCACCGTTACTCAAAGGAGCTGTACGAGCTGAAAGGGGACGTGGGAGGAAAACGGATCATACGCAGGCACATTGAGGATTTGTATCTTCATGAGGTGGAGGACGGTCTGGAGCTGGTGGATATTGATGTACGGAAGGATACGGAGCCCTAGAAAGCTCTGTGGAACCGTCCTCTTTCGGATGTGCTGAGAAAAAGCAGCGATCCGGAAGAGGGCGGTTTTTTAAATTATTAAGGCTTCATACTTGTATCCGGCCCGGTTCTATAATATGATAGAACTATGGGCATCAATTAAAAGATTATGGAGGTATCAGAATGTTAAGAGAAACAGAACTGTCACAACTGAATATGGACCCCATCACCATGATAGGAAAGGAATGGACCCTGATTTCCGCAGGGGACCAGGAAAGCTATAATATGATGACAGCCAGCTGGGGTGGAACCGGAGTGCTGTGGAATAAAAACATTACTTTCGTCGTACTGCGCCCTCAAAGATATACGCTGGAATTCGTTGAGAAAAAGGACTGTTATGCTCTAAACTTTTTTGAGGAGAGCTACAGGCCTGCTTTGTCCTACTGCGGGGCCCACTCGGGACGTGATGTGAACAAGGAAAAGGAATCCGGGCTGACGCCTGTTTTCGATGAAGAAGCCCCTTATTTTGCCGAAGCAAAGCTGGTCCTCATCTGCCGCAAGCTGTATAAGCAGACCATTGACCCGGCCGGCTTTATTGATAAAGCCCTGGACGGAAAGAACTATCCCAGCAAGGATTACCATGAATGCTTTGTAGGAGAGATCATTAAGGTGCTGAAAGCGGACTGAGATCAGCCGGAAGATATGAAAAAAAAGCGTGGCCCGCTGGGGCCGCGCTTTTTTCTACGGAAAACAAATGCAAAGTGTACCCCATTATGTGATGGATGCTTCATAAATTGCCTTAATTGAATTTGACAGCATCATGTTGAATTCTTCGTCTGTTTGCTGGGCTGTCAAGCCTTGGGATAAAGCGCGGGAAAAACTGGCGATTAATCCATGATTATGTGCTAATTTTTCATTTGCCTCACTTTGAGTGTACCCGCCTGACAAAGCTACGACCCGTGCAACATGGGGCTCCGCCATTAAATCGCTGTAGAAATTATCTTCTGCTGGTATTGAAAGTTTAAGCATTACTTTTACGGTTTTGTCAAGAGCGGCTAATTGACTGAAAATCTCATATTTTAACAGTTTTTCTGATTCTTCCTTATCCATGCTGTGGATATCAACCTCCGGTTCGATGATGGGAACCAGTCCCATCTCAGAGATTTGCTTACCGATATCAAACTGCTGCTCAACTACTTTTTTAATTCCTGTGGGATTTGCTTCTTTAATAAGTGAGCGCATTTTTGTCCCGAAAATATTTTTTTCTATGGCCCGTTTTAAAAGGTGGTTCAAATCAGGAATTGGCTTCATGAGCTGAACACCGTTTTCAAGTTCAGCAAGCCCCTGATCAACTTTTAAGAAAGGCACAATACCTTTCTTTTCCCAAAGATATTCAGCGGTAAATTGGCCATCCACGGTACAATTCATTGTATTTTCAAATAAGATAGCACCTAAAATGTACTCTGAACGAAAGGCGGGACTCGTTATAATACGCTTTCTCATTTCGTGTACCAGATGAAACATCTCTTCTTCATTGGAATAGCTGTCTTCCTTAATTCCATACTGAAGAAGTGCTTTTGGAGTGCTTCCTCCGCTTTGATCCAATGCGGCGATAAATCCTTTTCCCATATGGATACGATCCAATTGTTCCTTATTCATTGATGTTCTCCTTTCCTTTTAATGAAATAAATAACATCTCTGATTTTATTATAGCACTTTTATGAACCGACATACAATCCATGCATAGAAGAAATTTTTGATCCAAATATCATGGGACTTATTTATAATTCCTCTTCTAATATCTGGTAAATAGGCGCTCCTTCGCACTGGGCCGGAATCCGGGTGCCCAAGAGAATGGCGGCGGTAGGCGCTACGTCCACCTGCCGGATGACCCGGTCCGTGATGAAATCTTTTTTGATCCCTTTTCCCGCAGCCACAAAGACCGGAGAAACAGAGGTCTGAAAATAGCCTCTGGCAGTGGTGAGGCCGTCTCCGTGAAGGCGGTTATAGCCTTCTTCGATTGTGAAGAAGATGTCTCCGCATTCCGGGCCGTTGGTTCCTAAAAGCACCGCATCTTTATTTCTCATGGCAATGCCAACCACCCGTTTTCCCGTGCTTTCATCCCTATAGTTATAGAGGTCGGAGATGATTTTTTCTTCCAAGTCGTATTTTTCTTCAGGAGAGACGATTCCGTGAGAATCTCTGCCTTTCAGATTGATGTAAATATAGTTGCTCCGAATCTGTACGGCTCTGGTTTTCTCCCAGTCCACCTCATCCAGGGGGCTGCCGTTCTCATCCTTTTTCAAGACTGTATAGCCAAGCTCTTCCATAACCTTTGTATTGAGTCCGCCGTACTCGCCTAAGATGGGCGGTACATTTTCCCCTACCAGAAGGCCGTGATCCGAAACGATGAAAATGGCGGCCCCTTCGTCCAAGTGGTGAAGGAAGCGCCCAAGATAGCGGTCTGTCTGCTCATAAAACCTTTCGATCAGCTTTTGATACACTTTTTCGTCCGTATGCTTCCACGGTTCCAGGGTCTTTCCCAGGTGCCAGATCTGATGCCCGGCGCAGTCGATGTTATGAAGGTGGCTGAATACCACATCATACCCCTCCCGCTCAATTAAATATTCCAGGCTGTCCGCCTGCCACTGGGAATATATATCCCAGGACGGCTCAAATACTTTCTCCACAAGCTCGGCGTCCTCTCCCCCGATCAGGCTGACGGGAGGAATGGGGCCCACGCCGCCGGTCAGCTCGTCATAGAGAGAAACCGGGTGCCAGAGCATGCTGTTGGTGGTGTCTAAGGCATTGCTGATCCATAGGCGGAGGGAAGTGCCGTCCGGACTCATTTCCAGTATCTTATAGGAGCGGCAGCAGGGAGCCGTCACTCCCTTTTTCGCAGCAAAGTCAATCACGCCGGAAACCATCTCCCCTTTCGGTATCACTGCGAAAGGCTCCTTATCGCTCTTTGAGCGGAAAAGAAGAATTTTATCCCGGGTGCCGTCTTCGTTTTTAGGGATGAGTCCCAGGCGTTTTTCCTGCCCTGCGGAAATGAGAAATGTAAATTCCAGCCCGTCCTCTGCATCAAAAGACCAGTCAACAGCAGGAACTATGGGAGAAAATACCATGTCATAGGCCACCTTCGCTCCGATCATCATCTCCGTGTCTTCCAAGTCCTTTACATAGATGCGGATTTCTCCGCCTTTTCTGGCGGCGTCTCCCCACCAGAGCTCCATCATCTCGTCGTCTTCCTCTTCGGAGGACAGAACTTCCTTTAAGTCTGTAATATTGCAGCCTACACCGGCGGCTTTCTGGGTATGAGGTACAAAACGCAGATGCCTGGTTTCTTTGTCTGCATAAATAATCTTTTCCCAATCCATTTGAGCCACTCCCATATTAACGGAACCGGGCTGTGTGCCGTCCACCACATGGAGCAGCGGATTTTGGGAAGTGGGCGGCCATGAAGAACCGGGCCAGTGCCAGACCAGGGTTTTAAGCCCCTGTTCTACGGTGGCATTCCACAGCTGTTCGGCCACGCAGCTTCTGGAGTCCATATTATAGACGACTGCGTCTAAACTATCCGGGGACTGGCGCCAGTAGCAGGTGATTCCGTGGGTGCCGGGATAGGCTCCCGTAGCCAGGGTGGTCCAGCAGGGCGGAGTGATCGTAGGATGCGCCCCCAGCATATCCAGTCCGGAGCGGGCCGAACCTCTTGAAAGATATTTTTTCAGGTTCGGCATTCTTCCCTCTTTTACCATCCTGTCCGCTGTGACAGGGTCCATTCCGTCGATTCCCAGAATAATCAGCTTATTTGTCCGTGCTTGTCGTTTCATAGATACCTCCCTGTATGATTTGATAATAAGATGAACTTACTTGATATCATAAATACTTTTCACCTAAATGAATATAGCAAAAAAGTCATCGGGGGCATCGAAAATGACCATAACCCTAATCGTACTTGACGGATTCTTATAAATTCGTTATAGTATGACTAAACATATTAATCAAATATGTATATATGTATTATACAGTTTGGCATGAATTTCCATAAAGGAAAGGAGGGATGCAGACCATGAAATTTGAGCAGTTATATTTATTTAAAGAAGCCGTCAAATACAATTCCATATCTGTTGCGGCGGAGAAAAATTTCATGTCCCAGTCCTCGGTCAGCTACTCCATCATCAATCTGGAGAAGGAGCTGGGGACGGAGCTTCTAAGGAGGACCAACGCGGGAGTGACTCCCACACTTACGGGAGAGCTGGTGCTGCAAAAGACAGAAGAGATATTAAAGGCGGCGGACGACATTACCGAACTGACAAGCTCCGGGCAAAACGGTGGGGAGGTATCCTTTTCCTGTATTCCCTGTATCTGCGACTGGATTGTGCCGGGAACCTTGCGGAGCCTTGAAAAGGACAATATTCTGCTTTCCGTGACCACCGGGGAGAGCAGCCAGGTAGCCAGGGATGTATCCGCCGGTATCTCCAGGTTTGGGATACTCATTAATTATGGAGAGCTGGGACGGAGTACGGATCTTCATTATATTCCCCTGTTTCGGGATGAATATATGCTGTACATCGGCAAAAGCTCTCCCTTCTGGGAGCGGGAGAGCATGACCTGGGGAGAGCTTTTGGGAGAGCCGTATATCGCTTACCGGGACGAATTCAAAAGATATAACGGCGGACTGACCAATTTAATCGGCACAGAGGAGCTTCCCCGGATCGTATTCCGAACAGACAATTTAGATTCCATCAAAAGCATGATCACCCAGGGAAACTACGCCGCTTTTTTCCCCAGGTATATGTCTGCCGGCGATTTTTACATTCAAAGCGGGCTGATACGCAGTATCCCCATATCCGACCGCAGCTTAGAGTTTGAAGTGGGCTATGTGGAAAGCACCAAGTATAAAATGAAGAAGCTGGACCGAATTGTCTTAAACCAAATCCGTGCAACACTCCGTGAACGGAATCCATGAAAAAAATCGATACCCGGTATGAACGAAAAACAGCTTCCAATTCAGAATGATTTCAGTTAATGTAAAAACAAAAAACATTTAAACATATGTGTTTAATATGTTTGGAAGAGGGAGGGAAAGTTACGAAAAGGTTGCAGGAGAAATACATCATCAGCTTGTTTACCGGCGGCGTGATTCTCATACTGTGGATCGCACTGACCTGGAACCACCGGATTTCAAGCATTATCATTCCGTCTCCGGAGGAAATCGTCTCCTGTTTTGCGGAACTTGTGCGTAACGGATACAAAGGACACACCCTGTGGCAGCATTTATGGGCCAGCTTAAGGCGTCTTTTGACCGCCTATGGATTCGCGGTCCTTACGGGAACTGCCTTAGGGCTTCTAAGCGGCTATTCGGAAAAAATACGGGCTGTATTTGAACCGATGATTGCTTTCATACGTCCGCTTCCGCCGCTGGGGTACTACACCATCATCATCCTTTGGATGGGAATCGGGGACAATTCCAAAATCTTTCTGCTGTTTTTGGGGGCTTTCGCACCGATTTTTGTTTCCTGCGTGGCAGGTGTCACCAGGGTAAAGCAGGATTACATAAACCGGGCCAAGACCCTGGGGGCAGAAAAGGGCCAGATATTTCTGCACGTGATTTTACCCGCCTCGCTTCCGGACATTTTTGTGGGACTGCGAAACGCCATGAGCATTGCCTACGCGACCTCTGTCGCGGCAGAGATGGTGGCGGCGGTTTCCGGCATTGGCTGGATGGTTTTAGACGCCAGCAAATACTTAAGGAGTGACGTGATCTTCGTGGGAATCATCATCATGGGAGTCACCGGGATCATGCTGGACCGATGTTTACTTTATCTGGAAAAGCGGATCGTATTTTGGAAAGGAAAATATTAAAATCAAAGGAGTGAATCAGATGAATTGGAAAAAGGAATTAATAGCGGCAGGTTTCGCGGCGCTTATGGCCGCACAGCTTATGGGCTGCTCAGCAAAAGCAAATGATGAAACCACAGCAAAGGCGGCGGAAAAGACCACGGCTGCAGCGACTACGGCTGCGGCAGAAGGGGCCAAAAGCGGCGCTGCAACAGACCCTGTTACAGGGGAAGTTTATCCGGAAGTTGTCAATGTGGCTCTGATTGAAGGCGGCCCGGAATCGGCCATTTTGTCGGAAAAGAAGTATCTGGATGAATTGGATGTGAAGGTCAATGTGGTCACTTATTCCGCCGGGACCGATATTAACAATGCCATCGTTTCCGGAGATGTGGATGTGGCTTCCTTCGGTTCTTCGCCCGTTGCTCTTGGAATCGCAAACAAAATCCCATATAAGGCAGTCTTCGTCCCCTATGTTCAGGGCGGAAATATTGAGGCCCTGGTCGCCAAAAATGAGACGGGTGCGAAAACCGTGGCAGATTTAAAGGGTAAAACCATTGCGGCTCCTTTCGGAACCACCTCTCACTACGCTCTCTTAAACGCTCTTGAGCTGGCGGGACTTGGCGCTTCTGATGTGACTCTTTTGGATATGGGAGGGCAGGACATTGTGGCTGCCTGGACCAGAGGAGATATTGATGCGGCTTATATATGGAGTCCGGCTCTGGATGAATGCAGGAAAGACGGCAGTATCCTGACAAATGACGGAGAACTGGCTGAGCAGGGAGTCCTGATTCCGGAAATCGCAGTAGCTGCCGACGGTTTCGCAGAAAAATATCCGACCTTGGTCAGTCAGTATGTCTACGCCCTTATAAAGGCTAATCAGTTGGTCAATGACAGCCCCCAAGAAGCGGTAGCGGCTGTTGCAGCCTGGGAAGGAATCTCGGAAGAAAGCGCCAAGGGACAGATCGACGATAACATCTGGGTATCCGGAGAAGAGCAGCTGGAAGACACTTATCTCGGGACTTCTGAAAAAAAGGGAAGTCTGGCGGATACGTTAAAGACCATCGCAGACTTCCATCAGTCCCAGGGCAATATCAAGGCTGCGCCGGACAGGGAAACCATAGAGAAAGCCATCGATCCTTCCTTTGCCCAGCTGGCGCTGAAGAATCATTCCAAGTAAAAGCACCTGGAATATACACCGCAAATGAAATGATGCCGGAATCTGTATGAAAAATCGGCAAAAGGAGAATGAAAGCAATGGCAGAGGAGTCAAGGAACTTTTATGAAGCGGCCAATGAACTGATTTCCATTAGAGACGTCTTCCTTTCTTATGATGACGGGAGCAATACGGTTCCCGCGCTGAACAATATTAACCTCAATATTTATCACGGGGAATTTGTCTGCGTGATGGGTCCTAGCGGCTGCGGGAAAAGCACCCTGCTAAATATCCTGGCCGGATTTATTTCCCCCAGCGGCGGAACGGTTAAGTTAGAGGAAAAGGAAATAAAAGGCATTGATTCACAAAGAGGAGTGGTGTTTCAGCACCCTCCCCTTTATGAATGGTATTCTGTGCGCAAGAACATCGCCTTTGGCCCCATGATGAAAAAACTTCCTAAAAAGAAGATACAGGAAGAGGTGGATGATTACTTAGAGCAGGTAGGACTTACGGAATTTGCAGATAAGAAGGTTTATGAGCTGTCAGGCGGGATGAAGCAGAGGGCCTCCATAGCGAGCGCCCTTATCAATAATCCGGAAATCCTGTTGATGGATGAACCTTTCGGCGCTTTAGATGCGTTAACCAGGGAGCAGATGCAGGGCCTGATCCGAAAAATCTGGTGGAAAACCGGAAAGACGATTTTTTTCATTACTCACGACGTGGATGAAGCGCTGCTCTTAGGAACCCGGATTCTCGTCATGTCCAAGCGCCCCGGCAGAATTGTGGCCGATTTCCCCTGCCATTTCAGCCGGTTCATGGCAGAGGAAAATACAGATGATGCCAGGTACACCGATGAATTCAGCAAGAAAAGGAAATATATTCTGCAGCTGATTAACGGGCAGTAGAGTTTCCATCCGGTTTCTTTTATTCCGTAAGTGTACCAAGTTACATGATTGCCAATCACATCCCTTATCTCTGCCGGGGGCGGTCCCGGCAGAAACTCCGGTGTACATCCACCTTTTTCACGAGCTGCATGCACAGGAAATATCCGGTCAATCCCACCTTTAAGGCCTCTTTTCGGAAACATCTTTTTCCCTGAAACATCACCAAAAAGCCGGCATTTTTCTTCTGAAACAAATGCCCCGTACATAGGAAGCACAATTGCTCCTAAAAAATCATTTCTTTTTGTATCCCAGTAGAAGCTGTTTGTTTTATAAACAGAATTCTTGTCCATGCTGAACCCATCCCCATTCTGAATTTTTCGTATTTTCGTATCATCCCATAAAGGCGAAACTATCTTCTTCATTTAACTATATCATCCAACATAAAAAAGAACAAGGATTCATAGCACTGGTTCCTTATTCTTTCAGTCCTTTTTCGAAGCAAAGGCCTCGTTTGCTTTCTTCTTTAGTTCGTTCAGACGATGGGATTGACCTGGTATTTAAACAAATTACCGTGAATTGAAAACTTAATATTGATAGTCAGTAAGATAAAGAGTACTCTATTAAAAGAGTATTTATAAAATAAGAAAAGGAGAAGATAAATGGTGAGATCACATGTTAATCTGAATAAATATAATATGCATGATAAATTGATGGACATATTCAATGATTTAATAAGAGCAGTATAATGGCAGCCTGGGCCAGGCAAATAGAACATAACGGAAGCAGGAATAAATAATGAAGCTTTATGGAAAGTATTTCAAAAGATACAAAATGCCGTTTTTTACAGCGGTTTTGTGTGTGACCCTGGAAGCAGTCTGCGATTTGCTGGGGCCTACACTGATGTCACATATCGTAAACAGCGGAATTGAGAAAGGCTCTCTGGAAGAGGTTTATTACTGGGGGATGCTGATGCTCATTGTAACCGTGACAGGCGCTTGCTTTGCCGTTTCACGAAATATTCTGTCAAGCCGCGTTTCTCAAAGAATGGGCGCAGATTTAAGGGCAGACTTATTTGAAAAAATCATGTCTTTTTCGGAAATGAGTGCGGATAAAGTCGAAAGCGGTTCACTCATAACCAGGATGACAAATGATACTTCTCAAATTATACAATTCGTAAATGGAGTGATGCGTATTTTTCTTAAGGCTCCTATTCTTTGTATCGGCAGTATTGTACTGGCAAGCCTGCTCAACTTTCGCCTCAGCCTGGTTATCTATGGAGTGGTAGCTGCCGTTACCGTATTAATTTATATCAGTATGAAAATCAGCTATCCCAGATTCTATCAGCTGCAAAAAGCCATGGATCAGGTTAATTCAAAAGTACAGGAATATTTGATCGGCGTCCGTCTCATCAAAGCATTTGGTACTTTTGAAACGGAAAGGGATAAGTTTGAAGAGGCTAACTTGAATTTGACGCAGAAGGGAATATCCTCCCAAATGGTCATTACAATTATCTCCCCTCTTTTATCACTGGTTGTGGGAGTCGGAACAGCTGTTGTGATTTATATCGGGAGCAGATTATTTACCATGAATCTGGCTAATACGGGAGTTATTACGGCGTTTACAATTTATATGGCACAGATACTCACTTCTCTGATTATGATAACCAATGTATTTACTATGTTCGTCCGGACCAAAGCTTCTACGGCCAGAATCGGTGAGGTGTTTGACTGTGAAGAGGATTGTTTGAGAAGCAATGAACATAGAAGGCTGAGCGGGAAAATCACCTTTGAAAATGTCACCTTTGCCTATCCGGGCGGCAGTGGAGTTCCAGCAATCAAAGAGCTTTCTTTCTCCGTAAACAGCGGGGAAAGCCTTGCGGTTATCGGCCCCACCGGAAGCGGTAAATCAACCATTACCTGGCTGCTGCTTCGTTTTTATGATGTGGACAGCGGGAAAATAATTCTGGACAATTATGATATAAAAGAGCTGGGCGCAGATGAGGTCCGGAGCAATGTGGCCATCGTCCCCCAGAACTCAATGCTGTTTTCGGGATCAGTGGCGGAAAATCTCAGATGGGGAGATAAACTCGCCTCCATTGATGATCTGCGGCAGGCAGTTGAAAAAACCCAGGCAGACTTTGTCATGGAGATGCCTGACGGCTATGACAGCCTTCTTGGAAGCGGCGGAGTTAATTTGTCAGGAGGGCAGAAGCAGCGCCTTTCCATCGCCCGGGGAATTTTAAAAAAAGCCCCTATATTGATTTTAGATGACGCAACCAGCGCCCTGGATGCTGTTACCGAGGCAAAGATAAGGGAAAATCTTAAGAATAAGGCCTTTAATCAGACGATCATTATGATCACACAGCGTTGCGGAACAGCCATGTCCGCGGATAAAATTCTGGTTATGGAAAATGGCGGAAAAGTAGGATTTGGTACACATGAGGAATTAATGAACTCCTGTGAGGTTTATCAGGACATTTATCGCACACAGATTGAAAGCGGCAGGGAGGCATAAGGTATGGCAGAAAAATTCACTGAGCAGCAGCCAAAGGTACCAACCATGGGGCACCGCCTGGGAACCGGAAGCAATCGCTTTGCCCCGGGTGCTAAGCCCCGGAATACAAAAGGAACCCTGATCCGGATTGTTAAAATCTATATGCGGTGGGGCAAGACCATATTTGCGGCAATTTTTTTGACTGTCATTTCTTCCCTGATATCAGTGGCCATTCCATATTATGTGGGTAAGACATTCAATACCTTTGATATCGGGGACAGGAGCGTGGATTCGGGCAGGCTGGTTTCCCTACTGCTCCTTATATTAAGCCTATATCTGGCCAATTGGATGCTTAATTTAATAAACGGTGTGGTGATGCTGCGAGTTTCCCAAAAGCTGGTTTTTACGCTTCGTACTGAATTTTTTGAAAAAATGCAGAAGCTTCCCCTTGGATTTTATGATACACGGTCCCATGGAGATACAATGAGCAGAATTACAAACGACGTGGATAATATCAGCTCCACCATAGCGCAGACAACGACGCAGCTGATCGCCAGCATCTTAACCCTTGTGGGTTCCCTGTCTGTAATGATCAGTTTAAATCTGCCCCTTACCTTTGTGGTTTTACTGTGCGTGCCCCTGGTTTCCTTATTAACAAAAACCATTGCCTCCAAAAGCCGTGCTTACTTTTTGGCACAGCAGAGAAGCCTTGGCGCACTTAATGGCGTTATTGAAGAGAATATTCTTGGTTTAAAAATGGTGAAAGCCTTTGACAGGCAAAGGGATGCCATTGATCAGTTCAAAGAAATCAATGAGCGCTTATGTGAAAGCAGCAATAAGGCTCAGGTCTGGTCCGGTTATATGATGCCCTTAATGAATGTCATTAATAATTTTGTGTTTGCAGTTGTTGCGATCTTAGGCGGTATCCTGTCCGTAAGCTACGGTCTGAAAGTGGGTACGGTTGTGAGCTTTTTAAGCTACTCGAAGCAATTTGCACAACCCTTAAATTCAGTGGCAGGAATGTTTAATACGATACAATCTGCACTGGCCGGAGCAGAGCGGGTTTTCGAAATATTGGATTATGAGGAAGAAACCGGGGATCCTGCAGATGCAATAGAGATCCAGCACCCTGTGGGAGAGGTTTCTTTTCATAATGTGAGTTTTTCTTATGATAAGACAAAGCCGATTCTCAAAAACGTAAGTTTTCAGGTAAATCCGGGTGAGGTAATTGCATTAGTCGGAGAAACCGGTGCCGGTAAAACCACAATTGTCAATCTTTTAACCCGGTTTTATGATGCGGACAGCGGTGAAATCATGATTGACAGGATACCCATTACCCACATCAGGCGGGACAGCTTGAGAAGATGCTTCTCCGTTGTGCTTCAGGACACCAGCCTGTTCAGCGGAACGATTATGGATAATATCCGCTATTCCAGGAATGACGCCACAGAGGAAGACGTGATTAATGCGGCAAAAATTGCCCATGCCCATGACTTTATAAGCAAGCTCCCCAAGGGCTATGGGACAAACGTTTCCGCAGCCACCGATAATTTAAGCCAGGGGCAAAGGCAGCTCATATCCATTGCAAGAGCAGTTCTTTGCGGCAGCCCGATTTTAATCCTGGATGAAGCCACAAGCAGCGTCGATACAAAGACGGAGAAAGAAATACAGAAGGCTTTGGTCAGCCTCATGCAGAACCGAACAAGCTTTTTGATCGCTCACCGCCTTTCAACAATCCGTGATGCGGACCACATTATGGTGATTGGTGACGGACAGATTCTGGAAAATGGAAATCACCAAAGCCTGATGGACCAGAAAGGCCGTTATTATGAAATGGTCATGAGCCAGATGGGAAAGACACTCCAGGGTTAATCCATTCCGTCCTAATTATTCGAACAAATAGCTGGTCATGGAAAGTGACCCCAGGACACAGGCCTCATTAAATACGGATATATGTTCCACGTCCCTTGCCGCTCCCAGAACATACAGCAGGGGAGAAAAATGGTCCGCCATAGGAACGGCTAAGGAGGCGCAGCTTCCGGCGTTCCCATATGCGATCACATGCTCTTCTCTTCCTGCTAAAATATTTTCCTTTATGTAGAGGTCAAATTCTTCCGCCCAGGAATAGCCCCCATCCATATCCCAGTCAACCCTTGTAAGGTTGTGGACAACGTTGCCGCTTCCAAAGATTAATACCCCCTGTTCCCGGAGGGCGGAAAGCTCTTTTCCGATTTCGTAATGCTCAGCGGCAGAGGCATTTCTGTCCACACTGAGCTGGAACACCGGGATATCCGCCTGGGGATACATTCGGTGAAGGACGGACCAGGTTCCATGGTCATGGCCCCAGGAATTATCAGTCATAACCCTGCGGCTCACAAGGCTTTGGGCCAGATGGGCAAAATGAGGGGAACCCTTTGCAGGATAAACAATCTTATACAGCTCCTCCGGAAACCCGTACATGTCATAAACCGTCCTCGGGGCCTCTGAATCCGTAATTCTGGTATCCTTTGTATACCAGTGAGCAGACACAGACAGTATGGCTTCCGGTCTTGGGAGCCTCTCTCCCAAAGCTTTCCACTCCTCTACAAATGGATTTTCTTCAATTGCGTTCATGGGCGAACCATGTCCCACAAATAATACAGGCATCCGCTTCATATAACCACCTCCTTATATATTTTCCTTTTTCTTGTCTTATAATTTATGATATAATTCCGCCTCTCAAATGTCAACTGAATATTCACAGGGCACCGGGCCCGGGAAGGTTCCCATTGTAAAAGGGAGAAATCCGCGTTATAATGACTTCTAAAGACAGGTAATGGGGGATTACGATGTATCGATTATTGATCGTGGATGATGAAGCGACGATCCGGCAGGGGCTTAGCATGCTTCCCTGGAGGGAAAACGGGATTGAACTGGCGGGGCTTCTAAAGGATGGAATTGAAGCGGCCGAATGGGTCAACAGCCGTGAGGTCGACATTTTGCTGACAGATATCCGGATGCCGGGGCTGTCGGGAATTGAGCTTGCAAAAATAACCCTGCAGAACTATCCCGATGCAAAGGTGATTCTTTTAACGGGATACGGGGAATTTGAATATGCCAGGGAGGCGATTTCCCTGGGTGTATTTGATTATATTCTAAAGCCCTCCACGCCTCAGGAGATCATCCGGTGCGTGACAAACGCATGCCTGAAATATGACAGTGAAAAGAATACAAAAATGAGATTAGAACAGCTGGAGTCCAGGGTACAGGATTTTTCCCTGCTGTTAAAACCGGCGGAAGCCCTGATGGAGGCGGAGGAGGAAAGGATTGACCGGATCATCCAGTTTATTTATGCGAACTATGAAAAGGAGCTGACCCTGTCCGTGCTGTCGGAGGAGTTCCATTTCACAACGGTTTACATGAGCCATTACATAAAAAAAGAGACGGGCTATACTTTCCTGGATATTCTCACCTCTGTCAGAATGTATTATGCGGCGAGATATTTAAAGGACACGAAGATGAAGAACGGGGAGATATGCCGCAGGGTAGGGATTTCCGACGAACGGTACTTCGGGCAGATATTTAAGAAAAAGTACGGCATGACGCCCTATGAGTACCGGAAATCCGGCCAATGTGCAACCAATCCCTTTCAAAAATTCATGGAAACGGATAAACTATGAGAAAATGGTTTCCCAGGCAGAGCTTTCAAAGCAAGCTGCTGTTCATTTTACTGACCATGATCCTGATTCCTGTCATTTTATTATCCTATCTGGAATTTTACTATTCCAAACAGATGCTGGCGGATAAGACAAATGATTATCTGAAGAATCTGGCGTCAGTGACCTTGTCAAAGATTGACAGTACGGTATCGGATATTGAAAATGTGGCCTTTTATATCAACGGAAATAATACCATTCAGGCGTCCTTGAAAGGGGAAAGTCAGGCGCTCCAAAACCGGGTGGATTATTATAAGCTTCACAGCGATATCCGGGAAATACTGGCCTCCTATGTTCTTCTGCGCCAGGAGATCAATGCAATCAGCATACGTTCCCAGGGGGGAAAGGAGTATACCTATACAAAGACCCGCAACGGCCCTCCTCTTGATATTACCAGTTACATACGGAATGAGAAGCAGTATTGGGCGGTGGATAAGAACCATATTGTCCTGATGAAAAAGCTTTACGCCTTTCCCAACCAGTCTCTTTTGGGCTACATTGCCCTGGATGTCAATGAAAAAAGCTTATACGATATCATTGCGGATATTGATTTGACCAAGTCCGGCCGGATTTTCCTCGTAAACGAAGAAGGAAGGATTCTGGCCACAGAATCGAAAGCTTTATCAGGTGAGATGCTGGGCGAGCCTTACCGGAAATATTTCGGGGAAAAAGAGGCTTTCTACAATAATGTCCAGGTGGACAATACCTTTTACAGCGTTTATAACAGCGGAGCCATTTCCAATGGGTGGCATATGGTGCTTGCCATTCCCAGGGATTATTATATGACGGATATCACAAGGCTAAAGAATATGATTATTCCCATTGCCCTTTTGACGGCTTTTCTTACGGCCTTTCTGTCCATTCTGGTTTCAAGAGGCATAACCAGGCCCATCCGGTTCTTATCCCAGGCAATGGAAGACTTCGGACAGGGGAATTTTGATATTAACTGCCAGGTGGATTCCGAGGATGAGATCGGGCGGTTAAGCCACACCTTTAACCGGATGGTGACGGATATGAACAGCCTGGTCAATACGGTGTACGAGCAGAAGGTCATGAAGCAGGAAGCCCAGATGAAGTCCCTGCAGATGCAGATCAATCCCCACTTTCTGTATAATACCCTTGACACCATTAACTGGATGGCCCGTATCAGGAACGTGGATGAAATCGGGGATATGGTGGCTGCCTTAAGCAATATGATGCGCTATTCCCTGGAAAAGAAGTCCTTTGTGCGCCTTGGGGAAGAAGTGAAAAGCTTAAAGGATTATATTGCTATCCAGAATTACCGCTACCGGGATAAGATGGCGGCGGAAATAGAAATCGACGAAAGCTTAATGAACCTCTATATTCCCCGGCTGCTGATCCAGCCAATCCTTGAAAATGCCATTGTCCACGGCATTGAAGAAAAGCTGGATATGGGCCATATTCTCATAGCGGCGTGGCAGGAAAAGGAAGATTTATATATCCAGGTCAGTGATGACGGGGTGGGCATGACGGAGGAAACCATGTCCCATATTCTGATGGAAGATTATTCCATGAAAAAGAGGGGGCACACCTCCATCGGCGTTGTCAATGTGAACCGGAGAATCCAGATGATTTATGGAAAGGATTACGGACTGCTGGTGCAGAGCGTCCTGGGAGCCGGGACAAAGATTACCATACGCATTCCAGCCGGGACAGTGGAACCGGAGGAAGCAAAATAGGGAGAGGGATACAAGAGGAGAGATACAAGAGGAGAGATACAAGAGATTAATAAGAGGATAAGGGTCCGGGAGGCATTACACTGCTTCCCGGGCTTTCTGCGCTTGAAAATTAAAAATTTAAACATTTCCCTTTATTTTTTGTGTATTATTTTCCGGGGCAAATTGCTATTATAAATACATCAGCTGATGTAAAAAAAGCAACAGATTGCACAATAAGGGAATTGAAAATAAAGTTTTGTGCCGCCTGGAGGCGGCGGATTGGAGAGGGATATGAAAAAGAGACGAATCGGAGCTTTCTTATGTGGGGCAATGGCAGCGGCAGTCCTGGCAGGCTGTTCCGGCTCAGGAGGAAAGCAGGAAACCACAGCGGCAAGCGGGGAAAAGCAGACAGAAGCGGCTGCAACAACGGCAGCCGGGACAACGGCTGCTTCGGAAGCTCCGGGCAAGGATGTAGTGATTAAGGTGTTTTCCAACCTTCCGGACCGCACCAGCGGACAGGGGTTGATTGAGCAGATGCTCTTTGACCAGTACATGAAGGAAAATCCCAATATAAAAATTGAGGTAGAAGCTCTGGACGATGAGAGCTATAAGACGAAATTCAAGGCTTACGCCTCCGGTTCCGATATGCCTGACCTGGTAAGCGCCTGGGGCCAGCCATCCTTCCTGGATGAAGTCATTGACGCAGGTCTTCTGGCGGAGTTAAATCCGGCGGATTACAAGAGCTACGGCTTCATTAACGGGGCCCTGGACGGCTTCAGCAAGGATGGAAAATTATACGGCCTGGCAAGAAATACGGATGTGATGGCATTCTATTACAACAAGGCCATGTTTGAAAAATACGGCGTCAAGGTTCCCACAACCTATGCTGAGCTTCTGGCGGCAGTCGACACCTTCAAGGCAGCAGGCGTCATTCCGGTTTCCATGGATGGCTCTGACAAATGGCCTCTTTCTATTTACCTTACCTCCCTGTTCCAGCAGTTTGACGGAACCACGGCCTCTGAGGATTTAAGAGACTCGGTGAACAACGGGGATTACTCCAACGAGGCATGGGCGAAGGTTCTGGACCTGTATAAGAAGACCGTGGATGCAGGAACGTTCCAGACAGGCTTTGAGACCACGGATTACGCTACCAGCATGAATTTGTTTACAAACGGACAGTCAGCCATGTACTACATGGGAAGCTGGGAGATGTCAATGGCAACCAATGAAAACATACCGGAAGAAATCAGAAAGAATATCGGCGTGTTCAATATGCCTACTGTAGACGGGGGAAAAGGAACCAATACGGACATTGCGGCGTGGAACGGCGGCGGTCATGCTGTTACAGCCCACTCTCCCGTAAAAGAGGAAGCCATCAGGTTATTAAATTACATGTATCTTCCCGAGAACTGGTCAAAGCTTTGCTGGGAAAAGGGCGTCTGCATGTCGGCCCAGAATTTCTCACAGTACTTAACCGGCAGCGAAACCTCCCTTCAGATGGAATTTGTGGATATGGTCAACAAGTCCACAAGCATTACGGGCGTTACCTTTAACGACCGGGGAACCAATGCCTTTAAGACGGCCTGCGAGGATGCTTCCGTGGAATTTGCAATCGGGCAGCTGACACCGGAGGAATTCTTCACTAAGCTGGCTGCGGCAATGAAATAGGAGCCCGTACTTTTAAGGGAGCTGGCGTGACAGCTCCCTTTGTCTTACAAGGAGTGAGGAAAGAGGCATGCATAAATTATACAGCAATAAAAAAGTGATATTTTCCCTTATGGCTCCCGGACTTATTGTTTTCGCGGCAGCAATTCTGGCGCCCATTATTTTAAGCGCCTACTACGGATTTACAAATTATTCCGGGATCGGGGCCAGTTCCTTTATCGGCCTGGAAAATTACAAGACCCTGATTCACGATTCCGTGTTCTGGACCTCTCTGCGCAACTCCCTGTTTTTGTCCGTAGGGTTTATCTGTATCCAGCATCCTCTCGCCATGCTGACAGCAGTAAAGCTTGATAAGCTTCAGGGAAAGGCGGAAGGCCTGTTCCGCTGTATTTTCTTTATTCCCAATGTAATTTCCGTGGCGGTTATCGCTTATTTATGGAAATTCATTTATAATCCCAACTTTGGATTGATCACAAAGATATTAAAGGCCTTTGGTTACGGAGGCCAGTTAAATCCTCTTGGCTCCGGCAATGCCATCTGGGCGGTTTTAGTGGTTTTAATCTGGCACGGCTTTGGCTGGGGAATGCTGATTTATTACACGGGAGTCAAGAACATAGACCCTGTGATGTACGAGGCCGCTTCGATTGACGGGGCAAACGGCAGCAGGACATTTTTCTACATCACCCTGCCGCTGATGAAGCCGGTAATCCAGGTCAACGTCACCATGGCCGTCATTTCCGCTTTAAAGCAGATGGAAACCGTATACTTGCTGACCGCAGGCGGCCCGGGCAACGAAACCCAGTTCATGGCAAGCTATTTATACAAGCAGGCTTTCCAGTCCTATAAATACGGCTATGGAAATGCCATCAGCGTTGCGTTTATCCTCATATGCCTGGTTTCCACAGTGGTGCTGAACCGGCTGTTTGCAGAGAGAGGAGAGTAAGGAATATGGTAAAATTAAAATCGCCTGTAACCATAGCCGTTATGACCCTGATCGCCGCCATCCAGATGTTTCCCTTAATCTGGCTGCTGGATTTTTCCCTTTGCAACAGCAATGAGATGTTTACAAACGGAATCCTGGTGTGGCCTGAGAAAATTCAATGGAACAATTATTTTCTTGCCTTTACAAATGGAAATTTTCTTCACTATTTAAGAAACAGCCTGCTGATCAATACCCTGGCCGTGGTCCTTGTTCTTGTCATTTCCATTATGGCGGCCTTTGCCTGCCAGAGGATGGAGTGGAAGCTGAAGCATGCCGCCGCCATCCTTATGGTCATGGGAATGATGATTCCAGTACACGCCACCTTACTTCCCAACTATGTGATCTATGACAGG
Source organism: Bacillota bacterium (assembly GCA_023437715.1). Taxonomy (GTDB): domain Bacteria; phylum Bacillota; class Clostridia; order Lachnospirales; family Lachnospiraceae; genus Lacrimispora. Next base: position 16,238 of record JAEZFK010000051.1, on the reverse strand, counting down.
CTGAGGCTGACGGATACCATATGGGCCCTGCTGATCCCCTATGTGGCTTTTTCCCTTCCCCAGGGCTTTTTCCTCACTTCCAGCTTTATGAGCTCCATTCCCAGAGAGCTGGAGGAGGCGGCGCTTATGGACGGCTGCGGCATTTACCGGATTGTGGCGGTCATCATCTTTCCATTAATGAAGGCGTCCATTGTAACCGTGTCCATTATGACCTATTTAAACAACTGGAATGAATTCATGCTTGCCACCACCTATTTAAGCAGCAAGCGGTGGAAGACCCTTCCTTTCTGCATTCTGGAATTTACGGGACAGTATTCCTCCAACTATGCGGTACAGTTTGCGGTCATGGCCCTGTCGGCGGCGCCGGCTCTGATTATTTATATTATTTTAAATAAGCATATTACAAAGGGCGTTGCGCTGGGAGCTGTCAAGGGATAGAATAGGAAATAAACGGTTCATTCCGGGGACGAAAAGATAATTGCTGCCGGAACGACGGCAGGAGACAGAAGGATTGGGATTTAATGATATCGAAGGAGAGATAAATATGAAATTACACAGCTATTGTACCTACGGAGAAGAAAAGGCGGTATGGGAAGAACAGGAGGCAGCCTTTGCGCCTGACGACGGAACGGAAAACCAGGTCATCAACCTATACCCCCAGATGCGTTATCAGACCATGGAAGGCTTTGGCGGCGCGCTGACCGATGCAGCCGGTTCTGTTTTTGCCAAAATGAGTGAGGAGCAGCAGAATACCCTGCTTTCCAAATATTTTTCACCGGATGAGATGAACTACGTCATGGTCCGTATGCCCATTGACAGCTGCGATTTTTCCACCCATATGTATGCCGCTGACGATAATCCGGAGGATGAGAGCTTTGAAGAATTTGACTTTAAGGATGTGGAGCAGTATATGCTTCCCCTTCTTGACCGGGCGGAGGCCAGGCGCGGGAAAAAGCTTTCCGTCATGCTTTCTCCCTGGACCCCGCCGGCCTATATGAAAACAAATAACGCCCGCAAGCACGGCGGCTCCTTAAAAAAGGAGTATTACGGAGCCTGGGCCAGATATTTGTGCCGCTATATAAAGGAATACCGGGACAGAGGCTATGAGGTGAAGCGCCTGTCCATCCAGAATGAGCCAAAGGCCGTGCAGCTATGGGATTCCTGTGTATACACTCCGGAGGAAGAAAAGATCTTTATAAGAGATTACCTATACCCGGAGCTGGAAAGGAATCATTTCACCCCAATTGAAATCTTCATATGGGACCATAACAAGGAAAGAGCCTTTGAGCGGGCCTGCCAGGTTATTGATGAAACCACCGACGGGATGATCGCAGGCGTGGCTTTCCACTGGTACAGCGGCGACCATTTTGAAGCCTTATCTCTGATCCGTGAGAAATTTCCGGATAAAAAGCTGATTCTTTCTGAAAGCTGTCTGGAGCTGTCAAAGTTCGGAAAGGAGGACCAGTGCGTCAATGCGGGCAGACTGGCCCACGATATGATCGGAAACCTAAACCACGGCATGAACGGCTTTTACGACTGGAATATTCTTCTGGATGAAGAAGGAGGTCCCAACCATACGGGCAATTACTGCGATGCGCCGTTTTTATTTGATGCCGGAAAGAGAGAGCTGGAGGAACGGTATGTTCTGCGGTATTACTGGCACTTCGCCCATTTCATCAGGCCCGGCGCGGTACGGGTCGCCAGCACCTGCTATACCTCCGGTCTGGATGTGACCGCATGGGAGAATCCAGATGGCTCTTATATCCTGGTTTTGTTAAACCGGTCGGCGGATGAAGTTCCCTATGTGGTGAGGATGGGCGGAGAGCTGGTAAAATGTACTGCAAAGCCCTATTCCTTAACAACAGCAGTAATCACCTTATAGATATTTACATGAAGCAGCATTAAAAATCAGTATAAAAAGAAAAAGCAGCGGTATCATACCACCCTTCCTGAAATACGTGAAGTCGGATTCACTTTGGGAAGCGTGGTATGGTACCGCTGTTTTAAATGTTTTTATCAGTAATTGATATCGGAAACCCATTTTGCCCGGACGATCAGTATGGTTGTAATAATGGCCGCCGCGTAATTGGAAAATAAGTTGCCCCAGAATACCGAATCATAACCCAGAAAATGCTCTGTCACAAGGATAAATATATACCGCAGGAGCCATACCCGCAGCAGGCTGATGAAGAGGGTGATCCTGGTCTTTCCAAGGCCGATAAATGCTCCCTGCTGAACCATGCAGATACCGAAGCCGATGACGGAATAGGTATAAATATGAAGCGCGTGGTTTGCCACGGCCAGGACCTCGGCGTCCCTGGTAAATAAAACCGTAAGCATGGGAGATAAGGGTACAACCAGGGCGATTAAAAGGGCGGCGGTAATGGCGCTTATGACGCAGCCCACAAGACAGGACCTTTTCGCTTTACCCGGCTGGCCGGCTCCGATGTTCATGCTGACCATGGTGGTGACAGAGGAACCGAAGGAGGAGGGCAGGTTAAAGCATATGGTCGTAATATTATTGGCAATGCCCTGTCCGTTTAAGACCACGGCCCCGTACTTTTCCACCTCATTGTTGATGAGAAAGAAGCCCAGGTTGAGCATCAGGCTGGAGAGCATGGCAGGAAAGCCGATGCGCAGCAGGGTGTTGATAATGCTCCAGTCAAACCGGAAACCGGCGAGGGCAAAACGCTCTCCTGTCTTTTTTAAGAACAATTCATAGTACATCCACAGGGTGATTAAAAAGTTGGATGCCAGAGAGGCCATAACAGTACCCACAAGGCCCCAGTGGAAGACTGCAATAAACAGGGCGCTGAAAATAATCTTTAAAATCAGCATGATCACCATACGGATAAAGGTATCCTCCGGCTTTCCGTTGGCATTCTTTATGGAATTGTAGATGGATTCCATGAAAGAAAAGGGCGTCACACAGGCGCTTAAAGCCAGGTAGACGAAGACGTCGTGAGAAATCTCTTCGTTTACATGGGCGGATATGGGAAAGGCCAGGGCCACCAGCAGGGGAGCCAGCAGAAAGCCCACCAAAAAAGTAAAAACAATAATCTGGATGGAAATCTTCCAGCTGTGCTTAAAGTTGCCGTTGCCGTTGGATTGGCCGATGATAGCCATCCCGGCCACACTAAGGCCCTGGGCCAGGGCGGCGATCATGTTTACAATAGGGGTACAGTATGTAACCGCGCTGGCTGCCTGGGTTCCCACCAGATTGTTAAGAAACAGTCCGTCGATAACCGGTATGGCGGATTGGATTAAGCCCATCATAAGGGTGGGGACGGATAAGAATAATATTGTTGAAGAAACGGGGCCGTTAAGGATTAATTCCCGCCGTTGTTCATTGCTTTGTTTTAGAAAATTTGATTTCATGGCTGCTTCACCTGATTAATAGATTTGCGGAAGAATCTTTTCTGCCGTACGAACTTTAAGTATATGCCCCTTATAATAAAAGGTCAAGTGATTTTTGCGGAGATTCTCCGTCGGGTATTTCAATAATCACGCTGTTTTTCAGATAAGGGATGCTGACAAAAGAAATTTCCGCGTCATTTCCGTAGCAGGTATTGAGGCGTTTATAAATATTGTGAAGGCCAAAATGCTTCTTTGATTCCGGGCTTTCCGCCTTTAAGCAGGCGAGGGCCTTTTCTATGTCAATCCCCTTTCCGTTATCGGAAACCTCAATGCGCATCCGCCCATTTTCCGAAGAGATATTTACGGTAATCTGGGGAGGAACCGGCCCCAGGCCGTTTACGGCTCCGCCGAAGCCATGCTTGATGCTGTTTTCCGCAAGGGGCTGGAGCAGGACCTTCATGATTTGGCGGTCCTTAAGTCCCGGTTCAATATGAGAGGAAAAATGGATTCCGCAGAGGGAGTGGCGGTTCATGATTTCCATGTAGGACGTGACATGTTCAACCTCCTTTTCCACGGATATAAAGGTCTTTCCCACGCTTAAAGTGATCCGGAGATAACGCCCCAGGCTTTCCAGCATTCCGCCTGCCGTATCCCCGTTTCCGTTTAACACCTGAAAATGGATGCATTCCAGAGTATTATACAGAAAATGGGGATTGATCTGCTCCGACATCATCTGGATTTCCGCCTTTGCTTTTTTCTGCTCCTCCTCCTTGATCTGAACCAGCTGAAGCTGTATGGTGTCATACATCTGGTTCAGCTGGACCCCTAAAAGGCTGATTTCATCAGAGTACCGGAAGAAAACCTTTTTCTCGTAGGTCCTGTCATTGATCTGCCCGATGATCCGCCCCAGAACCTTTAAATTCCGGGTCAGCAAGTGGGAGAGGGCCAGGGACAAAAGGACGGCGGCAAAGAAACAGGCCAGCCATATGAGCACGAAGAAAGAGCGAAGCTCTTTAATGTCTCCGGTCAGAGCAGATTTTTTCGTCAGATGGACCACCTTTAAATTACAAAACTTGATGGAGTCAGCAGCCAGAAAGAGCTGGTCGTCCTGATTTTTCAAATTTCCCTCATGAAATCCGTTTTTACCGGAAACCCAGTCCTTGATGTCAGGCAGGAATGCATCCGGGTATTCTTCGGCGGTTACATCCAAAGGCGTTCCGTTTTCATCGGCCAGGTACATGCAGTAGGTATAGGGGTTGGACATACGGTCAAAATATGCACGGATCTGTGCTGTGTCTATGAGCTCGATGAAGCGGGCTTTCCTGGTATCCTGCTTATCCTGATAAGCCAGGCCGCTGCCTGCCGTATCACAGAAAACAGGATAGAAAACGGGAATGGCAGTACCCTGCCGGTACATGGAATTCAAACGGGTTGGAAGCACGGTGATGCGGGGATATTCCCATAAATTCTCCTTGAAAAGCGCCTTAAAATTATTTCCCATGCCAAGGGAGGAGGGGCTGAAGAGGACGCCGTCCTCCCCGCAGATCAAAAGATTGTTGATCAGGGAGTGGTTCTGCAGAAAGGAATCCGTCAGGGCCGTGGCTCCTGAAAAGTATTTGGCATAGCCGGTAAACCTTTGGTGGTTGATATCGGAAATCATCTGGGGAAAGGGTTCTTTTACCAGCAGATGGTTGGTGGCCGCCGAAAGAGAAGTAAACTGGGAGGAAAGGGTGGCGCCGGCCATCTGGACGGAGCTTTCCGCTTTTTTTAGGACCTCATTGGTATTCCGCCGGTAAAAATAGGAATAGGACAGCTGGCTGATGAGGATGAGGGCCGCGGAGGTGATAAAGACCATTCCGATCAGCAGCTTATAGCGGACCTTTAAATTGGCGAACCACTTTTTCATAGGCGGCTCCTTTCCTCAGCGGTATACTGCTTCTGATAATCCGAAGGCGTAAGCCCGGTCCGGGCCTTAAAGGCCCTGCTGAAGGAGCGGTAGTCCTCATAGCACAGGAGCACGGATACTTCTCCCGGCGTGTGCTCCGGATGCTTTAGCTGCTCCTGGGCGTAGTTGATCTTTAAATTTAAGGTATAATCCCGGAAATTGACCTGGGTCCTGTTTTTAAAATAGGTGCTGAAGTAGCTTTTGCTTAAGCCTAAGTAGCTGCAGACCTCCTCTGTTTTCGGGTTTTTCAGCAGATTTTCATTGATGTAGGCAATGGCCTTTTCAATCAGAGGATCATTTTTCGCCGCCCGGCTCACAGAAACCTCTTCTCCGAAGCCCCAGAGGACGCCGCACATAAAGCTGCGGATTTCCTCTAAGGAGGTCAGGCTCTGCAGGGTGGCAAAGGAGTTTCCGGTATAGCTTTTGGGCGGTCCGTCCAGATAGCCGGATAACCGGCTTTGAAGGGTGATGATTAAGTAATTGCACATGCCGTAAAGATAGGATGGAGGCGGCAGGGTGGGGGTCAGCAGCCTGTCCAGGTAGCTGCAGAAGGAATTTCTGATCTCCTCCCGGTTGTCCTTTAATATTCCCTCTAAAATCCCGTCTCCCGGTGTGACTACAGAAGGCTGTTCGCTGCCCAGAACCGCGGATTCCAGGACAGAGCCGGTTTCCGGATAGATGTGCCAGGTAATCGCCTGTTTTGCATCCTGGAAAGAGGTGTGGATGCCGCACAGGGATGGAACCGGTTTTCCGATGGCGGCCCTTATCTGAACCGGAGCATGGTCTTCTGTATTTTTCATATGTTCTGCCAGAAACTCTTTTAATGTCCTGCCCCCAGGAGCGGAAAACGGCAGGTTTAAGAGCAGAATCAGGCCGGCGGGAGGATATTCTGTGATAAGGGCAGGGCAGCCGCTTAACTCTTCCTCCAGGACCTCCCTTAGGGGAACGAGACAGTGGCCTGCTTCCCCGGTTTCTTCCCCGTTCTGGTGGGAGAAAAATGCCTGGATCAGCACCGCACAGCTTTCCCTGTCCCTGACAGGCAGGCCGTAATCGCTGATGACCTGGTCAAGCTGAGAGGCCGTCAGCTCTCCCCGAAGCAGCTGGGGAATGAGGTTGTGCTTGCGCAGGGAGATCTGGGCCCTGCGGAGCTTGTGAAGGGTGGAAAGCTGGTCTGTGTGCAGCTTTCTCCGGCTTAAGATGTCCTCTTTCAGCTTTTCAATCAGAGCCGTCAGCTCCTTAAGGGAAATGGGCTTTAATAAATATTCTATAATTCCATACCGGATTGCTGTTCTGGCGTATTCAAATTCGTCATAACCGCTTAAAATAACAAAAGAACAGTCAAACTGTTCCTCTCTGGCCCGGCGCACCAGCTCAAGGCCGCTGATGACCGGCATCTGGATGTCCGTGATCACAATATCCGGTTCGTAGTACCGTATCATGTCCAGAGCTTCGGCTCCGTTTGCGGCAGTACCGATGACGGAAACGGAATAATCTTCCCATGGAATAATGGAACGCAGACCGGAACGGATTTCCGCTTCATCGTCTACGATCAGCAGAGTTATGGTCGAAAATGGATTCATGTCAGCCTCCTTATACAGTCATATGGTCATGGTGAGAGTGAAATTTATTATAGCATTGTGCATAATGGAAAGCAAGGCAAAGGGCCTGATTTTGTACACTTCGAAAAAAATGTCCCATGGAGAGTAAAAAATGACGTGTCCCATTTTCATTCAATGAAGTATGATAAACTCACAAGCCAATGGAAACAGGCAAAGCAAACAAAGAGAAAGGGAGATAACTATGAAAAAATTGAAAAGGTTTGCAGCTATGGGGATTGCGGCAATGATGGCCGCCTCCGCCCTGTCCGCATGTTCCTCAGGGGGAAAGGCTGAAAGCACCGGGGCAGGCGAGACTTCTGCCGGACAGGAGACTCAAAAGGAGACTGCAAAGGCAGAAGGGTCTTCAGGAGAAAAGGTGAAAATCACAATCTGGACGGAGAACCGGCATGATCTGGAGTATATGAACAAGGTTGTGGAGGAATTTAACAAGGCCAATGACCACATCGAGATCGAATACGTGGTGCAGACAGAAAACTATGTTAATTTATTGACGATGGCTGCCAATTCCGGCCAGTCGCCGGATGTTTTCTCCCCGGTCTTTGCGCCTGCGGATTTCAAGAATTTTGCGGATAACGGCCTTATCCAGCCTCTTAACAGCTATCTGACCGAGGAGTTTAAAAAGGTCAATGAGGTGGACAGCCACCTTTTCGAAGGCTACAACGTAATGGGAGATGATATCTACTGGGTGCCCTGCGGCAAGAGAAGCGGCTCCAGGATCATATACAATAAGGACATTTTCGACAAGCTGGGAATTGAGGTTCCAAAGAAGCTCAGTGATCTTCCGGCAATCGCAAAGCAGATCACCGAAGCCGGAAACGGAGACTATTACGGAATTATTTTCCCAGGCGCCAGCGGTCCTTTTGAGCGCTGGATCGAGCATTCTGCAGAAATGAGCGGAATTACGCCCTACAATTACCGGGAAGGCAAATATGATTTCTCCGGCTTTAAGCCCTACCTTGAGACCGTACGCCAGATGTTTGAGGAAGGCAGTGTATTCCCCGGCTCCAGCTCCATGAAAATCGATCCGGTCCGGGTGCAGTTTGCGGAGGGCCATGTGGGGATTCATGCAAACGCCTCCCAGGAAGCAACGGTTCTCACCGAGCAGTTCCCTGCAAAAATCCAGTGGGCCGTAGCTCCTCTTCCCACTCTGGACGGAGAGATCAAGGGAAAAGAAATCTGCCTGCCCAACAACGGCTGGATGATGAGCGCTTTCACCGAGCATCCAAAGGAAGCGTGGGAGGTCATTGAGTACTTCGGCTCCGAGGATATCTTAAAAGGATATTTAGAGGGAGGCTACACCCTGCCTATGTCCAAATACATGGACGAGAAGATCGATAAGACGAAGATCGGCAGAATGGCTGATTTTTCAGGCGCAGATTATGAGGCAGTGCTTCCGGTAGCTCCGGCCGTGACTCCGGAAGGAGAAAACTTCCGGGATGCCTTATGGAACGCATGTCTTCCTGAAGGCCCGGGCATTGATGAGACTATTGCCAAGCTGAACAAGACCTATAACGATGCTTTGGATAAAGAAGCCAAAATGGGCAAAACAAAGCGCCTGATAATCAAGGATTACGATCCGCTTCACCCGGAACAGGGAACAGTGGAATATCTGGAACAGTAGCTGGGAAAGTAAATGTAATTGCAGTTGGAACAGCAGTTGAAACAGCAGTTGTAATAGCAAAAAAAGTTTCCTGCCGCCTCAGATTCTTTGGGGCGGCTGGAAATCCCTTTCGGGTATACCTTTATTTCCGCCCGGAAAGCGCGGAGAGAAAACGCGGACAGAAAAGCGGAGATATGAAATAAGAGGAATATAAATTGAAGGAGCCTGTCAAATGAATACAAAAAAATCTATGGGGCAGCGGTTAAAGAAAAGCTGGGACCGTGGGGACATTCCCATGTGGCTTATGCTGTTTCCCACAATCTTTTTCATACTTGTCATGTCAGTCTATCCCTTTACCTGGCTCATCCGGTATGTCTTTTATGATTACAACGGATTTAAGGCATATTTTGTGGGCCTTGCCAACTTTAAGCGGGTGGGCACTGATGCTATTTATTGGAACAGCGTCCTTCATACCTTTGAGTATGCGTTTTTAAAGCTTCTGTTCGTGCTTCCCCTTTCCCTTCTGACCGCTGTCCTGCTTCAGAGAAAACGGTTTGGAAGCGGCCTGTTCCAGGGGATCTATTTTCTCCCCACAGTCATCAGCTCCGCCGTATACAGCCTTATCTGGTACTTTATTTTTGCCACCTATAACGGCGTGCTCAATGGCTTTTTGCAGGCATCAGGAATCATACATGCTCCTATTGACTGGCTGGGAAGCGGAAAAACAGCCATGACAGCAGTAGTAATTGTGGCGGTCTGGGGAGCTTTTGGAAACTATATGATCCTTTTGCTTTCAGGCCTTGCGGGAGTTCCCACCGATATGTATGAAAGCGCCCAGATTGACGGGGCAAACGGAGTCCAGGCATTTTTTAAGATCACCCTTCCAATGCTGGGACCAGTGCTTAAGGTGGTCATCATGCTGGCCATCACCACTGCATTTAAGGATTATGAGTCCATCCTGGTCCTGACCGGGGGCGGCCCCAATAACAGGACACATGTAATGTTTTCCTACATATTCCAGATGGTGTTCGGCACCTCCAGGGCGGCCGCCCAGCTTCAGATCGGCTACGGCTCCGTGTTAAGCATTATTTCAGCCCTTATGGTGGGCATTGTCACCATTATTTATCTTAAATTCAGCAGGAAAATGGATGAGATTTCATAGCAGGAAGGAGAAATAACGATGGCAAAGGAAAGAACGGGCCATGCCGTTGAATCGAGAAAAACCAAAATCATAAACGGGGTTATTTTTCTGCTCCTTTTCATACTGGCATCCCTGACGGTTTATCCGGTGATTTACATTATCTTTGGCTCCTTTAAAACCAACGGTGAGCTGGTAGGCGGCGGGCTGAATCTGCTGCCGGAGAAATTCATTCTGGATAATTATATGCAGGCATGGAAGATGGGGAACTTTTCCAGGTACACCCTAAACAGCCTTATCATAAGCTTTGGAGTCATGTTCCTTTCCCTCATGGTCAGCAGCATGGCAGGCTATGTATTTTCCAGAAAGGAATTCCGTTTTAAAAGCCTGATTTACAATGCGATGGTTATGTTCATGTTCATTAATGTAGGAAGTGCAGCCCTGCGGCCGTTGTTTGAGCTGGCGGTAAAGCTTCACATGAATAAGTCCCTGATCGCCATTATCCTCATATCCGCAGGAAGCGGGCAGGCCACCTATGTATTTTTGATTCACGGCTTTATGAACAGCGTTCCAAAGGAGCTTGACGAGGCGGCGAAAATGGATGGCTGCAGCTTTTTCGGAACCTACAGCAGAGTGATTCTTCCCGTATTAAAACCGGCTCTGGCAAGCGTGGCCCTTCTGTCCTTCCGCGGCGGCTGGAATGAATACATCCTGCCACTGATATTTACCATGACAAATGAAAAGCTCCGCCCGCTGACTGTGGGGGTGGTGAGCCTTCAAAATGCAGGAGACGGGGCTGCCGCATGGAATATCCTGTTTGCAGGCTCCGCCATTGCCATCATACCGATCATTCTGGTTTATTTGTTTGCAAGCAGGCAGTTTATGGGAGGTATGACTGCCGGAGCGGTGAAAGGGTGAGGGGCTGGGCTGTTGAGGGAGTAAGTGACTGAGTCTCCCGGCTGCCGGTGCAGCAGGAGAATATCGCTTTTGGAAAAAGAAATGAGGAGGCTTAAAATGGAATTTCAGTTAAATGAATACGGTTATATCACCAATTATCTTGTGAGCGGACGAAAGGAAACTCCCTTTTCCAGCAAGGTGTCAGGGAAAGACCAGCTTGCCTGTGAAAAAATCATGCGCTCCGAAGCGGTGGACCATGATCCCAGGATGCCGGAAGGGGAAATAAAGGCAGGCGCCATGAGCGCCCTTGGCTTGCCCTGGGAATATGCCTATACCCATGGAAGCTGGTTTGTGGATCAGTCCGCCTTTTATCCTCTTTTAAAGAAGATCGAGCTTTACGGGGCCACCATGCTGACTGCGGCCGAGGACATGGAAGCGGAGGCCTGGCTGTGGAGCTATGGAGCTGTGGATGTGTGGGTAAACGGAGTCCATAGCGGGAAAATCGACACTCCTGTTTATAAGCCCATTAACCGGGAAGTGGTTCCCATGAAATTAAAAAAGGGCGACAACCTGATCTTCATAAGACTGCAAAACCTGGGGGTGAGGGATACCAGAACCCTTTTTGCCTTTCAGATTCCAGGAAAGGAAAAGGAAGTACTTAAGGTTACGCTTCCCAACCTGAAATATGCCAGAGAGCAGGCACTGGCAGACCAATGGCTTTCCGACATCATAATTAAAGAAGGAAAGCTTCTTTTCCCGGAAGAAGCTCCGGCAGAAAGCCGGATTATCTATGATTCCCGCCCGGTTGATTTTAAAGATTACGGAAGCCGGTATTTTTCTGCAGAAATATCCGGGAAAACAAAGGTGGCTCTGGAACCGGACCGGCCACATTTTCAGGTGGAGGTATCAGCCGGAGGGCAGAAATTAACCAGAAGCTTTGAACGACAGGAGCTTTTAGGTCCGGTCTGGAGCGGGACAAAGGATATTTTGGAAAATGAGAAACGGATTTACAGCCGCATTGCCTCAGTGGGACAGATTCCCAGGGGAGATGGGGACAGCTTTTCCATGTATCCCATTCTGGCCCGCTTCTATACAGGGCAGGTCTCCCCGGAGGATGAAAAGGAGATTTATAAATCCCTGGACCAGATCGAGAGCAGACGGGACTGTTCGGATTTCCTGACCTGCGCCTTGGTGCGCTTTTTAAAGCTGTATCCCATGAACGAGACGCTGGCCGCCCGGTGCAGGGAGGTAATGCTGAATTACCGCTACTGGATGGATGAGGAAGGAAATGACGGCATGTGCTTCTGGAGTGAGAACCATTCCCTGATGTTCTTTGTGAGCGCTTATATTGCCGGAAACGTATACCGGGATGAGTTTTTTGTGCGCTCGGGGAAAACGGGACGGGAGATGGAGGAAATCGCCGGAATCAGAATCCACGACTGGCTGATGGAGACCATAAGGGAAGGCTTTGACGAATTCCACAGCGGCGGATATACGCCCATTACCTTTGCGGCCATCTTAAATGTGGTGGATTTTGGCGATGGGGAGCTTTCCGCTCTTGCGGTAAAGGCGGCGGACAGGCTGCTTCACGATCTGGCAGTACAGACCTTTCATGGGGTATCCATTGCTCCCATGGGCCGGGTTTACCGGGAGGTGCTTTATCCTTATGATCAGGATATCCAGTGCCTTGTAAATCTTTTAGACCCTGAGGCCCCCGACCGGTTCAGCGAGTGGATCATTTTCCTGGCAACCAGCCGTTACCGGCTTCCGGCAGATCTTAAGGAGGTCATGAAAAAGCCGGTTTCCACAGTATATGAGGAAAGCAATGCCAGAATCTGTGTGGAAAAGACAGAGGATTACATGCTGACCTCCGTCCAGTCCCCGAGGGACGGTGCTTTAAGGTCCTGGGAAAACGTATACGGAAAAGACGGCGTGGATATGGGAAGCTTTGCTTTTGTGAAATCTTTGAACGAATGCTTTCACGGCACCACCCAGTTTGAGCCCGGTGTATTCGGATACCAGCAGCATATGTGGTATGCCGCTTTGGACCAGGCAGCGGTGGTCTTTGCAAATCATCCGGGAGGAAGCTGCGAGGCCTGTTCCACAAGGCCCGGCTACTGGTTCGGAAATGGGATCATGCCGGCATTGAAGCAGGTGAAAAATGTGCTGTACGGAATTTACCGGATTCCCGAAACCCACCCCATTCCCTTCACCCATGTGTACTGGCCTCAAAGCCGGTTTGAGGAGCAGCTTATGGAAAGCGGCTGGCTGGCCGGAAAGGCTGGAAACGGGTATGTAGGGCTATGGTGCAGCCACAAGCTGCAGCCTTATAATGACCAGATATTTGACTGCGAATACAGGGCTGCCAGCAGGGATACCGCTTATGTATGCGTGGTGGGGAGTCAGAAAGAATTTGAGAGTCTCCAGGAGTTTTTAGAAAGCTGTAAGAAGCTGAATCCTGTTTACGACGGAAAAACAGGAAAACTGGAAGCCGGAGATGATGGAATCGTATACAAAAGGTATGAGAATCTGACCCAGTATGTATGATGGCTGGGCGTATAGGAAAGAAGAGGCTTTTATTTTACAGTCTCTTCTTTTTGTCTGCTTTATCTTTACACCTCAGTGTTTTAAGGATATACTGAATCAGGAATAAACATCTTTCGGGAAAAGATGGGAAAGAAAGGGATTGTGTATGCTGTATCCAAAAGTGATTAACATGAGCGTTTCTCTCTGTACAAAATGCAATGAACGGGCGGGATTTGTGCAGAGAGGTCTTGATATTTAGGGAAACTCGTCCGCATTGGATTTTGTACTTATAGGGTTATTACTTATAAGGAGAAAATACAATGGATAGAAAAATAAATTTTATAACATTCTGGCTGGGCCAGGCCGTATCACAGCTGGGTAGCTCTATGACGTCGTTTGCTCTTACCATCTGGGTCTTTGAAAAGACTCATGCGGCTATGACCGTTTCACTTATGTCATTTTGTACATGGGTTCCTTATATTCTGGTCAGCATTTTTGCGGGAGGAATCGTGGACAGGTACTCCAAAAAGGCAATTCTTGTCATGACAGATTCCGCGGCAGCTCTTTGTACGGTCAGCATTTTAATCAGCTTCTACAGGGGAGAGCCGGATATCATGCAGATTTATCTGGTCAATGGGATTGTGGGTTTTATGAATGGGTTCCAGTCCCCGGCCGCCTCCGTAGTGACAGGCCTCCTGGTTCCTGACCGGCAGTATGTGAAAGCCAGCGGCATTAATTCCTTTTCCAGCAACTTAGTCATGGTGGCTGCGCCCATGCTCTCCGGAATGCTCATGGCGTTTGCAGGGCTGAAAATGATCCTGCTCATGGATTTATTATCATTTTTGTTTGCGGTTTCCTCCCTGTTTTTTATTGAAATAAAGGAACCGCTGGAGCATGGGGAAAAGGTGAGAAAGAATCATCTAAGTGATTTGCGGGAAGGCTTTGGCTTCTTAAAAAGGGAAAAGGGTATTTTATATATCATGGTCAGTATGGCTGCCATCAACTTTTTCTCGCGCCTGACCTATGAAAATATTCTGTCACCTATGATTCTCACCAGAAGCGGCGGAGATTCCTCTGTGTACGGAATCGTAAGCGGAGTGCTGGGGATAGGGGGAATCGCCGGAGGAATACTGGTTACGGCGGGAAAGGGGTGGAGAAATCCGAAAAAACTGATTTATTTCTCCGCAGGCTTTTCTTTCCTGTTTGGTGATCTCATGATGGGAGCGGGGAGAAATCTATGGGTCTGGTCTCTGGCCGGACTTGCCGCCAGCGTTCCCATTCCATTTATCATAGCCGGGCAGAGCGTGATCTTATACCGGCTGGTTCCACAGGGATTACAGGGCAGAGTATTTGCCATCCGAAACGGCGTGCAGAATTTTACTATTCCTGTAGGTATTCTGCTTGGCGGTTACCTGGCTGATTTTGTATTCGAGCCCTTTATGGCGTCAGGGCAGCAGGCCGCGGTTTTCCTGGGAAAAATCGTGGGAACTGGTGCGGGAAGCGGCATGGGGGTCATGTTTCTTTGCACCGGCTTTCTGGGGGCGTTTTCCAGCTTTTTAGGATATAGGAATCCGTATGTCAGGGGCCTGGGGGCAGATATCAATGAATGATTATAATAAAGGAGAGAGTCTGGATTGTCAGACTCTCTCCTTTACCCTTTGACGGGCTTTCGTTTTATTTATACTTGATTTATTATTTATTACATTATTATTTATTACATTGCACCTTTCATTACCATGACGACCATAATGCAGGTAATAAGGATCAGGGCTGCAACCAGGGTCATGCCGAGATTGAACTTCCGTTTTTTCGGTGCTTCTGTGGAAGAAAAGTCCAGAAGATTGGATTTTCTTAAGGTAGTGACCAAGGGTTTATATATGAGCATGGTCAGTGCCGTATTGATTCCACCTTTTAAAAGGTTAAAAGGAACGATGGCCGGAAGCAGCAGTTGTACCACGGCTTCACGGGGATATCCCATATAAATGGGAGTGATAAGGTAGTTCCACAGAACCATGATTACAGTCATGAGCAGCGTGCCAGCCACCATGCCTGCAAACGCGCCTGCCATGGTATGATACCGCCTGTAGAGGTAAGCCGCCGGACAGACAAAGGCCACTGTGGAAAGTATATTCATAATCAGTCCGATGATTCCGGTGCTGCTGATGGTGAACATTTCCACAAAGGATACAATGACGGAAATCAGCACCGATGCCATTGGCCCGAAAAGAAATCCGCCGGTAAGGATAATGACGTCTTTCGGCTCGTACTCCAGAAATGGCATAATCGGAATCAATGGGATGCGGATTGCCGCAACAGCGACAAAGGCCAGGGCACACAACATGGCCATAAGGGTGAGTTTACTTGTTTTTTTTGTCAAGTTCATGACACAATCCTCCTGAAAAATAAGTAACACCTGAAAGAGTGCCTTTCAGGTGTTAAAAATTAGACAGGTGTATTATCAAAATTTAACACATCTTCTTTCATCCAGACTATACTGTCGGTATTGGAATCACACCAATTCTGCGCATCCTGCGCTCGCGGACTTTACCGCCGGTCGGGAATTACACCCTGCCCTGAAGACAACTATGCAAATGTTCTGAATGTATTATAAACTTTTTTTGAAATAAATGCAATATGTGGTTGCAATTTTTTTAATGGTTTGCTATAATAGCGGACATGGGGGTATAGCTCAGCTGGGAGAGCGCTTGAATGGCATTCAAGAGGTCATGGGTTCGAATCCCACTATCTCCATTAAACTAAACCACAAAGCGAAAAATACTTTGTGGTTTTTTTATACCCTTATACAAATGAGATTGGGCACTTGATAATAACTGAGGAAAAAGCGAAAAGCTTACACAGAAATGTATAAGTCTTATGTCGTAGTAAAATCTATTTTTCAGATATAGCATTGAATAAACAATTATAAATATTCAATGCTATATTTTTTTTAATTTGTTATAATTAATCAAATTAGGATTTAACGAATTTGTATGCATTGAAAACTTAATATTGATAGTCAGTAAGTTTGGTTGCAAATTCCGGCTCAACTGAGCACGTTTTCCGATAAAAGCTGAACACGGATTCCGCTTCTAACTGAGCGCAATTCCGTTTCAACTGATCAACAGTTTCACATCGTGTTATAGTTTTTTCGTAGTC
>JAEZFK010000043.1 GCA_023437715.1 Bacillota bacterium | reverse complement strand
TTTTAAATTATTAAGGATTTGAAGTGAAGCTTCTGCCTATTATATTCGGAGGTGTCAGTTATTAGCAAAAATGAATTAATGATCAATGAGGATATCAGGGACAAAGATGTCAGACTTATCGATAATGATGGTACCATGCTCGGTATCATGGCGACTAAGGAAGCCCAGAAACTTGCTATTTCTAAGAATCTTGACCTGGTTAAGATTGCTCCGCAGGGAGTACCGCCAGTTTGCAAGATAATGGATTATGGTAAATACATGTTCGAGCTTGCCAAGAAAGAGAAGGAAGCAAGGAAGAATCAAAAGATCATAAGCATAAAAGAAGTCAGAGTATCTCCTTCGATAGAGGATCACGATTTTGAATTCAAAGTCAAGAATGCATACAAGTTCTTGAAGGATGGAGACAAAGTCAAGGTTTCTGTAAAATTCAGAGGAAGAGAAATGCATTACACCTCAATAGGCATTGAAATTCTTGATAAGTTTGCAGAATTAGTAAAAGATGTTGGAACAGTTGAAAAGAAGCCAAAACTTGAAGGCAAAAGTATGATAATGATACTTAATCCAAAGCAACAGTAGGATAGGAGGAGAATAAATATGCCAAAGTTAAAGACTCACAGTGCATCAAAAAAGAGATTCAGAGTGACAGCTACAGGTAAGATCAAAAGAGGACAGGCTTGGAGAAGCCATAGACTCGTTTCCAAGGCGACAAAGGCCAAGAAGCATCACAGATTAGGTGCTTATGTATCAGACGCTAATGCGCCGGCAATCAGAAAACTTATTCCATATTTATAAGAGGGAGGACGTAGGACTATGGCAAGAGTTAAAGGTGCGATGAGAACTCGCGCAAGACATAAAAAAATATTGAAGCTTGCAAAGGGATATTTTGGAGCAAAGAGCAAGCTCTTCAGAATGGCCAACCAGGCTGTAATGAAATCTTTAAACTACGCATTCAATGACAGAAGAGCAAAGAAGAGAGATTTCAGAAAGCTTTGGATTGCCAGAATAAATGCTGCAGCTAGAATTAATGGATTATCCTACAGCAGATTTATCAGCGGTTTGAAGAAATCAGGAATTGAGCTCAACAGAAAGGTTCTCGCTGATATGGCAGTGAATGATGCTGCTGCATTTGCACAGTTGGCTGAGATGGCAAAATCCGCTAAATAAGAAATAATGTTTATTACAGGGAGTATCTTTTTGACAATCAAAAGGATACTCCTTTTATCAATTTTGAGAATCTTTATTTTCAAGCTATGGAAGGTTGTTTATGAGCAGAGTTGTTTTTTTAGTGGATATGAATGCATTTTTTATAAGCTGTGAGATTTCAAGAAGGCCTGAGCTTTCAGGAAAACCTGCAGCTGTAGCAGGTGATCCCAAAAACAGGTCGGGTATAATCCTGGCCGCAAACTATGAGGCGCGCAAATTTGGTGTAAAAACTACAATGGTTATTCATCAGGCGTTAAAGCTGTGCCCGGGAATGGCTCTTGTACCGCCCGACCATCACTATTACGAGGAAAAGTCCAGGGAGGTAATGTCGCTGTTGGGAAACTACTCGCCAATTGTGGAGCAGAACAGTATTGACGAGGCATGGCTGGATATGACAGGAACTGAAGAGCTTTTTGGGAGCCCTGCCGAGGCAGCCCGTAAAATTATGGACTCCATAAATGAAGGCCTGGGACTGTGGTGTTCCATAGGAATTTCTGAAAACAAGCTGCTGGCTAAAATTGCTTCAGAGATAAAAAAGCCCATGGGCATAACGGAACTATGGCTCAGGGACATAAGGGAAAAGCTCTGGCCCCTTAAAGTTACCGACTTGTATGGTGTAGGCCGGCAAACAGGCCAGAAGCTCAATAATCTTGGCATTGTCACTATCGGGGATCTGGCAGCCTATGATCCAAAAGCATTGACCAGGCTGCTGGGGAAAATGGGGGCGGAGCTGCATGCCAGTGCCAACGGACAGGACTATTCCCCTGTAACGCCACGCAGCGCCGGTGAAATGAAATCCATAGGCAGGTCTACAACACTGTCCGAGGATGTTACCGATGTAGAGGCTGTAAGGAATATATTTTACGAATTGTGTGAGGAAGTGGGCTTTGATGCCAGAAAGCACAATAAGAAGGCGGGAACGGTTCAAATATCCATTAAATATTCGGATTTTCAGAGCATTACACGACAGACAGGCATAGAGCCGACATATTTAACCCGGGAAATATTTGAAAAGGGTTTTTCTCTGCTTAAGCAGAACTGGAACAGCTTCCGTCCGGTAAGACTCATAGGCATAAGCATAACCGGTTTTGAAAGGGAAGGCCATTCCAGGCAGCTTTCACTGTTTGAAGAGGACACTTTGCTAAATCAAAACGAGAGAGAGGAGAAGCTGGAAAAAGCAATAGATAATATAAGAATACGACATGGCTTGACTGCAATTACCAGAGCAGCTCAAATCAAGGATAAAGGCAGGGACAATAAAAGCTAGAACAGGAAAAACACTTAGGTAAAAAGGTTGAACGATCTTTGTACTACTTGAGTTTTGCCTGCATGGTGTTTTTCAAAATTTGTCGCTGCTTTTCAAAAATATATCTGGTCAAAATATCCGAATCCCTCTGAGAAATTTTTATGTAATGCAAGCCTACCTCATATCTCTTGTTCTTTTCACTTACGGTTCTGATAACCTGAGCGAACACTCTTATGATGGCAGAATCCTCAAGATTTATACTTATGTCCAACACAGCCTTGGGGTCCAGAGCTTCTTCAAGAATCATACAAAAACCGCTTCCGCTGATGTCTTTTGTATAGGCGGGTTTTAGCTGGGTCTCATCCAGCTTTTCAAATTGAAAGCTGTCAGTGCTTATAGCTTGCTCGTCGATTACCTTGTACTGGCAGCTAAGCACCACATCAAGCCTGTAAAAACGCCTTCTCTGAATTTTGTTGAAATCGCTTATGATTAGAACATCAAATATATCAAGAGCGCCGTGTTTTTTATGGCCTTTGACCTGACCTTTGAAGTATAGAAGTTCATGCCTCTCGTTAAGATAGTATATTATTATCTTTGAATCTCTTGAGAGAAATTTAAATCTGCCTTCCCCCATAGGAGAGGCTATGCTTATTGTATTATCATCAATAACATCAACCAATTGGCTTACATAGCTGGTGGTTGATTCATCATCTTTCTTATAGAATTCAGGTATTTCAATCTCTAATTTAGTACCAATCTTGATGTCTTTAGCGTTCATTGAAAATCTCCATATCAATCTATTAGAATAAATAAACCTACATGCTCTTAAGTACATTATATTCTAAAAAAAGGTATTTTTCAGTAAAAATATTAAAAT
>JAEZFK010000012.1 GCA_023437715.1 Bacillota bacterium | reverse complement strand
ATTGTGTTGGTAATTCAATTATTGACGAAAAAATAGGGGGTCATTGTTTTTTTGTGAAAAAAGATGGTGTAACCCTTGAAAATAAAGGTTTTGAAGGAAAAAACGGGGTGTCAAACTTGACACTACCAACGTAAAAAAGGAGGATTTATAATGAAAAAACGGGTATTAGCAGTACTGTTGTCCGCAGTAATGGCGGCATCCATGATCGCCGGATGCAGCGGCGGAAAAGGAGGAAGCACGGAAGCGGCAAAAGATACGGCTTCCGCAGGAAAAAAAGCCATGGACGTCAGCGGTGACGATGTGACCACATTAAACGTCTGGACCTTTATTGAGCTTCATCAGGATTTCTATGTATCCATGGCGGAAAAGTGGAACGCGGCTCATCCGGATAAAAAGGTGAAGCTGGTACTGAGCAATATGCAGTACGATGATATGCACAACAAGCTGTCCCTGGCTCTGGAATCAGGAGAAGGCGCACCGGATATCGTGGATATTGAGCTTGGAAAGTTTCCGTCCTTTATGGTTGGAAATATCGGCCTGATGGAACTGAATGATTATGTAAAGCCCTACCAGGATAAAATCGTCCAGTCCAGGCTTGACATTTACTCAAAGGACGGCAAGATCTACGGGTTCCCGACCCACGTAGGAACCACGGTGGCATTTTACAATGAAAAGCTTTTAAGCGATGCAGGCATCAATTACAAGGACATTAAGACCTGGGATCAGTTTAAGGAAGCAGGCGTGAAATATCATGAGGCCACAGGAAAATATTTTGCCTGCGTGGAAACTTCCGCACAGTGGATGGTAAACTTAATGCTGGCTCAAAAGGGCGGAGACTACATTGATAAGGATGGAAAGCTGAATTTAACCAGCCAGGAAATGATAGACGTTCTGGAATACATCAAGGGAATGCAGGAAACCGGCGCATTTGGAACGGTTCCCGGCGGACAGCCTGACAACGAGGAAGCTTATCCTCACTATAATTCCGGAGAATATGCCGTACAGATCATGCCTTTCTGGCAGACCTCAAGATACGTAAATTATATGGGCGACTTAAAGAAGCAGGTTGCCATTGCCAATGTGCCCGTATGGGATGAAAATGACGGTGAAATTGCCACCATCGGCGGCGGCGGTACGGGAACAGCCATTGTAAAGAGCGGCAAGAACGCAGCGCTGGCAGCAGAAGTAATGGCATTTATCAAGCTTTCCGAAGATTCCAACAAGGAAGTCTGGAATGTGCTGGGATTTGATCCTGTAAATACGGCTGTATGGACAGATACTTCTCTCACACAGAACCCGGACAACAAGTTCATCCAGTATTTCACCAATTATCCTTTTGACGCCCTGCTTAAGACAAAGGACAGCATCGGCATCCTTCAGTCCTATACGGATGAAAAATATCCGTCCATCAACAATGAATTCTGCAATGTTACCTTAAACAGCATTTTCGAGGACGGCATGGACGTGAAAGAGGCGCTGCAGCAGTCACAGGATACCTTGAGCAACGAATTTAAAGAATAGCAACAGGCCGGGCTGCAGGTGATTCTATCCCCTGCAGCCATTGAACAGGCTTTATCAGAAAAGGGGTATATAATAATGAAGAAACTCTTTTACTCGAAAAAGATAGCTCCCTACGTATTTATCTGCCCGTTTGTCATCACGGTGTTGCTATTCTGGCTGGTTCCTATCTGCAACGGCGTGCTTTTAAGCTTTCAGGACGTGTTAAAGGAACAGTGGGTAGGCTTTGACAACTATACGCGGCTGCTGTCTGATAAGATATTTTTAAAGGCATTATGGAACAGTTTCAAATACATGGTGGGGACCCTGGTTCTTCTGATTCCTTTTCCGATGC
This sequence comes from Bacillota bacterium, assembly GCA_023437715.1. Classification (GTDB taxonomy): domain Bacteria; phylum Bacillota; class Clostridia; order Lachnospirales; family Lachnospiraceae; genus Lacrimispora. The sequence goes on along the minus strand of JAEZFK010000012.1, from coordinate 51,342 downwards.
TTTTTGCAACCCTGTTAAACAGTAAACTGATGAAAAAGGCGGATTTCTTTAAATCCATCTATTTTATACCGGCCTTGACCTCCGTTGTGGTGGCAGGTACGATTTTCCGCCTGATGTTCGGAGAGGCCTCCACCTCTCTGTTTAACCAGGTGCTGGGCTTTTTCGGATTAGACCCCATCAAATGGCTGAAAGGAGCGGGAACCAGCTACTTTGCGCTGCTGCTTCTGGCCTGCTGGAGGTGGACGGGGGTGAATATCCTCTATTTTCTTTCCGGCCTGCAAAGCATTTCACCGGAATTATATGAGGCGGCCTCCATTGACGGCGCTTCCAAGTGGCAGCAGTTCCGGAAGATTTCCGTGCCTTTGGTAAAGCCTACCACGGTCTATGTTCTTACCATCAGTATTTATGCGGGACTTTCCATGTTCCTTGAGAGCAATATGCTGTTTAAGGGGAACAATTCCCCCAACAACATCGGGCTCACAATTGTAGGCTATCTTTACCGCCAGGGCGTGGAAAAGCGTGCCTTAGGCTATGCCTGTGCGGTAGGGCTGATCCTTTTGGCCGTGGTCATGGTGGTGAACATCATACAGCTGAAGGTTACAGGCACTTTCGAGGAAGAGAGGGATTGATATGAGCAGAACAGACAGAAAAAATCCATCTGACACAAAAACCAGAAAAAAATGGGCAACAGCCGGGCTGGTAGCCCTCTTTGCCATTCTCGCCATATTGATCGTTCTTCCTGTCTGGGTCCTTTTTGTGGCAAGCTTTAAGCCTGGAAGCGACCTCCTTCAATACGGCTTAAACCTGGATATAAAATTTTCCAGAATGAATCTTGATAATTACGTTCTTCTTTTTACGGGACGTCATGAATACTGGAAATGGTTTTTTAACAGCATCTGCCTTACGGTAATCACCGTGGCCTGCACTCTGCTGGTAAGCTCCTTTGTGGGATATGGATTTGCGGTTTATGAATTTAAGGGAAAGAAAGTCTTATTCATCATTGTGCTTCTGATCCTGTCCATTCCTCTGGAGGTTGTTATGCTACCCCTTTATAAGCAGCTTTCCACATGGAAGATGATGGACAGCTATGCAGCTGTCATTCTGCCCTTTGTGGCTCATGCCTCCACCATCTTTTTCTTCCGGCAGTATCTGGTGAGCATCCCCCAGTCTCTTTTGGAGGCGGGAAGAATTGACGGGGCGACGGAGTACGGGATTTTTTACAGGCTCATCGTTCCTCTGATGAAGCCTGCGTTTTCCGCCATGGCCATTTTAAACGGAATGAACGCATGGAACAATTATTTATGGCCCCTTTTGGTCATCCGTTCTTCGGATAAGTACACCCTGACCCTGGGCTTAAATACCCTCATCAATCCTTATGGGGATAATTACAGCCTTTTGATCGTGGGCTCTGTTTTCTCGGTCATACCAATCTTTCTCCTGTTTGTGGCATTCCAGAAATATTTTATTGAAGGAATGATGGCAGGGGCGGTGAAAGGTTAAGGGGGAGAGAACACATGAACAGTCAAAACTATAAGAAAACTCCTTATAACGAGCCCTTTATCGCCCGGCGGGCAGATCCTTATATTTACCGTCACAGGGATGGAAGCTATTATTTCACCGCCTCTGTGCCGGAGTACGACCGGATCATTCTGCGCCGTTCCCGGACGCTTTTGGGATTAAAGGATGAAAATGAAGTGACCGTGTGGAAAAAGCATGAAAAGGGTCTTATGAGCATCCATATATGGGCCCCTGAGCTTCATTATATCAATGACAAGTGGTACATTTACTATGCGGCGGGAGATGCGGATGATATCTGGGCCATCCGCCCCTATGTGCTGGAATGTGAGGATGAGGACCCCATGACCGGCATGTGGAAGGAGCTGGGGATGATGCAGCCCTCCGATGAATTCTCCTTTCAGGATTTTTCCCTGGATATGACGGTGTTTGAGCATAAGGGAAGCTGGTACTGCATCTGGGCGGAAAAGGTCAGCGTTGGGAGAAAGATTTCCAATCTCTACATAGCGCGGATGGAAACGCCCTGGAAGCTTTCCACGGAACAGGTGACTCTTACGGCCCCGGATTATGACTGGGAACGGATCGGGTTCTGGGTCAATGAAGGCCCTGCGGTGTTAAAGCACGGAAATAAGATATACGTCACCTATTCCGCCAGCGCCACGGGAGCCTGCTACTCCATGGGTCTGCTCACCATTGGTGCGGATGAAGATCTGCTGGATAAGAACGCCTGGAAAAAGGAACGGCTGCCGGTCTTTAAAAGCCAGCCTGAAAACGGCGTCTTCGGCCCCGGGCATAACTCCTTTGTAAAGGATGAGGACGGGGTAAGCGATATCATGGTGTATCATGCCAGGCCCTATGATGAGATCACGGGAGACCCCCTTTATGATCCTAACCGCCATGCCTATCTGATGAGACTGGAATGGAATGAGGACGGCCCGGTTTTTGACGGGAAAAATAATATTAAGCAATAACAAAAACAGTATACGGTATATTGGATTCAGCATTCCACGGTATTTGCTCCTGCGGTGGAATGCTGATTTTTTGCGTTCTGCTGCTAATGCATCTTTCCATACTCTTTATTTCCGGATTTTCATATTCTGCCATATTTTTCTTTTTTTGTAAGAATTGGTAAACTTTTTGTCATAAAATATCTGAAAAGTTCAGGGAAATATAAGGAATTATTCCTGTTTTAAAAAGTATACTATGATACAATTTATTTGTAACATAAGAAACAGGAAAAATCAGTGAGGAAAAGGGGGCGTGAATCTATGAAGATAAAGACATTGATAAAAATAGTATTGCTGCTGACGATGACGGTGTGTCTGGTGACCGGATTCACCGTGGCCCATAAAGGATATGAGCTGTACCGGGAGGCTCTTAAAGAAACCGGACTTTCAGAACGGGTAGAAGAGATCCGGGAAAAGGATGGGTATACAGAATACACGGATTTGCCTGAGGTTTATGTCAATGCGGTCATAGCCGTGGAGGACCACCGTTTTTACCGGCACGGAGGAATTGACTTAATCGCCATTGCCCGGGCGGTGACAAATGATATCAGGGCCGGAAAGCTGGTGGAGGGGGGAAGCACTATAACCCAGCAGCTGGCGAAAAATCTGTATTTTGATCAGAAAAGGGACATTTACAGGAAAGCGGCGGAGGTGTTCATGGCTCATGACATTGAGAAAAACTATACAAAGGATGAAATTCTTGAGCTGTATGTGAACTGTATTTATTTTGGAGACGGCTATTACAGCGTGGGCGATGCCAGCAGGGGCTATTTCCATAAGGCTCCGGAGGAGATGACGGATTATGAAAGCACTCTTTTGGCCGGTGTTCCCAATGCTCCGTCCGCATATGCTCCCACAAAGAATCCGGGACTGGCGGAGAAGAGACAGAGAAAGGTTCTTGAGAGAATGGAGGCCTGCGGGTATTTTTCTTCAGAGGAAGCGGAGACAGTGGCGGAGCAGATGGTAGCCTTTAATTGATAAGATTTCCCGGGAAGAGAGGAGAGAGGAAAGAATTTAGCCCACAAGCTTGATGAATGAAAGGGCAGGCGTTATAATAGATATGTTACGGAAGATTATGGGATATACGAAACGGAGGAAGCTATGGCTGTCAGACAGATTACGGGCAGACGTTTGAATCAGTACGCAGAGGATTATGTGGTATTTGATTTAGAGACAACAGGAATCAGCGCCGAAGAGGATTTTATCATTGAGATTTCGGCCATTAAAGTAAAAGGGCATAAGCCCGTGGAAGAATTTTCGACCCTGGTAAATCCGGGGACCCATATTCCCATTGGGGCAACCAATGTAAACGGTATAACGGATGAAATGGTGAAGGATGCGCCGGGGCTGGATAAGGTTCTGCCGGAATTTCTGTCATTTATCGGCGGAGATATTCTGGTGGGCCATAATATCCAGTCCTTTGACCTGCTTTTTTTATACCGGGCGGCGGGAGAGCTGCTGAATCAGGATGTGGCCAATGACTATGTGGATACTCTTTACATGGCAAAGCTTTGCCTGCCTCAGTTAAAGTGTTACCGCTTAACGGACATTTCGGCCCACTTCAATATAGAAACCCAGGGAGCCCACCGGGCCATGAATGACTGCATCATGAACCAGCTGTGCTATGAGAATATGGGTAAGCTGCTTAAGGATCAGAAAGTGAAAGACCAGAAAGAGGAAATCTGCCCCCAGTGCGGAGGCGTTTTAAGGAAGCGCAGCGGGAAATTCGGGGAATTCTATGGCTGTTCCAATTATCCGGCATGCAGGTTTACCAGAAATGTGTAAATGGTGCGTAAAAGGGATGTAAGGAGCCGGAGTTCCGGGAATTTGCTGTAAGTTCTGAAAGAATCAATGTACGGTTAAAGAGAGCATTGCCTGAATGGCTTGGAAATACTGCCCGGATGGGTTCATGGCTGGTTTGGAGCTATGGCCTGTAATAAAGCTGGTTCGGAAAAAGGATGTGGTAGAACATGGAATTTTTCATAGAAAGGGCTGTGCCCGAGGATTATCAGCTCATGGCTGATGTGATTCAGCTGGTGTGGCAGCAGATGGAACGGAAAGACTGGTTTGCAGCTGATGATTCGGAATATACATACCGTGTCTTAAAAGAAGGAAAAGGAATCGGCTATAAGGCGTTTTCAAAGGAATCGGGAGAATTGGCGGGAGTTTTTCTCGTCTCTCTGCCGGGAACAGGGGAAGAAAACCTGGGACGGGATATAGGCTTTTCGGAAGATAAGCTGGGAAAGGTGGCTCATATGGAGTCAATTGCCATTTTTCCGGAGTACCGGGGCCACGGTCTTCAGTATGCCATGATGCAGACTGCGGAGAAAGAGCTGGAAAAGCTGGACTTTCGGTACCTGATGTGCACAGTTCACCCGGACAATGAATTCAGCAAAAACAATATAATCAGGCAGGGATATGAGATCGTGGTGACGAAAGAAAAGTATCAGGGCCATATAAGGGATATTCTTCTGAAAGAGCTCATATGACCGGAAATGCTCCCCAAACCTTTGCCTAAAAAGGTGTTGACGAAGAGGCGGTTTTTACGTATACTTTTTTTAACGGGTGACAGAAGCCGCCGCAGCAACGCCTATTCAATGTATGAAAGTAACTGATAAGAACAGATGCCAGGAAGGTATGGGTATTCCTAAGGAATACGTATGACTGTTTCTGGTATTTTTTATGCAATCAGTTTATAGGGGAGAGCTCTGGAATCAGCTTTGGAGCTTTCTTATATTGGAAGCGGAAGAACGGGATACAGGTCTTTTTGGCGGCGGGCCATTCAGAATGACTTTTAGAGTGCGTATGCACCGGCTTTCATTTATGCCTGCTTGTACTGTGAAATACGCACAGAATGGAGAAAAATATGGATATAAGAGAAATGCTTCAGCTGGTGAAGTCAGGAGAAATGGAAATCGAGGATGCGGAAGGGCTTTTAAAGGATCTTCCTTATGAAGATCTGGGCTATGCAAAGCTGGACCACCACAGGGCCCTTCGTTCCGGCTTTGGAGAAACGGTGTTCTGCCAGGGAAAACCGGATGAGTATCTGGTGCAAATATATAAAAAGTTTTATGAAAGAGACGGCGAAGTATTTGGGACAAGGGCCTCTAAGGAGCAATTTGAACTGGTGAAGAAAGAGGTTCCCCAGGTCACCTATGATTCCATATCCAGGATATTGAAAGCAGAGCGTCCGGGAAAAGAAAAAAGGGGTTGCGTGGCAGTATGTACAGGGGGAACGGCCGATATCCCTGTGGCCGAGGAAGCTGCCCAGACTGCAGAATTTTTCGGCTGCAAGGTGGACCGGATTTTTGATGTGGGAGTGGCGGGCATTCACCGGCTTCTGTCCCAGCGGGACAGAATCAGTCATGCTAACTGCATCGTGGCTGTAGCGGGAATGGAGGGAGCTTTGGGGACCGTAATCGCAGGTCTGGCAGAGGTTCCGGTTATTGCGGTTCCCACCTCGGTGGGATACGGAGCCAGCTTCCACGGATTATCGGCTTTGCTCACAATGCTCAATTCCTGTGCAAACGGGATTTCGGTGGTTAATATTGACAACGGCTATGGCGCCGGGTATCTGGCGACACAAATCAATCGATTGGCGGTAAAATAATATGGGAAAAATACTGTATTTGGAATGTAATTCAGGAATCAGCGGCGATATGACCGTGGGAGCCCTTCTGGATCTGGGGGCGGATAGGGACGTTCTGATAAAAGCTCTTGACAGCCTGGGGGTGGAGGGGTATCGTCTCCACGTTGGGAGGACTAAAAAGTGCGGGCTGGATGCTTATGATTTTGATGTTTTGTTGGAAGAGGATGGGCATGGCCATGAAGATGGACATGGTCATATGGATGGGCATGTGGATGAACATGACCACGGCCATGAGCATAGCCACGAACATGGACATGGGCCCCACCACGATCATGACCACAGCCATGAGCATGGACATGACCACACCCACGATCACCGCAACCTCTCTGATATTTATACCATTATTGACAGGCTGGATTCCGATACCCGCGTGAAAGACATGGCAAAGCGGATGTTTGATGTGGTGGCGGAGGCTGAGTCAAAGGCTCATGGGATTCCGGTAGAGGAAGTACATTTTCATGAAGTAGGAGCCATTGATTCTATTGTGGATATTATCAGTGTGGCTGTCTGCATCCACAACCTTGGGCTGAAAGAGATCGTGGTATCTCCGCTGGCGGAAGGCTTTGGAACTGTACGCTGCCGCCATGGGGTAATTCCTGTCCCTGTTCCCGCAACAGCCAACATTGCGGCTGCCTGCGGATTAAAGCTGCGCTTTACGGACAATGAAGGGGAGATGGTAACGCCTACAGGAGCAGCCATTGCGGCAACACTCCGCACAAGGGATTCGCTTCCCTCTTCCTGCCGGATATTAAAAACAGGTCTTGGAGCGGGAAAGAAAGACTTTAAGCAGGCCAATGTCCTGCGGGCAATGATCCTTGAGGAAACCGAGGAGCCGGGAGAAGAGATGTGGGTTTTGGAAGCCAATATTGACGACTGCAGCGGAGAAGCCTTGGGATTTACCATGGAATCCTTATTGGAGGCAGGGGCAGCTGATGTGTGGAATACGCCTATTTATATGAAAAAGAACCGTCCCGCCTATATGATTTCCCTTATCTGCCGGAAAGAAGAAGTAGAACGGATGGAAGATATTCTGTTCATTCAGACGACCACAATCGGAGTGAGAAAGCATCCGGTGTCCAGAACCATTTTAAGCAGGGAAAAAAGGAAAATTGAAACAGACCTGGGAGAGGCAGAGGTAAAGGTCTGCACCTATAAGGGACGGCAGTTTTTCTACCCGGAATATGAAAGCGTAAGAAGCATTTGCAGACAGAAAGGGCTGGATTATCAGACTATATACTGCAAAATAAGAGAAGAGGCGGAACAGTCATGGAACAGGAAATAAATTCAGTAAAGGCCCGTCTGGAGGAAGCCATGGCAGAGTATGGGAAAGAGGATATCTGCCTGGCCTTTTCCGGGGGAGTGGATTCCAGCCTGTTATTAAAGGCAGCATCAGATGCGGTGGGGAAGACAGGGAAAAAGGTTTATGCGGTAACCTTTGACAGCCGTCTTCATCCGTCCTGTGACCTGGCCATAGCGGCCAGGGTGGCAAAGGAGCTGGGAGGCATTCATAAGGTGGTTTCCGTGGATGAGCTGGAACAGGAAGAAATCCGTTTTAATCCGGTGAACAGGTGCTATTTATGCAAGAAAAAGCTTTTCCAGTCTCTTAAGGATTTTGCAGGGGAAATGAATATCCGTTATATTATGGACGGAACCAATGAAGACGATCTTCATGTTTACCGCCCCGGAATCAAGGCTTTAAGGGAACTTGAAATCATAAGCCCTCTGGCTGAGCTTCACATTACGAAAGCCCAGGTAAAAGAGATTGCCGCCGGGTACGGGATATCCGTGGCTTCCAGGCCATCATCTCCCTGTATGGCAACCCGGCTTCCCTATCATACGGAAATCGATTACGAAGTCCTGGAACGGATAGGAAAAGGAGAGGAATACATAAGCTCTCTGATAAAAGGAAATGTGCGGTTAAGGCTTCATAAGGATATTGTCCGGATTGAGGTTGACAGGGAGTCCATGGAAGAATTGCTTGAACGGAGCGGAGAAATCATTTCGCAGCTGAAAGAGCTGGGATTTACCTATATTACTATGGATTTAGAGGGATTCCGGTCTGGCAGCATGGATGTGGGGCTTGACATGGAAGCGTAATGCATTGGCAGCAGATAAGCAAAGCCGGGCGGGACTTTCAACGGAGGTGTGCTGCACTATCTATTTAACCGTTGAACGGCCCGGCCTTGCTGTCTGCCGGATATACTGGAATTTAACTCCTGAAAAAATTCTTTTTCGTGCGGAAATGTTCTTTCCATTTAAAGCAGTCATTCAAATGAAGCATGACATGGCGGGTGGGCGGCATGAGTAAAATACCGGCAACATCTTTTTTGCCCCAGAAATCAAGGAGCCATATGGAATCTTCCTGTTTTGTCACTCCGCCGGCTGACCATATTCTTTCCAAGTCAGCGGGTGAAACCTTTCGTTTCATATCCCCGGCTTTCAAATTCCTGACAATTTCTCTTGTTCTTTTGGCTGTTTCATTCCGATAACGAATCAGTTCATCAATATTGATATTTTTACTTAGATCCATTATTTCATCATCAGAAAGTGCATTTCCTGTATCTCTGATGGAAACATTCAATCGTTTTTGCCACGTTTCATCAAATATCTGATCTTGCCGGGCGACTAGGAGATTCATTGTCAGATCTTCAATTCTTGCAATATGCCATAGAACCCATCCAATGGTTTCGTCCTTGCCCGTCGGCATAATGGCATATTCATTTCCGTCTAAATCCCATAGAAGATCATCCACTTCATTCTTTTCTGTATGTGAAATTTCAGACAAATGTAATTTTGCATGAATTTCCAGAAAAAGTGCCTTGGCTTGCTCGATTTCCTCTGCTCTGCGGATAATCTTATTTAGCTCCTTATGTTTTTCACTTAGCCCATCCCCAAAATATTTCATAGGTTCTCCTTGTCAATTTCCGGTTTTTCATTATGCTTTCAGTCACCAAAATCGCAATTCATTCCAACAATGGAGGAAAATTCATCGCTTCAATGAAAGCTCTGCAACCTTAACATTGCCGTCCAGTTTTTCCCCATCAATTACAAAAACGCATTTCTTTGTATAGAAGAAAATGTTCTCTTCCTTGTCCGCAGGCGTGACTAATGATATTCTTTTCCAATCTCCGTAACGTTCCAATAGGTCTTTCACGGCCTGGGTGCCAATCCCTTTGTTCTGATATTCAGGAATAACGCAGAGACACCCCAAATAATATTCACCGTTTCCATTATTTTTCATTGATACGGCTCCCACTGGAATATGGTTATATAAAATAAATTCCTTTGGAAACTTTTCAATGGACAATTCCATCCGTTCTCTTGTTCTTCCATAAGCAGGACATTCCCCATACCTAAGGTAATCCTGGTAAAATGACTGATTATATATGTCAATCAGTAAATCGGCGTCCCTTTTTTCTGCCAATCGATAGCATAATTCCATAAAAATCTCCGTTTTGATAAACCTGCAATTTCTCCGTTTAGTTCATGCTCTATAACAATGATTGATTCCCCGTTTTTACCGATCCTTTCCACGGATATCCTTTTTACCGCAGTCTTAAATTTATCGCGGCATTGATTAACATCATCAAAGGCTTTATCAAGAAGTCCGGCGGAAGACAGGTTACCAACGGTCATATGCGGAATGTAATCACAGCCTGAATCGAATTGTTTCAGCTTATTATCATATAATAATTTGTGGATTCTTTTTATTTCCCTCATGCCTTGCACCACATTTAAAAACAGAAAGTTTCCATATTTATCCTGCTGCTTGCTGAATCCCTCTAATTCAATCCAAAATGGCGCCACCCCATTCAAACACTTTTCCAAGTGCCCATGGAGTTCTTCATCTGTCAATTCACTATCAAAGGGAAAAACTAACGTAATATGGGGCAATACCAAATCTGCCAGGGGATCATATTTCCTGCGAATATCATTTATTACATCAATATTTTCAAATTCCGTGAAAATCATGATAGTTCTCATACTCATTTGGATAACTCCTGCGTAATTTTTAATGACTCCCCAAAAGCTTATTGAAAATACATTTAAAGCGTTTTCGTAAAGTAATGACGCTTTCCGTCAACCGGGTAATTTTCAAGGGTAAGAACCTCTGTATATCCATACTTCTTATAAAAATTCGGTGCCTGAAAGCTGAATGTGTCTAAAAACACATATCTGCATCCCCGTTCCTTTGCAGTTTCCTCCCCCTTTAATAAAATCCGGCTGCCAATGCCCTGTTCCCTTAATTCTTCGCTTATCCATAAGTACTTGACCATAAGCCAAAGCCCGAATGTGTTCCCAACCAGTCCGGCAGTCACCATTCCCTCTTCATTCCGAAGATATATTCCAAGGTCTTCCGGCTCACTATCCCCAAGATGAGAACGATTATATTTCAAAAGGCCCTGAAAAACAGCATTCTGATCCTTTTCACTGACGTTATTCGTTATTTCAAATTCCAAAGACTTACCTCCATTATTCCAGACCCATACTTCTCAAAATTTCAATGGCTGCCTCCACATCTGTTTCCGCTACAAAAATCTCTTCTCCATATTTTGAATTGCCGCCATAAATATTCATAAGGCCGGCGTTTCCTAAGTCCTTTTTGTACGCGGGAATGTGGTGATCTTTTAAAGTGTTTAAAATCATTTCAGCCTCTATATTATCATGCGCAGTAAAAATTTTAATAGCTTTCCGTTCCATAAGGCACCTCCCTTTCTTTTACCATCATTTTACCACACCGGAGCAGGAAAGGCTATGGCAAGGTCGCAAAAAACAGAGCTTTGTGCTATACTGTCACCGTAGGAACAGGCTTTATTCCCCTAAAAACGGACAAGAGGGGTGACCTGCCGAAAAACATGGGCAGGAAAGAAGAAAGGAGATAAGATTTATCATTCAAGAGGGAAGATAAGTCTCAGTGAAAAACATGTATGAATGCAGCTTGGAAAGAATGGGAGAAAAAATAACAGCTTTTCGAAAGTTCGGTTTAAATGAAGACGGCAGCTTAACCAGATATGCCTTATCGGATGAAGAAGCCTTGCTGCGGGAGGAATTTATTTCCCGCATGAGTGCAATCGGAGCGTTTATTGAAACCGATGATATGGCCAATATGTATGCCACATTGCCGGGAAGTGACCCGCAGGCAAAACGGATTGTTATGGGATCACACATTGATTCTGTAAAGAACGGCGGCCATTATGACGGAATATTGGGCGTCATTTCCGGGATGGAAGTTTTAGAAACCGTGTATCATGAAAAAATTGAACACAGCCATCCGCTTACCGTTATGATATGGACCAATGAAGAAGGATCGCTGTTTCCGCCTGCAATCATGTCTTCCGGCGTTATCACGGGTAAATTCTCCAAAGAAGCCATGCTGGAATCAATGAGTATTATCAATGAAGAATTCACATTCGGCGATGCGCTGCAAAGGAGTAAGTACCGCGGCACCATGGAAAACCGGTTGAATGCGGGAAAATATGAGACGATGCTGGAGCTGCATGTGGAACAGGGACCGGTGCTTGAAGAAGAGGCAAAGGATATCGGGGTAGTCACCTGTGTTCTTGGGATGGTAAATTACCGCATAAGAACCTATGGACAGGCGAACCATGCGGGGACTACGCCGATGAAGCATAGAAAAGACGCCCTTTATGCTGCCGTTAAAATTATTCAATATTTACATGACCGGCTTGATCAGCTGGATGACCGTTTAGTCTATACTACAGGGGAAATAAAATGCCATCCGTGTATACACACCGTAATTCCGGATTTCGTGGATTTTTCTCTGGACGCCAGACATGAAGACGAGGCGGTTTTAAAGCGCGTTGCAGAAATAATAGAATCCATTCCGGATGAGATTGCGGGCTGCCGGACGGAAAAGGTAAAAGCCTGGTCCCGGAGCACGGTTTACTTTGATAAAAAGCTGGTGAAATATGTGAAAGACAGTGCAGATGAGCTAAAATACTCCAATATGTATATCAACAGCGGAGCAGGCCACGATGCCCAGTATGCCGCTGACATGCTTCCCACCACAATGATTTTCGTACCGTCAGAAAAAGGGTACAGCCATTGCAAGGAAGAATCTACAACTTTTGAACAATGTACAAAAGGGGCTTCGGTAATGCTGAATGCCGTGATTCATATTGACAGGGATGCTGCCGTAAACTGAAGCGGAAATAAAATAATCCCCGTACCGGAAAATTTCCGGCGCGGGGATTAATCATGTATTCCGTCTTTTTACAGAAAAGCCAGCATAACAAAATTTAAAACAAACAGGATTGTACAAACCCAAAGAATGGGGTGGATGGTCTTTGCTTCACCCTTTAAGCACTTAACGATGCAGTAGAAGATGAACCCGGTTGCAATTCCGTAGGAAATGCTGTAGCCCAGGGCCATGAAGATGCCTGCGAAAAATGCCGGAATGGCTTCTTCAAGATTATTCCATTTGATGTCTGCGAAAGAAGAAAGCATCATGATTCCAACTAAGATCAGAGCCGGTGCAGTTGCCTGTGCGGGCACGATCCCGATGAAAGGAGCCAGGAAGATGCTGATTAAAAACATGAGAGCGGTAACAAGGGAGGTAAGTCCGGTCCGTCCGCCTGCGCCGATTCCGGCAGCGCTTTCCACGTATGTGGTGGTATTGGAGGTTCCGAAAATAGCACCGATGGAGGTTGCAATGGAGTCTGCAAACAGTGCCCGGTCCATTTTTGATTTAAAGCCGCTGGAGGTCTCAAGGGTTCTCTGGTCCTCTTCGCTGAAAATGCCTGTGCGGCGGCCTGTTCCGATAAAGGTGCCGAGAGTGTCAAAGGTATCGGAAAGGCTGAATGCGAAAATAGTCATGAGCACCAGGGGGATTTTGCCGGGGTCCTGGAAAAGGGAAAGCAGGCCTTCCGAACCGAATGCCGCTCCAAAGGTAGTTCCCAGCTCGGAAAAGGATTTTCCGATATTGGACTCGATGCCGATCTGGCTTATATCAACTACTTTCATGAAGATGCCGATGATGGTGGAAATAATAATGCTGACAAAAATAGCGCCCGGAACTTTTTTAACTACCAGTACGATCATTAAAATCAGGGAAATGACGGAAAACAGGAGAACCGGCGTATTAAAGGTTGCCAGTGCCGGCACGATGCCGCTTCCGGTTACCACAGTTCCGCTGTCCAGCATGGTGTATGTACCCGGATCAGCGGTAAAGCTTAAAAATCCTGCGTTCTTAATGCCGATATAGGCAATAAATATACCGATTCCGCCGCCGATTGCGTGCTGAAGGCTTTCGGGAATGGCTCTGATGATGGACTTACGGATTTTTGTGACGGTGATGAGGATATTGATGATACCGCAGATAAATACCATGGCAAGAGCCTGCTGCCATTTAAAGCCTAAGCCAAAGCAAACCGTATAGGTGAAAAATGCATTAAGTCCCATGCCTGGAGCCTGTGCATAAGGCACGTTTGCAAAAAGGGCCATAACCAGCGTGCCTGCGGTGGAAGCGAAGATGGTTGCCAGAAATACCGCACCATAGGGGATGCCGGTTTGTGAAAGTATTGCCGGATTGACGAACAGGATATACGCCATTGCGAAAAATGTCGTAAGCCCGGCAAGGACCTCGGTTGATACTTTTGTACCATTCTTTTTCAGCTTAAATAGTTTTTCCATTGACAATCTCCTTATATTTGATTTTATCTGGTTAAGCAATCTGCACTTCCTCCGCCGGCTTTCAAAATCATATCCGGCAGAATCCATGTAAGACGCAAATCAGTCGTTACAAATATCCCACGGCACAATAATAACCGAATTTCGAAAAAAATTCAATAATTTATAAAAATTATTTAAAGAAATTATGTAATTTTTATAAAGAACCTTATTTTTTTGAAAAACGGCTTTCGGAAATTATTCATTACGTTCCGATCTGTAGTATTTTACCAGGATGTCCAGATAAGCCTTTGCATATTTGGGCAGATACCGGTTTTTCTGGTAGGCGGCGATGAGGGTATTTTCAAATTTTTCTTTCCCTATGGAAAGGCAGACAGAGGACCCGGGTTCACGGGTCTTTAAATAATGGTAATAGCTTTCCGGGGCAAAGGCGGCGCCAAGGCCTTCCATAGCCAGCCGGATGGACATCTCACTGTTTCTGGTGTGGAGCAGGATATTGGGCTCCATTCCATAATCACGAAATAATTTCAGGGCAAGCCCGCCGGTATTTTGATCCGGGTAGAGCAGGATAAAAGACTCCTGGTTTAAGAGGCTTAAATCAATCCATGGATATTGAAATCCCTTTTTTTTCACTGCTTTCTGAACAAGAGGATTTGTGTCTGACAGAATCAGTACCATTTCCTCTTTTCCTATGACCTGATAATCCAGATCAGTGGGAAATTGATGAACATTGTAAATGGTTAAGTCCACGGTGTGGTCGGTTAAGGTATGCTCGGCCACGAAGTTGACTTCCTCCATTACATTGACCGTAACATGGGGGTAGAGCTGGTGGAATTTCGTCAGGGTCGGTCCGATCAGGCTGTTTCCCAGCATAATGGGTATGGCGATATTTAAACGGCCGTGGTTCTGGTGCATGATATCGTCGAATTCAATATCCCACTCCCTGCCATAGGATACGATTTTCTCTGCATAATGGATGTAGCGCTCTCCGATATAAGTTGGAAAGTAGCTGCTTCCTATCCGGTCAAAAAGCCGGGTTCCCAAGTGGCTTTCCAGATTCTTTAAATATTTGCTTAAGGATGGCTGGGAGATGAACAGTATATCTGCGGCTTTACTGATGCTCTTATATCTTGCAATGGCCAGAATGTATTTCGCTTCCTTTAACTCCATGGCTGATCCCTCCTGCTTTATCAAAAGAACTCCATAGCTTTACTGCATAGAAAATATAGATTATATGTATTTGACGTACAGTATATCATAAATTATAATAAAAGTACAGCGATAAATTAAAAATACTTATAAATGATTATTATAAATATTTATAAGGACAATGAATGACAAGAGAAAACCAGGGAGAGGTCGAGATGAAAAAAGGTAGTGCATTTGTAATGGTGGTGCCGGGGCTTGTGATTCTGGCGGTGTGTCTGTTTCTTCCGCTTCTGCGGGTGATAATCCCGTCGTTTCATACGGATGATTATCCTTTCAGCGCCTATGTGGAGTTTTTCCGGGATGGGTATTACTTGAAAATTTTCTTAAGGACGGTCAAGGTCGCCATTCTTACAACGGCTGTCTGCATGGTGGGAGGAGTGCCCACAGCGTATTTCATCAGCCGGTGCAGTAAAAAATGGAGAGGAGTCCTTTTATCCGTTTCCATTTTCCCCATGATGACCAATTCCGTCATAAGGAGCTTTGCCTGGATCAATATTTTAGGAAGCAACGGGATTATCAACCGGTTCCTTATGGCAGCCGGGATTGCGGAAAAGCCCGTAAAGCTTTTGTATACGGATTTTGCCATTATCATCGGTTCGGTTTACTTATTTCTTCCTCTGATGATCGTTACGGTGGCCGGAGTCATGGAAAATATCGGCGACGATATGATGGAAGCTGCCTTAAGCCTGGGAGCGGACCGGTTCAAGGCTTTTATGAAGGTGATTTTCCCCATGAGCCTTCCGGGAATCATTGTGGGCGGCATTCTGGTATTTACCGGAACCCTGACCGCTTATACAACACCCCAGCTTTTGGGCGGAAATAAAAATATGGTCCTGGCAACGTTCATTTACCAAAGAGCCATGAGCGTGGGGGACTGGGACGGAGCTGCCGTCATTTCCCTGATTATGATCGTTGTCACCCTGGCTGTCATCAAAGGCTTTAACGCCCTTGCGGCCAGACTGGACAGAAGAGGAGGAAGCCATGCGTAAGAATAAGCTGCTGACTGCTTTTGCAGCCCTGGTATTCGGGTTTTTAATCATTCCCCTGATCATCATTACGGTGACTGCCTTTGGAAAGGGCAGCGCCATCACATTTCCCATTGATTCCTTTTCCGTGAAATGGTTTGTAAATGTATTTGCATTGAAATCATTCCGCATGTCCTTTTTAACCAGCCTGGAAATCGCTCTTCTGGCAACCTTAATTGCCCTGCTTGTGGGAATACCGGCGGCCTATGCCCTGGCAAGGTCCGGCATGAAAGGCAGAGGGCTTTTAAAATCCGTTTTCCTTTCCCCAACCATTGTACCGGGAATTGTGATCGGCTTCGTTCTCTATCAGTTTCTGGTGCTGACCTTAAGGATTCCGGTATTTACAGGCCTTCTGGCAGGCCATTTCATGGTGACTCTGCCCTATGTGATCCGGGTGGTGGGGTCCAGCCTGGAACAGTTTGATTTTTCCGTGGAAGAGGCGGCCTGGAGCTTGGGGTGCACAAAGACAGGCGCGTTTTTCCGTGTGGTGCTTCCTAATATTACTTCAGGGATTTCCGCAGCGTTTATGCTGGCATTTATTAACTCCTTTAATAATATTCCGGTTTCCATGTTTCTTTCAGGCCCCGGCGTATCCACGTTTCCGGCGACTCTGATGAATTACATCGAATATAATTATGACCCTACGGTGTCGGCAGTTTCCGTGCTCTTAATGGCGGTAACGGTTCTTATTATGGTAATTGTTGACAAGACACTGGGAATAGCCGCTCTGGCAAAATAGGAGGAATGGATCATGGCATATATGACGCTGCAGGACATTGATGTCCGTTATGATAAGAAGAAACAGGTTTTAAAAGGGCTGAATCTGGAGGTGCAGGAAGGGGAGCTGGTTTCCCTTTTAGGCCCCAGCGGCTGCGGAAAGACCACCACCCTTCGGGTAGTGGCCGGGTTCATCGAGCCCCAGAACGGCAGTTTTGTGCTGGATGGAGCGGATTTGACAAAGGTTCCGGTCCATAAGAGGAATTTTGGAATCGTATTTCAAAGCTATGCCCTCTTTCCCCATTTAAGCGTTTATGACAACGTGGCTTTCGGCCTTAAGATGAGAAAGCTTGATACAGCGGAGATTGAAAAAAAAGTGAAGCACATTTTGGAGGTCTGCGATCTTACGGAATTTGCGGGGCGGTTTCCCCAGCAGATGTCCGGCGGACAGAGACAGAGGGTGGCTCTGGCAAGGGCCCTGGTGATCGAGCCAAAGCTTCTTCTTCTGGACGAGCCCTTAAGCAATCTGGATGCCAAGCTGCGCATTGCCATGCGCATGGAAATCAAAAGAATCCAGAAGCAGCTTGGAATCACCACCCTGTTTGTCACCCATGACCAGGAGGAATGCTTTTCCATTTCCGATAAGGTGGCAGTCATGAACCAGGGGATCATCGAGCAGTTCGACAGCCCGGAACGGATTTACCACAGGCCGGAAACGGAATTTGTAGCCAGATTCATCGGATTTGAAAATTTTCTTCCCTTGAGCAAACAGGCAGACGGATATAAGACAGAGAAGGGCGCGCTATTTTCCGTAGAGACGGAGCACAGCGAAGATGCCTGCATCGGCACCATCCGCCCGGAGGACATCCGGATCGCAGAGGAAGGACAGGAGAAAAATGTCCTGGAAGGAACCGTAGGTGTCCGCACCTTTCTTGGAAAGACCTATCAGTACGAGATTCTTACGGAGTCAGGGAAATTCCTTGTCAGCAGACCTGCGGAGGAATCCTATAAGGAAGGCAGCCGCATCCGCCTTTACTTACCGGAACAGAAGCTGATCCTCATAAACCGGTAACAGCGGCTGAAAAGGCCGTCAATTATAAAGAAGAGAGAGGTTATGATTATGAAAAAAGTATTGGCATTATCCTTATGTGCAGCCCTTCTGCTTGCAGGCTGCGGAAGCGCCGGGTCAACAGGCACCACAGGTGCAGCCGGCACAACAGGCGCCGCCGGAACAACCGAAGAGAAGAAGGCGGGAAATGAAGCAAAGGAACTGGTTTTATCCACCTATGGCTTAAGCGAGGATATTTCAGAGGAAGAGGTGTACAAGCCCTTTGAGGATCAGTTTAACTGCAAGATCGTTACGGAGACGGGAAGCACCAATGAGCGCTATACAAAGCTTTCCGCCGATTCTCAAACCACCATTGATGTGATTGAGCTGTCCCAGGCCATGACTGCCAAGGGAATTGAGGAAGGCCTGTTTGAGACCCTGGATTTGAGTAAGATTGAAAACAGCCA
Source organism: Bacillota bacterium (assembly GCA_023437715.1). Classification (GTDB taxonomy): domain Bacteria; phylum Bacillota; class Clostridia; order Lachnospirales; family Lachnospiraceae; genus Lacrimispora. Next base: position 33,055 of record JAEZFK010000012.1, on the reverse strand, counting down.
GTACCTCATCGGAGCCGCAAAGACCATGGCCGATGCGGGACAGGGCGTTGCCTATACCATCAACAGCATCGGCATCATGTATGATCCCAAGGCTGTGGGATTTGAGATCAAAAGCTTTGATGACTTATGGAAAGCAGAGCTGGAGGGAAGCGTTGCCATCCCGGATATCACAACCACTTTCGGCCCGGCCATGATCTATATGGCAAGCGACTATAAGGGCGTGGATGTAAAGAGCGACAATGGAAAAGCCGCCTTTGAAGCCCTGGAGGAGTTAAAGCCCAACCTTGTAAAGACCTATGCCAAGTCTTCCGACCTGATCAACATGTTCACCAGCGGCGAGATCAAGGCCGCCATTGTAGGCGATTTCGGCGTTCCTACCATCAAGGAGGCTAACCCGGATCTGGTGTATGTGACCCCGGATGTGACCTATGCCAACTTTAACACCATCAGCATAACGAAGAACTGCAAGGACAAGGATCTGGCTTACGCATACATTAACTACCGTTTAAGCAAAGAGCTTCAGAGCAAGACCTCCAAGGCTTTAAACGAGGCTCCTACCAACAATCAGGTGGAGATATCCGAAGCGGATGCGGCTAACATGACCTACGGAGCTGTGGCGGACAAAGCCAAGGCCCTGGACTATTCCTTTGTTAATCCTCTCTTAAGCGACTGGATTGACCAGTGGAACCGGATCATCAACAGTTAAGGACAGACGCCCTGCGGGCATACCTATACGCTGATACAGCGGAGCGGGCTTTGTCCAAATAACACGGGCAGGGATGAGGAAAAAAATGAAGGTTGACTTATTACTGAAAAACGGATGGGTCTACCGGACATACAGGCAATGCTTTGAAAAAATGGACATTGCGGTTACAGGGGAAAGGTTTTACGACATTTCCCCTGCAGCCAGTTATGAAGCAGACCTTGTGGTAGACTGTACAGGAAAATATATTATTCCCGGGCTCATTGATATTCACATGCACATTGAAAGCTCCATGACCTATCCGGAGGAATTTTCCCGGGCGGTCCTGCCCTGGGGAGTTACCTGCGTGGTGGCTGATCCCCATGAGATCGCCAATGTTTTCGGCATGGAAGGGATCAAAAGCTTCATGGACCAGAAAACGGATTTAGACATTTACTATGGAATCCCGTCAAGCGTTCCGGCCACCGACAGCAGTCTTGAAACCTCCGGCGGAGAGGTGGGAGAGAAAGAGGTCCGGGAGCTTTTAAAGGATGAGAGAATCATCTGCCTTGGAGAGGTGATGAATGATAAGGATCTGGTTTCTGAAGAAGATACCCAGATTAAGCAGATCATCCGCCAATGCCAGAGTGCCGGGCGGCCGCTGAAAATAGAAGGCCATTGTCCTGCCCTTACAGGACGAGCGCTGGCGGCCTTTATCCGCGGCGGCGTTGATGCAGACCATACCCAGCAGACAAGGGAATCGGTTTTGGAAAAAACGGATATGGGAATGTTTTTGGAGCTGCAGGCCAAATCCCTGACCCCGGATGTGGTGGAAACTGTGGTGGCAAACCGGCTTTATGAAAATGTGGCCCTTGTCACTGACGACACCATGCCGGATCATCTGGTAAAAGGCCATTTAAACCGGATATTGAGCCTTGCGGTGGAGCAGGGAATGCCTGCGGAAATGGCTATCTACTGCGGGACCTTTACGCCTGCCCGGAGGATGGGGCTTTATGACCGTGGAATGATCGCTCCAGGAAAGCGGGCGGACTTCCTTGTTCTTGACGATCTGGTAAGCTTTTGTCCGTCTTCGGTTTATAAAAACGGAAAACGGTATGAGAATAAAATGGATGTTTCCAGAGCTGTCTTCCCCCGCCATTTTTATCAGTCCGTAAAGTGCCCTCTGGCTCTGTCTTCCGACTTTGAATTGGAGCCCTGCGGTATTGCCGGGGGAAAGGCTGTTGTAAATGTAATGCAGATTCAAAGCTTCGGAACAAGGGCCAGGCATGTGAAAAGAGAAATACCGGTCCGGGATGGCCGCCTTTGCTGGCAGGAGGCCGGCCTCTGCCTGGCAGCCGTATTTGAGCGATATGGAAAGACAGGGGCTGTTTCCTTCGGCCTTGTGGAAAATGCTTTTACCTCTCCCGGTGCAGCTGCAACCACCTGGAGCCATGACAGCCACAACCTGCTGGTCCTTGGAAATTCCGTGAAGGACATGGTTCTGGCCCAGAATCAGGTGGTCCACATGCAGGGCGGCTATGTGACCGCCAGGGAGGGCAGGATAACAGCTTCTGCGGCTCTGCCTGTAGGCGGTATCCTGTCAGACCAAAGCATAGAAGAGCTGTCAAGGGAGCTTGCCGGAGTGAGGGAGGAAATTGAAGCCATGGGTTATGTAAACAGCAATGCCATCATGTCCATTTCCACCTTAACGCTCCTTGTTTCACCGGAATTAAAGCTCAGTGACAAGGGGCTCTTTGATGTAATGACAAAGCAGAAAGTCCCCCTTGTGGAAAAATATCTGGATTGAAAGACAAAAGGTTGATAAATGTGAGAACGATTATAACAAATGTTACCGTGGTGACCATGAATGAAAGGCATGAGATTTACAATCCAGGCTTCGTGATGTTTGAAAAGGATATTATCACAGGGGCAGGCCCTATGAAGGATTTGCCCCAGGAGGCCGCACCTGAGGACACGGAGCTGGTGGACGGCCAAATGGGCATTCTCATGCCAGGCATGGTAAATCTTCATACCCATATGGGAATGATCCCTTTCCGGGGGCTTGGAGACGACTGCAAGGACAGGCTCCGGGTATTTTTAATTCCCATGGAACAGAAGGCCATGGATGAGGAAATGGTCTATCTGTCCACCCGTTACGCTGCCGGGGAAATGCTCCTGGCCGGAGTTACCACAGCTCTTGATATGTATTATTATGAAGAAGAGGCTGCAAGGGCAATGGACGAAATGGGCATGAGGGGAATTGCGGGCCAGACGGTTATGGAGGAAGGAGCCTGTGATTTTGCCGATCCTTACGAGGCTCTTGCCTATGGGGAAAGGCTCATAAAAAAATACAGGTCCCATCCCCGCATTACCGCCTGCATTGCACCCCACGGAACCAGCACATGCTCTAAGGAGGTGCTGCAGACAGCCTACCGGCTGGATTCCTCCTTTGGCGTCCCGTTTACCCTTCATACGGCGGAAATGGATTACGAAATGGAGTATTTCCGGAAAGAATACCAGATGACCCCGGTGGAATATTTGGACAGCATAGGAGTATTGGGAAAAGAAACCCTGGCGGCTCACTGCATTCATTTGTCAGAGGGAGATTTAAAGCTTTTAAAGGACCGGCAGGCGGCAGTGGCCCACTGCATCGGCTCCAATACGAAGGCGGCAAAGGGCGTGGCCCCGGTAAGCGCCATGCTGGATTTGAAAATTCCCGTAGGCCTGGGCACTGACGGTCCGGCCAGCGGCAACACTTTGGATATTTTTACGCAGATGAAGCTCTGCGCAGATTTTCACAAAAATGAAACCGGGGACAGGAGCGCATTTCCGGCGGAACGCATCGTGGAAATGGCAACGGCAAAGGGAGCCCAGGCCCTGGGCCTTTCCCGCAAAACCGGCTCCTTAGAACCCGGAAAGCAGGCGGATATGGTTCTGGTTGAGACCCGTTCCGCCAATATGTTCCCCGCCTATGATCCCTATTCCGCCCTGGTTTACAGCGCCAATTCCTCCAACGTGGAAAGGGTATATGTGGCGGGAGAGTGTCTGGTAAGGGATAAACAGCTTTTGAAAGCGGATATGGCTGAAATCCGGAAAAGACTGCTGGAGAAGATGAAAAGGACGGCCTTTGGCCAGTATTTGATGGCGGAAACGGCTGAATAACAACGCATATTTTACAGAGATGGTTTACATTGAAAAAGAAAAGGTATATGATGAAATTGTTATCATACGGATGCTTTTCATTCCCTTATGAACATGGGAAAAGAAAGGATTGGGACCATGCTGTTTAAAAAGAAATGGATTGAGGTTTATAATTCTGACAATCTGGAAAAAATATATAAAGCGAAAAATCTGCTCTTTGACAATAATATAACCTGCAGGACCGATATTGTCAGCAGTCAGCTCCGACTGTCCAGAAATGTTCCCTTTGCAAGAGGAGCCGCTCTTGGCAGGTGGGGCCTGGGAAAGGATATTTATAAGCTGCAGGTGAAAGAAAAAGACAAGGAAAAAGCAATATATCTTTTATCAAGACTTTAATATCGAATTCATTGACAACCATATTTCCTTGTGGTAAACTGTTTCAGTATGAATACGCGCCGATACCCGGTATTTTGGACACTCCAGCCAATGCTTGGTATACGGTCAGACTAAATATCAAAGGAGGAAATCAAATGATTTCAAAGGAAAAGAAAGCAGCTATTATTTCTGAATATGGCAGAAAGCCAGGAGACACAGGTTCACCGGAAGTACAGATCGCAATTCTGACAGAGAGAATCACAGAATTAACCGATCATCTCCAGAAGAACCCGAAAGATCATCACTCCAGAAGAGGTCTTCTGATGATGGTTGGACAGAGAAGAGGTCTTCTTGACTATTTAAAGAAGACAGACCTGGAAAGCTATCGTTCCCTGATCGAGAAGTTAGGAATCAGAAAATAATAAACCATTTAGGGTGGAGAACTTCTCCACCCTATCTGTCTATTAAGAAAAGAATGTTAAAAGCAGAAGCATTCCCCGAGACCGCTGATGTACGCGTAAAAAGCAGAGCCGAAAAGGTATGGGATGCGGGCGGAATATGCCCGCATATTCCGCCCGCATCCCATACCTTTTCGGCGAGCAACCGCGAATGAGGAACGTCAGTTCCGAATTTACGGTTACGGATTCTGCCCCAGGCAGAATCTGCTTGCTTTTTGGCCCGTGAGCAACCGCGAATGAGGAACGTAGTTCCGAATTTACGGTTGCGGATTCTGCCCCAGGCAGAATCTGCTTGCCAACTCACTTTTTCCGCGCAGATCAGTAGTTTCGGCATCTTCTGCTATTAATATAAATTTATTTTTAAATATTAATTATTAAAAGGAGATCCATTTATGTACAAGAGTTTTAGCATGGAACTTGCCGGCAGAACATTAACTGTTGAAATCGGCAGAGTAGCAAAGCAGGCAAACGGCGCAGCGCTCATGCACTATGGCGATACCGTAGTATTAGCCACTGCAACTGCTTCCGACAAGCCAAGAGACGGAATTGATTTCTTCCCTCTCAGCGTGGAATATGAAGAGAAATTATACGCTGTAGGAAAGATCCCAGGCGGCTTCAACAAGAGAGAAGGAAAGGCATCAGAGAACGCCATTTTAACCTCCCGCGTCATCGATCGCCCCATGAGACCGCTGTTTCCAAAGGATTACCGCAACGATGTAACCTTAGATAACATTGTTATGTCCGTAGACCAGGACTGCAGCCCGGAGCTGTGTGCTATGCTGGGCTCCGCCATTGCAACCAGCATTTCCGACATTCCATTTGACGGTCCCTGCGCTTCCACCCAGGTAGGACTTGTGGACGGCGAGCTTGTCATTAACCCAACCCAGTCTCAGAAGCAGGTATCCGACATGGCCCTTACAGTGGCTTCCACAAGAGAAAAGGTCATCATGATCGAGGCCGGAGCAAATGAGGTTCCGGAAGACAAGATGATCGAAGCCATTTTCAAGGCTCACGAAGTAAACCAGGAAATCATTAAATTCGTTGATACCATCGTAGCCGAGTGCGGAAAGCCAAAGCATGAATACACCAGCTGCGCAGTACCGGAAGAGTTATTTGCAGCTATCCGGGAAATCGTCACCCCGGAAGAGATGGAGGTTGCCGTATTTACCGATGAGAAGCAGGTAAGAGAAGAGAACATCCGGAAAATCACTGCAAAGCTTGAAGAGGCTTTTGCAGAAAAGGGAGAATGGCTGGCTGTTCTGGGAGAAGCCATTTACCAGTATCAGAAAAAGACTGTCCGCAAGATGATTTTAAAGGACCACAAGCGTCCAGACGGCCGTGCCATGGACCAGATCCGTCCTCTGGCAGCAGAGATCGATCTGCTTCCAAGAGTTCACGGCTCCGCCATGTTCACCCGCGGACAGACACAGATTTTAAATATCTGTACCCTGGCTCCATTATCCGAAAGCCAGAGATTAGACGGCATTGATGATATGGAGACCTCCAAGAGATATATGCACCACTACAATTTCCCGTCTTTCTCCGTAGGCGAGACAAAGCCGTCCAGAGGACCGGGACGCCGGGAAATCGGCCATGGTGCCTTGGCAGAGAGAGCATTGATTCCGGTTCTTCCATCGGAAGAGGAATTCCCATATGCAATCCGTACCGTTTCTGAGACCATGGAATCCAACGGTTCCACCTCCCAGGCAAGCATCTGTTCCTCCTCCATGTCCTTAATGGCGGCAGGCGTTCCTATTAAGGCGGCAGTAGCAGGCATTTCCTGCGGTCTTGTCACAGGAGAAGCGGACGACGATTATATTGTCCTTACAGATATCCAGGGCCTGGAAGATTTCTTCGGCGATATGGACTTTAAGGTTGGCGGCACTCACAAGGGAATCACAGCCATCCAGATGGACATCAAGATCCACGGCCTTACAAGACCTATTATTGAAGAGGCTATCCGCACCACCAGAGAAGCAAGACTGTACATCCTTGACGAGGTTATGGCAAAGGCCATTGCAGAGCCCCGCAAGGAGGTTGGAAAGTATGCTCCGAAGATCGACCAGATTTCCATTGATCCTCAGAAGATCGGCGATGTAGTAGGAAAGCAGGGCAAGGTCATCAACAAGATCATCGAGGAAACGGGCGTTAAGATCGACATTTCCGACGACGGAAGCGTATCTGTATGCGGAACCGACCAGGCTATGATCGACCGTGCGATTCAGATCATCAAGAGCATCGTAACAGATATTGAAGCAGGCCAGGTTATGACAGGTAAGGTTGTAAGAATCATGAACTTCGGCGCTTTCGTTGAGCTGGCTCCGAATAAGGACGGTATGGTCCACATTTCCAAGCTGTCTGACAAGAGAGTGGCAAAGGTTGAGGATGTGGTAAACATCGGCGACGAAGTAACCGTTAAGGTAGTTGAAGTCGACAAGATGGGCAGAATCAACTTAAGCATGAAGCCCGGTGATCTGGCTGGAAAGCCTGAGGGAGCCAAGACAGAAACAAAAGAATCATAAAAAGCGGCAGGGCCGGGCAAAAGACAGCAGACAGATCCATATCTTTCTGCTGTCTTTTTACACGTTCAAAGCTTGCGGAGCGTGTTTTGTCCTGTCGGACCGGCAGGACCGGAAAGGGGAAGCACCATGAAGCACATATATTATAACGGCATATTTTATGTTCAAAATGGCATGGACGTCAGAGCGATGGGAGTAGAAAAGGGAAGAATAGAAGCAATCGGAGAAAGAGAAGAGGTGGAACGCTGGGCAGAGGGAGAGCCGGCGGAGCGCCATGACATGAAAGGCTGCTTTATAGTTCCGGGATTTAACGATTCCCATTTGCATTTGCTGGAATACGGCTATGGCTTAAGAGGAGCGGATTTATCTCTCTGCACCTCCTCCTTATCTGCCGTGATCCAAAGGCTTTTGGAATATAAGAAAGAGCACAAGGGGGGAAAGAAAGACTGGATCGTAGGAAGAGGCTGGAACCACGACTTTTTCCAGGATGAAAAAAGATTCCCTGACCGTCACGATCTGGACCGGGTTTCCAAGGAGCGGCCGGTCATGATTTACCGGGCATGCGGCCATATTGCAAGCGTCAATTCGGCGGCGCTTCTGGCGGCGGGAATAACCGGCAAAACCGTCCAGCCGGCCGGCGGCTGCTTTGATGTGGATGAAAGCGGGGAGCCCACAGGAGTGCTCCGGGAAAATGGGATTGAGATGGTAAGCCGGATTATACCAGGACCGGAAAAGGAAGAAATCAAGGCCAGCATCGTGGAATCCATGAAAAGATTAAATGCCCGCGGAATCACATCGGCCCAGAGCGATGATCTGGCTGCATTTCCGGGAATTTCCTATGAAACTGTGTTAAGGGCCTATCAAGAGCTTGAGAGAGAGGGGCTGATGACGGTGAAAGTCAATGAACAATGCCTCTTTCCCACTATGGATGATATGAAAGATTTTTTCAGCAGAGGATACCGGACAGGATTCGGCAGCCGATATTTTAAAATCGGGCCCTTAAAGATCATATCCGACGGTTCCCTGGGAGCCAGAACCGCCTGCTTAAGCAGACCCTATGAGGATGACCCTGAGAATCCTGAAAACTGTGGGATACCGGTTTACAGCCAGGCGGAGCTGGACAGAAGAATCGGATATGCTTCGGAGCAGGGGATGCAGGTGGCGGTCCATGCAATTGGTGACAGGGCTATGGACATGGTAATAAAGGCCATGGAAAGAGCAGGGACAGGCTTAGGTGAAAATAAGCTGCGCCATGGAATCGTCCATTGCCAGATTACGACGAAGGAGCTGCTTGAAAAATTCAAAGAACTGAATCTTCACGCCTACATCCAGTCAATCTTTCTGAATTATGATAACCGCATTGCAGAGAGCCGGCTGGGAAAGGAACGGGCGCTTTACACCTACCAGTTCAAAACCCTTATGGATATGGGGCTTTCCGTTTCCAATGGCTCGGACGCGCCGGTGGAGCGGCCGGATGTGCTGGCCGGAATCCAGTGCGCGGTGACGAGGACGACTCTTGACGGAACAAAGACATTTTTGCCCCGGCAGGCTCTTTCCGTGGAGGAGGCGCTGGACACCTACACTGCCATGGGAGCCAGGGCAAGCTTTGAGGAAGAGGAAAAGGGAAAGCTGCTTCCGGGAATGGCTGCTGATTTTACGGTGCTTTCCCAGGATATTCGGAAATGTGTTCCGGACCGGATACAGAAGGTGACAGTGTGTAAGACCTTTGTGGATGGGGTATGCGTATTCGGACAGGACGATGAGCTGTAATATAGATGATGGAAATGAAATAAAGCCGGCAATGACAGAGAATGGAAATTGCAGCATGTTGTAACAGTATTAGATCAATAGTATGGGATCGATCAATGGTATGAGATCAACAGTATGAGATCAACAGTATGAGATCAACAATATAACTTCAACATTATAAGATCAGCGCATAAGATCAAACAGAAAAAACAGAGGGAAGAAGATGCTATACCAGATAACAGACGGGACAGTTTCTGCAGGAGGAAACTTAATCCTGTCCCATATTGATTTTGAAATACACGGCAGGGAAAAGATCGCGGTGGTAGGCAACAACGGGGCGGGAAAGACCACGCTTCTGAGGCTGATTGCGGGAGAACTGAGCCTGGACCGGGATGACAGGCGGGAGGGCCCCGGAATTGTTTCTTCCAGGAAGCTGACGGTGGGATACTTAAGCCAGCAGGCATTTCCTGATAAGGACAGGACCGTGGAGGAGGTTCTTCTGGCCTCCTGTCCCAGTACCGAGCCCTTTTCCGTGGAACGGTTTGAATATGAAATGGAATACGATGCTCTTTTTACAGGTCTGGGCTTTTTAAAAGAAGATAAGAAAAAAAAGATCTCCCAGTTTTCCGGAGGAGAACAGACGAAAATTGCCCTGATCGGCCATCTGCTTTCCAAGCCGGATATTCTGCTTTTAGACGAGCCCACCAACCACCTGGATATCCAGACAACCCAGTGGCTGGAGCAGTACATGAAGCAGTATGAAAGGGCGGTGGTAATGGTATCCCATGACCGCTTTTTTCTGGACCAGACGGTGTCAGTGGTATATGAGCTGTCAGGAAAGAGGCTCACCCGCTATCCGGGCAATTACACCCATTACAGGGAAGAAAAACGGAAAGCCATCCGGCTTCAGGCAAAGGCCTATGAGCGGCAGCGGGAAGAGATCAAGCGGCTGGAGGCCCTGGTGGAGCGGTTTAAGCATAAGCCCAATAAGGCGGCCTTTGCCAGGTCCAAAAAGAAAGTCATGGAAAGAATTGAACGGATTGAAAAGCCGGAAGAGGATGACATCCACATGTTTACCGGACCGTTGGAGCCTGCTTTTGCCGGCAGTAAATGGGTGTTTGAGTCCGGGCATTTAAAAATCGGCTACAATACCCCCCTTTTAGAAATCACCATGAGAATCCGCAGAGGCCAGAAAATTGGAATTCTTGGTCCCAACGGAGCGGGCAAGAGCACCTTTTTAAAAACCGTGGCAGGCCTGATTCCTCCTGTTTCCGGGGAGCATTCCCTGGGGAATCAGATCACCATGGGCTATTTTGACCAGCATTCGTCGGAGATCAGCTCCTCTAAAACCGTGGCAGAGCATTACCACGATCTTTTCCCCTCTCTGACGGAAAAGGAAGTCCGAAGCACTTTAGGCGCTTATCTTTTCGGAGGAAAGGAAGCAGGAAAGCGGGTGGACATGCTGTCGGGAGGAGAAAAGTCAAGGCTGGTTCTGGCAGAGCTTTTGCAGAGCAGGCCTAATTTCCTGATTTTGGATGAACCTACCAACCATATGGATATAAGGGCAAAGGAAACCCTGGAATCCGCCTTTCTTGCCTATACGGGGACGATCCTGTTCGTATCCCATGACCGCTACTTTTTAAGCCGTGTGGCAGAATCCATACTGATCTTTGAGGACCAGTCCGTTTTTTACTATCCCTTTGGCTATGAACATTATCTGGAACGAAGCCAGAAAGCGGAGATGGAAAAAGGCATGGGCCCCGGGGCCAGAATCAAGGCGGAGGAACAGGCTCTCATTGCCGGAATGCGGGCTGTTCCGAAAGCGGAAAGGCACCGGCTCCGTGAAATTCCTGCAGAAGAGGCTTATCTGGACTGGAAGCTGAGGCTGGTATCAGAACGGCTTCTGCCCGCAGAAAACCGTGTGGAGGAGCTGTCTTCCCGCCTGGAGCAGATGGAAAGGAAGCGCCTGGAATCGGAAGCTTTCTGGAACGGGGAACAATGGGAGGAAGCCGCCGCTTATGAGAGGCTGGGAGAAGATCTTCAGAAAGCGCGGGAAGAATGGACCGGGCTGTGTCTGGAATGGTATGATACGGCTTTCGGGGAAGAGTAGGAAAAAGGGCTGTCCGCCTGAGAGCGGAAGCCCTTTCCTGCATGTCAGGAGAAAATATAAACTGCATTGAACCGGTCTTTTCTGTAAGGATCATAAAAGCCGTCGCTGATATCCCAGCCCTGAAATTCTTCCTTAGAAAACAGCAGGTGCTCCTCCCTGTGGGAGCGCATGGGGATTTCTCCGATCAGCACGCCTTTCCTGGCGACCCGCAGAAGCTCTTTCGTTGCTTTTTCTGCGTATTCCTTATTGTCAAAATAAAGGTAAACGCCGTAACAGATCACCTTGTCAAAGGATTTATCCTTAAAGGGCAGGTCTGCGGCTTCACCGGTTAAGACCGAATGGTTCAGAAGCTCAATATGCTTTTGGACCAGGGTAGGAGAATAGTCAATGCCCACGTAATCACAGTCCAGATATTGAGCCAGGGCTCCTGCGCCGCAGCCCACTTCAAGGACTTTGTCATTTTTCTGTATATCCAGCCTTTGGGTGATCTGGCGGGCCACCTCTTCCATATCGACCTTGGTGGCTTCGTAACCGTCGTATGCCAGAAGATCCGTGACCGAGCTGTCCGCCCGTCCTTTCCGTGTCCAGATCTGCTTCCAGGTTTCCTTTGCTGCTTCCTGCGTATTCATAATTGCTGCCTCCTTAACGTAATATATGTTTCAGCGCATCCGCCAGACGTTCGTTGTCTGCCTCTGTTCTGACTGCAATGCGGATAAACTCCCTGCCCTCCATTCCGGGCTTACGGGATAAATCCTTTACCAGAATGTTGTAACGGTTTAACAGCAGCTCCGCAATCTGGGAGGCGGAACAGCCGTCAATGATTTCACACATGATGAAGTTGGCCTGGGAGGGGTAAAGCTTCAGCTGCCGGATGGAATGAAGCGACAGGTATAACTTTTCCCTGGTTCTTTTAAAATGCTCCAGGGCCTCCCGGTAGTCCGACTGGTATTTTTCAAATATCTGGAGAAAGTATTCTGCCAGAGAGTTGATGTTCCATATGGGCAGCTCTTCCCGCACCAGGCTTATGATTTCCGGATCGCTGCAGGTGAGGAGCCCCAGCCGCAGTCCGGGAACCCCGTATGACTTTGAAATACTTTTGATAAGCACCAGATTCTTATATTCCTCCAGAATCTCCTGACTCATGAGGGACGGTGATTCCTCGGCGCAGGAGAAGTCAATAAAGGATTCATCCAGAATCAATTTGATGTTCCTCGCCTTGCAGTATTGGGCAAGAGATAGAACCTCTTTCTTTGGAATGTAATTTCCCGTGGGATTATCCGGGTTTACAAGAACCAGGGCATCCAGTTCCTTATCCTTATAAAATTCCATGATATCCTGGGCGGTATAAGTAAAATCAGGGGTTGAAACAGGGAAATAGACGGCATTTTTCGAGCAGCTTCCATACTCTTCAAAGGACGGGCGCAGGACGCCCACACCATTTTTAAAGCTGCGGATCAGAGGCTTGATTAATTCCGCCGCCCCGTTTCCCGTAAGAACCTGGTTTCTGTCCAGGCCCAGGGATTTTGCGGCCAGGAGGTTATTGATATCAAGGCCCGAGGGATAGCTGGTGGCAAGGGCTTCAAAGCTGGCCTTGATCTCTCCCATAAAACGGCTGTTGGGGAAATAGGGATTGACCAGGTAGCAGAAGTCCAGAAGGCCGGGATACCGCCAGTAGCCGCCGTAACGCCTGGATAACCGGGACAGCCTGCTCTGGGAATCCGTGAAAATGGATTCCGCAATATCCAAGTCCTGCTCATCGTCAATCTCATACCAGAAGCCGTTTTCCAGCTTGGTGGCTTTTAAATCGTGGTCATCCAAAAGAGAAATGACTTTCAGAACCTGCTCATAATATTCATTGTTCCCCAGGGCCTTGCTATAGGCTTCGAGAAAAGGAACATAGTGGGTTGCGGAAAAATTCCGGCTGAATTTATAGATGTTGACGGTCTTATAATAGGAATGAATATCTTCAAACCGGAAATCCTTCCGCGTGAGAAACTTCATAATATTGTCCTGCTCATCTAACAGGACCACGGTTCCGTCCATCCAGCTTTCAAAATGGGCCACAAGAGCCAGGTTGGGATAGGGATTGTTTATGATCTGGGTCAGCACCTCCTGCTCAAAAATCAGGTCGGATTCCAGCAGGATGGTGTCATCCATCAGCAGCTGGTCCTTTGCAAGATAAAGAGAGTAAATATTATTCGTAGTTTTATAGACCGGATTGTCAATATATATGACCGGATTGGAAAGAGGAAGAGAGGATACAAAGGATTGCAGCTCTTTGCCCTTATGGCCGGTTACAAGGATGATCCGGTTTAAATGGTATTGATCCAGCTGTTTCAGCATGCGCTCAATCATGGGAATGCCATTTACGGTGACCATACATTTCGGCTGGTTTTCAGTTAGCTTTTTTAAACGCCGTCCCATTCCGGCGGCCAGTATAATTGCCTGCATACCATACTCCTTTGTTCAAAAATATAATATTTTATAAATTAATGAACATCATAGCAGGTTAGTGGGGATCTGTCAATGGATTTTAAATAGAAAGATGTGAATTTTTTTGCTGAAAAAGCGCAAGGCCTTTTTCAGACTTTGCGCTTTATATACGGTACAATATCAAATTAACGGTTAAGAAATATCTTTGATCCTCAATTTATTGTCATATCTCATAATATGTAAGTCCTGAAGCTCCTGCTTGGCTTTAATGTCACTGGCCAGATGAATTGTTTCGTTAAGCTTTCTCGATAAGTCAAGATGTCCCTCGGCAATGACCTGTATATTATGGCTTAGCTCATCTTCAATGGTCATCTCAATGGCAAGGATTTTTTTCTCTATGGTATCTATTTTCTTATCTATAGAATTGATTTGTGTTTTTATAGCATCTGCCTGTAATTCCAGGGAGTCTAAACGATTTTCTACGGAGTCCAAACGCTTTTCTACGGAGTCTAAACGCTTTTCTACGGAGTCCAAACGCTTTTCTACGGAGTCCAAACGCTTTTCTACGGAGTCCAAACGCTTTTCTACGGAGTCCAAACGCTTTTCCAGGGAGTCTAAACGCTTTTCTACGGAGTCCAAACGCTTTTCCAGGGAATCCATACGATTTTCCAGGGATTCCATACGTTTATCCAGGGAGTCTAAACGTTTATCCACAGAATCTAAGCGCTTCTGCAGCGGTTCCAGTTTCTTATCAAGCAATTCTGATAAGGCCAGCAATAATCCATCATCCACCATATGAAATACCTCCTTCATTTCATGATGATATTGTACCATATATAAAACGGGAAGTCTATTCGCTTTTCAATGTCCAAACTTTCATTTTTTCAGGGAAAATAGAAAGATAAAAAGAACTTTTCATGTTCATATCCAGAACTTAAAGAAATTGTTGGCATCACGCCGAAAAATATGCCGGAAATCAAATCATTACATGGAAGCACATCATAATTCCATGCCGCAATCATACCATAATTATTTTCAACCTGCAACTCTTTTATATCGCACAGGATCCCTCATAATACCCGCTTTCCCATCAGAAAAGGCGGTGATTTGTTTGAATTAACTTGACAATACACAAAACAGTGTTATAATATGAAAATGATTTCTGATTTCGAAAATAGGAGTGGAGTATGGCAGAGCGAGGGAGATACCGGACAAAACAGCAGGAAATTATCCTGAATTGTTTAAAAAAACAAAAAGAAGCTTTCTGTACGGTGGAGCAGTTTATGGAATATCTTCACCGGGACGGAATCCATGTAGGCCAGACAACGGTATACCGGGCGTTGGAACGGCTGAGCGAGGATGGGGCAGTGGTAAAGATTCCGTCCGTAGACGGCTCAAAAGCCCAGTTCCGGTATATAGGGGAAGAAATAAGCAGTAATGTGGGAAAGCTGGTGTGCTTAAAATGCGGCCGCATGATTCCCCTTGAGTGTTCCAGGCTGGATGCGTTCTATGAGCACATTTACGAGGATCACGGATTCAAGCTGGATCAGAGCCACATGATACTGTATGGCTATTGCGGCCAATGTCAAAGGGCGGAATAAGAACAAAAAGGAGGAGGGCATGAAATATTTTTCAAATCACAGGCGGATTGGGGCTCTGGCCGCAGCTCTGCTTGTAACGGTGGTTCTCACCGGTTCTTCTCTTTTCGTTCTCACCCATCTTTCTCATGAATGTACAGGTGAGGGCTGCAGGGTCTGTTCTGAGATCGGAACCTGTGTTTCTGCGCTTCACTTACTTTCAGAAGCAGTAGGAGGCGGAGCAGCCGTTATCTTTGCATATATATATGCTAAAAAACTCATAATCCTCTATTCCGCCGGTCTTTTTCTGAGCCCGGCTTCCCTGGTACGTTTAAAAGTCCGCATGGATGATTGAATGACAGGTGGTTTACCGCGATGAAGTTAATGAAATATTGGAGGAGATGCGATTATGAAGAAAACAATTAAATCAATCGGCCTGGTGGCACTGTCAGTGGCCGTTTCAGGGATTGTACTTTCCGGCTGTGCCGGAAGAGGAAAAGCTGCGGACAGCAGCGTTTCTGACGGAGGCAAGCTGAAAGTAATGGCCAGCTTTTACCCGGTCTATGACTTTGCCCTGAAAATCGGGGGAGATAAAGTGGATGTGACGGACATGGTTCCGGCAGGCACAGAACCCCATGACTGGGAACCGGGAACCAGTGATATTACAGGCCTTGAAAATGCGGATGTATTTATCTACAGCGGAGCAGGCATGGAGCACTGGGTGGACGATGTGCTGAAAAGCCTGGAGAATAAAAAGCTTATAGCAGTAGAGGCCTCGACAGGAATTTCCCTCATGGAAGGACATGAAGAAGAGGATGAGGCGGATAAGGCCGGGGAAGAAGCTCATGAAGAGTATGATCCTCATGTATGGCTGGATCCCATGAATGCAAAAAAAGAGATGGAAAACATCAAGGACGCATTTGTAAAGGCTGATCCGGAAAACAAGGATTACTACGAAAATAATTACAAGATCTATGAAGAGAAATTCGATGCCTTAAACCAGACCTATAAGGATACCCTGGACCCTCTTCCGGGCAAGGTCATTGTAGTGTCCCACGAAGCCTTCGGCTATCTCTGCGGAGCTTATGGGCTTACCCAGATGGGAATTGAAGGCCTGTCCCCGGATTCAGAGCCGGATCCGGCCAGAATGGCGGAAGTCATTGATTTTGTGAAAGAGAATAATGTAAAAACCATCTTTTTTGAAGAGCTGGTAAGTCCCAAGGTGGCAGAAGCCATTGCCAAGGAAACAGGCGCTCGGACAGAGGTTTTAAATCCCATCGAAGGCTTAAGTGATGAAGAGATAAAGGCCGGGGATGATTATTTTTCCGTTATGGAAAAGAATCTGGATGTACTAAAGAAAGCGCTGGAGTAAAATGCTCCCGTGAGAATAAAAAGAGACAGGAGTAAGGCTAGTGAATGCGATTGAAGTAAAGGATTTAAACTTTTCCTATGGAAGCACACCGGTTTTTGAGCGTGTGAATCTTTCCGTTCCCCAAGGGCGGTTTGCCGCCCTCATCGGGGCCAATGGAGCGGGAAAAAGCACGCTTATAAAAATGCTGCTGGGAGAACTCCCCTTAACGGGAGAGAACGGAAGCGTAACGCTTCTGGGGAAGGACGTCAGGCAGTTTAACAACTGGAAAGAGGTAGGCTATGTCCCTCAGAACGGAATGGCCTCCTATAAGGATTTTCCGGCTTCTGTGGAAGAAATTGTCCAGGCAAACCTATACGCCCAGATCGGTAAATTCCGGTTAGCCGGAAAACGGGAAAAGGAGCAGGTGCTGAAAGCTCTCCATCAGGTAGGGATGGAACCATACCGGAAACGTCTCATCGGAAAGCTGTCGGGAGGCCAGCAGCAGCGGGTGCTTCTCGCCCGGGCATTGGTCAACAGGCCCAGGCTTTTAATCCTGGATGAACCGACCTCAGGCGTGGATGAGAAAAATACAGAGGAGTTCTACCGTCTGATCCAGACCTTCAATCGCGAAGACGGGGTAACGGTTTTCATGGTCACCCATGACAGAAAGCGGCTGCCGGGCCTTGCGGACGATATCTGGCGGCTGGACGAGGGAGTCATGGAGCGGATTTCAAACGATAATGGGGAGGCTGACAATGGAAATATTTAATTATGCCTTTATGCAGAAAGCATTTCTTGTAGGCATTCTGCTGGCAACGGTAATTCCCTGCATCGGCGTTGTTATTGTGCTGAAGCGTCTGTCCATGATCGGAGACGCCCTGTCCCATACCTCCCTGGCCGGAGTGGCGGCCGGTCTGATTATGGGAATCAATCCTGTGGCAGGCGCCGCCGCTGCCTGTATCATAGCTGCCTTTGGAATTGAGGCAATCAGGAGAAAGCTGCCACGCTATTCGGAGATGTCCATCGCCATTATGATGTCCGCAGGCATTGGCCTGGCCGGAGTTCTGTCGGGATTTGTGAAGAATTCCGCAAATTTCAACAGCTTCCTTTTCGGAAGTATTGTGGCCATCAGCGATGTGGAAATGTATCTGGTTATAGGAATATCCCTTACGGTCCTTCTACTGTTTCTGCTTCTTTATAAAGAACTGTTTTATATCGCCCTTGATGAGCGGAGCGCCAGACTGGCAGGAGTTCCTGTAAAAAGGGTGAATTTTATTTTTACCATACTGACGGCTGTTACGGTTTCCATTGCAGCCAGGACCGTAGGGGCACTGATTGTATCTTCCATGATGGTGATACCGGTTGCCTGCGCCATGCAGTTTGGGAGAAATTATAGGCAGACGGTCGTCTATGCCGTTTGCTTTGATGTGATATTTATGATAGCGGGGCTGTTTGCCGCTTATTATCTTGGATTAAAACCAGGAGGAACCATTGTCCTGGTGGGGGTTATTTTCCTTCTTTTGATTTTTGTGGGAAAGAGGCTGTTTGGGGCAAAGGGCTAGAACGCCATAAGGAGCGAGGAATAATGACAGATATTTATATTATATCCGGCTTTCTGGGAGCCGGTAAGACCACCCTCATTCAGACGATGGTCAAAACTGTTTTTCAGGATCAGAAAGTCGTTGTAATTGAAAATGATTTCGGAGAAGCCGGCATCGACGCCAGCCTGCTTAAGGAGTGCCAGCTGACGGTCACCAGCCTGACCGCAGGCTGTATCTGCTGCAGCATGACAGGGGATTTTGAAAAGGCGGTCAGCCGGATCGTAAAGGAGTATGAGCCGGATGCAATTCTGGTGGAACCCTCCGGCGTGGGAAAGCTTTCAGATATCATGAAATCCTGTTTAAGACAGAAAGACATGGTCCGGCTGGCTCGCTGTATTGCCGTGGTGGATGAGGGAAGGTTTGACAAATACAGGGAAAATTACGGAGAATTTTTCAGGGACCAGATTCAGTATGCGGACTTAATTCTTTTAAGCCACCAAACCAGCGATGCCGGACATATAGAAAAAACCGTAGAGAAGATAAGGAATTTAAACCAGGAAGCCAGAATTGAGGCGGATTTCTGGGACAGCATACCTGCTTCGGTGTTCCTGTCCGGGCAGAGAGTTTTAAAGGCGCAGATGCTGGAAAATGAAACAGAACCGGCCGGAAACTCCAGGCTACACCCCATGATGAGGGGCGGAGGTAAAGGGGAGAAAAAGGGGTATTTCCATCTCCATTTCGCCAGAGAGATTTTCACTACGGTCACCTTAGACTGCAATACCTGTCTGTCAAAGGAGCAGTTAAACCAGAAAATCACCAGGGTGCTGGAGTATTCCGACGGCATGATCCTGAGAGGAAAGGGAATTGTCAAAGGCCCCCAGGGCGGGCTTTTATTCCACTACATACCGGGGATATTGAAAATCCAGCCCTGCAGTGCAGAGGGAAGCAGCGTCTGCTTCATCGGCACAGGACTGAAAGAGCAGCAAATAAAAAGATTGTTTGAAGGAGAATTATAGTATGGTCATTCCTGCATGGGTTATAACCGGCTTTCTGGATTCCGGAAAGACCACACTAATGAACCGGCTGATCCAGGAAGTGCTGGAGGACCAGGATATTCTGGCCATACAGTTCGAAAACGGAGACATACCCCTGATAGAAAACGAACAGGTGAAAAAGCTTCACTATACAAAGGAACAGCTGGAGGCGGAGCCTTTTGAAATCGCTGCATCTATTTGCGACTGCTTAAAGGAACGTCCGGTGGACTTAGTCATGATCGAGTGGAACGGAATGGAGCATTTTCATAAGCTGGAAGAAATGCTGCTCCAGTTTTCCGCGAAACCGGTTTTAAGCATAGAAAAGGTTATCTATACGGCGGATGAAGAGAAATTGCGCGGCCGCATTGCCGATGCAGGCGCTATTTCCATGTCCCAGATCGGGGCCAGTGACTGCGCCTGGCTCCGGACGGAAGGTTCGGGGCATGTGAAAGGGGATGCCAGGACGCTTTTGGGTATTAACCCGGATATTCAGGTTTTTACCAGCGGGAAGTGGGAACGTTTTTCAAAAAAGCTGTTCCGCTATGACATAAAGCTTCAGCTATGGTTTTTGTTTGTTGCGGCTATGGCAATCGTCTATCTGACGGCAAAGCCGGTTCTGTTCTGGCAGGGCTTCTCCCTTGATGCCTTTCTCACTGTGTTTTTAGGCGTTTTTCTCCAGGCAGTCCCCTTTCTGGCAATCGGGGTTCTTTTGTCCTCTGCCATTCAGGTATATGTGCAGCCGGAATGGATCCAGAGGAAATTTCCGAGGAAGACGGCGGCAGGCCAGCTTTTTGCCATTGCAGCGGGCTTTTGTCTTCCGGTTTGCGACTGCGCCTCCATTCCCGTATTTAAGAGTCTGGTAAAAAAGGGAGTGCCCATATCGGCCGCGGTTACTTTCATGCTGGTGTCCCCGGTTATCAATCCGGTGGTAATCCTTTCCACCTGGTATGCCTTTAACGGGAACCTAAAGCTGGTTGCAGCCAGATGCGGGCTGGGCATTGTCTGTGCGGTCCTTTCGGGCCTTACTTATCTGGTCTTTCCGCCGGAGCCGGTTCTTTTAACGGATGAAGTCCGGCGGACGGTAAAGCAGGATGGTCTTTGGAACGGGTCGGAGGTTTCAGACGGGTCTTCCAGATTTTTAATGTTCATCCGTCATGCCCAGAATGAATTTTTCATGGTGGGAAAATACCTTTTAATCGGAATTTTTGTTTCCACCGTATTTCAGAACATAATGCCTGCCATGCTGCAAAGAGGAGGCGGCATATCCCTGACGGCTTCCGTCCTTCTCATGATGGGGATGGCATTTGTCTTGTCCCTGTGCTCCTCCTCTGACGCGGTTGTGGCAAGGAGCATGGCAGGTATTTTCCCGGTTGGAGCCCTCCTGGGCTTCCTGGTATTCGGCCCTATGATGGACATTAAAAACGTGAGCATGCTCCTTAGCGGCTTCCGTAAAAAGTTTATAATCAGGCTGCTGGTGACCACAGGGATCATCTGCTTTGGGGTGGTTCTGGTGTTCGCTGGGCTTGGAAGCGGAGGGATTCGGATATGAGATTAAGAGGAAAAGGAATTAATCCTGAGGCTTTGGTGGAATGCGCCTGCTATCTGATCTTCGGCATCCTGCTGTTTCGGCTTACCTATACCGGAGCGTATTTAAGTTATGTGACACCCCGCATGAAGCCCTACCTTTACGGCCTTTCGGGACTGATGATATTATGGGCGGCCATGAATGGGAAAAAGCTGTTTCAGCCCAAATATAAAAGCCGGCTTCATCACTGCCTGGTTCTGATCGTTCCCATTCTGATACTTGCAGTTCCTCCGGCGCCTCCGGCTGCCGGTTCCATGATTAAAAACTATTCAAGCGCCAATATTCCCCTGGCTCCCTCCGGAAGTGCCCAGACTGCGGTTCCCTCTGAAGATACCCAGGCTGCGGATTCCTATGAGGAGTACGGCTGGGATGGAAGCCTGGAAAAGCCGGATACGTCTGCCGATGGAAGTCTGGAAGCTCCGGATGATTCTGTGGATGGAAGCGGAGGACAGCAGTCCCAGGAGGAGGCATCTGCGGACAACAGTTTAAACGGGCTGGATGAAGCGGCCCGGACAATAACCATTGCAGATGAAGATTACTATGACTGGATGAATGAGCTGGGCTACAATGCAGAAAAATACCAGGGCTATACCATAACTATGAAGGGATTCGTGTTCCTGGATCTGGAAGAGCGCAAGGAGAATGAATTTGCTCTTGTCCGCCTGTCCATGTGGTGCTGCTCCGCAGATATGTCGCCTATGGGATTGATTGTGAGCCATGATGGAAGCCTCTCATTTAAGGAAAATGACTGGATCACTGTCACAGGCAAGGTCCAGGTGGTAGACGGATATCCCGCCATAAAGGCAGAAAAGATAGAGGCGGCACAAAAGCCGGAACAGGAGTATGTATATCCAAGTTATTATTAATACAGTAAGAACAAAAGACGGATTACCGGCGTAAAGCTGGTAGTTCGTCTTTTTTTCTCACAAATGTATTGTGCAGTATGCACATGACAAATGTCATATAAACCGTGACAATGGTAATAAGTGCATAATAAATATTGACTTTTCCCCCCGGCTTGTTATGATAAAAACAGAGAAAGGGGGAGCAGACATGAATGGTTGGGAAAGGAATAAGAAGGTAGTGGTAGCGGGACATATTTCCCTGGACATCACGCCGGTTTTCCAGAACAGCGGAGGGCAGAAGATTCTGGAACTGTTTCGTCCGGGAAAGCTGGTGCGGGTGGGAAATGCGCAGATATCCACAGGCGGAGCCGTTTCCAATACAGGCCTGGGGCTTCATGCTCTGGGAGGGGACGTACTTTTGATGGCAAAGGTGGGGGAGGATGAGTTCGGCCGGATACTGAAAGAAAGAATCAGGCAGAGCGGATGTGAAAGCAGCATACCGAAGGTGAAAGGAGAGGCCACTTCCTATACGGTGGTTGTGGCGCCCAAGGGCCTTGACCGGTTCTTTCTTCATGATCCGGGATGCAACGATACCTTTTGCTGCGAGGATGTGGATTTCGGAGAACTGGCAGGGGCCGCCCATTTCCATTTCGGATATCCCACATTAATGAGAAGATTTTACCAGAATGACGGAGAAGAGCTGGTGGAATTATTCCAGCGCGTAAAGGACTTAGGACTTACTACCTCTCTGGATCTGACAGCAGTGGACCCTGATTCCGAGGCGGCAGGCTGCAACTGGAAGCGTATTCTGGCTTCCGTTCTGCCCTATGTGGATTTCTTTGTGCCGAGCATTGAAGAGCTGGGCTATATGCTGGACCGGAAGCTCTATGACAAGTGGCAGGAAAAGGCGGGGGCAGATGATATCGTATCCATCCTTTCCTTAAGTGAGGATGTGGAAGCACTGGCGGATCAGGCGCTGGATCTGGGGACAAGGGCCGTGCTGCTGAAGTGCGGGGCAGCCGGAATGTACTTAAAAACGGCGCCGGAACACGTATTTACGAAAGCCCTGCCGCTTATGAAAGGCTGGAGCGGCATTTCCCATTTTCAGAACAGCTTTGTACCAGACCGTATTCTCTCGGCTACAGGGGCGGGGGATACCAGCATTGCGGCCTTTATAAAAGCCATGCTGGAAGGCGCTGGGCCTGTGGAATGCGCAGAGCTTGCAGCGGCAACCGGAGCCTCATGCGTGACGGCTTACGATGCGGTCAGCGGACTTCTGCCCTTTGAGAAGCTTAGGGAGAAGATACAAAATGGGTGGGAGCAGCAGAAGATAATACGTCCGTAGCAATAAAATGAAAGCAATGAGATTAAAATCATAAAAATTATAAAACCAGGAGGAAACCAACATGTTAATTTCAATGAAAGCCATCCTTGAGCTGGCAGACGCAAAAAACATAGCCATAGGAGCATTCAACATCACTTCTCTGGAAGGAATCCAGGCAGTATTGGGTGCTGCCGAAGAATTAAACCAGCCGGTGATTCTGCAATTTGCTCCGGTCCATGGGTCCATTATTCCCCTGTCCACCATAGGCCCCATCATGATCATGATGGCGGAAAAGTCCACTGTTCCCGTAGCTGTCCACCTGGATCACGGTGATGACCTTAAAATTCTGCAGCAGGCCCTTGATATGGGCTTTACCTCCATCATGTATGACGGCTCTGTTCTTTCCTTTGAAGAGAATGTGGCCAATACTAAAATTGCGGTGGAAATGGCTGCTGCATACGGAGCCAGCGTAGAAGCGGAGATCGGGGCCATGGGCAGACAGGAATTCTTAAGTGTCAGCGAGGAAGGGGAAGCTGCAGAAAGCTGCTACACCGATCCGGAGCAGGCGGAGAAATTCGTACAGGCTACAGGAATTGACGCCCTCGCCTGCTCTTTCGGCACCGTACACGGCTTATACCTTACGGAGCCCAACCTGGATTTTGAGCGCATCCATGAGATACACACCCGGATCGGCCTGCCTATCGTCATGCACGGAGGTTCCGGCGTCAGTGACGGGGATTTCCGGAAATGCATTGAAAGAGGCGTCCGCAAAATCAACTACTATACATATTTAGCCAAGGCAGGCGGCATGCACGTGAAAGAAAAGGCCATGGAGACGGGAGAATACATATTCTTCCATGACGTTACCTTGTGGGGAATTGAGGCCATGAAAGAGGATGTGCTTCATACCATAAAGGTATTTTCTAATCTGGAATAAAACGTCGTTTTCTTTTGCTGAGAGATATGCACAGAAGGAAGCGCCCTGCGGGCATACCTATACGCCCGGTAAAGCGGGGCGAGCTTTGCCCAAAAAGCATGGGCAGGAAAGAGGAAGCGCCCTGCGGGCATACCTATATGCCCAAAAAGCATGGGCAGGAAAGAGGAAAATATGAAACGTTCGGAAATTAATAAGGCATTAAAAGAAATGGAACAGATGATAGCAGCCTGCAGCTTCGCCCTGCCGCCCTTTTGCAGCTTTACTCCTGAACAATGGGCGGAAAAAGGTCATGATTACGATGAAATAAGAGATAACATGCTGGGCTGGGATATTACGGATTTCGGAATGGGCGACTTTGATAAGGTGGGCTTTTCCTTAATCACCCTGCGCAACGGCAATGTCAATATGGAGAAGTACACCAAGCCCTATGCGGAAAAGCTGCTCTACATAAAAGAGAACCAGTCCGCCGCCATGCATTTTCACTGGAATAAGATGGAAGATATTATAAACCGGGGAGGAGGAAATGTGCTGATCCGTGTATACAACGCTGCCGCAGACGGGCAGTTTGCGGACTCTGACGTGACCATTCACAGCGACGGACGGGAATACCGGGTGCCTGCCGGAACCCAGATAAAGCTTTGCCCAGGGGAGAGCATTACCATCTATCCCTATATGTACCACGATTTTGAACTGGAGCCGGGCACAGGTCCTGTTTTGCTGGGAGAGGTATCCATGTGCAACGATGACAAAGGAGATAACCGTTTTTACTTACCCGCAGGTCGTTTCCCGGAGATCGAGGAAGACGAGCCGCCTTACCGCCTGCTCTGCAACGAATATCCGGATGCCATCTGAGCATTCGGCGAGATAATATGGCAGAATAACACCGGATATTGGAGTTGTGCAATCTGATGAAAAATTCTGCCCCTTCCTCCTTATGGCCTGTGGAAACGCGTCAAATTCATGACAATTGTCATATGAAACTAATTACATTGTGCACATGTTTTAAAAATAAACTCATGATATGATGAAAAAGTAGTAAAAACCACAAACAAAAGGTGTATAAGGAGGAAGCAACATGAAAAAAAGCACAAAAAAATTAGCCGTAATGCTCGTATGTGCCGCTATGGCCGGTATTTCTCTTTCCGGATGCAGCAATGGAGAGCCGGAGACCAAAGCGCCGGAGACAACGGCAGCAACTACCGCTGCTGAAACGACTGCCGCCGCTGAAACAAAGGCAGCAGCTCAGAAGACTTCGGAAACCAACATGGCTGATGCAAACGTAAAAAAGAAAGACCCCAGCAAGCACTATAAATTCGGCTATACCTGTATGGATGGTACAAACCCGTTCTTCGTAACCATTGAAAAGACCATGCGTGAAATGGTAGAGGCCCAGGGAGACGAGCTGATCTCCGTAGACCCGGCTAATGATGTAACCTTACAGATCACCCAGGTGGAAGATTTAATCTCCCAGAAGATCGACGCCATGTTCATGAACCCGGCGGAAGCGGAAGGCATTCTTCCGGCCCTGGACCAGTTAAAGCAGGCCAACATTCCGATCGTAGGCTTTGACACGGAAGTAGCGGATTTATCCTATCTGGTATCCTACACCGGTTCCGATAACTACAACGCAGGCTTTGTATGCGGCGAAGACCTGGTTAAGAAATGTCCTGACGGAGGCGACATCATTGTGCTGGATTCTCCGACCATGAATTCCGTAACCGACAGAACCAATGGATTCCTTGACGCCATCAAGGGCCACAACTTCAACATCGTGGCACAGCAGGATGCCAAGGGTAACTTAGAGGTTTCCATGGGAATTGCAGAGGACTTACTCCAGGCCCACGGCGACGTAGTAGCTATCTTCGGCGGAAATGATCCCACAGCTCTCGGAGCTCTGGCAGCAGCCAACGCAGCAGGCATTAAGGACTGCAAGATTTACGGCGTAGACGGTTCCCCGGATATCAAGGCTGAACTGGCTTCCGGCGACTCCCTCATTGAAGGAAGCGGCGCACAGTCTCCGGTTAAGATCGCACAGTCTGCAGTAAACATCATGTATTCCTACTTAAACGGCGATGAAGTGGCAGACCGTTACCCTGTAGAAACCTTCCTGATTACCGCTGATAATGTAAAAGATTACGGCACAGACGGATGGCAGTAAATATAAGCTTCTAAGTGCGGCGCCTCCTTGATATGTCTGCCCGTCGGATGTATTAAGGAGGCGGGCATTTTTATCGTATAGGAAGGTTCGTCCTATACGATAAAAATACATCAGGAAATGCGTTTAATCATGTTAGAACAGGCAGGTGAGTTTATGAATGAAAAAGTTCTGCTTCAAATGAAAAATATCCATAAATCTTTCCCCGGCGTAAAGGCTCTTCAAGGCGTAGATTTAGAACTCCGGGCCGGAGAGGTCCATGCGCTTCTGGGAGAAAACGGAGCCGGAAAATCCACGTTAATAAAGGTCCTGGGCGGCATTTACATCGCAGAGGAAGGGGAGATTTTCATTGACGGCCAGAAAGTGGTGATCGACAGTGTCAATGCGTCTCACGCCAACGGCATTTCCATCATTCACCAGGAGCTTGTGCTGGTTCCCCATATGACCGTGGCAGAAAATATTTTTCTGGGACGGGAGCCGGGAAAGGGCGGCTGGATCAACCACGATGCCATGGAAAAGGAAGCCGGCAGGCTGCTGGACGCCTATCACATGGATATCCGGGCAGAAGCATTTGTTAAGGACTTGACAATTGCCCAGCAGCAGATGGTGGAAATCGTCAAGGCCATTTCCTATGATTCCCGGATTCTGGTCATGGATGAGCCTACTTCCTCCATATCCGACAAAGAGGTGGAATTCCTTTTTAAGACCATGCGGGCATTGACAAAGAAAGGCGTAGGCATCATATACATTTCCCACAAAATGGATGAGCTGGAGCAGATCTGCGACCGGGTGACTGTTTTGCGGGACGGTGCATTTGCAGGAACAGAGGTTGTTAAGGAAACCACAAGAGATAAGCTGATCGCCATGATGGTTGGGCGGGAGCTGACCAAATATTACACCCGGGATTACTTGGAACCGGGAGAAGTTGTATTAAAGTGTGAAAATATCGCTGACGGAAAGATGGTAAAGGGAGCCAGCTTTGAGCTGCGCAGAGGAGAGATCATCGGATTTGCCGGACTTGTGGGAGCGGGGCGAAGCGAGACCATGAAATGTATTTTCGGCCTCACCCAGGGATATAGCGGAGAGGTGTCCGTGGAGGGCCGTCCGGTAAAGATCAAATCCCCGGTGGATGCCATGAAATACGGAATTGCCCTGGTGCCGGAGGACCGGAAGCAGGAGGGGCTTTATGCCGTCCAGTCGGTCCGTTTCAATTCCACCATAGAGGTGCTTAAATCCTTTATCAAAGGTTTTTGGGTGGATGCAAAAAAGGAAGAGGATATCACCCGGAAATACATTGAAATGATGGATACAAAGACACCGTCCCAGGAACAGCTCATCGGAAATTTATCCGGCGGAAACCAGCAGAAGGTTATGATCGGAAGATGGCTTGCCACTTCCCCAAAGATCCTGATCCTTGACGAGCCCACCAGAGGCGTGGACGTAGGGGCGAAATCAGAGATTTACGCTATCATGAACGAGCTGGTAAAGGAAGGGGTATCCATTATCATGATCTCCTCCGAGCTGCCTGAGATATTAAATATGAGCGACCGGGTCTACGTCATGTGCGCCGGAAAAATCACCGGCTGTTTCAGCCATGAGGAATGCGTCACCCAGGAACAGATCATGAGACTGGCGGCAGAGTAGGAAAGAGGGGAAAATCAAAATGACAACAAGACTTCAAAAAAATATAAAACAATATTTTAAGGATAATATTGGTATCATCGGGGCATTGCTGATCCTGTGCATTTTCTTATCCATATTTCCAAAGACCAGCGATGCGTTCCTGACCAATAAAAACATCTTCAATGTCTTAAGGCAGATTTCATCCAACTTATTTCTGGCCTGCGGCATGACCATGGTTATTATTTTGGGAGGCATTGACCTTTCCGTGGGCTCCATCATCGCCTTGTCCGGATGTGTTGCGGCCGGCTGTGTGGCGCGGTATAATCTTCCCATATTTGCAGCCATCATCATCGGCATAATGGTAGGAATGATGATCGGCATGTTAAACGGAGTGGTAATCTCAAAGACCACCATTCCGCCTTTCATCGTCACCCTGGCGACCATGAACGTGGCCAAGGGCCTGGCCTATGTATATACCGGCGGTTCTCCGGTGCGTGTGGTCACAAAGAAATGGCAGTTTCTGGGAGCCGGATACATAGGAGGTATTCCCACCCCTGTCATTCTCCTGGTATTTGTCCTGGCCATAACGGCCCTCATCATGAATAAGACGAAGCTGGGACGCCATATTTACGCGGTGGGCGGCAATTCCCAGGCGGCTAAGTTTTCCGGAATCAGTACCGCCCGGGTAAAGCTGCTGGTACACACCTATTCCGGCATCATGGCAGGTCTGGCAGGTGTTGTACTGGCTTCCCGCATGTACTCCGGCCAGCCTACGGCAGGAGACGGATCGGAAATGGATGCCATTGCAGCGGTAGTTGTAGGCGGAACCTCCATGGCCGGCGGCTCCGGTAAAATCGGCGGAACCATTATCGGAGGTCTTATCATCGGCGTGTTGAACAACGGATTGAACCTGATGAATGTCAATTCTTTCTGGCAGTATGTGGTAAAGGGTATTGTTATTCTTCTGGCAGTCTTTGTGGATTATTTAAGAAACAAGAAAAAGAATTAAAAGGATGTCCAAGACAAGGAGCGTTTCCCTGACAAGAAACGCTTTTTGGAGTATAATAGAGGAAAACGCGTTGGGGAGTGTAAATGACATGAAAGTGAAAGCGGGGTTATTCATTCTGGCTTTGGGGCTTTTGGCGGCAGTGTCCGGCTGTGGGGAAAAGGCGGGAGAGGCCCGCCAGCATAAGGCCCTTCTTTTTGGAGTCACCTATATGACGAGAAATAATCCTTATTTCAACGTCCTGGGACAGGGAATTGAAGAGGTGGTGGAGGCTAACGGGGATATCCTCTTAACCAGAGATCCCCTTCAGGATCAGGAAAAACAGAATGAGCAGATACAGGAGCTGATCGACGAGGGCATCTGCATGCTGTTTTTAAACCCGGTGGACTGGGAGGCTGTCCAGCCGGCCCTTGATGCCTGCAAAAAAGCGGGAGTTGCCGTCATCAACATGGATACTGTGGTAAAGGACCGGGATTCCGTCATATCCATCATTGAAACGGACAATTACCAGGCAGGCCAGCTTTGCGCCCTGGATATGATGAAACGGAAGAAGTCCGCCAATATCGTCATCCTGGACAATCCCATCCAGACCTCCATCACCAACCGGTCAAGGGGCTTTACTGATGCCATTGCAGGCAACGACAATTACCGGGTGGTATACCAGTGCGCCGCCGCCGGGGAGTTAGAGGTGTCCTCCAAGGTGATGACGGATATTTTAAGTAAGGATATCAGCTTTGACGTCATTCTGGGCGGCAATGATCCCACGGCCCTGGGCGCTTTGGCAGCTCTGCAGCAGGCCAAAAGAGAGGAAGGGGTTTTAATTTACGGAATTGACGGGTCTCCTGATTTTAAGGCCATTCTGGATATGGGATATGTGACGGGCACAAGCGCTCAAAGTCCCAAGTCCATCGGCCGGGTGGCGGCGGAAACGGCTTACCGTTATCTGGCCGGAGAGTCTGTGGAAAAATACATCAGCCTTCCCAGCACCCTGATTACAAAGGATAACTTAGATGAATTTGAAATTGACGGCTGGCAATAGGGGCGAGATATGGAGACGAAAAAATTCAACGGATGGGTCCGTATTCTTCAGATAGGAATCCTGATTTTAAATATTATTTCCGTCATGGGAATCAGCATCTTTATTTATCTGACAATTGAAAAGATCCGCCGGAGCTACGGTGCCAGGGAATTCTTAAACGGGATTTCCGCCATCGTCTGGTATCCCTATGCCAAAATCTGGCTCTGCGCCGTTCTTCTGGGGCTTCTGACCCTGAGCATGGTCATCCGGGACCGGTTATTTCCCAACAACAGCAAGGTGATCCTGACCAGCTTAATCGCGGATTTTTTCCTTTGCTTTGTGATCATTGTGGTGCTGAATTTCAATTACAACGGGATTCTTCTCCTGGTATTTTCCAATGTCATCATGTACGTGAAAAACGGAAAATCCAGATACATCCTGGCTGCCGTAGCCATTGGCAGCTTTATTCTGGCGGATTATGAACTGCTGTCCATTTCCTATCCCCTGTATTCCATTCAGGATTATATTTCCTGCTACAGCGCGTCGGCACAGCAGTATCTTTTAAGTATTTACAACATATTCATTTCCTTAAATGTCATCCTGTTCGTGGTATACTGTGTCAATATCATCAACGAGCAGCAGGGAAATTTAGAGGAGATTCACGGTTTATATGAAAAGCTTCATGAGGTAAATGAGCAGCTCCAGAAGTATTCCGTCATGGCGGAGAAGATGGCGGAAACCAGGGAGCGGAACCGTCTGGCAAGGGAGATTCACGATACTCTGGGCCATACCTTAACCGGCATTGCGGCCGGGATCGACGCCTGCCTCGCCATTGTGGGCACTGCGCCGGATCAGACCAGACAGCAGCTGGAGCTGATTTCCAAGGTTACAAGAGACGGAATCAAGGACATCCGCCGCTCCGTCAATGAGCTGCGGCCCGATGCCCTGGAGCGGTTCAGCCTGGAATATGCCATCAGCAAAATGGTAAGCGACATCAATGCTGTTTCCGACACAAGGGTTTATTTTGACTGCAAGGCAGAGAATTTAAAGTTTGATGAGGATGAGGAAAACGCCATCTACCGCGTCATCCAGGAAGGAATCACCAACGCCATACGCCACGGCCATGCCAGAGAGATCTGGGTCACCGTAAAACGGGAAGGAGAGGATATCCTGCTCCAGATCCGGGATAACGGAGTGGGCTGCAAGGAAATGAAAAGCGGCTTTGGAACAAAGCATATGAAGGAACGGATTAAGATGCTGAACGGAGCCGTGACCTTTGACGGAAGCGACGGCTTCATCGTCAATGCCAGGATACCCATAAGGAGGGGAGAAACCTATGATTAAAGTATTGATTGCCGACGATCAGGAGCTGATCCGGCAAAGCCTGCAGATCGTCTTAAACAGCAGGCAGGATATGACAGTGATAGATGTGGCGGCTGACGGACAGGAAGTCCTCCGATGCGTGAGAAAAAATGTGCCGGACGTGATCTTAATGGATGTGCGTATGCCCAGAATGGATGGGGTCCAGTGCACAAAGCTCATCAAGGAAGCCTATCCTCAGATCAAAATTATCATCCTGACCACCTTTGATGATGACGAATACGTATACAACGCCTTAAAATACGGGGCCAGCGGATACATGCTTAAGGGTGTTTCCATGGATGAGCTGGCAAATGCCATCAATACCGTTTACAACGGATGGGCCATGATAAACCCGGACATTGCAGCAAAGGTGCTGCGGTTTTTCTCCCAGATGGCTCAGGCCGACTATACCATTTCCGTTCGGGAGAAAAACATGGAGGAGCTGACCAGAACCGAATGGAAGATCATCGCCCAGGTGGAAAAGGGGTCCAGCAACAAGGAAATCGCAAAGACCTTAAGCCTTTCGGAGGGGACGGTCCGCAACTATTTGAGCACTATTTTAAATAAGCTGGATCTTCGGGACCGGACCCAGCTTGCCATATGGGCAGTCCAGACAAATGTAAGGAAACGGATGGAAGGCTGGAAAGAAGAAATCGGGGACAGAGGGAAAACGGAATGAGAAAATGGAGGAGGACCATAGCCGCAGGAGCTGTTCTGACCACATTTCTTCTGGCTGCATGGTGTTTCCGGGAAAAAGAGGAAACGATCCTGGAATTCGGCATGTTCACAGGCAGTAACTGGGAAGTGGCCAGCGCCAACAGCTTTAAAATCGTGGACAAGGCCATTGCACGCTTTGAGGAAACCCATCCCGGCGTAAAGATTCATTATTACAGCGGTATCGCAAAAGAAGATTATTCGGAATGGTGTGCCAGAAAGCTGCTGGAAGGGGAGATGCCGGATGTATTCATGGTGCTGGATTCGGATTTTGAAAAGTTTACATCCTTAGGAGTCATGAAGGATTTAGACGAGCTCATGGACAGGGACGGAGAATTTCACAAGGAAGACTTTTTCACCACGGCCTTAAATACAGGGCGTTACGGCGGCCGCCAGTACGCCCTTCCCTATGAAACAGTTCCCACCCTGATGTTTGTCAACAAGTCCCTGCTGGCAAAGGAGAACATCCCCATGCCCAAAGAGGAATGGACCTGGGAGGACATGTATGAGATCTGCCGGAAGATCACAAAGGATACGGATAAGGACGGGCTACTGGACCAGTTCGGCACCTATAATTACAGCTGGCGGGATGCCTTTTACACCAGCGGAGGAAAGCTTTACGGCGATAATCAGGACCAGCTGACCTTCACCGACAGCCGGGTGCTGGATGCGGTCAAATATATAAAACGGCTCAATGATTTAAACAAGGGGCAGAGCGTGACCCAGGAGGACTTTAACGAGGGCGGCGTGGCTTTCATGCCCCTGACCTTTGCCGAATACCGCACCTATAAGACCTACCCCTACCGGATCAAGAAATATACCGGGTTCCAATGGGACTGCATCACATTCCCGGCGGGAGAGGACGGTGAAAATATCTCCAAGGTGGATGCCCTTCTTATGGGCATCAACAGCAGGACAAAGCATGAAAAGCTGGCCTGGGAGTTTTTAAAGCAGATGACCTATACGGAAGAAATGCAGATGGACGTATACCGTTATTCTCAGGGCGTTCCGGCCTTAAAGGCGGTGGCTGCCTCCCGGGAGGGAGCCAATATCATTCAGGAGGACATGGACGAGGGAGAGCAGGTTATCAGCAGCACACTTTTATGCAATGTGATTGAGAACGGAATCATTGAGCCCAAGTTTTTGCAGTACCAGCAGGTCATGAGCCTGGCAGACGGAGAGGTGTCGAAGATATTGCAGGAAAATAAGAATGTTGACAGCAGCATGAAGATTTTTCAGCGGACGGTGAGTAAATATTTGCAGCAGCAAAAGTGAGAGGAAGAGGGAGCTGTTCTGAAAACAGAGGTTATGTTTTCGGGACGGCTTCCTGTTTGCTTTATTTCTAAATGGCTTCATATACCAGGGGTGGTTTCATATGCCGAGATAAAATGAGTCTGTGAAAGTTTTTCTGTAAATAAGGTTTTTGAAGGTCTTCTATGATAAAATATTAATCATAGGAGGCCTTTATTATGGCAAGAGAAAAGAAACCTGTACACAAAGTACAAATGACAGATGG
>JAEZFK010000007.1 GCA_023437715.1 Bacillota bacterium | reverse complement strand
CTTGTATGATGTTTTTAGAAGCAAAACACCATAACTTCCTTTCTTTTTAATATCGTGGTTATAATACATTCAGATACTGTGGACTTTTGATTTTTCCCTGTAGCTTGACTACTTAACAGGAGTGTATTGCCGCTACCTTTATCTGAATTGTTTATTAGCTGGATGTTGCCGGGAGTCTTTCTCCTGAGTACTTATTTCAATCAAGTCTACGATGATAATCGTTGGTGGATATCACGGTATCAGACTTTCAGAAAGGGAGGTACAACCTCATGATTTATGTTGGCATTGATATTGCCAAACTTAACCATTTTGCCTCAGCCATTTCTTCTGATGGTGAAATGCTCATTGAGCCGTTCAAATTTACAAATGACGCTGATGGATTCCAATTACTCGTTTCCAAACTCGAATCTCTCGAGTCTGACGACATCATCATCGGTCTTGAATCAACGGCACACTATGGCGACAACCTTGTACGATACCTTGTTGCTAGCTGTTTCAAAGTGTGTGTGTTGAACCCCATTAAGACGTCTACAATGCGAAAAAACAACATTCGCAAAACTAAGACGGACAAGGTCGACACATACATAATTGCTAAAACTTTAATGATGCAGGATTCCCTCAGATTTGTTTCTTATTACGACTTGGATCTGATGGATTTAAAAACACTTGGTCGTTTTCGTCAAAAGACTATTAAGCAGCGGACACGGTTAAAAATCCAGCTGACTTCCTATGTTGATCAGGTGTTCCCAGAGTTGCAATACTTCTTTAAATCTGGACTGCATCAAAAATCTGTCTATGCCTTATTGAAAGAGGCTCCTACGACTCAAGACATTGCCTCCATGCATATGACTCATCTTGCTCATCTGCTTGAAGTTTCCTCTCACGGTCACTTCAACAAAGAAGAAGCCAAAGAATTAAGAGTTCTTGCACAGAAGTCCGTTGGCACTTGCGACAGTGCGCTATCTATTCAAATAACCCACTCCATTGCACAGATTGAGTTATTGGATAGCCAATTAGATAGGGTTGAATCTGAGATGGCTGATATCATGAAATTTAATGATTCTGTCATCATGACCATTCCAGGTATCGGTTATATAAACGGCGGAATGATACTTGGCGAAATCGGTGATATTCACCGTTTCTCCAACCCCAGTAAGCTGCTGGCCTTTGCAGGCTTAGATCCTTCTGTCTATCAATCTGGTAACTTTAATGCCAAACACACCAGGATGTCTAAGCGAGGATCAAGGGTTCTTAGATATGCCCTTATGAATGCAGCTCACAATGTTGTAAAAAATAATGCCACCTTCAAGGCTTATTACGATGCCAAGATGGCTGAAGGCCGTACACACTATAATGCTCTCGGGCACTGTGCCGGCAAACTTGTCAGAGTCATCTGGAAGATGCTCACTGACGAAGTAGAATTTAACCTCGAATAAGAGGTCAGTATACCAATATCGATAGATTTTGAAAATGCACCCTTAGGGAGCTCTATTAAAGTTACCCTTTTTTACCATCGATATAAAAAAGAAATCTCTTGCTAATTTATACTTGACTTTTCATAGCTGGTCTCCCGCCTGGTTCAAATGAAGCATATGGTATATGATATGCAGCAGCATTTCCATTATGAGCAGTAAAAGAGGATTCGGCAGGCTTCTCCCCTGCCGGCTTCCTCCGTTTACGGGCGCTGATTGGCGAAAAACTCTCTTATCCGTTCAATCTGGAGGTTCACCCTCACAGGAATTGTCTCCTCCAGCTCTTCCCAGGTCATTAGCATATCATCCCCCAGCTGAAAGGGAACAAATTCCATGGATGGACGGAAGCCAAACTGTTCCTTAATATAGGCCTCCGTCATTTCCTGAAGCCTTTCATCGGTATGGATGCGGTCCGCAAACATATCCTGAACCAGAACTCCGGCGTTCCCCGCTTCTTCCATGCAGCTCTCCCGCCAGCCGGGTATGAGCCGGATAAGCCTTGGGTCCGAAAGCATGGCGTGCTTTCCCGGCTGTGCATAAACCACGGGATGGGTTTTATCCTGAAGCGTCACTTCGCCTGTATCTAAATCTTCTACATTTAAATATTTTCCGTGGAAGCTGGCTTCTGCCTTCTGAACGCTTCCGTCATGGTTTACATAAACCCACACATGCTCCAGCTCATACAGATGCTGGATATCGTAGTCATACCAGATGGCGTACTCGATGGCGCAATCGGTGGTTTCTTTATTAATCCTTATCTTTCGTTTCGGAAAAGAATTGCTTTGGCCGGTTTCCCGGAATAGGGTGCAGCCTGCGGCAGTGATCTGAAACGGTTCCTTTTTGTCCTGCATAATGACCGGCTTATATTTTTCCCATATTTCCCTGTTATTGTTCCTGTTCTGATTCACAGCTCCCTCCATTCTGCCCATGGTTTCCCTTTGACGCCTCCAGTAAATACAGTATGGCCATGGCCTGTCCGTAAGGCATGGGGCGGATCTCAATATCCTTATAAAACTGAACGCTCTCTCTGCCCATAGGGGTGCCGTAGGATACCTGATGCACCACTCCGTCCCCGTCAATACAGTCCAGAACAGGAGCCAGCGCCTTTCTGGCGCAGGCTTCGTACTCAGGGTCCACAAGACCCAGGCGAACCGCCCTTAATATCCCGTAGCCAAACCCGCAGGTGCCGCTGGCCTCTACATAGGAGGTATCGTCATCAATAACCGTGTGCCACATGCCGCTTTCTGCCTGATATTTGGCAAGGGCCTTAATCTGCGCT
The DNA here is from genome assembly GCA_023437715.1 of Bacillota bacterium. Lineage (GTDB taxonomy): Bacteria > Bacillota > Clostridia > Lachnospirales > Lachnospiraceae > Lacrimispora. The sequence continues at coordinate 31,542 of JAEZFK010000007.1, read as the reverse complement.
TTCAGCGCTTCTGTAAGAAAATGCTTTACCGGCTCCCCGCAGTCCAGGATTTCAAAGAGCTCGGGAATGGCCATGGTGATCCAGCTGTTTCCCCTGCCCCAGAAAGCCCCTGCAAAGTTATGGTTTCCGTCAAAGGTCCACCCGTGATACCAGAGGCCGCTTTTCCGGTCCGCCAAGTATTTTGTATGAAGAAGGAACTGGTACTGGGCTTCCTCTTTCCATTTCCGGTTATGCTCCAGCACACCCATGCGTGCCAGGAACAGCACAGCCATAAACAGGGTATCGTCCCAGAGCTCCTGTTGGTTGAGGGTGTCTGAGGTCAGATGCTGAAATCCGCCTTCCTCAGTCTTAGGAAGCCCCTCCACCAGCCACGCGGCCCATTCCCGGCAGATTTCCATATAGGTCTCATTGCCCTTTTCTTCTGCCACATAGGACAGGGCAAGAAGCGGCGCCGTTGTGTTCACATTACGGGCGGGCAGGCCCACGGCAAGCTGCCTTTCATAATACCGTTCCAGCTTTCTTAAAAACTCCTGGCCGCCGGTTTCCTTATAAAGCTTCCACAGGCCGAACAGCCCCACGCCCTGGGTCCACTCCCAATAGCGGTAGCGCTCCCTATCGTCTCCTGCCAGATTCTTTGTCTTCATGTTTTCTAAAAAAATATCATCCTCATCATACAGGATTTTCTCAAAGCTGGATACCAGCAGGTTTATTTTCTCTTTCAGGGATTCCATTTTTTTCGTATTTCCTTTCTCCTGCTGCCCTTATTTGGGGCGGCGTTTCTGCAATCTTTACAATATTTTTCCTTTTTTTTCGTTCATATATTGCATCTCTTGAAAATGTTCTGCTATAATAGGTGCAAAAAAAACGAAGGCGGTTTCTCTTGATAAATTCTGTTTTGATTATGACGAGCGCTCCTTTGATATCAACATGCCTTTTCAGCACTTTCATTCTTTCTTTGAGATTTTTGTTCTCATAAGCCCTAAGGCGGTCCATCTGGTGGAAGGGATTCCATACTCCATGCGGGCCGGGGATCTGGTGCTGCTGCGCCCCTCCCTTCTTCACCGCTCCGAGTACCCCAAGGGCGCCCCCGGGAAACGGCTCATCATAAGCTTTCTGTATCCTCCTGCCCTCTGGGGGATGCCGGAAACCTATCAGAAGCTTTTCGAGCCCTTTTATGCGCCTCTCCCCATTTACCGGTTCCCGTCGGAACAGCAGCAGCTCATCAATGAGAGGCTGAACCGCATTTACCGCTATTCCTTTCAGGATGAGGACCCGGAGCTAAAATCCCTGATGGTTCACGGGATGTTTGTGGAGTTTTTATACACCTTGAGGCAGCTTGCTCCCTCCAATACCTATACCAATGAGCCCTTAATGGATGAGGCTTCCCAGAAGATCTACACCATTGCCAATTACATACACAAACACTATCCCGAAGAGCTGACCTTAGATTCCCTGTCCAGAGAATTCTTCATCAGCCCCTATTACCTGTCCCATCAGTTTAAGGACGTGACCGGGTATACCCTGACCCAGTACATACAGATGACCCGGATCAGGAATGTCCAGTACCTGCTTTTAAATACCAGGAAGAAGATTTCCCAGCTGGCGGAGGAATGCGGCTTTACAAGCTTTTCCCAGTTCAACCGCATTTTTCAGAAGTACTGCAGCCAGTCGCCGTCGGAATTCCGTAAAAACGGAGGCGGTGATATCAGCTTTCAGCCCATCCTTTAGGCCCTGAGGGCGGAAAAAGCCCGTTACAGCGCTCCGGCATCAGCCACATGTGGTTGAGAAAGAACTGTAACGGGCTTCCTGCAGCCTGCTGCTTTGCAAATAGAATTTACTTTACGCTGTCGTAATATGCCGCTCTTGCGTCAAGAATCTTCTGCAGCCCTGCATTTACAAGGTTGTTGTATTCTGTCTGCTGCAAGCTGTCAAATTGCTCCGGTGAACAGCTTACCAGCTTGTAAACGTATTCGATCATCATGCTTTTCACGTTCTGTCCGTAATCGGCTTCCGCCTGGGAAATATTGGAGTAGGTCGGGAAGCGGAATTTGCCTTCGGAACGGACATCATAGAAGTTGTCAAACCATTCCAGGGGTCCTACGGCCGGATACTGCTTCTCCCACTTTGAGACAATGGCATCCTTCTTTGTGGTCCAGTCCATAGCCAGATTGACGATGTTTAAATCATCACAGGTCTTGGGATATCCCTTGGAATAAAGCTCATCTTCGGTCAGAGGAATGGGAACGCCTTTCTCATCTCTCTTATGATCTACCGTGTATACAATATTCTCAGCAACGCTGGGATCTGCCTGCCAGTTTAAATACTTCATGCAGGCGTCCACCTTTTTCTCGCTGGTCTTTGGAATCATGATGAACATGCCGAATCTTGGCTCAAAGGGTGTCCGGTAGGAGCCGTCCGACAGTTCAAAGCACTGGATGGGAACAAAGGTTTCTCCCCCTGCCGACTGGTTTAAAACGGATATATAGTCAAAGGGACGCTCTGTATCATCTAAGAAGAAGCCTACGTTGCCTGCGGTAACCTGGGCCTTGTAGATATCCTCATTGGTATCTGTAGCAAAATCCTTGGAAATCAGGCCCTTATTATACAGCTCATTCAGCTTTTTGATTCCGTCCACTGCTCCCGGCGCTACTGCCATATAGCCTTCCTGATATACATAGGCATCCTTGTCACTGGGCAGATTTACATAAGAACCCACAAAGTTTAAGTAGAACTTTTCCGTATCATTGCGTCCGGCCATGGCCCATGGAATTACATTTTCAACGCCGCCCGGATTCTTATCCTTTACTGCCTGCAAATAAGCGGCCAGCTCTTCCTTGGTCTTGGGCATATCCATTCCCAGCTTATCCAGCCAGTCCTTACGGATGTAAGCCGTGTGGCGGGGGGCCTCCACACCTCTCTGCTTCATGATGGCAAACTGCTTTCCGTCCACCAGTCCCATGTTCTGGGCATCGGCCACATATTTCTTGATGTCAGAGCCATAGGTTTCATAGGCCTGGGTTAAATCTGCCAGACCGCCGTTGGAAGCAAAGTTGGAAAAAATGCTCTGGTCATAGGTAAATACAATATCCGGTGCGCTTCCGCCGGACATCATGATGTTCAGCTTATCATCGGAGGAGGATCTTGGCACGGAAACGAACTCCACATTAATGTTGTATAAATCCTTTACCTGCTTCTTGACCCATTCCGTCTGGGTGTTATTTTCCACCGTTGTGCCGGGAGCCGCGTCGCCTCTGTCCCAGACCATGACCTTGATGGTCACTTCCTCTCCCTTATCCGCTGCCGTGGTTCCGGCATTTGCCTCTGTCCCGCCTGCTGCCGTGGAGCCTGCTGTTGCGGCGGTCTTGCCGCCTCCGGAGCCGCATCCGGTCACCAGAGCTGCCGCGGCAAGAACTGCCATACAGCTTCTGAATAAACTTCTTTTTCTCATTTTAATAACCTCCCATTCTTTTTTCTCATTTATTTTTAATACAGAATCAACCTTTTACCGCACCCAGCATGATTCCCTTTGTAAAATACTTCTGGATAAAGGGATAGGCAATGATCATGGGCGTCATGGAGATAATGATGCTGGCTGATTTGATATTGTCCGCCACCAGCTGGGTGGTCAGCCCCTCCTGCTGGGAAATAGCAACGGACTCAATCAGCTGCTTTAACACCATCTGAACCGTGTAAAGCCGGGATGAGTTTACATAATAAAGAACGTCGCTTAACCGGTTCCACCTGCCCACCGCATAGAACAGAGCCAGGGTCGCCAGGGTAGGATAAACCAGGGGCAGCGCCACCTTTAATAAGGTCTGCACCTCGCTGCAGCCGTCGATTTTGGCCGCTTCATATAAGGAAGAATCCAGGCCCTTAAAGGCAGTGCACATGATGATCATGTTGTAAGCGCTTAAGGCCTCAGGAATAATGAGGGCCCATACGGTATCAATCAGCTTGAAATCCTTTACGTTTAAATATTTCGGAATGATGCCTGGGTCCAGATACATGGTCAGGACGAACAGGGGCATGATGAACGTGCTGCCCCTTAAGCCCTTTCTGGAAAGGGGATATGCCGCAAGCACCGTCATGACGATGCAGACCGCGGTGGAACCCAGCATCAGAAATACGGAATATATAAAAGAGGAAAGAAAGCTTCCGCTTTTAAAGGCCCTGACATAGGCTTCTGCTGTAAACTGTACGGGATAAAGGAACACCTTTCCCCCTAATATGGCATCCTTGGAGCTGAAAGACATAGACAGCACCCGGATAATGGGAATCAATGCAACGATGCTGATTACCACAAAAAACGTATTCCAGAACAGCTGAAAACGCCGGTCTGCTTTGGTTTTTAACTCACCCATTACATAATTCCCTCCTCTCCCATCTTTTTGGAAACCTTATTTACCGACAGGATCAGGATGATCCCCACCACAGACTGGAATAAGCCTACGGCAGTGGCAAAATCAAACCGGCCGGCCTGAAGACCTACGCTGTAAACATAGGTGCTGATTACGTCGGAGGCACTCTTTACCAGAGTGTTTCCCACCATGTAGGGACGGTCGAAGTCGATGGATACGATCTTTCCCAGCTGCATAATGAGCATGATGGAAATGGTCGGCCGGATCTGCGGTATGGTCACGTGAGCGATTCTTTGCAGCCTTGTGGCTCCGTCTATGTAGGCTGCCTCCCCCAGAGACGGGTCCGTAGCCGTAAGGGCCGCCAGATAAATGATCAGGGAATAACCGGCCGACTGCCAGATTCCCGCAAACCAGTAAACAAACCTCCAGATAAACGGAGAGCTTAAAAAGTTCACATCCTTAAATCCGGCTTTCCCGATCAAGTCATTGACAAGTCCGCTGGAAGAAAAAAGCTGTGTGAGGATGCCAGCAATAATAACCCAGGAAAGGAAGTTGGGCAGATACAGTATGGTCTGGGTCATCTTCCTGATATGCAGGTTTCTGATCTCAAACAAGAATACGGCAATCAGGATAGGAATGGGAAATCCCAGAATCAGATCCCCAAGGTTTAAAATCAGGGTATTTTTCAGGGCATTCCAGAAATCCGTAGAGCCAAAGGCTTCCTTGAAATTGGCGAGGCCCACCCAGGGGCTGTTCCAGATTCCGGCAAATACGTTAAATTTCTTAAAGGCGATGATACTGCCGGCCATGGGCTTATAGCGGAACAAAAGCATGTAGACCACGGGAATCAGAAGCATTAAGTACAGCTGCCAGGTATTGCGTATGTACACCTTAAAAGGCACTTTCCGCATCTTTTCCTTTGTTTTCTCGTTTTTCGTCATGTTCAGACCCTCTCTCTATTCTTTCTGATCTTTCAGCTGTTCCTCCAGCTTTCGGATAAGAGGCAAAAGCTCCTTTGGCTCGTGTATGATATAGTCCGGAATCTCCCACTGGCGGGCCGGGGTCATATCATAGCGTGGGGACCAGTCTAAAAGAATGGAAGTGATCCCGAAACGGTTAGCGCCTGCAATATCCTTGCGGACGTTGTTGCCGATCATGACGATGCGGCCTTTGTCGTCTTCGGTCAGGCGGTTCTTATCCATGGCGTCCTGAAACATCTTCTCCGAAGGCTTCTGGACTCCCACGATTTCAGAAATGGTTCTGGTATGGAAGCAATGGCCCAGGCCGTTTTCTTCATATACGTTGGTAAAGGACTGCTCTTCCCCGTCCGCCACCATAGCTATGGTGTATCCGTCCTCCCAGAGAGATTTTAAAGTCTCCCCGGCCCCGGGAATCAGCTCCGCGTGTATGACGATTCCATCCTGATTCCGGATTTCGGTGCCTTCGTCTATGATGGTATCGCCGCTGTCCGTAAAAATGATTAATTTTCTTTGCATTTTGTAAACTCCACATCAAATTTTTGTGTATTATTTCTGAATGCTGATGAAAATATTATAATCTTTTGGGTAAGTTGTTGCTATGCGTAATTTGTTTTTATCCCGCCGGACATATTTGCATTTTTTGCGTTTATGGCTGCAGACGAAGAGTCTTGATTTCAAAGGGAGCAAAATCCAGGCCTATCTCCATCCGTCCCATTTGCCGTTTTAAAGGAAATGAAAACTCAGTCTTTGGATTTTCTTCCATGGTGGTTTCCCTGCTGTTTGCCACATTCAGGCAGGAGGACAAAACACAGGAAGTATGCTTTCCTGCCGCTTCATAAAGCCGGAGAATCATACATCCGCTGCCATCCTCGGCCATCTTGGCAGCTTCCAGAATTACATTACCGGCAGAGAGGTGAAAGTATTCCTTTTCTCCTGTCCCCTGTCCGGCAAAGGAGAGAGGGGCGTTAAGCTGCATCCCCTCCTGAATCACGCCGCTTTCTGCAAAATCCCGGCTGCGCACATAAAGGGAGTAGGTAAATTCATGAATTCCCTTGTCCGCATGCATATCCGGCCAGACCGGAGCCTTTAAAAGAGTCAGTTCCATGCAGTTTCCGCCGGTGCTGACGCCGTATTTGCAGTCATTTAACAGGGCCGCCGTCCTCCCAGGCTCAGTCAGGGCGGTATATCGGTAGTTGCATACCTCGAACCGGTCCCCGTCATGGCGGCGGTTCTGGTGAGTCGGGCGTTTTACGTATCCGAACTGGATTTCCTCTAAGGCTTCTTCCGTTCGTATGTTTACCGGAAATGCAGTTTTCAACAGCTTATGAGTCTCTTTCCAATGGATTCTGGTGGCAAAATCCAGCCTGGGACTGTTGTAACGCAGGATGATTCGCTGGGTTATGGGGGAATTGCAGAGCGTGCGGGTTACTTCCAGAATCACTTCCAGGGGTCCGGATTGTACAATGCAAAGAGACGCTTTCTCTTCTAAATCCACCGGAAGCCGCCGGTAAAAGGAGCTTATTTCCCAGGCATCATAATCCACATTTATATCCTGATACATGGAAAGCTGATTACAGGGAGCGGAAACATACTCGGTTTCCGTCTCCTGCTCCACAAGGCTTACTACCCGGCCCAAATGGTCGATGGAAGCCCTTATGTAACCGTTTTCCAAAATATAAGTGTTATTTTCCTCGTAAATGCGGCAGCCTGGGAGACGGTCCTTTGGGCAGTCAAGAGACGTAATATCGGTATATCCGCAGGAGGGGACTTTTGCGGGAACCAGTACAAGGTCTCCCATCCTTTGAGATACGGGAAGCCTTCCCTCCCGAAGAAAGGGCTCTGCCGCTTCCGCCGGAATTTCTGCCAGCTCTTCTCTCTCCCAGGAAAGGGAATTAAACACCAGAAGTCCTTTTTCTTCCTCTCCGGCAAGCTCCATTCTGGCTTCCCTGCAAAGCCGGTCTGCTTCCGTTTTCATTTTTTCCAGGTCCCTTACTGCTTCCTCACAAACCCTTGTAATGGAAGTCCCGGTCACAATGTCATGAAAATGGTTAAATAAAAGAATTTTCCACAAAACTTCCAGAGTCTCCCGCCTGTTTTCCCCTTTTTTGCAAAAGCAGCCGATGGAAGTCCACAGCTCTGCCTCCCGGAGAGCCAGCTCTGCACGCCTGTTTTCCTTTTTTATTCTTGCCTGGGAGGTATAGGTTCCCCGGTGCCAGGGAAGATACAGCTCTCCCCGGTATACTTCCTTTACAGCCCCGCTTTCTTCCAGCCTTTCAAAGAATCTGACCGGGTTCTCCATCCGGGTACGGGGAGCCCCTTCCAGATCCTTTACACGCCCTGCGATTTCCACCATTTCCCGTGTGGCTCCGCCGCCCCCGTCCCCGAATCCAAAGGGAAACAGGAATGTCTCTATATTCTCTTGCTGGACCCGGTCCTCATTCCACCGGGTGATTAAATCAAAGGGATCCATTCTGGCATTGTTCTTCTTATAAAAACAAGTCAGAATCCTGCTGCCGTCAATGCCTTCCCACCAGAAATTATTATAAGGAAACACATCGCAGCCATTTCGGGCCCGGCTTATTTTCTGGGTAGAAAAATAACGGATTCCGCAGCCCTTTAATATCTGGGGAAGCTGTCCGTTAAAGCCGAAGCAGTCCGGGAGCCACACCATGACACTTTCCGTGCCAAGCTCCTGGCGGAACCATTTTTTTCCGTAAAGGCACTGGCGGATGAGACTTTCCCCCCACACCAGATTGGTATCCGGCTCTACGTACATTCCGCCCTCAGGAATAAATTTCCCCTCCATGACCTTTTCTAGGAGCCGGCTGTAAAGCTCCGGGTAGTTTTCCTTTAGGTTTTCCATGATGGGAGGCTCGCATAAAAGAAATTGATATTCTTCATATTCGTCAGACAGGGCTATCTGGGTCGAAATAGTTCTGGCGCATTTTCTCCTGGTCTCTTCCCATGTCCACTTCCAGGCCAGATCCAGATGGGACTGGCCGAAGATGGTAAACTCCGGGGCGGTGGAGCCGTTAACACAAGAAAGAAGGGGCTTTAAAACTGCCCTGGCTTTCCGAAATGCCTCATTCCTTTTTTCCGGTTCAAGCTCAAAATCCACAATCAGGGTAAAGTTAAAAAGCCCCTCCATCACTTTCATTGACCGGAGGGATTTGGGATCCAGTCCCTGGTTTAAGCGGTACAGGGTAAAAGCATCCATAAGCAGCTGGAAAGCGTCTTCATTCCATATACCAAAGTCCGGGGTTCCCACCTCGGTCTGGCAATCGGGAGGCTCCGGGACCGCAATACGCCAGGCAGGGCAGGGACCGCCGTTTTCCAGCCTGGGTCCATGCCCTGCATAGCTTTCCGCCACAAGAGAGAAACGCTGGTTTTCCCGGCCGCAGCGGGTCAGGGTAATTCCATCATGCTGCAAATCTCTGGAGCCCGCAGCTTTTCCGTTTACCCACAGAAGCATTTCTCCCCCTACATCCGGGCGCAGATATATCCGCTGTCCCTCTGCTTCCGGAGGCAGCACCACTTCCGCGCGGAACCATCCATATTCCCATTTCGCCCCCCATGGGGTTTTCGGAGGCATTGGAACAAAATCCCTGGTCAGGGCCTCCTGGAAAGACAGCCGCTCCTTTGTTGTAAAGCCCTCAAATCGGACGTCTCCCAATTTTATGAATATATGGTTTTTCAGCTCCTCCATCCATATCTTTATTCGTTCATTTTTTTCCGAAATCAGCTCCATAGAAATAAGCCTCCCCCATTCTGAATTAATGAAATTAATGAAATTTATTAAGCTCATTATATCCCATCGTTTCAAAGGGGACTATGCAATGTTTGCGGGATGTTCTTAAATCCTTTGCAGATTCTGCTTTTTTATCTTTATGGTCTTGATCTCATAGGGCTTAAACAGGAGCTCAAGCTCTCCGTTCCTGCCCTCCCGCTCATCGTTTTCCTCTTCCATGCAGGTACATTCTGCAAAAGAGGCCTCCCCTGTTCCGGGGAATCTCACGTGAGCTTTCGTCCGCTTTCCGTAGGTTTCATAAAAGCGGATAATAATGCCGTCCCCTTCTTCCGAAAGCTTTACCGTATCCGCCAGCACATTTTCCTCCCCGATTTCGAGGAATGAGTAAGAAGCAGGGCCTTTTCCCTTAACCACAATCCCCCGAAGCGGACAATTGAGATCATAGGCTTCCTGTACCACGCCTCCTTCCCGGAAATCTCCTCTGTGGGGATATAAGGAATAGGTGAACTCATGCTCTCCCTGGTCCGCGTCCGGATTCGGGAAAATCCCTGATTTTATAAGGGTCAGGCGGACGACAGAATCATGGATGTCATAGCCGTACTTGCAGTCATTTAACAGGGCCGCTCCATAGCCCGGTTCCGATATATCCGCCCACTTATGGGCGCACACCTCAAACCTGGCCTTATCCCAGGTGGTATTTTCATGGGTCGGGCGGCTCACATTGCCGAACTGGATATCATAATCCGCTTCCCTGCAAAGAATGTCCAGAGGAAATGCGGCCTTTAACAGCATCTGATGCTCTCTCCACAAAATCCTGGTCTTAAAGTCGATTCTGGCTGTGTGGCTGTAAAAGCAGATAACCTGTTCCAGCTCTGAGTCCAGAAAACGGCGCTTTACCAGAACCGCGCCCCGGACAGGACCGTTTTCCAAAAGCCGGAGCTCCTGTAAATCATTGACAGGCCACACCTTTTCCCCGTATGTGGGATCAATATTCCATGCGTCAAATTCCAGAGGCCTGTCTTCAAAGACAAGAAGCTGGTTGCCCGCAGAATCTTCCTTTAAGAGGCTTCTCTCTTCCCTTCTGTCATAAATGGTCTGAAAGTTTCCCCGGTCATCAAATTCAATCTCGTAAAACCGGGTTCTTACCTTTACAAGGCGGCCGTCCTCACCGGTTTCAACGGAATCAAAAACATCTGAGGCGGATGGTTCTTCTTTTTTGAACACACCAAAGCCCTTGGAAGGCACATCCAGTGCCAGACACAGGCCTTTCCCATCATAAGTCTCCTGGGAAAGAAGACCCATTTCCTTTACCGGGTGCTCCAATTCCACCACGCCGGTTCTTGAAAAGCTTAAGGAGTTCCAAACGGCCAGGGCTTCCCCCTTTTCCTCCTCCCGGTAGCCGGAAGCATTTAAAATCCTTTTCCGGCTTCTGTCTATGATCTCTCTGCCGGACCTTAAAATCTGCTCATACTGGAGTTCCGAATCTTCATAAACTTCCTTTATGGAGGAACCCGGAAGAATGTCATGGAACTGATTCAGCAGCAGAAGCTTCCAGTTTTCCTCCAGGACTTTCCCCGGATATTCCCCGTTTTCTGAAAGCAATAAGTCCAGAACAGAATAAAACTCCGCATCTCCGTTTAAAAATTCACAAACTCTGTTATACTTCTTATTCTTTGCCATGGAGGTATAGGTTCCCCGGTGGTATTCCAGATACAATTCCCCGGACCAGACAGGAAGCCTCTTTTTGTCCATCCCTGCCTCCAAGGCATGGAAGAAGTCTTTCACAAAGGTCTGCTTTGTCCTGGGACAGCGTGCCACGCTTTTTTCCAGGCGGCGGCTCTGCTCCAGCATTTCCTCCGTGGGACCGCCTCCCCCGTCTCCGTATCCGTAGCAGGTAAGGACCTCTTTGCTCACATCCTTGCTCTGATATCTCTGCCACGTTCCCATGATCTGTGCCGCATTCTGCCTGCCGTTGTAGGTAGTGCTGAAATTCTTTTCCGCCTCTCCTGCCCTGCAGTAATTCCTTGTGGTGATTAAGTGAGTCAGGACCTGGCTTCCGTCAATCCCTTTCCAAAGGAATGTGTCATAGGGAAAACGGTTGTATTCATTCCAGCCCAGCTTGGTTGTCATGAAGTAATGGAGCCCCGACTGCTTCATGATCTGAGGAAGGGCGGCGCTGTAGCCGAACACATCGGGAAGCCACAGGACCTCCTCTGCCGCTGCGCCCAGTTCTTTTTCAAAAAATCTCCGGCCGTATAAAATGTGGCGGATGAGGGATTCTCCTGACGCTAAGTTACAGTCCGGCTCCAGCCACATGGCTCCTTCCGTTTCCCAACGGCCTTCCCTGATCCTTTCCTTTATTTCTTCAAGCAGCTCCGGCGCTTCCTCCTTTACAAACTCGTAAAGCTGGGGCTGGCTGGACATGAACTTATACTCCGGATATCTCTCCATCAAATTCAGCACCGTCCGGAAGCTTCTTACGGCCTTTTGCCTGGTCTGCCTTAAAGGCCATTTCCAGGCCACGTCAATGTGGGTGTGGCCGACGCTGTGGACAGTCACAGGATTTTCCGGCCTGTTTTTATAATAGTTCTCCAGAATACAGGAATCCGCCTCCCTTAGAGAAGCAAAGAAGCTTTCCGAATAGGGGCGGGAAAGATCCAGCCTGTTTACGGCCTCCATAAGCGCCTTATAGGTGTCGATCTGCTCCAGGTCATCCCCCTCCAAAAGCTCCGCCGCCTCAAAGGGAACCTTCAAATCATAGTAGAGCTTTGCCGCCTCCTCATGGTACTTTCCCATATCCAGATGGAAGAAATTCGTAAGCCCCGGGCTGTTGGAATAGGCGTAAAACGCAAGCTCAAAGGTTTCTCCTCCGGAAGCATCCATGGTGAGGAGGAAATCCTGGTGGTTCATATCCATGGTCCCGGAAAGCTTTCCGTCTGCGTAGACCATGATCTGGGGATTGTCCGTGTTCCAGATATCTGTGGCTCCCGTATTGAGAATCACCCGTACCTGGGCCCCTTTAAAATCCTCCGGCAGCGTAAGAGAGGCCTTAAACCAGTAATGGGCATCGGTTCCTCCCCATGTCTCATCCCTGCCATAAGGACGAAAGGATAAGCCCTCGCCGTCAAAGACCTCCTGAAACTCATAATTTCCAGGACTGACCTGTATGTTTTCCACCCGCTTCAAATCCGAATAGCGCAGGGCTTCCAGCGCTTCCACCGCTCCCAAGAGTCTGTTTCTGATAGGATTCATATGTGATTCCGCCTTTTTCATAATATTTTCCGTAAAATCGTAAAAAGGCGGGAAACCGCATGACCTGCGGATTTCCCACCTGAAAAGCTGTTTTTAGCCCTTGATTCCCGTTGATGCGATTCCTTCCACCAGATACTTCTGCATGGTGAGGAAAATGAGGAAAATAGGGAACAGGGATAAGGTTGCCATTGCAAACATTGCACCCCAGTCCGAACCTGCCGTAGGGTCTGAGAACATTTTAAGCGCATAGCTGACCGGATATTTCAGAGGGTCGCTTAAGTAAAGCAGAGCCGCAAGGAAGTCATCCCATCTCCACATAAAGGAGAAAATGGCGCTTGTAACCAGCGACGGCTTAATCAGCGGAAGAATGATCCGGATAAATATGGAATAAATGGTGCAGCCGTCCATACGGGCCGCTTCGTCTAAGTCAATGGGAATTCCCTTAATGAACTGGACATTTAAGAAGATGAAAAATCCCTGACCGAAAAACTGGGGCACAATAATCGGAAGATAGCTTCCCACCCAGCCCATTTTGTTAAAAATAATGTACTGGGGAATCATAATAATCTGGAACGGAAGCATCATGGCAAGAAGCATACACGCAAACCAGAAGTTTTTAAATTTAAAATCAATCCGGGCAAATCCATAACCGACAATGGCGGAGGAAATAACCGCTCCCACGGTGGAAAGCCCTGCAATGATAAAGGAATTCTTAAAAAATGTGGCAAAGCTATAGCCTGCAAACCCCTGCCAGCCCACCTTATAATTGTTTAAGGCAAAGGACTCCGGCAAAAGCCTGGCTGCTGCCCGGAATATCTCATTAGAGTTCTTAAAGGAGCCCAGCACCATCCATACGAGGGGATAGATCATAACACATGCAAACAAAAAGGTGAACACATGATAGATCACTGTGATGGCGGTTCTTTTTTCTTTATATCCTGCTTTCATCTCTCATCACCCTTCCGCTTCATAATATACCCACTTTTTCTGGGTCTTGAACAGTATCAGGGTCAAAAGCCCTACAACGAATACCATGAACCAGGCCATGGCGCAGCCGTAACCCAGCTTATTATAGGTAAAGGAATTCTGGTACATGTATACCGTATAAAACAGAGTGGTATCCCTGGGCTTTCCCTGGGTGATGATATAGCTTTGCGTGAATGCCATGAACCCATTAATCAACTGGTTAATCAGGTTGAAGAAAATAGTGGGTGTAAGCATGGGGATGGTGATTTTAAAGAAACGCTGAATACCGTTTGCCCCATCCACGGTGGCCGCCTCATAAAGGCTGACAGGAATCTGCTTTAAACCGGACAGAAAGATCAGCATGGAGGAACCGAACTGCCATATGGCAAGGATGATCAGGGTCCAGATGGCCGTATGGGAGTTTCCCAGCCATGCGGTGTCAGACGGAAGTCCCACAACCTTTAAAATTGCATTGATTACGCCGTCGCTGGCAAACATCCGCTTCCAGAGTATGGCTACAGCCACGCTGGAGCCGATGATGGAAGGCAGATAATAGACAGCTCTGTAAAAACCTGATAATTTGGTGCTTTTCACAAGCAGCATGGCTACCACAAGTGCCATGAGAAGCCGGAGAGGAACCGAAAATACAACATAGTACATGGTTACGCCAAATACTTTCCAAAACTTGGGATCAGCTGTAAACATGGTCTTGTAATTTTCCAGACCTATAAAAACCGGTGACTTTAATATATCGTATCTGGTGAATGAAAACCCTAAAGATAAAATCATGGGAACCGCCATAAAGGCAAGGAAGCCTATAATGAAGGGCAGGATAAATACATATCCTGCGACCTTCGGCGTATTCATAGTTTGTGTAAATGATTTTTTTCTTTTGGGGGTCATTTGATTGTTCTTCATCTTATCCCCTCCGGACCTTTATTTCTGTTATTTCGCTGCTTCTTCCAGAATGCTCTTGGCTTGAGGAACAAACTGTGAGGTTGCTTCGTCAGCAGTTGCATCTCCATAACGGATTGCTTCTACAACGGTTTTGATCAGCGCCTCTACCTCGCCCTTTCCGGCTGGGTCTGGAGCGTCAATGGTGGTTGCAATTTCAGAAACCTTTGCCACATAATCAAAGACTGCCTGAGAAACTGCGTCGGCATTTGGCTTAATGGCCTCTGCTACTTCTGAGTTGATCGGGATTCCTCTTTCAGCCATAAGAATCTGATTACATTCTACGCTGTTTGTAAACCAGTCAAGGAACTTCGCTGCTTCCTCTTTGTTCTTTGAAGTCTCTGCAATGGAGAAGAACATGCTGGGCTTTAAGTACAGAGGCTGTACCTTAGCGTCTGTCAGAGTCGGATACATGGTAATTCCAAGCTCTCTTCCTGCTGTGCTGGATACGCTGATGAACTGGTTGGATAATGCGAAATCATTCCATGTGGTTCCGTCAATAATAGGCTTTGTTTCTACAACGTCAGGATTCTTTTCCGCAAGTAAATCAGCGGAAATGCTGAAGTCTGCTTTTGCGAATTTCTCGATGTTGGTAAAGTCTTCCTTTACGGAATCCGGAGTTCCTGCTTTCAGCTCATCAAACATATGGGAGCCTCTTGCTCTTGCAACGAACTGCATCATGTTGATTCCGCCGTCAAAAAGGGTCTTTGCGCCTGTTTTTTCATTAATTGTCTTGGAAATATCGTATAACTGGTCAATGGTCATCTGATCAGGAATGGTAACTCCTGCCTGCTCAACAATGGCCTTATCATAGATCATAAGAGGAGCATTGCTTCCCAGGCTGATGGCGTAGCACTTTCCGTCCACAGTACCGCTTTCGATGATGCTTTCCGGAATCTTGGAAGTATCAATGGTTCCCTTGGTGATGAAGTCTGATAAATCAGCCAGCTGTCCACTCTTCTGGTACTGGTTTAAATAGGAGTAATCCATCTGGATGATATCCGGCAGATTTCCGCCTGCGGCCATAGCCGAAAGCTTATCCCAGTATCCGGACCAGTCTGTAAACTCTACCTTGATATCCACATTTGGATTTTCGCTCATGTAAAGATCCACAGCCTTTTTGGTTACGTCATTTCTCAGCTGGTTACCCCACCAGCAAAGGTTTAAGGTTACTTTGTCGCCGGAAGCTGCCGTTGTATCCTTGGTTGCCTCGGTGGTTGCTGCTGCGGTTGTTTCTCCTGCCGTAGTCGGCGGTGTGTTTTCTGTTTTGGATCCACCGCAGGCGGTTAATGATGCTGCTGCGAGAAGCGCGGCAAGTGATGCCGACAATAATCTCTTCTTCATTGTAAAACCTCCCTATTTGTTTTTTAAGATAGACTTATTTTATGGCAAATATGCACATTGGTAAAGTTAAAATATGGCTTTTTGTGGTTAAAAAAACAACTTTCTGTAATTTTATCCTGTTTGCTAATTTCTTTTTTTCGTCTTATACTATATAATACCCCTATCAGGAAAGGTCGAATAAAAATGAAACGAAGCGCAGTCTGGTTTAATAATTTATCCTTATATAAAAAGATACTGACTATTTTTTTCCTGGCTCTCCTTGCGCTCTGCTGCACTTTCCTCATCAGCATTCACATTTTAACGACCCGCTATGATGAGGAGCTGTACCGCACCAATGCCAGTTCTTTAAACAACATGACCACATATCTGGAATCGGAAATGCAGGTCATCCAAAGCATTGCCGACAGCATCATTGCAGACCAGATCATCCAGGACAACCTGGTATTTCTGGCGGAAAATCCTTACAGCAACCGGGGCGCCCTGGCCCGCCGGGACATCTACCAGCAGCTCTATTCCTATATTTACCGCAGCAGCTATATAAAATCCATCAACATCATCCCTGTCAACGGGACCGGCATCTGCATGGGAAGCTCCGATGACATCCTTCCGTTTGATATAAAGGAGCTGGAGAAAACCCTGGACGGCTTAAAGGGCAGGACCATCTGGGTCTCCAGCTTAAACCCGGGTGAGGGAACCCTCTGCGCCAGAGATATCTTAAAGCTTAAGTATTTAAGCCTAAGCAAGCTGGCGGGCCTTTATATTACAGTGGACATGGACAATCTGGTGGAAGGCAGCTTAAAGGCCTCCGGAAGCCTTGCGGAGAACTCCAGATTTATTCTGATGTCCGGCCAGAAAAGGATTTATCCCGCTACCGCCTATCATGACCGTTACTGCATAAAAATCCTTGCAAATAATCAGAATGCGGAAAACGCCTATACCATTGACACCCTGGACAACAAAAGAGAGTTCATCATATCCGGCCATGTTCCTTATGTGGGCTGGGATTACCTTTATTTCAGGGATTATGACCCCCTCTTTTTCCGCATACGGCTGGTTGGGCTGCAGATTCTTATTTTTACCGTCTGCATTGTGCTGGTCACCGCAGTCTGTGTCAACATGGTTTTCCGTCACATTTTCCGCCATCTGGATTATCTCATTGAAAAGATCCAGCGCTTCGGCAGCGGAGAAGCTCCGGATGCCGGAGAGAGCCTCTATGACTATGAAAACCGCCAGGATGAGATCGGCCAGCTTCACCGGAGCTTTGACCAGATGACCCACAGCGTCAAGGTACTCAGGGATGAAAATTATGACAAGCAGCTTCTGCTGAGGGATTCCACCATTAAGATGCTCCAGCAGCAGATCAATCCTCATTTCTTATACAACACGCTGGACACCATCAACTGGATGGCCCAGAAATACGGGGCTGACGATATTTCTATTATGGTCCGTTCCCTGGGGAATTTATTCAGAGCCTCCATCGCCGGGCAAAAAGATATTATCCCCCTTTCCGAGGAGCTGCAGGTGCTTGCCAACTACATCCAGATACAGGAAACCCGGTTTAAGGACAGGCTTCATTTTGAACTGGAAATGCCTGAGGACATCTCCCGCATCCATGTGCCCAAGCTCTGCATCCAGCCTCTGGTGGAAAATGCTTTGAAGCATTCCATGGAAGATAATGACGAAATGTGCACCATTCGGGTTACCATAAGGGAAAGAGAAAACGATTACCAGATCAAGGTGTCCAACACCGGTTCCCGGTTTGAGCCGGATCTGCTGCAAAAAATCCAGAATGAAGAAATCACTCCCCAGGGCTCCGGCGTGGGACTGGTCAACATCAATTCCCGCCTGGAACTGTTGTACGGCAATCGCTTCGGTCTGAAATTTTACAATAAAAACGGAATGGCAGTAGTAACTCTGTCCGTTCCTAAGGAACAGGAGGTTTGATATGCTTAGACTTATGATTGTTGACGATGAACAGATTATAAGGGAAGCCCTCTCCCAGATGATTGATTACGCATCCATCGGCTATGAATTAATCGCCGCCGCCAAAAACGGCATGGAAGCTTACGACATCATCTGTGACGAGTATCCCGATGTGGTGATCACTGACATCCGCATGCCCATATTAAACGGTCTGGATTTAATCGAGCGTTCCAGGAAAGCCGACTCCAGAATCACCTTTATCCTGCTTTCCGGCTACGGCGACTTTGAATACGCCAAGCAGGCCATGAAATACGGGGTCCGTTATTACCTTTTAAAGCCTACGGATAAGAATGAGCTGATCGACTCCCTGGTATCCATCCGGAAAGAGCGCTCTCAGGCGGAGGAAAACAGGAAAATGCAGCAGCAGGAATTCTTAAACAGCCTGCGTTTTCCCATGGAACAGAGCTTTATCATGGAGGCCCTGGAGCATCAGGAAGCCCTGCCCGCTGTCATGAGGAAATACCACGGGCTCCTCTCCTTTCCGAAAAACTGCCTCTATGCCTGCATTTGCTCCTTTGTGGAAGAGCCTTATTTAAAAAATTTTGTCCACGACGTGAGAAGACTTCTGGAAACCGCCAAGGTCCCCTTGCAGTTTTCTGTCCTTTACGTGAAAAACATCGCGGTCCTGATCTTTCCGGCCTCCACACTGGCAATCCAGGAGCAGATCGAGGAAGCCATCGCCGGCCTTAAGTATCCCGGCCAGTCCGTGACCTTTGAAACAGAATTTCTGTACAGGGACACCACGGAAAAGCTTTTCCAGGATATCCTGCAGAAAATCTCCCGTTTTGAGCGCATTCTTCTCATGGGAAGCGAAGGAGAAGTCCATGAAATAAGAAATCACATCGCCTCCCCATGGATGATAAGCCGTTTGGAAAACTCCATAACCGCGGCATCTGACGCCATAAAGGCCACGGAGCTTCTGGGCTCCGTGTTCATGGATTCCATGCCCATTCAGGCGGCCAGGGATTTGGCGCTGGGGCTCTTCCTTCAGTCCTCCCTGGAACAGGAAAAGCTGCCGGTGGACGCGGCCAGCGATTTCTTCCGCCGCCTCTACTCCTGCGATACCATTTCCGGCATCCGGGAGCTGCTGCGGGTGGTGCTGCTCAATAAAAATACAGCCAGTTCCAGCCAGAAAACAAGCAATATCGCCCTTTTAAAATCCTACATCAGCCAGCATCTGGATTCCGAAAACCTTTCCTTAAAATGGCTGGCTGAGAATTACCTCTTTGTGAGCGTGGGATACCTAAGCAAACAGTTTATCAAGGAAGAGGGGATGCGTTTTTCCGATTATCTAAATAAGGAGAGGATGGAGGAAGCCATCCGGCTGATGACCTACTACCACAGCGACAACATCAAGCATATTGCCCGCCAGGTAGGCTTCGGAAGCAATCCACAGTACTTTAGTCAGGTATTTAAGCGGTATACCGGCTTTCCGCCGACCGAATATATTGAAAAAATGAAGGAGAATCATAATGTGTAATGAACAGCTGCTTGAAAAAATCCACCTTGTAGTGGAAAAACTGATGAATCTGGGAGGCTGCGACTATGAAAAAGACAAGACCGTCAGCAGCACCGATACCAGCAAGGGAATCATCCAGAGAGATTTCGGCATTGAGGAGTGGGACTGGCCTCAGGGCGTGGGGCTCTACGGCTTATATAAGCTTCAGGAATTTTACGGAGATGACAGGTATCTGGCCTTTTTTGAAAAATGGTACAGCGGCCACCAGAAAAACGGCCTGCCCTCAAAGAATATCAACACCACCGCTCCTTTCCTTCCCCTTGCATTCCTCTGGGAAAGCCTGGGAACCCCTGAAGAATTCCATAAGCTCTGCACCGACCGGGCGGACTGGCTCATAAACGACCTGCCGAAAACCAGGGACAAGGGCTTCCAGCATGTGACCAGCGCCATCGGAAACAGGGATGGGGTGACCTTAAACGACGGCCAGATCTGGGTCGATACCCTGTTCATGTCTGTGCTCTTCTTAAACAAAATGGGCTATAAGGATGAAAATCCCCTTTGGAAGGACGAGGCTCTTCATCAGTTCCTGGTCCATATTAAATATCTCTTTGATAAGGGAACAGGCCTTTTCCACCACGGCTTCAGCTTTGAGCGCATGGATAACTTCGGCGGCGTCTTCTGGTGCCGGGGAAATTCCTGGTTCACCTACGGGATCATGGAATATTTAGATACCTGCGGGGAAGGTTTAAATCCCGGAGTGAGGGCATTCCTCATTGATACTTACAAATCCCAGGCAGAGGCTCTCCTCTCCTATCAGGCGCCCTCCGGACTGTGGGCCACCGTGCTCACCGACCCTTCCAGCTACGACGAAGTTTCCGGCTCCGCCGCCATTGCTGCCGGGCTTTTAAGAGGTGTAAAGGCGGGAATCCTGGATGAGACCTATAAGCTTGCCGCAGACAAAGCCATTGAAGCCATCTGCGCCAATGTTTCAGAGGACGGAACCGTGCTCAATGTCTCCGCCGGAACCGGAATCGGCATGGATGCGGATCATTATAAGAACATCGCCCTTATGCCTATGGCCTATGGACAGGCCCTTGTGCTGACGGCACTCTGCGAAGCCCTTAACAAGTAACAAAGGGGATGTTGTAAAAAGAAAAGAATATACCAAATATTGTATATAGAAATGGATATATTATACGATATTTAGTATATTCTTTCTTTTTCGCAACACCCCCGGCAAACTCCAATCAGTTGCATTTAGATGTAGTATTCAATAGGGATAATGCTGTCCTCGAAAAACTCAGAATAGATTTCTTTTCTGATTTTTACAAAGTCAATGCTGCTTCTGTCTCTGGGCCTCGCCATAGGAACCGGGATGACTTTTTTGACAGTGCCCGGACGCTTGGACATGAGAAAGATACGGTCGCTTAGGAAAATAGCTTCATCGATGTCATGGGTAACGAAAAGCATAGTGGTTTGTTCTGCCTGCCAGATTCTAAGGACTTCATTCTGCATATTGATCCGCGTCAGGGCGTCTAAGGCTCCAAATGGCTCATCCAACAGCAGGACGGATGGTTGATTGATTAAGGTCCTGGCAATGCTGACCCTCTGCTGCATTCCTCCTGATAATTGCCTTGGCAGGGATTTCTCAAAGCCGCTTAAATTTACCAGCCGGATATGCTCCCTGATCAATTCTCTCTTCTTTTCCTCTGGAAGAGACTTATGAATGCCGAATTCTATGTTCTGTTCCACGTTAAGCCAGGGAAACAATCTGGATTCCTGGAATATCATTCCCGTTTCTACAGAGGGCTTAAGGACTGTCCGCTCTCCTATTTTCACCTCCCCTTCAGAAGCTTTTTCAAGGCCGGCTATAATCCGAAGCAGGGTGCTCTTTCCACAGCCGCTGGCACCCACAATGCTGATAAATTCTCCGCTTTTAATTTCCAGGTTAATATCTGACAGGACTTCCAGATTACCGCGCTCAATCTGAAAATACTTTTTCACCCCGTCAACCACTAAGTTTTTATTGACTTCCACCGGCTCTCACTCCTGTTCTTCTGCTGTATTCCACCGCAGCGCTCTTTTTTCTATTCTGATTAAGACTGCATCAATCATAAGTCCTATCATACCGATGGAAACTACGCCGACCAGCATAATGTCAGGCTGGGATAATTCCCTGGAATACATAATTAAATATCCAATTCCCTTAGCTGCCGCTATCATCTCCGCAGCCACCACGCAGGACCAAGCAGCGCCGATTCCCAAACGAAGACCGGTAAAGACCGACGGCAGCGCAGAGGGTATCATAACTTTTGTCAATATCTGCCTCTTACTCTTTTCCAAAATATAGGCCACTTCCAGCAATTTCTTATCTGCATTTTGAATCCCCCTGATGGTATTGAGTAAAACAGGCCAGAAGCTTCCAATTGCAATCAGTGTAACCTTGGAACCCTCATCAATCCCCATCCAAAGAATCAGCACCGGAACCCAGGCAATGATGGGTATGGGCCTTAAAACTCCTATGAGCACCGCTAACAGTTCATTGGCCTTTTTCGACAGTCCAATGAAAGCACCCAGGAATAAGCCCAGGAAAGTACCTGCCAGAAATCCTTTAATTACCCGTATCATGCTGACTAACAGGTGCTTTTGTAGATCTCCCGTTCTTATCATTTCCGTCAGGGTGTTCCACAAAATTGATGGTCTTGGAAGAATGGACTGATTAATGACGCCTGTTTCTCCAAAATATTCCCACAATGCCAGTAAAAGGACCGGCAGAATGGCTCCTGCCACCATCTTTCTGATTTTATTTTGATAACCTCTGTTCTTCGATTTTTCCATATCATTTCCTTTTACCCTTTTATTCCGTTATTCCTGCCGCTCCTAAAAATGACAGATCAATCACCGATTCTATATCCACTTCACTTCGTATGGTCCCCTGTTTTTTTAAGTAGCCAGCCGTCTCTTTAATGGAATCGATTTTTTTCTGGTCTAAGAATAAGCTGCGGTCAAATTTTTCAAAAGAGGCAGCAAATGCAGAGGTCTCCAATCCGCTGGTCTTTGCCAGAATATTCAGGGACTCTTCCTGATGTTCATCAGACCACTTTGCCGCCCGGTTGAGTACTTTCAACAGCCTGGCAGAAATTTCAGGATATTTTTCCAGAAATGCCGCATCTCCGATGATTACGTTTACATTATATTTATAACCGGTTCCATCCTGAATAATGTCGGCTACGCCAGAGGATACGCTATTCGTGATATAAGGCTCCCAGGTGACGGCTCCGTCAATGGAACCGCTCTCAAGGGAAGTATAGATATCGCCCGGGGACAGATTTAAAAGCTCAACATCATTTGTAGTCAGTCCTTCCGCCTCCAGGAATTTCAGTAAAAGCTGGTGCCCCACGCTTCCTGCAGTATAGCCGATTTTTTTGCCTCTGATATCAGAAAGCGTCTTAATCCCTGAATTCCCGGAAGCAATCAGGGCGTTTCCCTTTTCCGTGGAGCCATAGGAACCGATAATTTTAAGGGGAAGGTTATTGGCTTTGCCCTGTATCGCCGGCTGGTCTCCCACCAGGCCAAAATCCACCTCCCCTGCCGCAAAAGCTTCTATAATAGGCGGCCCTGAAGCAAACTGTTTTAATTCCACGGTGATGCCGTCTTTCGCAAACTCCTCCTCAAAAAAACCCTCTTCCTGGGCAATTAAAGGCTGTGCATGACCGGGCTGGTGTGCCAGGCGGATAACCAGATTATTCTGAGCATTCTCCTGCCTGTCAGTCTTCTGGCAGCCCCCTAAAATCCCGATCACAGCTGCCGCCGCCATAACGGCTACGATTTTTTTCTTCATATATTCTCCCTCTTTCTTTATTTTACAAGCCATCTGTCCAAATGTCCTAATATTGGATGTTCCTTCTCTTCTTCTGCTCTTCTCTTTTCAAAGGATTCTTCCACAACTTCCTCCGGCTCAATGACCCAGACGGTGGATAAATCTATGTCCCCGTACTTTTCCTGTACCAGATTGTAATGCCTCTGAAATTCCCTGCCCGCAATAATCGCTCTGCGGGGAACCCCTTTAATTTGATAACTGGTTCCGTCCTTTCCAAGGATATTGACCGCTACCTTCTTCTTAAACCAGATGCTTGACACCAGATTTTTATTGGTCTGAGAAGATTCAAGGAGCTCATAGAATTCCAGTTTGCCCTCGTCATTGATGTGAAGGGACCCCTTGTAGGCAACATGCGGATTGCCTTCTCGGTCTGTGCTGGCAACAGCCTTGACGGTGTCTTTCTCTAAAAGCAGGGCTTTGATTTCATCTTTTAATATTACTGCCAATTTTCTTTCCTCCTACACTCTGGATAAATCCGTATCAGGATGATTGCCGCATCTGCGATAATTGTCCATATCCACATTGATCCCATATTTTCTGCGCAGATTGTCAAGGCCTTCTGAAATTCTTACATAATATTCCAGAGAGGGACTCTTCTGATTAAAAAAGATGGAGCCAGGGGCCACTGTCCACACACATCCTACCGGACTGACTCCGTTTCTGCAAAACTCCTCCGCTTCTTTCAGAACCGCTTCAATTCCTTCCTCTTCCGTCTTAAAGCCATGAGGCACCGCCATTTCCGTCCCCACCACAAGGCCCGTATTGACATATCCCCGGCCAAAGATATCAACGGCCGTATACAAACGCTGTTTCCATTCTTCATACCCAATCTTTGCGGCCTTTCCCGGACAAATCCAGTTAAACTTCTCTTCATTCAGCACTTCAATATCCGCCGTATAGCTCATCAGGCCGGTCTCTTCATACAGTCTTTTCAGCTGGCGCTCATTAAAGGCCGTACCGATGAGCTGGCTTGGAAATTTTTTCCCTCCGAAATTTTCTCCAATTCGTTTTAATATGTCAATATAATAATCCACCTCTTTGTCCAGCAATTCCTCTCCGTCCAAAATCGTTCCTCCTGTGAGAAATATGCTTGTGTATCTGCCCTTTTTCTTCAGCGCTTCCTCTACAGTCTCCCCTATGTCATCTATACTCAGGAACTGCTCCTTGTCACTGGATTTATATGCCGCCGCAATGGAACAATACTTGCATCCATGTCCTGGCGTCTCCCAAAACTGGCAGAACTGGTTGGGGTTAATGTCAATGCGCTGGGGTCTCGCCCAGGCAACCTGCCACATGGGCTTCCCACTTTTTGTGACCTTGTCATAAAATTCCGGCTTTTCCCAGTACTCTACCTCCTCAAAGACGTCCCCCTCATCGCTTAAGACAATTTTCCCGTCTACTACATCTACCACAAAGGGATCTCGTTTCGTAGGGATTCCCCGGTAAGTGCCTCCGGTAAGTACACTTGTGCCATCTCTCAACAGCAGGGATACCGGCGTATTATCGGATTTTTCTCCTGCAAAATTTCTGTGTACCGTCTGATGTATTCCATGGTCCACCTTTTGCAGCGCTGCATCGCTGAAAACCACTCCCCGTCTTTGTGCATCCGTTTTAATGATGATAAACGGTGAGATGTGAGGATATTTTTCAATCACCTCTCTTAAGCTTAACTCTTTTTTTCTCCAATCCTTGTCATATATTGCTTCAGCCATATTCTTCTTTCCTCCTTATTCCTACAGCAAGCCTGCGCACTTTTCAGTTCCCGGTTCCTTTATCACTTGTCCTGATTATCAGGCACTTTTTCAACATAAGACTCCAGATCTTCTTTCAGCGGTTCCGCCGTGTCTTCCTGCTCCTCCGTAAGTAGCTTCCGCTGGCTGCTTCCTCTGTTTCCTGGTATGTATTCTCCTCAGCTCAACCTTATTTGCGTAATTTTTATACAAAAAAAGCAGGTACTAATATAATACCTGCCAGACTTCTCTCACTGAACTTTCAGGTATTATGGCACATACAGGAACAGGCTGTATTCATACACGTGCATACAGCCTTACAACAACAATTCATAACACCAATAATTACCCAGTGACCCTTTTTAACTGATAACGCTTCGTTTTGCATATATGAACCATCCTTTCCCAATAAATACCTTTTCTTTATAACTGTTTTCTCTTTCTTCGGGGTATTTTATCTGACATCCTAATACATATTTACATATTTGTAAAGTATGTTATTCCCTTTTGTTGTTGTATGAAGCATAATTTATATATATATTTCACGGGATGTATACACCTTTATTTATGTATCGCTGGTTTTCGTCAGTTCTCCGAACAGCAAAACAGACCGACCGGTTAAAGTCCGGACAGTACCGGTCTGATGCTGTATGCCTCAACTACCTGTAATAAGTATGTGATGGAAAATTCATCCTTGATTTAGGAATTGCAGCTAAGATAAGAATAAGATAAGTTCAATTTATTAATACGATTTTCCTGTTTCTATAAAGCATAAAGACGTAGTAATGCTTGACCGCGTATCAGCGGTCAAAGCCCCGTCCCGCTTCCTTTCTGTATTTCAACGGCGTCCCGTCTCCATGCTTTTTAAAAACCCGCTCAAAATAAGTAACGCTTTCAAATCCGAGGATTTCCGATATTTCCGTAATGGAGTATTTGCTGTTTGCCAAAAGCTCCCTGGCCTTGCGGATTCTGGCCAGATTCCGGTATTCATTGACGGAAAATCCCGTCACCTCCCGGAAAATCCTGCTTAAATAAGATTTACTGACGAAGAAACGCTCCGCCAGCTGATTTAGGCTCTCCCCTGTCTCACAGTGCAGGGTCAGATATTCCGCCACCTCATGCACCTTTCCATGCTTTGGGGTCTGTACTGTAGGCAGCACCTCTCCCAGAACCGCCTTTTTTCTGTTGCGGTAAACCATTAAAAGGATCTGGGAAAGCTTTAAACGCACCATTACCTCATACCGTTCCCTGCGGCGGCTGAGCTCCTCCCGGATTCCCAGCAGAAGCTCTTTCATCTCTTCCCACTCGCCCGGGGAAAGCCTGACCACCCCGTAATAATCTTCAAAGGTTTTCTCCAGGGAATTCAGTCCGATATTCTTAAGCCACGGCTCCAGGCTCCGCCCCTTCAGCTGAAGGAGAATCCTGTCATGGCGCTGGCTTCCTGCCTGGCTTGTCTTATGTACCTGCTGCCGGTTTACCAGAACAACATCTCCTTTTTTTACGTGATAGGTCTCTTTCTCAATAAAATAATAGCGTTCCCCTTCCAGGAGAAAATAGAGCTCATAGGTGTCATGAAAGTGCTTCATAGTCATGGTATATTCCTGATCCCGCACTACCTCATCAATGACGATGCCTTCCATGCTTTCTGAAAATACGGTTCTTTCCATTTTCCCCTCCACATCAGTATCCAAAAGTACGATTTTTTAGAATACAGTCTTTATTATCATATTATAATCCATTATTCCGCGCAATATAAAGCTGCAAAATCCAGCCAATTTAAGTGAGCAATTTAAGTGACCGCTCAGCCATGCAGCATATCCTCAATTTCTTCCGCCGTCATTGGCCTGAAATAATAATACCCCTGCACTTCATCACACATCCTCTTATTAAGGAATTCCATCTGCGGCATGGTTTCCACGCCTTCCGCCAAAACCTCCAGCCCCAGATTTTTCGCCAGATTAATGATGACCTTGGTAATGGCCTGATCCTTTTCGCTGCCCTCAATGCCATGCACAAACTGCATGTCAATTTTTATCCGGTCCACAGGAAGTGTTTTCAAACGGTTTAAGGAGGAATATTCCCTGCCGAAATCATCGATGGAGATTGTCACTCCTAATTGCTTCAGCTTATTTAAGGTATTAAGTATATGTCCCGATTCCTTTGTGGCAATGCTTTCCGTGATTTCAAGCTCAAGATATCCGGGATTTAATCCCTCTTCTTTCAATATCTGATCCAGATTTTCAGCAAAATCTGGATTGTTAAATTGAACGGGAGAGATATTTATCGCTATGCGAAGATGGGGGAACCCCATATCCTGCCACTTTTTATTTTGACGGATTGCAGTTTTCAACACCCATTGGCCAATGGTGCTGATGGTGCCGTTTACCTCCGCCAGAGGGATAAAGACGCGGGGAAGAATCATGCCAAGCTCCGGATGGTTCCAGCGCAGCAGGGCCTCCAGACCCACAATACTTCCTGTCTGAAGCCTGATCTGAGGCTGGTAATAGACAACCAGCTCATTGCGTGCTTCCACTCCGTACAGACCGTTGGACAGACTGACGTTCGTCTTTACCTTCTCATTCATATCTGCAGCGCATAAGGCATACTGGTTTTTTCCTCCGTTTTTTGCCATATACATGGCAATATCGGCATTCTTTATCAATGTTTTCGCATCCTCTCCGTCAAAGGGATAAACGGCAATTCCCGCGCTGCCGGTAATAAAAAACGCCTGTCCGTTTATGTTAAAAGGGGTTTCAAACATCGTCATAATGGTATCCGCCGCCCCTCTGATGCTCTCGTAATCCTCCAGGTCATTGACCATAATCAGGAACTCATCTCCCCCGAACCGGGCCACCATATCCGTTTTTCTCAGACGCCGGGTCAGGCCGCCGGCCACTTCCTGAAGGATGGTGTCTCCGGCGCTGTGTCCCATGGTATCGTTTACCATCTTAAAGCTGTCTAAATCCAGGAATATGATACCAACCAGACGGTCATCCCGCCTGGCAAGGCCAAGGGACCGGACCAGCCGTTCCGAAAACAGAAGACGGTTGGGAAGCCCCGTCAAATAGTCGTAATATGCCATGTGTTCAATTTTTTCTTCGGATTTGATTTTTAACAGTCCATTGGCCAGCAGATTGGATAATATTTTAAGCATCTGAATATAGTCGTCGGACCAGCTCTTATGGGACAGAAGGGAGTCAAAGCCCATGAATCCCAGAATCTCTCCGTTTTCCACAATGGGAATTATAACGGCTGATTTCACCCCCCGCCGGGTCAGCTGTTTCCTCTCCGGGGCGGCCTCCTCCGGAAGCCTGTCAACATCCTTTATGTAAATAATCCTATTGCCCCTTAATTGTTCCATCCCCCATGGAAATGTCTCCAACGGGATCTGCGGAATTCTTTCTCCTTCAGGGGCAGTTCCTTCCCTGCACCATTCGCAGGCATAGGTCATGGTGCCGTCCTGATTGTTAATCCAAAAGATATATGTCCGGTCCACCTGAAAAAAGAGACCTGTCTTCTTCAGCATTGCATTTATATTTCCATGGAAATTTGATTGGCTGACGCTTATAAAATCAAATGAAATATCGGATATGAGCTTTTGAAATTCAATTTGGCAGCTGTTTTCCTTCAATCTTTCAATGTAAACCCTGTTTATAAACAAGCCCAGCCAAAGAGCAATGAGATAGATGCCTATTCTGATAACATAATCAAATTCATCCACCTGCACCCTCTTTCCCGGAACATTTATCCACAGCAAAAGCTGGGTAACAACGGACATGGCTGTGATTAAAATCAGGGGCACCCGTGTATTGAACACAAGCGAAACAAACATTAAAACAGCCGGGAAAGCCCAGACCGTTATGCCTGCATATTCAATAAATCCCAGAGTGACAACCGGAATACTGAAAAGCATCATCCCAAGTATCAGTATATCTTTTATTTTCTCACACTTAACCGCCTGTAACAGCAGGATTAACATGCCAAGAATGAATAATAGTCCGCCTGCCCACAAGGTGGATCTTAAACCCTCCTGTCCGCTCACCATATCCGGGAAAAAACAAGGCAAAAAGCATATCATTCCACCGGATATATATGCTATGGACAGATAGAAATGCAGCCATATGCGTGTTTTTGAATTGAGCATGGGTTTTGGTATGTGTTTCATAGGTCTCCCTTTAGCCCGTCGCAGGGCATCTTTATGTCATATGATTCTGTCCCATCTCCGTCTCCTATGGTGCCGACGAGAATGCCTTCCGGGTTTTGCGACCGCTTTAGTCATAAAAATACATGATCTGTGAGGCCCAGCCGATTGCCGATATATATCCAATGGTAAGGCTTTCGGAACTCACATTGATTGCCCTGGCATACTTTTCAACCTCATTCCAATCCCCATTTTCATAGGACTTCATCAGCATGAACAAAGGCTCGAAAACTCCTGTGCCATTAATAAGGGCATCTGTAATATCCGTGGAAATCGCCAGCTCCTTTAGGGCATCCTCCATGGAGCTGTCTAAAATCACATCCAGCAGGCTGAATAAAAACATCATCGCCGCTTCATCCTTCCGGCTTTTAAGAGAGCTGTGGGCGGCAATATATTCCCCGAATTTTGACCTTAGAAGAGAAAGCTTAAATACCTCATCCGGCTTGTCCGCCGCCACATTCTGAAGCATTACCACGCTGATCCATCGCTCTATTTCATTCCGACCCATATGCACCAGGGCATTTCTAATGGAATCATATTGACTTTCCTTTTTATGGCTTATGATACAGAGCAACCGGTAGGATAAGTTCACGTCAGACTCTATAAATCGGGAAATTTTGTCATAGGAAAAATCATTTTTCTTCAGCTCCCTTAACAGCTGGATATACACGGTTTTCGGTGATCTTTTTGTCCTGAGGGTGTCCGGCACAATTTTGGGTTTACTGAAAAAATATCCCTGAAACAGTTGAAATCCCATTCTTTTCGCTTTCTGGTATTCCTCTTCTGTTTCAACCTTTTCCGCTAACAGCACACGGTTTTTAGAAACAGCGTCCCGGACCTCTGCATAAAGCGAGTCAAGAGGAGTTGCCAGAATATCGTACTTAATAATATCCGACATGGAAACTGCCGGACAGCCAAAATAATCATCCTCAAAATCATCAAGCGCTATTTTATACCCCTTATTGCGAAGCTCCTGAATCCGGGCTAAGAGCGCAGGATCAAATTTCACAGTCTCAAGAACTTCTATTACAAGGGTTTCGGGATTTATCAGCTCAATCATATCCGACATGATAAATTCATAATCGAAGTTTACAAAGGCCTTTTCTTTTCCTACAATCTTGTCTATCCCCTGCTCAAACAGACCTCCGAACACCACTGCTGTCGCAGAGAGAGAAGTCGCATTGGAAAAAGCATTGGAGGTTTCACTTGACCGGAAAAGCAGCTCGTATCCATATATTTTAAGAGCCCGGTTGAAAATCGGCTGCCTTGCAATAAACACGTTCTCACCTCTGTTTCATTGTTTTAAATGCTATTTATATTATTATCTCATTTAATATAAATATAACCGTTTTACCGGCATTGCTTCAATGGAACAATTGTTACCTCACTCATTAAGAGAACAAAAAGCGTATCGAATCGTATTCATTCAGAAACTCATGAAGCAAATCCTTTGACAGCATCGGGTCAGACAGCATTGCTTTGAATACCTCATAGCCCGCGATGTAAGACATATCTTCTGCCTTGCAGGTGACCAGCATGGCACTTAAAGCCTTGTGGAACCATTTCATTCCTTTCTCTTTCCGGCCGCTCTCATAACAGGCAAATGCCAAAAAAAAATAACCATAATGGGTATATTCCCGGTAACTCATTTCATTTTCATATTCAAAAAAAGCCTGGGCGTCATCAATTACAGCATCAAATTCTCCCGCCAGATGATGCAGGGTAATCTTGTTCAGCTTTGCCGCAGCAGCTACCTGGGCATATTTGGCGTTCTCCTGTTTTCCCTTTATTGCCTCCATGGTTCGCATGACAACATTCCTGGCATTGTCAATATCCCGTGCCATCTGATAGCAGGTCGACAATAAGACATAGAGGCTGATGAGGCAGGGACCGCCGGCCTTTTTCCTTTCCATTTCCGAAATAACAGCAGTGAGCTCTGGTACCGGGTTTATAAAATCCCTTTCACCGAAAACCTTCGTCATCAGACGATTGAGCTGAATTTCATACCTCCATGGATCCTTGTGATAATCTTCCAGTTTAAGGGCCTCTTCCGTCGCTTCCTCCAAAGCGGCATAATTATTATCTCTTCGATATATGTAAAACCTCTCAATAAAGGAACGCACCTTAACCGGATTCATGCAGTCAAAGTAGTCGCCGTACTTGCATAAATCCACCTTCATTTTATCGCCCAGGGATCTTACCATATGGCAGGATGGGGTCCGTTTTCCCGTTTCCACCATGTATAAATACTTTTCCGAGCATATATTTTCCGCTAATTCGTGGCGGCTCATATGAAGAATGCCGCGATATTCCTTAATCACATTGCCAATATGATTCATAACTTTCTCCCTGTTTTCCTCCCTTAACCAATTAACAAGGCTGCTTTTGTCATAGGCCGGGGAGCCATCCATAACTCCCTATTTAATCAAAAAAAGTAATCAATATCATTACTATATATCTTTATATGGCTTTGTACAAGGAATTTCCTTTGACAATATGGGAATTTTTATGCCCATTATTTTCCCCCTCAATTGTAAATCGAATTTCCATACTTAATCCGTCTACATGTTGGTTTATGTGTTACAAATCTATATAAAGGAAAAGTATGGTTTTTCCTTTACAAACATTTTTCGGAGCCAGTTTCATCCTGGTTCCTTTTTTGTTAATCTTCTTGTTAATGGCGGCAT
>JAEZFK010000083.1 GCA_023437715.1 Bacillota bacterium | reverse complement strand
CAAAAGGCAGACATTGGCTCTGTCTAATTTTAATGCAAAAAAACAGCTGAAAGAATGAAAAATCACCCTTCAACTGTTTTTTACCGTGAATGATCAATAGCCCGTTTGACTTAACTTATTGACATTGTCCCTCCGACAGCTCCTCTTCTTTATCTTCATTTTTCACTTTTACCCTGCCTTCCAGGATATAGAGGAATACTTCAATTCCATCTCCCCCAAAGCCCTTGGGATTGCCTCCGCCCTGTTCCATTGTCACCAGATAATCGACGAAAGAAGCCCCCATTTTAGGGGAAGCCAAAATGGTTACCGCACATTTCTCAAATCCCGGTATGACGTTTTTCACCAGGCCATCGGGCTCTATTAATGCGAAATTCCCTCTTTTTACAATGGAACGGCTTGATAAAATATCCCCCCGGTATCCGGTTCTGTCATTGATATAGCTCATGGTTTATTCTCCTTTATCTTGTAATTATTTCGCCTTGCTGAAAAATGTCCTTGCATTAAATATCAGAAACAGTATAGTTCCCAGAATAAGCAGCAGCGCCCCGATGTAAAAGCCTGCGGTTCCTGATCCTGTTTTGTCAATAATAAATCCTGTTACCGCCGGCGCAATGATGGATGAGGACATTCCGAAAAAGTTAAACAGCCCCAGGGTGGTTGCCATATTCTTTTTGCTGGCTCTGTCCGACACATAGGATATGAGGACAGGGTCAACGGCCATTTTGCCCAGAAAGCCATAGAGCAGTAAAATGACGGTCAGGGATAAGGCATTGGGCATTGACATGGATAATGCCACCAGGATGAAAGCGGACAGCTCCAGGCCAATGATGATCAGGGCCTTTTTCCCCCGGAACTTATCGGACAGGCCTGCAAAAAACAGGGCTCCCGGGACTGCCGTAACAGATATCATGGAAACCACCAGACCAATCATCCCGCCTGTAATCCCTCTTTCTGATTCCAGGAATTTGGGAAGCCAGGTCACAATGAGATAATAGGCGTAGCAGGTAGAAAAATACAGTATGTAGCAGGAAATCATATTAAGGGAAAGGAGAGAAGCTTTTTTTCCTGTTTCTGAATCCGCTTCTTCCGCCTTTTTGCTGTCTGTCCTTTGGACTGCATGGTGTCTTCCCCTGTCCTTGATGGCAATGGCAAACCAGACAACCAAAAGCACAATAAGGCTGGCTGAGATCGTTACCATTGTCTGCCAGGGCAGATGCATTGTCTTAACGATAAAGCTGGAGCCCGTCATTCCAAGAATCAGCCCCAGAGCGGAACCGCTGTTGACAATGGCCGTAGATATTCCTTTCTTCTCAGGCGGCACATGCTCCGCAGTTAAGGAAAAGGCGGCGCCGTAATAAGTTCCGCAGCCGATGCCGGCACACACGCTGCCAAGGTAAATCGTATTAAGGGACCTTGACATGGCAATGCTGAAAGCTCCCAGAGCAAAGAGAAGAAAGCCCGGTATGAGAACCTTTTTCTGACCGAATCTGTCCACTAAAAAGCCGGACGGTATCTGCAGCGATGTATACCCGAAGAAATAGCAGCTTGCAATTAGTCCCATTGCCGTGTTGGAATGGGGCCCTACAGTTCCCTGGATTTCCGAATAGATCGGCGACAGCATGGAGCGGTAAATCCAGATGACCACCCAGCCTAAACAGAAAGTAAATACGACTGTTTTCCAATAATCCTTTGGCAATTGTTTTGTTAAACTTTGATCTCCCATAGCACCCTCACTTTTCCTGTTGATATGATAATTCGTATAGAGACGATTTCAAGGCTTCAATTCCCTGTTTCAAATCAGACAGCTCCGTCCGTTCCGCCGGATTATGGCTGATCCCCTTAATGCTGGGGACAAAAAGCATTCCTGTGGGAATCCGGGGGGCTATGATCTGGGAATCATGGCCTGCACCGCTGTGCATCATCCTGTAATTTAAGCCTTTTTCCCTGCAAACTCTTTCTATGAGCCGGATCATTTCCTCATTCATGGGAACAGGCGGTTCATCCATCCACAAATCTATGCTGATTTCCACCCCATATTTTTTTGCAATCTGCTTCATGTTTTCTTCCAGCCCAGCGGTGATGCTTTTTAAAAGGGATTTATCCGTATGGCGGCAGTCCATGGTAAATAAGGCTTCCCCGGGAACTACATTCACCGTATTGGGCTTTACTTCAATTTTTCCAAAGGTCAGTACCAGCGGATCCCCTATGGCCCTCGCCTTATTTAAGGAATCATATACGATTTCAGAAAATACCTGGATCACGTCTTTCCTGTATTTCATGAGAGTCGTTCCCGCATGGTTGGCCTCTCCCTTTAAAGTGATGTTATATCTTCTCTGCCCTACAATCCCTGTGATTACTCCTACGGATTTTCCTTCCATTTCAAGGGTATTTCCCTGCTCGATATGAAGCTCTATAAATGCCTTTACATCGTCCATGGAGCCGCCGCCGTCCTTTTTAAAATCAAACCCGCACCGGTGCATGGCATCCACGAATTTAATTCCCTCTGAATCCGTGATATTTTCAACCTCTTCCTTCTTCGCCAGTCCAAACATGTTTTTGCTTCCCCAGAAAACATAGGGAAACCTGCTTCCCTCCTCTTCTGCCATGGAAATGACCTCAAGATTCTTTCTCGGCCTTCCATGGTTTTCCAGCAGGTTTTTAACAGCCAGATATCCTCCAAGGATTCCAAGCTGGCCGTCTAAGTTTCCTCCGTTCACCACAGTATCCACATGGGAGCCTGTGGCAATGGTACCGGTTTCCGGCTCCGTTCCAATCATTCTTCCATACAAATTTCCCACTTCGTCAAACCTTGCTTCCATGCCTATTTGCTCAAATTTTTCCTTTAATGCCTTCTGTACCTCAAGCCAGCTCTCGGAATATAGGAGCCTGGTCATCCCCCCTGTCTGGTTTTTCCCATAAGAGGACATCCAATCCAATGCTTCCTTGATTTCATTAATGGAAATATCCATTGCACCACCTCCTGAACCTTTTTCTATGGATTCAAATTCATGCTTTTATTGTAAAGATATTTTCTCTACAATACATCATCCAAACCAGATAATCCATCAATTATTTTTTGTTTACTTAGCACAATGTTTTCTGTTTAATTAGGTATTTATTTAACAATTACGTTAATTATTTTTCAATCCCTTTTATCTAACCCGGCATTTTTTATACTTTAAAGGCAAAACCTCCGTGCCTTTAAGATGGTATGCCATATCAACGTCTTCACCCGCAGCGAATAAATGACGTATAGTGGGCATAAAAGCATATATCATCCAAAAATACGGTTAAAAGTTTACACAATTTTTAGGAACCGCTGATAAATAAGGGGTTGCAATTCATACTAAGAAGGTATAGTATGAATTATATAAGGAAAGGTTAGCTATCACTAACCAAAAGACTGCCCTTACAGGGCAAAAAGGAGGTTGATATATATGAGCAGTCCGCTGCTTGAAATTTTAGATTTAAGCGTCGCCGTGGAGGATAAGGTAATTCTCAACGGCATAAACCTTACCATCCGGCCCGGCGAGCTTCACGTGCTGATGGGACCCAACGGAACAGGAAAATCCACCCTGGTTTCCGCTGTCATGGGCGATCCAAGGTATACGGTCTTAAAGGGCCGTATCCTGCTGGAGGGCCGGGATATTACAGAGGAAGCAGCCGATGCCCGGGCCCGGGCAGGATTATTCCTGTCTTTCCAGGCGCCGGAGGAAATCCCCGGCATCACCCTGGAAAACTTTCTGCGCACCGCCCGGGGGGCAGTGGACGGCAAGCCGCCTAAGATCTTTAAGTTCCGCAAGGAGCTGCAGGAACAGATGAGCGCGCTGGATATGGATCCGTCTTACGCCGAGCGGTACTTAAATGTGGGCTTTTCCGGCGGAGAAAAGAAAAAGGCGGAGATTCTGCAGCTTTTAATGCT
Source organism: Bacillota bacterium (assembly GCA_023437715.1). Taxonomy (GTDB): domain Bacteria; phylum Bacillota; class Clostridia; order Lachnospirales; family Lachnospiraceae; genus Lacrimispora. Next base: position 151,530 of record JAEZFK010000083.1, on the reverse strand, counting down.
TCACCCCAAGCTGGCCATGCTGGATGAGACGGATTCCGGCCTTGACGTAGATGCGGTACGGACCGTAACCAAGGGCATCCATGCGTTCCGCACCAGCCGCAACGCTCTTTTAATCATCACCCACAACGCCAGGATTTTAGAGGGCCTGGACGTAGATGCAGTTCACGTGCTGGAAAACGGCCGCATCGCCCGCACCGGAGGAAAGGAGCTGATCTCCAGAATCACAAGGGACGGCTTCGGTGTGCTGGAGGAGGAGGTGCTGTCCCATGAAAGACTTTAACCAGGAAAAAACTCAGGTAGATGAGGTGGACCGCAGCATTTACGACATCTATGACAAAGTGAACCCCTCCTTTGAGGTGGATTCCGGCCTGACTCCGGAGATTGTGGAGAAAATATCTGAGGAAAAGCATGACCCGGAATGGATGCGTATTTTCCGCCTCAAATCCTTGGAAATCTACAAAAGGACACCTATGCCCTCCTGGGGCCCGCCCATAGACGAGCTGGACATGGCTCACATCGTCACCTATGTCCGCCCAAAAACAGGCATGAAGACCCGGTGGTCCGATGTGCCTGACGATATCAAAAACACCTTTGAACGGCTGGGCATCCCAAAGGCGGAACGTAAATCCCTGGCCGGCGTAGGCGCCCAGTACGATTCCGAGGTGGTCTACCACAATGTGCGGGCTGAGGTGGCTGCCCAGGGCGTGGTATATACGGACATGGAAAGCGCCCTCACAGGGCCTTATTCCGAAATGGTGCGCAGGCACTTCATGCACCTGGTTCCTCCGTCGGATCATAAGTTTACTGCCCTCCACGGAGCCGTCTGGTCCGGAGGCTCTTTCGTCTATGTTCCTCCGGGAGCTTCCGTGGAAATCCCTCTCCAGTCCTATTTCCGGCTCAATGCTCCGGGAGCCGGCCAGTTTGAACACACCCTCATCATTGTGGGGGAGGGGGCCTATCTCCACTTCATTGAAGGCTGTTCCGCCCCCAAGTACAACGTGGCCAACCTTCATGCCGGATGCGTGGAGCTTTATGTGGGGAAAAACGCCAGGATGCGCTATTCCACCATTGAGAACTGGTCCAAAAACATGTACAATCTCAACACCAAACGGGCCCTGGTGGAGGAAGGAGGCACCGTGGAATGGGTGTCCGGCTCTTTCGGCTCCCATACCTCCTATTTATACCCCATGAGCATTTTAAAAGGGGAAAACTCCCGCATGGAATTTACCGGGATCACCTTTGCCGGGGCGGGGCAAGACCTGGATACAGGAGCCAAGGTAATTCACTCTGCGCCTAATACCACCTCCCACATCACAACCAAATCCATTTCCAGAGACGGAGGCCGTTCCACTTTCCGCAGCTCTATTACAGTAGCCCCTCAGGCAAAGGGCAGCAAGTCCGCCGTATCCTGTGAATCACTGATGCTGGACAGCGTATCCCGGTCAGATACAATTCCGGTAATGGATATCCAGTGCGATGAGGCGGATGTGGGCCACGAGGCCAGGATCGGCCGGATCAGCGAGTCGGCCATCTTCTATTTAATGAGCCGGGGCCTTTCCGAGGAAGACGCCCGGGCCCTGATTGTGGGAGGCTTTGCTGAACCCATTGCCAAGGAACTGCCCCTGGAGTACGCCGTGGAAATGAACAACTTGATTCATCTGGAAATGAAAGGCAGCATCGGCTGAAAGGAGGAACCATAACATGAATACAAGAATTAACAGCCTGCCGGTTCCTACCTGGAACCATACAGGGGTGAACTGGGCAGAGGCAGGAGCCGCCCTGCCGGAGACGGCTGTTTCTGAAGGGAAACGGGAGCCTTACGGAGAACCCCTTCCCCAAGGCGTCCGCCTGATAAAGGAGCTGCCTGATAAAGTTTCGTCCATCCCCAGCGGAATGGGAAATGGGGTGGATCATTTTATAAAAAACGGAGCTGATAAGACCTGCTATTTACTGGCGGAAGAAGCTGTGAAAGAACCGGTTATGCTGACCCAGACATTAGAGCCTGACCGCCCCCTCATCCGGACCCACTGCGGCATCGTGGCCAAAGCAGGCAGCAGCCTCACTCTGGTCCAGATAAACCGGGGAGATGCCCAAAACGGGGCTCTTGCAAATCTTACCCAGATTGATGCGGAAGACGGGGCTACGGTCCGCTTAATACAGGTACAGCTTTTGGGAAATAAAAGCAGGACCTGGGACGCTGTGGGGGCCCGGATCGGAAAGAACGCCCGGGTGGAGCTGGTTCGCGCCGTATTGGGCGCAGGTGTGGCCGCCTGCGGTTCTCTGGCCCGCCTTGACAGCCCCGGCGGTGAGTATGACTTAAGCACCGCCTACTTCGGCGACGGGGAACAATACCTGGATTTCAATGACATCGCAGAGCACACCGGCCGGGAGACCATGTGCGAGATGAACACCGCCGGTGTTCTGGCAGACAGAAGCAGCAAGATTCTGCGGGGCACCATTGATTTTCGCAGCGGAGCCGTCCGGTCTGTGGGCCATGAAAATGAAACCGTACTTCTCTTAAGCCCCGGCGTCCGCAACCGTACCGCACCCTTAATTCTCTGCGGAGAGGAACAGGTGGAAGGCCAGCACGCCGCCACTCTGGGGAGAATTGATGAGAAACAGCTTTACTATCTCTGCTCCCGTGGCTTAACCGCTGCTCAGGCCAAGCGCCTGATGGTGGAGGCACGCTTCTCACCGGTACTGGATAAGCTTCCGGACGAAGCCCTGCGCAGGGAAGTTCTTGAACGCATCGAAAGGAGGCTGGACAGCCATGATAACAATCCGGGATGAATTTCCCATTCTTTCCGTACCTGAAAATGGGAAGCGGCTGATCTATCTGGACAACGCAGCCACCACCTCAAAGCCCCTGTCCGTTTTAAGGGCAGTGGAGCAATATTATTCCCATGACAACGCCAATCCTCACAGAGGCGTCTACGAGCTGGGAGTCCGGGCTACGGATGCCCATGAAAACTCCCGTCAGGCTGTTGCAAAATTTTTAAACGCCTCTTCCGACGAGATCATTTTCACCCAGAATACTACCGAAGCCCTTAACTTAACGGCTTACAGCTACGGCCTGGAATTTTTAAAGAAAGGGGATGAAATCGTCCTTTCCGTAGCAGAGCATCACAGCAACCTGGTTCCCTGGCAGAGAGTGGCTAAAGCCACCGGCGCCAGACTGGTCTATGTATATCCCGGCCCTGACGGACGGCTGACAGAGGAGGAGTTAGATAAAAAGATCACTTCCAGGACCCGGCTGGCAGCCATTGCCCATGTGTCAAACGTTCTGGGAGCCCAGGCTCCGGTGGAATCCATCGTCCGCCGGGCTCACGCCGCAGGCGCTGTGGTGGTGCTGGACTGCGCCCAGAGTGTTCCCCACCTGCCTGTAGATGTAAAGGCGCTGGATGTTGACTTTGCCGCTTTCTCCGGCCACAAGCTCTATGCTCCCATGGGCATAGGGGTCCTGTACGGAAAGAAAGAACTGCTGGAGAAAATGCCGCCTTTCTTAAGCGGCGGAGACATGATTTCCAGTGTCCATGAACACAGCGTTTCTTACGCCAAAGGGCCCCGGCGCTTTGAGGCCGGCACACGGAACGTAGGGGGCGAGGTAGGCCTGGCCGCAGCCATAGGCTTTCTGAAATCCTTAGGCTGGGACGAAATCCAGTCCCACGAGCAGAGCCTTATGGTCCGCGCACTGGAAGGCCTTAAGGAACTCCCTCATGTGACAATATACGGAGACTCCTGCCCCCTGAGGCGGTACGGCGTTATCTCTTTCAATATAGAGGGCGTCCATCCCCACGATGTGGCCACCATACTGGATGCTGACGGCATTACGGTAAGAGCCGGGCATCATTGTGCCCAGCCCCTGATGGACTTTCTGGGAATTAACGCGTGCGCGCGCGCCAGCTTTGGGGTTTACAATACAGAAGAAGATGTGGATGCCTTTTTAAGCTGTGTGAAAAATGTAAGGAGGTGGATGGGTCTTGGATCTTAAAGCTCTGTATAATGAAGTGATTGTAGAAAACAGCCGTTCCACGGAAAACCGTCACAAGGTAGAGGACGCCACCGCTGTAACGGAAGGCGTGAATCCCAGCTGCGGTGATGACATCACCCTGGAGCTGCGCATTAAGGATGGCATCATTGAGGACGCCGGCTTTACAGGAGACGGCTGCGCCATTTCCCAGGCTTCCTCTTCCATGATGATTGATCTGATTCTGGGCAAGACTGTAGAGGAAGCAAAGGACCTGCTCAGTACCTTTTACGGCATGATTAAGGGAGAAATCACAGATGAAGACCGGCTGGAAACACTGGAGGACGCCGTGGCCCTGCAGGGAATCTCCCATATGCCCGCCCGGGTCAAATGCGCCGTACTGGCCTGGCATACCTTGGAGGAAGCCCTGGAGGGCGGGAAAACTGATACGGAAGTGTTTTAAAGAGACTGCCGGGTGAATTTTTAACAGCAGTCTGTCTAAATAAGGGGTATATAATATAAGAGGATGCATCTCGAGTGCATCCTCTTGTATTATATTTATTACGTTTTTTGCAACTGTTTTGTTCTTTAGCATTGAAGCTTAAAAGTATTTATCGTATGCCCCATCCGCAGGAATACCCTGCTCCAATCCTATCACCCTGGGCCACAGCCCTGTATCATCGATGATAAATCCCATAATCATTCCCATATGGCTATGTAAGTGCCTGTGCTGGGCAAGAATAAGCGTAAACCGCGTATATTCGCAGCCTGAGGGCTTCCGGAGCAGTTCCTCCTCCTGCAGGTCTTGAAGATATCTGAGGATCTTCGCTTTAATGCCGCCATAATAGCCGGCCAGTTCCTCTCTTGTAAGCTCTTTCTCGCTAGGTATGTCAAGATTATTTAAGTCAGGAACATGAAACAGCGGTTCCCTAAAGCTTTTATCACGGGGATTAATAAACCATAAATCCAGGGAATGCAGCATGTGGTAAACATGCTTCCACATAGGCATCTGACAGTATTGCCTGTTCCAGAGGCCGTCTGGAATGCAGTCGATTACATTCTGCACTTCCCATAAAGCCCGTTCCGTCTGATCCCTGATGATATCCAAATGGCTGTCCTGTCTCATATGAAAAATTTCCTTTTCAAAAGATTAATTGATTTACTGCCTTGCACAATTATATTTAACGGTCCAGCAGAGACATCATGATATTAAGAATATCCTGTTTCCTTACAGGCTCAGAATGTCCCATGACACATATGTCAAAGTCAAACCTTTGAATTGTCTCAATCAGGGAACGCAATTTGTCTTTATCCAGAAAGCAATTATTATAATAATCCACTCCAACGGCATCCCCAATAAACAAAATCCGTTCCTGAGGTACAAAAACACAGACGCAGTCCTCGCTGTGGGGAGATTCGACAGGATGCAGCTCTGCAGAAATACCGCCCAAATCAATTTTCATATCCCCGTGGAAAGAAATATCTGAAGTCTTTACCCTTATTTCCGAAAGCTGCGGATATTCTCTCCGGATACAGGTGTCGGCAAATTCAATCGGGTAATTGCGATATAATCCGGCTTTCTTAATCCCGCACCCGCTATGGAACGGTTGAATTGCTCAACATGCCTCTGAGAGTTTCCGGAATCGATCATTAAGGAATACTTTTGTCCGTTTATATATCCAAGAGCCGGCCTGTCCGCCTCTTTATTATGCCCGGTGTAAAAAACACGGTCTGTTAATTGTTTCAATTCCATATAGTAAATCCTCCTGGTATCTAATTGTTCTGAGTACAGTTTGCCGCGTCAATGGCAATCACCAGCATGAGGCCCATAAGTTCATCCGCCGGATTTGCGATGTCCACCACATAAGTATCTCCCCAATGGAGTATTTCCTTTGTAATGTGGACAACAGGACTGCTCCCGGAATAAACATCATAATCCCAGCCAAGGAAATTCCCCTCCGCTCTCCAGCCGTTGAAATCCACATCATACTTGGGCCGGAGCAGAGTAAATTTCTTTTGTATGCTTCCCCTTGTCACCCCGTTCACTTCAATTTCAAACACCGGAAGCAGTGTGAGAAGCCTCTGTTTTATCATGCCGACTTCATTTCCGCTGCTGTCATAAACATGCAGCCGATGACCTAAAGCAATAAATTCTGCTTTCACGAAATATTTTCTGTCACCATCCTCATCATAGACATCATAAGAATCCGTCCATGAAAATACTCTCTGTTTTATAAGAAGCTTCATATTTCCTGTCCCTTTCTCAATTTCTCAAATGCAGGTCTCCGATCATACCAAACGTATCACCTTTTGGGGTTTATTTCAACATATAATGGATTTATTTGTTATCCTCTATTTACGCCCAGCTCCTGTATAAGCATCTGAAATAAAAGTCAGGAACGGCCGCCGGGCCTTCGGGGACAGACCCGAATCCAATCTTTAAGTTTAAATTATGTTTCTGCGCCTCTTTCTTAGCTGCAATAACTCCTTCGATCAGGGCGTCCATAATATATGGCTTTGAGCCTTCCATAAATGATAAGTTCGGCTCATTCGTAATTTGAAGAGACGTAAGATGAGAGCCATACCGTGTTATGACTTTCCGGATAAAATTAAGCCATCCTTCGAATTCTATTTCCTGCTCCTGCTGGTCCGTCCAGTCCCCGCAGCCGATTGTCAGATCTTCCAGTAAGCCCCATTCCAGATAACGGTCTGCATTTAAAAGCATTTTTTCTTCCCATACCTTGGTGTAGACCAGGTAATTTCTTGAAAGCAGTTTTCTTGATGAGCCTTGGAGCTCTTCAATGGCTGCCCGAATTTTTTTATAATCATCTTCCGGTCCCACAGCCAGGCCAAAGGGTGTTCCTGCAGCGCTGAGAGGATAAATTCCAAACATTAAGCCAGATGATTCCATTAAATCATTCCTTCCATCTAAAATTCATTTTCACATAACATGTTCTACGGTATAAATACTCCGCCATGATAGCAAATAATTTCTTTGGCACCGTATTTCACGATTTTTTCCAACGACGCCTCTGCGTTCTTTATATCCAACGCATATTGAGGATTTGCAACCACTAACGTTCCATTTTCAAGCGCTGCCCCATCCCCTGTAATCATAACCCTTTTTTGATTCACATAGACGGAAATATGCCCCGGCGTATGGCCCGGCGTTGCAACGATGGTACAGCCTCCGCACCAGCTAAAAACATCTCCGTCCTGTACCTCCATGTCCACGTCAACAGGCCGGACGTTTTTGAGAATATTGCAAAAGTCCAGTCCAAACTGCTTCTGCTCTTCCGGCAGGTCCTGCTGCATCGCCTCTGCCTGTTCCAGCCTTAAGGACTTTAGCCTGCCGGAAATATACGGGGACTCTTTCTTGCCCGCAACCACCTTTATCCAGGGATATTTCTGTTTCAGTTCCGATAATGCACCCATATGGTCATGATCCTGATGTGTGATCAAAACATGGGTCAGATCGCTGCAGGAAAAATTATTTTCTTCCATTGCCTGCTCAATAGCGGCAAGAAAACCGGTATATCCGCAGTCAATCAATACCATGCTCTCATGGTCTTTTAATACAACCGGATGAAGCGTATCTCCGGCTTTGCCAAAGTTGTTTTTCACATTTAAAACAATTATTTTATCCATTGCTTTAACCTCCCATTTATTATCACAAATATACGTTTCAGCGGCTTCTCCCTCAAAGTTTATCCTGCCATAGATTAACTGCGGCAAAAAGAAATGAATGGGTGTATCTTCATTATGAAAATACACCCACGATTTTTTCCTGATTTTATATCTGGTCCGCTGCAGGTAAAATGAAAACTGCATCAAATAAAGCCTATGGCTGCTGCCTGATACCTATCATACCCTACCCGCACAACGCTGTCAATCATGTCCGCCGCCCTTTTACACCGGAAGCCGGAGCAGTCAGTCCTGCCCTCAGCAAACGTGAAACCACCGGAACAGATAATACTTAATGAAATCAATAACCACCACACAGACCACAACAAAGCCCAGGGTCATGAGAACCGCTTTCATTTCTACTGCCGGAATCATCAGCCCTGATATGCCCAGCAAGGCAAAGGCCACGATTGTGGCGGCATTGATCACCAGCAGGTACGCGCTGGGCCTTGAGGACCAGAAATGCTTTCTCTCCCTTACCACCAGCATTCTGAACTGTGTATTGAAAACCAAAGCCAGCAGCACCAGGGTCTGAAGCTGTTCAAAGGCGAAATGGAACACATGGATGCCGGCCCATATGATGATTAAATCCTCAAGTGCAAAGAGAAAGCCCAAAAAGAAAGAGGAGGCCGTAATATTCCACAAATTCCATTTATTGGGCGCTTCTGTGGACTCCACCCGGTCGGCGGCAATGGTCATGGTCACAAAATCATTGGCAAAGACCAGCAGGGACATCCCAAGAAGAGAGACTAAAGTATTCTGCATCCAGAAAAAGCCTATGGTAAACAGCAGAACTACTTCAACAACCTTGGTAATCTTATTGATGACCCAGGTCAGCATGCGCTGATAGGTTTTCCTGCTGACCGTGACCGCATCAATGATTTCGCTGAGTCCCGGCCGGGTAAGAATCATGCTGGCAGAGGCCTTGGCTACGTCCGTTGCTTCACAGACAGCCGTTCCCAGCTCCGCCTGCTTAAGGGCGGGAGAATCGTTGACGCCGTCCCCTGTCATGCCTACCATATGGCCGCTTTCCTGAAGCAGCTTCACAATCTGATATTTATCCTCCGGAAATACCTCCGCAAATCCATCATTTTCCCGAATCATTGTAAGCTGTTCTTCCCTGCTTCCTTCCTTGAGGACGGAAGCGCTTAAAATCCTGCCGCCGATTCCTACCTGCCCTGCAATTTCGCTGGCAATCTCCCTGCTGTCCCCGGTAATCATAAGAGGCCTGATTCCCAGATTCTTGATTTTGGAAATCATCTGGGCGCTGTCCTTTCGCGGAGGATCTGCAATCGCCAGAAGTCCCGCAAGATGTACACGGTTTCCTTTCCCGACCGCAACCCCAAGGGAGCGGAACCCTTTTACAGAAAAGGCCTCGGCTGTCCGGTTGGCTGCTTCTATGGTCTTTTCATCCAAGCCGTCACAGCAGTCAAGTATGGTAGGAACGGCCCCTTTCATAATCCTGATCTCACTCCCGCCTTCCGCAATCACTGCTTCCGTCCTTTTGGTTTCCGGGCTGAAAGGGATAAACCGGATAAGCGCTTCATAATCCGGCGTAAAACCGGATTCCTTCGCATAGGCAAGAATGGCCCCGTCTATCAAATCCATGCCCTCTTCCCTGGAAGCCTGGGCCGCCAGCCGTATCACTTCCCTCTTTTGATACTTTCCAAATGCAGAACAGTCAACCACCGACAGCTGGTTTTGCGTGATGGTTCCCGTTTTATCGAAACAGAAAATATCAATGGATGCGGCGTCCTCAATGCAGTCCAGCCTGGTAACAAGAACGCCTTTCCCTGACAGCTCCATGGCCCCCGCCGCCTGCACAATGGTTAAAACAGCGGGAAGCGCCACAGGTATGGCTCCGATCAGGAAGATTACGATAAAGGAAAGAATGAACAGAATATCCTTATGCAAATAGATGCCATAGGCCGAAACAACCGCAGAGGCCCCGATCCCCAGATACATCATATATTTGACGATTGTGAGCATCAGCTCTTCCTGTTTTGATTTGGGCCTTGCCACCCTTACCAGCTCTGCCGTTTTTCCAAAATACGTGTCTGCTCCGGTATTCATTACCGCGCATTTGGCCTCTCCCCTTTTCACAATGGTGCCGGAATAGATAATATCCGACGGCCCGGCATCCACAGGCATGGATTCCCCGGTCAGGGCGGATTGATCGATCAGCAGCCCTCCGTCCAAAAGGCAGGCATCCGCAGGAACCAGATCGCCGAGCCTGAGGAGGAGAACATCCCCTGGAACGATTTCCCGGGCGTCCAGCAACTCCCATACCTTGTTTCGGAGAACCCTGGACTTTATATCCAGCTTTTTTTTGAGCATTTCAACAGCTTTATGGGAATTTCTTGATTGAAGACTGCCAATGACAGCGTTGATGGTCAGAAGGGTAAATATAATGACGCTTTCCGTATAATGCTTTAACACCAATGTGAGCAGGATGGAAATTTCCAGAAGCCAGGGCATGGGACCCCAATAGCGTTTCAGAAATTCCAATACAGGATTTTGCCTTTCTTCCTGGATCTCATTGTATCCGAATTGGTGAAGCCTGCGGTCTGCCTCCTTTGATCCGAGCCCTTCTTCCGTCGTTTCCAAATGACCCAGAATTTCCTCTGCGGACATGTTTTTGTATTCTGATGTGTTTCTTATCTCCATATCGCTTCTCTCGTTTCAGTTTTTTGATATATACCTTTGCCATTATAACCCTTGCGCATATATATGTAAAATAGTATAATATTATAAATATCATATGGTTTTTCATATGAACGAAAGGAGGAAGCCCATTGACTTTACGGCATATGAAAATCTTCACAGCCGTTTGTGCAGAAAACAGCATTACAAAGGCAGCGGAAAAGCTGCATATGGCCCAGCCCGCCGTCAGCGTCGCCATTAAGGAGCTGGAGGATTACTATGGGGTAAAGCTGTTTGACCGCATATCCAGGCGGCTCTACCTCACTGATATAGGCAGAAACTTTCTGGATTACTCGGTCCACATAGTTTCTCTTTTTGATGATATGGAGAACCATATACGCCAATGGAAGTGTTCGGAAAAGCTGAGAGTCGGCGCTTCCATCGGTGTCGGCACTCATCTCATGCCCCAGTATGTAAGCGCCTTTTACAGGGATCATCCTCAGTCAAGTGTGGATGTTTTCATAGGAAGCTCGGATATCATTGAAAAAAAGATTTTGAAAAATGAACTTGATTTCGCTCTGATCGAAGGATCTGTCCATTCAAGCAGCATTCTCTTCCATACCTATCAGAAAGACAGGCTGGCAATTATCTGCCGCCCCGATGATCCCCTTTGCGGAGAGAAAACCATAACCATTGAACAGCTGCTTTCGCGCCCATTGCTGCTGAGAGAAACAGGAAGCGGAACCCGGGAGCTGTTCGATCATATGCTGGCTGCCTTGGAATATACTTATGCTCCCGCATGGGAAAGCACCAGCACCCCGGCCCTCATCAATGCGGTACGTCAGGGGTTAGGCATTGCAGTCCTGCCGTATATGATGGTGCAGGAGGAACTGGAGAAAGGAAATGTTATTGAACTGCAGGTTGAAAAACTGCATTTGGACCGGGGACTTCATATCATCTATCATAAAAACAAACGCCTTACCAATTTAGCAAGGGAGTTCCTTTCAATGTGCCGGAATACCGACGAGGTAGTGTGACAGTGATTTATTCCGGGCCCCGCCCTGATTTCGGGGTCCTCCATGAAAAATTCGGTGATTTTCCATTTTTCATGTTATAGGTTGTTATAGGCTACAGTAACTTCAAAGTAACCTTTCCGGTCTGCCCTGCCATCCCCTCTGCTTTCATCACCAGCTTAATAAACGGGGTTTTTTGAAGCACTTCTATGTTGACATCGGATTCCTTAATATCTCCGCCCGGATATGGAAGAGAAAGTTCAATGGTTCCATGGTTCTCCTGAGTCGGGTCCGACACACCTACGGTTATCTCATCCTTATTCATCTGCATGATTACGGATGCGGCCTTATTTGACGTAATCCCTGCCGCAGTCGTTATCTTATTATTCCAGAAATTCACTGCGGTTATTCCCAGGTTCCTTTCCCTTACGGCATGGGCGTCTTCGCTGCACTCCAAAACTTCAATGTCCGGATTCCGGCTGTACTCTGCGGTTTCCTCCCCGGTTTTTCCCGGAAGAATCACATAGGAATAACCTGCATTGAAGGGCTTTTTCCCATGCTCGAACCAGAATGCTGCAAACTGGTTTGTCTCCTCACCCTCGGTGGTTCCCTGGGCGTTCCAATTGCCGGTTCTCTTTTCTTTCAGGGCCATGATATCCGCTTTCCCTGGAAAATAATAGCCTATATCAGAGCCCGGCCTATTCCCTTCCAGGTGAATCCAGGAAACTCCTTCTATCTTTGTTCCTTTTAATGCGCTTTCCTCTCCATCATCCCTGATGTCCCTTGCATCCCCGTCAATCAGCACCTCATTGCTTCCCGTCTCATTAAGCCTCCGGTTGTCAATAATGGTCTCCACGTAATTTCCGGTGGAAGAAGTGATTCCGCTTCCCACAGCAGCAACTTCATCATCAAACATGAACCAGGACTTCCTGGCCTCTGCGCCTGATCTGGTGCTGCCGCTGCTGCCCAGGGTCCTGTAACACATTCCTGCCGCGCCGTAATTGCCCAGGCCGGAACCGCCCACCCAGCTGTAAATGTTCTTCGTCCGGTCCCCGGCGCCGTCGGGACGGGTGACATATTCCGTGGTCGTTCCTGCCAGACGCTTCGGGTCTACGCAGGCCCAGTAGCCATCCCCGTACTGGTCTCTGTCACTGTTATAGAGGTACGTCATTCCATCAGAGATGTTCCAGGTGCGCTTCCCTTCATCGTTGATCAGTTCATGGCCGTAGGTACGGCTGGAATGCATGGATAAGGCGAATCCGAATTCCGGCATAATATGTACCAGCTTGTCCATTCCTGCAAACAGCTTGTGAAGCACGTATTCGCTTCTCGGTTCAATGGAACCGTCGTTCATGATCCGGTTTGCTTTCATTAAGGAGGCAATATGAGTGCTGTGGCTGTAATAATAATCCTCATCAATTCCTATGAAATATTTCATCATGCGGTTGAAACGTCTCTGCTGTTCCGGCGGCATGGCATCCCCCATCAGCATTACGGCATCCATAATTCTCGCCCCTCTCACCTTGTCGTTTGACTATTTTCTTGTGACATCTCTTCCCGACACCATATCCATGCACAGGCCATTATAAATAAACGGTTCGATCCCTTCAAACACCATATCAAAGACCAGCTGCTCCCCATGGTCCCGGTAGGTCAGTTCAAAATCGGTGCCGGAGAATACGGAGAATAAGATACTCAGCTTTTCATACAGCTGGGAGCCGTATCCGCCCATATAGGCCAGGGCCTGATGCTGGATAAAGGACCCGTCTCTGTAGAAGCCGTCTCCTGCGGTCACATATTCAAACACGGTTTTATATGCTTTTTTCACATGCTCCAGCTTTTCCCTGCTGTCGGTCAAAAGGCCGGTTTGAACCACTGCCATGCCCTTATCAATCAGATTTGCCCCTGTCATGGCCGGACACCCCGGATAACCGGAGGGCAGGTCGCATACGCCGGTAAACCGGTTGACCGCTGCTCCATAACGGCTGATCTGGTCCGGAGTCAGGTCCTCATAAAGAATCAAGGCAGTATCCAAAAATGCGATTGGCCCCCCGATCTCCCAGTGCCACCAGTTTCCGAACACCGGCGTTTTTTCATCACTGCTGCTGTAATGGTGTTCATTCATAAAATCCAGGGCCAGGATCAGCTCATGCTTCACTTCTTCGCTCTGGTACAGGCGGCATCCCCTGGTTGCCCATGCGATTGCAATATCCTTTAGCCGGTAGAAGGTCTCTGCCACGTTGCCGGAATGAACCTTGGCCTCTGCCCCGGCTCCTTCGATGAAGCTCATATCCAGATCGCTCCAGAGATTGGTTCCTGGATCATCCTTTCCCTTTCTCATGGTGTTCCAGTATTCCCCGGCCCTTTCATCCATTCCTTTGATATAGGTGCGGACCGCCTTATTGCCGGTATCCAGTTTTCCTCCAAGCAGAGTATCCAGCCATTTTTCCCTCAGCGCCTGAAACTGGGGATCAGCCTGCTTTGGGGCCCCGCCGGATATATTGTCCTTTGTAATCATTCCATCCACCTCGTCTTTTATTCTTGGGGGCTTTGTATTCCAGGCAATTGTGCCCGAACGAAAGCCGTTTTCTGCGCCCTTCTCATCCGTTCACTTTAAAAATACAGGTTTTTTTGAAAAAATAGCGGGATAAGGGCGTTAATTCATATAAAAAGTATAGCATTTATGGGCCGGAGAAAAAATAAATCATCTTAAGGTTTCTAGTAATATCTTCACTTTTTGATTTTTTTATCACATAATTTTATCATTTTTAATCCTTTCCAATATTTTTTCCATTTCCCCGTCACTTGTAAAGAAGTCCATCAAAGCGGATAAATTAGTCACGGTTGTTACGCTAAGGGAATGTTCAATTAATTCTGTTTCCTCAAGCGGATCAGGACTATGGATGAGCGTCAGAAAGTTCTCAATGGTTTCATGCCTTTTTAACAGATATTTTCCTAAATCTTTCCCTCTGTCCGTCATCTGAATAATTTCATAACGGTCATATTTTAAATATCCCAGATCGGAAAGCTTTACTGTCATTTTAGAGGCGGAAGGCGCCTTGACATTTAAAAATTCAGCAAGCTGTCCCACTCTTACATGGTCATTTTGCATGCACAGCCTGTACACCATTTCCAGATAATCTTCCATCGCCGGTGTCAGCTGTCCCTTCTTTTGATTCAACAGCTGGTACCCCCTGACTGTCCTGAAATCTGATTCCTTGCCGCTGTTTATAGGATCATCCCCTTTTTTTATTTATTGTAAAATGTATTCGTAACACAATGGATTTAGTAACCATATATTAGCCTAGGGAAAGTTTCTTTCCATACACTAACTTTATCAGGAGGCTCTTTTATGAATCCCAACCAAGTCACACTCAACCAGCTTTCCACCGGACAAAAGGGGATTGTAACCGGAATTACATCCGACGGCGCTGTAAGAAGGCGTATGCTGGATCTGGGCATTATCAATGGAACAGAAGTTGAACTACTCTACAAAAGCCCGGCCGGAAATCCCATAGCCTATTTTATAAGAGGGGCCGTTATTGCCCTGCGCTCCGATGTGTCGGAAAAAATCACGGTAATGACGCTGTAAATCCGAGGAAAACTGCAACTGCAATAAAGTCCGTCTGCTATTATCTTTTAAGGAGGTATTTCATGGAATCAGCAAGTGAATCAACTGATACGGGAAGATCAAAATACTGCGGATTGCGCATCGAAAAAGAAACAGTCCAGGACAAAATTATCGCCCTGGGAGGAAATCCAAATGTTGGGAAAAGCACGGTTTTTAACAGTCTGACCAAGCTGAACCAGCACACCGGAAACTGGCCCGGAAAGACCGTTGTCAATGCTCATGGGAAATGCCGCCATAATGGCAGAAATTTCATTCTGGTGGACATTCCAGGCACCTATTCCCTGATGGCAAATTCAGCCGAAGAAGAAATTGCCAGAGATTTTATCTGCTTTGGTGAAGCTGATGCCGTAGTGATCGTCGCCGACGGAACCTGTCTGGAACGGAATTTGAATCTGGTTCTTCAAACAATGGAAATTACTGACAAGGTTATTCTCTGCGTCAATTTAATGGATGAGGCGGAAAAGAAAAAAATACGAATCAATTTAAATCTTCTTTCTTCAAAGCTAGGTATCCCGGTAATCGGAACCAGCGCCAGATCCGGCAAAGGGCTTGACCGTCTGATGGATGCCGTTGACGATCTTACGGGAAAGCCTTGTAAAGCCCTTCCCCTCAGGCTCACTTACAGTGAAGAAATAGAAACAGCTGTTTCCATGGCAGAGCCGGAAGTGGCAAAGCTTCTGTCCCAGCCAATGGACAGCCGCTGGATTACACTTAAGCTTCTTGAGGGGGATTTCAGCCTGCTGAAATCACTGAAAGATTACCTTGGCTTTGATCTGATGCAGAAAGAAGAGGTATCAGGAAAGATCATGGAAGCCAGATTATTTCTTGAGGATTTGGGGATTCTCGATCACTTCCGGGATCAGATCGTCACAAAAATTGTAGAGACCTGCGAGGAAATCAGCCGGGAAGTGATTACATTTGAGAAAAAAGAATACGCGGAAAGAGACCGTAAAATAGATAAAATACTAACCTCCAAATTAACCGGCATACCCATTATGATCGGGTTGCTGTTCGGAATATTCTGGATTACCATTACCGGGGCAAATGTGCCTTCCAGCCTTCTTGCCTCCGCCCTGTTTTCACTGGAAGCCCCTCTTTCCGCTTTCTTTCAATGGCTTTCGGCTCCGGAATGGATTCGGGGCATATTTGTAGACGGCATATTCCGGACACTTGCCTGGGTAATCTCTGTCATGCTTCCTCCAATGGCAATCTTTTTTCCATTGTTTACGCTTCTGGAGGACTTGGGATACTTGCCCCGCGTTGCCTTTAACCTGGATAACTTTTTCCGCAAAGCCTGTGCCCACGGAAAGCAGGCCCTCTGCATGTGTATGGGATTTGGATGCAATGCCTGCGGAGTCATCGGCTGCCGCATTATTGACTCTCCCCGGGAACGGCTCATTGCAATCATTACAAACAGCTTTGTGCCCTGCAACGGAAGATTTCCTACCCTTATCGCCATCATTACCATGTTTTTTGCCGGAACAGCAGGCGGAATGCTTCACTCCGCGATTTCAACGCTTATGCTCACCGGAACCATTGTACTCGGTGTTGTAATGACCATTTTAGTCTCCAGGTTGCTTTCAAAAACCATTTTAAAGGGAATGCCCTCCTCTTTCCAGCTGGAGCTGCCTCCCTACCGGCGGCCTCAGGTAGGCAGAGTCATTGTCCGTTCCATTTTAGACCGGACCCTCTTCGTCCTTGGCAGAGCAATTGTCGTTGCAGCACCGGCCGGGCTCATCATCTGGATTCTTGCCAATATACAGATTGGGGATTTAAGTCTTCTTGCACATTGTGCGGGATTTCTCGATCCCTTTGCCAGGCTTATGGGTCTGGACGGCTATATACTGATGGCCTTTATTCTTGGTTTTCCAGCCAATGAAATCGTTGTGCCGATCTTAATCATGAGCTATATGGCCACCGGAACACTGACGGATTTTGAAAGCCTGACTGAACTGCACACCCTTTTTATTGACCATGGCTGGACCTGGCTGACGGCTGTCTGCACCATGCTTTTTGCCCTGATGCACTGGCCTTGCGGAACCACCTGCCTGACCATCAAAAAGGAAACCCAAAGTCTGAAATGGACGCTTATTTCATTTGCTGTTCCAACGGCAGCAGGCGTCATCCTTTGCTTTGTCATAGCAAATACCGTACGTTTATTAGGGATTATTGTTTGATAAAATAATATCTGAAAAACAAATTTCATACATATTTACAGATTTGTTGATTCCAGAGTTTATAAAAACGGGAGGCACATAATGGCTGCTGATTTATTTATTATTTCAGGATTTTTAGGCGCAGGAAAAACCACATTAATTAAAAAACTGATTACAGAGGGCTTCAGGAATGAGAATATCGTTATCATAGAAAACGATTTCGGCGACGCCAGCGTTGACGCCGCCCTTCTCAGAACCCCCAATATAGAGGTAAGGGAATTAAGCTCCGGCTGCATATGCTGCAGCTTATCCGGCGACTTTGTCAGGGCCCTTCTGGATGTCTTAAAACGCTTCAAGCCCTCTAAAATACTGATTGAGCCATCCGGCGTCAGCAAGGTGTCGGACATTATAAAATCCTGTTCCGACCCCCGGGTCCGGAGGCTGGCCACACTTAAGTCCGTCATAACTGTGGTGGATGCAAAGCGCTGTAAAAAGCACTTAAATAACTTCGGGGAGTTTTTCGAAGATCAGATCAAAAATGCCGATGTTGTTTTACTGAGCCATACAGAAGCTTCTCCTGCTGACGCAAGGGATGCCCGGTCATTGGTGAAAAGCCTGAATGAAAGATCTGCAGTTATAGCAGTTCCCTGGCACCAGCTGACCCCGGAGCAAATACTGAATCCTGAAGCCTCTCTTCCTCCTGTACTCCATACCTGTGACCGCCAGGATTCTGGTAAAAAGTCCTGCCATCATTCCGCCAATGAAGTATTTGAAACCATCACCATAAAGGCCCAGCACAAATACAGTGTCAATGACTTAAAAAAACGGGTGGAGAAAATGGAACTTCATGAAAACGGCACCATCCTGCGGGTCAAGGGAATTGTCCCGGGCGTTAACGGCTATATCAATCTTCAATACGTCCCCGGAGAAACCGTTCTCACCAGCACCACCGTTACCGGCAATGATGTATGTATCATCGGCAGGAACCTTGACAGGAACAGGCTGATGAGGATTTTTAACGGAGAATGACAAAATGGCAATACCAACCTTTGTTATAACAGGTTTTCTTGATTCCGGCAAAACCTCTTTTTTAAATGAACATTTAAACAACAAGGCCTGGAAAGGCCTGAAAATGCTGGTCCTTCAGTTTGAAAGCGGGGAAGAGGATTTTCAGAATTACGGCAATGACTGCAGGACCATAGCCTTTCCGCAAAAAGTCACGGACCAGCAGCCCCAGCTTGTCATAAGCCGTATATATGACTGCCTGAAACAGTATAAGCCGGACATGGTCTGGGTGGAATGGAACGGCATGATGCCTTTTTCACAGCTGTACTCTTTATTTTTAACCGATTCCTTAAAAAACCTCTGCAAAATAGAAAAGGTTGTTCATATCGCTGACGCCCAAACCATCAGTCAGCTCCTCGGAAAGACAGGGGCCGCCCTGCCGGAGCAGATTTCAAACTGTGACATTGCTGTCCTTAGGAATGCCCATACGCCAAAGACATTTCACCGGATCAGGCACCTTTTGAAAGGGCTGAACCCTGACATTTATATCTGCGAAGCAAGCGAGGGAAATGACCTGTACCAGGAACTTTTTCAGAAAAGAGTCCACCCTCTTTCCACTTTCTTCCAATCCGCAGCGGCTGTATTTTTATTGGGCACCACATTAAAGGTTCTGATTGATCTATTGGAAATAAATGAAAACCTGCTGATCAATCTGTTTATAGGAGTGATCCTTCAGGCCATTCCCTTTTTACTTATTGGCATATTGATTTCCTCTTTTATTCAGGTTTTTATACCAGCCGGTGTGATTGAACGCTGGTTTCCCAAGTCCATAGGCCTTGGAATGGCAGCCGCGGTCCTGTTCGGTTTCTGCCTTCCGGTATGCGACTGTACCTCCATCCCCATACTAAAGGGGCTGGTAAAAAAGGGAGTTCCTCTCCCTGCAGCCGTTACGTTTATGACGGCTGCTCCGATCATCAATCCTGTCGTTATGCTTTCCACCTATTACGCATTCGGAGGCAGCCTTACCTACATGCTCATGCGGGTTTCCTTTGGTATTGTGACTTCCGTCCTGATCGGTCTGACTTTTTACGCCTTTCCGTTAAAACAGCCTGCCCTCTCCGAAAGCACCTATGACAAAGCCATGTGCAGCTGCGGTTTCAATGAACTGCCTGATCCTGCCGCTTCTCTATGGGGAAAAATCCGTGTTTTTTTCAGCCACGCCCAGTCTGAGTTCTATTACATAGGGAAGTACCTGATTATGGGAGGGCTTATTTCTTCCTTTTTTCAGGCAATGGGAACCGGGTTATTGTCAACCCCTCAGAAAGATGCCGGCCTGGCTCTTTCCACAATCATCATGATGGCAATGGCCTTTGTCCTTTCCCTTTGCTCCTCTTCCGATGCGGTGATCGCACAAAGCTTCACCGGCCTGTTTCCGGCAGGAGCAATTATGGGATTCCTGATATTTGGTCCGATGATAGATATAAAAAACGTGATGATGCTGTCCTCCGGGTTTTCAAAACGTTTTGTGATTAAATTGTCCCTTACGGCTTTTATCGTATGCTTTCTCAGTGTCTTTCTCTTTTTTAATTTCGGAGGAATCCTATGATGCAGGTAAAATCCAAATCCTTCAATCTTCAGGCTTTTCTGGAACTGCTGTCCTGCCTAAGCTTTGCCGGAATCATATTTTACCTTTTAAAAAGCGAAAGGTATTTGAATTACGTCACTCCCAGGATGAAGCCCTACTTTTATTTCACCCTTATCCTCATGGTGATATGGGCATTCACAGACATCAACCGGCTGTTCCGGCCTCAATACCAGATAAGATTGCCTCACTGCCTTGTTCTCCTCATTCCGGTATTGATTTTATTCATGCCTCACAGCACAATCAACACCTCCGACCTTGTACGTAAATATTCCGTCAGCCAGATCCAGGGAAATTTAACCGGGAAGCCAGTACCCGGCGATCAAGGCAATCCGGGACCTGTATCTGATTATAATTTCCTTTCCGATGATAGCACAGAAAAATCCCAGACTTCGCAGGAAAACACTGCTCAGGATAGTACGTCCCCAGCCGCACCTGAGGAGGAAAGCACCGCGCCCCAGAAAGAATTTTCAGATGTGCTTCCCGGATTGGATGAAGAACTCAAAACAATTACGGTTTCCAACGATGATTTTGGATTTTGGGTATCTGAAATAAACATAAATCCTCAGAAATATGTGAACTATACAATTAAGATGACCGGATTTGTATACATAGACGACACACTCCAAAAAGACGAATTTATGGCCTCCCGGCTTCTCATGACCTGCTGCGTGGCTGACTTATCGCCTGTAGGCCTTATCTGCAAATATGATAAAACGCCCCAGTTAAAAAGCAATTCGTGGGTGACGGTAGAAGGGGTCCTTTTTACTTCTGAATATGAATATAACGGGCAAACCTGCTATACGCCTGAGCTGACTGTTACGGAAATAACTCCGGCAAAAGAGGTCGAAGGATACGTCTATGCCTATTGATCCGGCAGACAGGATAAAAGAAAGAGAGTGTTATAAAAGCGGCGGAAGTAACCCAGCCGCTTTTATAACACTCTCTTTCTTAAACACCGTCATGCCTGTTCCCCATTTTGTAATCGTCTCTTGCCCAGTTTGGAGCATTGATAGGACCGGCTTTCTCATTTCCATTTTTCGCAGCGCCCTGGATTTCCGGCACCTGGGCCTGCTCATTCCTTGGGTGATTCATTTTCTCGTGATTTTCCGTTCCATGATTCTTTGGATCATAGGGACTCGGTCTTCTCATGCCTGCTTTTGCCATAATAATACCTCCTGTCTGTCAATAGTTTCTGTATTTCCATAGAAACTATACAGAGAAAGTCAGGAAATTACGGCATTTCTCCTGCGCATGGCGGAATCCATCCGGCAATATCTGCCGGATCAAACCCATAATCCAGAGGTTTTCCATAAGCGGCTTCATAGGCTTTTTTCTTCTGCTCATAATCCAGTTTACACATGGCAATGCTGTTATCCCTGACGGATTGGGCGGGATCAGGATAGATTGCAGGCAGAACATACATCACATACCGGACCTTGTGAAATTCCGGTGTATCCAATTCATCCTGCACCTGCATTTCCACGAAACAGGATATGACAGGGACTCCGAACTTTGCGGCATAATAATAGGCTCCCCGCTTCATTGGACGGGGCTTGCAGTAGTTAAACCACATTTCCTGCTCCGGGTATATCAATACGCAATTGTTTCTGTTCAGCTCTTTTTTCAGCAGGGGCTCAAATTTAGACGACATATAGCTTGGGATGCGGCTGATGGGAATGATATCCGCATAATTCATCAGATAGCCGATCCAGCCTGTCATAGCCAGATTTGTGTCCTGGCTGATAATGGAAAGCTTCCTTTTTCCCAGCCTCCACGCCAGGGTGCGCACAATGGTATTGTCAAAGGGGCTGAAATGATTGCTCGTAATAATGGCGCCGCCCCTTATCCGGCCGGCATTTTCCAGCCCCAATATAACCGTCTCCCGGTTGGCCTTTTTTGTGATGATATGTATTATGTGGCGTGCGATCTTATTGTTTAACCAGAAACCCAGGGTCCGCCTTTTCCTTAAATGATTTTCAAGGAGGACTTCCTTTTGCTGTTCCGTTAATACAGGGTCTCCCACTTCAACCTTGGCATGAAAGGCGCCTTCTTCCGCAGCCCTTCTGATGTTTTCGATGACCTTCTCTCTCTTTTCTCCAATAATCATAAACGGGCTTCTTTTCCTTCATTAAATACTGTCCGAAAGGTTACTTCGCCGTCCCCGGTGGCATTTCCCCGGGAAAGCAGCAGGGCCAGGTGCTCTCTGTCGGATTCCTTCTCCCGGTCCGTATAGGAGGCTTTCATAGCCAGGATTTCAGGAAAGAATCCGGAAGATTTTGCATAGCGCCAAAAATACTCCTCGTATTGCACATCATCATAGTACCAGGGCTTTGCAAATAAGTTGTAATGAACCAGCCTGGGATCTTCCACCGGTTCTTCCGCCTCTGACGGCATGGCATCCCAGGAAGCCGGCAGATAAGTGATCTTTCCGCTGCACATTGCATTGAGATAATCCTGGTCAGGCGCAATGGAATCAAAATGGTACTTATTAAACAATTCCAGAAAGCGCCTCTCTATACGGGCTTCCCTCAGTTTCTTTAAATTCATCAAAAGGACCCCTGAATTGAAATATTGATTCTTCTCAACACCTACGCAGAGCTCCGCATGTCTCGTCAGCTCTGCAATATTTACAATGGCGGGATCAACCGCAGCCCCCAGCAGATTTTCTCCCAGCTCCACCTGATACAGCTCCGATATATCGCCGGGAACAACAATATCGCTGTCCAGATAAATTCCCTTATCATATTGGGGAAACATGGCAGGAATGAACAGGCGGAAATAAATGGTAAGGGTAAAATAATCCGCCCTCAGCCTGTTGGACATCTGGTCCTTGATAACGCTCAGCCGGTCTTCCATTTCAGCAAACCGGATCTCACAGTTTTCAGTCTGTAAACGGGTAAGCTTTTCCTTATTTTGCTCACTGAGTTCCTTATAAAGAACAAATACCCTATACCGGTATTCTTTTGAAGCGTTTTGAAGCATCGAGTATAAAGCGACCCCCAGCAGCGGGGCATAGCCGTCATCAATTGAGAAAAAAATCGGCACAATTTCCCTGGACTCTTTCATTAACTCCCTCCCAAATTCCCTGCTTTGATTTCAGGCAGCAGCCGCCTGTATTCATAAAGAAGTGCATCGTATTCATGCAATTTCAATTTGCTGTGCATCTTTTCAATCTCCCAGGGCTTCACCGTCACCGTATGGAACCATGGAAAAAAGCGAAAGCTGGTGGTGAAATGCTGAAAAACCGTATCTTCCCGCAGCTTGCGCTGTTCGTTAAACCGGCGGGGCTGTATTTTCTTTGAAACAGAGAGCTTGTTCAGTGCGGACTGATCAGGAAGAAACATCTCCTTTTCCGCACACAGCTTCCTGCATTTTTGCAGCAGTCCCGTCCTGCGGAGCATTTGCAGATTCATCAGCAGAACTCCTGAATTCTGATAATCCATCCTCAGGAGATTCCTGCGGAAAAACCAGCGTCCGTAATAATCAAGGACACCGGCAAATTCATACTCTGAAATATCCTGATGGAAGAATTCCGAACAGTCTTTCCGACAGATCACATCATTATCCAGATAAAGTATTTTCTCCGGAAGCTCCGGAATTTTATCCGCAAACAGCCTCAGCATGCAGTAAGGAGTAAACCGCGTATTTAAATTGGCCTCCGGCATCTCCCGGCAAAACATTTCCGTAACATCAATGAGAGTAACAAAATTGCCGGAATCGGTCTTCTTTACGATTTCATCCAAGGACCCTATGAAGGAACCAGCTATAGAATGATATGCTTTTCCTGCAATATTAAGACTCATGGTCAGCACATAAATGTGCAGGGTCTCTTTCACATTTTCAAGCAAAGACAGAATGGAGATCACCAACCCGTCTTCGATTTTTTCATCGCCGCAATAAAGGATATCCATTCTAAATTTTCTCCTCTTCATATAAAATATACTGGCAGGTGCTTTTCCCGCTGCGCAAAACCATGCAGCGATAAATCTCATCCCGAAGCTTGTTTTTTTGTTCCTTTTTGGAAAGGGAATTGTCGGGATAAAAGGGCCCGTCCAGATAAACCGTGATCCCCGGCTTTTTCCCCTGCTTTCTTTTCTGGTAGGTGGTCGTCATGGAAAAAGATGGGACACCCTGCTCCACCGGAAATCCAAAGGATACTGATGGGAAAGGGCGGATGCCCGTATACCATGGCCAGACATGGGCTTCCGGGTACAGTACCACGCAGCTTCTCTCCTGAATCCGCTGCCGGATTGCTTCGTTTAATTTCTTCATTCCATGAAAAGATTCCGGGAGCGGCAAGGCTCCAAGAGGCGGCAGTATAGCCCCCAGAACCGGGATTCCAAGATTCGCCGGACTGACTATGGCATAAACACGTTTTGGAATGAGGGCCAGGATCGGAAGAAACGCATCTCCCACAGGCTGGGTGTGATTCCCGTAAAGGAAGAAGCCGGTGTCCCTGCACTGCCGGAATACGGCCTTGTTTTTTATTTTTACATGCAGGCCAAACCGGCAGTAGAAAAATGCAAAAATCACCCCAAGCAGATAAATGATCCCGGATGCCATGCGGTATAACAGGCCTTCGCGAATCCATGAATAATTTTCCGGCAGCCGGAATCCTTGATTTTTGCTTTCTATAAAATCTTCCGTAAAGGACCGATAGTAATATATTTGCCTTTCCTGCTCATTCCCTCGCATTAAATTTATAACGATCTCCTCCCATAAGGTCTGCGGAAACCGTCCTGTCTTCCGGCTTACCCAACAGTCACCCAACAGTCTTACTCTTCAGGAAAAGCACCTGTTCTTTCACGTGTTTCCCTGGCATTCCCTTATTATACAAAGTATAACCATATATCATTCATTTCTGTCTTTTTTAATTTTTTATCAAATAAGCGCAAAAAAAGTGCGGTTCCGCTTTAATCCGGGAAACGCACTTTTTTTCGTATTCTTTCTGCTTTCCTTCAACCGCTTCTTAACGCTGCACCGGCTTATGGCAGGATATTCCCGGCAGCGCGGTAAATTTCATACCATTCTTCACGGGTTAAATAAACATCTGCGGCCTTTATGCAGTCTTTTAAGCGCTCAGGATTCATGGTTCCTGTCACAGGCTGCATGTGTGCAGGATGGCGAAGAATCCATGCCAATGCAATGGTGGTATTGGACACCTCATATTTGGCGGCAATTTCATCAATCCTGGCATTCAGCTCCGGGAACTTTTCATTGCCTAAAAAGACGCCTTCAAAAAATCCATACTGGAAAGGAGACCATGGCTGTATGGTAATATCATTTAAGCGGCAGAAATCCAGCACGCTGCCGTCACGGCTGACAGCCGGCTCATCCAGCATATTCACATGGATACCTGCGGAAATCATGGTGGAGTTGGTAATGCTAAGCTGCAGCTGGTTTGCTATGATGGGTTGATTTAAGAATTTCTGAAGCAGCTTGATCTGCATGGGATTCTGATTCGACACACCGAAGTTCCGTACCTTTCCGCTGCTGTAAAGCTTGTCAAATGCTTCTGCAACCTCCTCCGGTTCAACTAAAGCGTCGGGGCGGTGAAGAAGAAGCACATCCAGATAATCGGTTTTCAGACGCTTTAAGCTGCCGTCTACCGCCTCTAAAATATGTTCCTTGGAGAAATCGAACATCCCTTTCCGGATTCCGCACTTGGATTGCAGGATAATCTTTTCCCGCACCGTGTTGTTCATGTGGATTGCGTCCGCAAATATTTCTTCACAGGTTCCCCCGCCATAGATATCCGCGTGATCGAAAAAATTAGCACCGTTGTCTAAAGCCGTCTGAACGAAATTCTCCGCGTCCGTTTTGCTCAAACCGTTAATGCGCATGCAGCCCACTGCAAGAACCGGCACCTGCAAATCTGATTGCCCTAATTTCATAAGTCTCATAATAGCTTTCTCCTTTTCTATTATATTTCTGTTATATCTTATTTCGCCATTTTATAAATCTCAAGCACATCCTGCCAGTACAGCTTCTTCAAGCCGCCAAGGGGATGCTCCTCGCCGTAGGCTTCTCCCGTTGATTTTTTTGCCATCACTTCCAGCTTGCTCTCATCGATGCCAAGCTCGGACAGGGTGGATGGAAGTCCCATTTTTCCATAGAATTCACGCAGACGTGCAATGCCTTCCATCACAATGGCATCCGGATCACGGTAGCTGCCCTCCACTCCCATTACATTTACGGCAAACTGAACGAACATGTTGATATTCGTCTTATAGACGTACTGCATCCATGCCGGAGTCAGTACAGCCAGCCCTGCTCCATGAGCCACATCGTAAATGGCGCTGAGCTCATGCTCCATGCCATGACAGGCCCAGTCCTGCTCACGGCCAAGGCCCAGCAGGTCATTGTGGGCGATGGTGCCGCCGAATCCAACCTGGCACCAGGCGTCATAATTTTTAATATCCGAGGATACCAGCAAAGCATTTTTCATAATGGTCTTTAAGGTGGTCTCGCATAATCCGTCCGTTAAATCGGTCTGTACCGTATTGGTGAAGTAGCGCTCAAAAATATGGCTCATCATATCCGCCACACCGTTAGCCACCTGATTTTTCGGCAGTGTAAAGAACAATTCCGGATTCATGACGCTGAGCAAAGGACGGACATGATCGCTTCCATATCCCAGCTTCATCTGCTTTTCTTCATTGGTGATTACCGTTGAGTTGCTGGATTCGCTGCCTGCTGCCGGGATCGTCAGGATCGTGGCAACCGGCATTGCTTTCGTAACCGGCTTACTCTGTTCATAGATTTCCCATACATCGCCGTCGTAGTAAACGCCCATTGCGATTGCCTTTGCTGAGTCAATGGCGCTTCCTCCGCCCACAGCCAGAATCAAATCCACCCCTTCTTTTTTACAAAGCTCAATTCCTTCATGGACCAGGGACAGCCGTGGATTGGGAACCACACCGCCCAGCTCAACAAATTCCAAATTGCTTTCTTTCAGAGAAGCAACTACCTCGTCATACAGGCCGCTCTTTTTAATACTGCTTCCGCCATAGTGAAGCAGGACCTTTTTCGCATAGGGCCGCAGCAGGGCTCCGATTTCCTTGTGTGTGTCTTTACCGAATATAATACGTGTAGGGATGTGTAAATCAAAATTCAACATAATCCATGTTCCTTTCTATAATAAAGTAATTTTTAAAATACGGTGGTATCAGGATTCTGGGAATATCCGCAGCATCCTTTTAAATCTGAAATACTCTGTACGTCCTGTGCTGAAAGCTCAAAATCAAAAACTTCGGCATTTTCCCTGATACGGGATTCTGTTACAGACTTGGGCAGAGGCAAATATCCTTTCTGCAGGCTCCAGCGAATGCAGACCTGGGCAATTGTTTTCCCATACTTCTGGGCAATGGCCTGCATCTGCGGCACTTCGAAAATCCGCCCGGTCCCAAGAGGACTGTATGCTTCCAATATCATGCTGCGCTCCTTGCAATAGTCCACAACCTCATCCTGTGTATCTCCCGGACAGAGACGTATCTGATTGACCATGGGAGCAATCTCCGCCGTTTTCATAAGCTCATCAATATGACGGGGATGGAAATTGCTGATTCCGATGGAACGAATGCGTCCGGCTTTATACAATTCCTCAAATGCCTTCCATGTTCCTGCATTGGCTGACTGCCATTCGTTTCTGTACTTAATCGGATTGGGCCAATGAATCAGATATAAATCCAGATAATCTATATCCAGGTTCTTCATCGTCTGCTCAAATGCTTTCATTGTATTTTCATAGCCGTGTTCTGTGTTCTGCAGCTTGCTGGTGATGAAAATGTCCTCTCTCCTGACACCGCTCTGCTTCACCGCAATGCCAACACTTTCCTCATTGCCGTACCCTGCAGCAGTGTCAATATGGCGATACCCCAATGCAATGGCAGCCTTCACAGCGGACACGGCCATCTCCCCATTTTGCGCCTGATATGTTCCGAAACCTACACACGGAATCTTTACTCCGTTATGCAGCTCAAAACAATCGTTTAATGATTTCATCCCAATACCTCCTTAAATTCATCTTGATAAATAATTTAATATAAAGTATGATGAAATTATAGACCTTAACGTTAACTTCAAGTCAATAGCAAAATGAAAAATATAATAAAAATAGGTAACGAATAGGTAAACGATATGGAGGAAAATCTTTATGGGTTATACAATCAAGCAGGTATCGGAAAAAACAAAGTTAAAAGCGCATGTTTTGCGTTATTATGAAAGAGAAGGCTTACTGCCTTTCGTAACACGGAGCAAAAGCGGAATCCGGCATTATTCGGAAGATGACCTGGAGTGGCTGGGATTAATCTGCTGCTTAAAGAACACCGGAATGTCCATAAAGCAGATCAAGGATTTTGTTAAATTAAGCGTAAAAGGCGAGGAAACATTAAAGCAAAGATGCGAGATGCTGGTAGAACATAAAAAAAGCGTGGAAGCCCAAATTGAGGAAATGCAGAAGCATCTCATAAAGGTTTCCCATAAAATCGAATTTTTTACCTCTCAATATGAAAAATACAGTGCAGCTAAATCCTCTGATTCTAAAGTTATGCCTCAGGCAGAATCAGCAAAGGCGCTGTAATTCAGAAAAACAGGCTTCATCCAAGTGTCTTGAACTATATTAGATATCAGGGCTATAGGAAGAATCCCTATGGAGTGCGCCTATGGGTCATTGATCTGGGACAAGCTGAACGTTTCTGGAAATTAAGTGAAGAAATGACAAGTGTGCGTTTCAATATTTGAAAAAAATAGACAGATGATGGCAGTTAAATGGGAATTTGATAGAAAAATAATTATGGGGGTGCATACGCTGTATACATCCCCATAAATCTCTTATAATTTCTGCCTCTCCATCAGAAAAAAACTGTTATTACATTTCTTATATCTAAATTTTTAAAATTGATTACCTTCTGGGCAGCGCATGAATCGATCCGCCCACACATTCCTCCAACGCTTCCCCTATGGATTCATTGTAGGTAGGATGGGCCCGCATGGCCTTTAAAAGCTGCTCTGCCGTAAGCTCATTGGAAATGGCTGTCGCCATTTCACCGATCATATCCGTGGCCCTGGCGCACATCAGCTGCGCTCCCAGCAATACGCCCGTTTCCTTGCTCGTTACAACTTTAACAAACCCTCTTTCTTCCTTTGTTACCGCTGACTTGCAGTTGGCATGTGTTAAGAATTTTCCGGTAACAGTCTCAATTCCTTTTTCCTTTGCCTCTTCTTCCGTTATCCCGACGCACGCAATTTCAGGATCTGTGTAAACGCAGGAGGGAATTACCGACAGATCAATGGACGGCTCTTTCCCATTCATCCGCTCTACTGCACATATCCCCTGGGAGCTTGCAGCGTGAGCCAGCTGTATGCCTCCAATCACATCGCCGATGGCAAAGACCCCGGTCATGCTTGTCTCAAAGTCTTCCTTTACCACAATCCTGCCCCGGTTCATCTCCAGCGACACGCCATCCTCTAACAGTCTGTCCGTGTTGGGAATGCGTCCAACCGCGGAAAGCAGATATGGAATCTTTAAGACCTCAGTTTTTTCCTTGTTTTTTGCCGTCTCTTTATAGGTACAGATAAAATCCCGGCCTTCCTTTTCTATTTTCTGGACAAAGGATCCCGTATGAATGTCAACGCCTCTTTTTTTCAGAATCAGCTTCAGATTCTGTGAGATTTCCTTATCCAGGCCGGGCAGAAGCCTTTCTTCCGCCTCCAGCAAGGTGACCCTGGAACCGAAAGAAGAGAATACGGTGGCAAACTCCACCCCTATGACTCCGCCTCCTATAATAAGCAGGCTTTCCGGCACATGGTCCAGCTGAAACAGCTCGTCGCTGGTCATAATTCCCGGGAGACGGATTCCTTCAATGGGCGGAATGGCAGGCTTTGATCCTGTTGCCAGCAGAATATTTTTCGCCTGAAGGATTTCTTCTCCATCCTCTGTCCTGACCCTGACCTTTCCGTCCTTTGTCAGCGTCCCTGTGCCATGAATCCGTTCCACCTTATTTCCCTTAAGAAGCTGTTCCACGCCAAGCCTGAGATTCTCAGAGGTTTCATTTTTATAGGACATTACCTTGCCGTAATCATAGGTCACCTCTTTTGAAACGATTCCGAACCGCTCTCCTGACAAAGCCTCCTGATATAATTTCGCTGCATGCAGCATGGCCTTTGCCGGGACACAGCCCCGGTTTAAGCAGGTACCGCCGACTTCCCGGTTTTCGATCACCGCTGTCTTCATTCCCAGCTTCGCCGCCTTAATCGCTGCTACGTACCCTCCGGGCCCTGCGCCGATAACAATCAGATCATATATTTCCTCCATTCAATCCCTCCCTGAATATAAATTCATTGTCCAAGATGCATGCCCGCCTTACAGGAAATCTGATGCAAAGCGGGGCAAACATCTTGGACAGGCAGTTTTCAAACACCCGCTGGCTTCTATAATTCTGCCGCAGCGAAAAACTCTTTTAAATCTCTTATCATGGCAGACTGAGCCTGGGTTTCTACCGGCACCTGTTCCAGCTTCTTACAGATGTCCTGATTTTCATATCTGCTTCCCTTAATGTATCCGGGAAGCCGGTCCACAAGATCCGGTTCCATGGAATCGGAAAACAGCTGCAGGTCCTCTATGATTCCCCGGTTCACTTGAAGCTGCCAGACCGCATTTCCCCAGGCAAACCGCTTGGACAGCTCGTACTGGAAATCCATGCTGCGCCCATACAGCCAATCCCAGGAAGAGAATTTCTGTCTTCCCTCTTCCAGGGCTTTCTGGTCCAAATCCTCCTGTATGCAGGAAACCACCTTTCGTCCATAGATTTCCCCGAAAGCTTCCAGAAGCTTTTCTTCCAGCATATCAATGGTCAGGTCCGGACGGTATTCGGAAAGGTTGGTCACCCTGGACCGGACGGAATCCACTCCTTTTAATGCCAGCTTATCCTTTGAAACCTGGAGATATTGGGAAAGCTTCTGCATATCCGCGCGGACCAGCAGGGTTCCGTGATGATAGCACTTATCCCCTCTGGTATAAAAGGCATTGCCGGAAAACTTCCTGTCGGATACGGTGATGTCATTGCGCCCTGATTTCTCTGCATGGATTCCCAGCTTTTTCACCGCCTGTAAAATGACCTCCAGCTGTTTATCCAGATCATAGTTTTCCTTGCGGACAAGAAAGGTGAAATTTAAATTTCCAAGGTCGTGGAAGACGGCCCCGCCTCCGGAAAGCCGTCTCACCAGATGGCCGCCGTCCTGCTCCAGTTCCCGGATTCTGCATTCCTTCCACGGATTCTGATTCTTGCCGATTACAACGGTATTTTCATTCTGCCAAAGGTACAGGATGCAGGTGTCCTGCCCCACTGTTTCCAGTAAATGCTCTTCTATGGCGAGATTTAAATACGGATCATGGCCGCCGGCTTTTACATATTTAATTTCCTGTATCATTATGGGTTTCCTTATCTGAGAAGTCGTATTTTAATATTGGATTTCTGGCTGCCCTCACTTCGTCAAGCCTTGTAACCGGCGTGTGAACGGGGGCCTGATGCAGGGTTTCCGGATTGGACTTTGCTGTTTCATAAAGGCTGTAAAATACGGAAATCACCTGATCTAAGGTTTCCTTTGATTCCGTTTCCGTGGGCTCCGCCATCAATGCTTCCGGTACGATCAAAGGGAAGTACATGGTCGGCGGATGGATTCCATGGTCTAAAAGTCCCTTTGCAATGTCCATGGCCGAGATGCCGGTTTCTTTTTTGAGCCGGGCAAGACTCATGACAAATTCGTGCATACAGGGCCCCGGGTAGGCCATATCATATATATCCTTTAATTTTGCCATCATATAATTGGCGTTTAATACGGCATGCTTTGAGGCTTCCGGAACCCCTTCCTTTCCAAGCATGAATAAGTAGGTCATGGCTCTGACTACGGTCAGGAAGTTTCCGTAAAAGCTCTTCACCCGTCCGATGCTTTTAACCGAGCATTCCTCTCCCGGGTTACAGGGCAGGAATTCAGCCAGAAAGCTCTTGCAGCCCACCGGTCCGCTGCCCGGGCCTCCGCCTCCGTGAGGGGTGGAAAATGTCTTATGAAGATTTAAGTGAACCACATCAAAGCCCATATCCCCTGGCCTTACCATACCCATGACAGCGTTTAAATTTGCTCCGTCATAGTAAGCCAGCCCTCCGGCTTCATGAATGATTTTTGTGATTTCCAGTATGTTTTTATCAAAAAGGCCCAAT
Organism: Bacillota bacterium; assembly: GCA_023437715.1. Taxonomy (GTDB): domain Bacteria; phylum Bacillota; class Clostridia; order Lachnospirales; family Lachnospiraceae; genus Lacrimispora. The sequence goes on along the minus strand of JAEZFK010000083.1, from coordinate 119,568 downwards.
GTATTGGGATTGGTCAGCATCAGTCCGGCCGTATCTTCTCCAACCGCCTTTTTCAATTCCTCCAGATCCACTCCGCCGTCTTCTGTGGAGGGAATGCTGATGACCGAGAATCCCACCATGGAAGCGCTTGCAGGGTTGGTGCCATGGGCGGAATCCGGTACGATGATTTTCGTTCTTTTCCCGTCGCCCCGGCTTTCATGATATGCCTTCATCAGCAGCAGCCCGGTAAATTCACCGTGGGCGCCGGCTGCCGGCTGAAAGGTCATATGATCCATTCCGGTGATCTCGCATAAATACTTCTCCGCTGTTTTCAATACCTCCAGGCAGCCTTTCACCGTATGCTCCGGCTGCAGGGGATGAATCTGAGTGAAGCCGGGAAGGGATGCCGTATCTTCATTAATCTTTGGATTATATTTCATGGTACAGGAACCCAGAGGATAAAAGCCGTCATTGACGCCATAGGCCTTTTTGGCCGCTTCCGTGTAATGCCTGCTTATATCATTTTCAGATACCTGGGGAAGGTGCAGGCTCTTTTCTCTCCTGCTCTCTTCTTTCGGCAGGCTCACCGGCACATCACATTCCGGCAGGATGCTTAAGCCTCTTCCTTCCCGCCCTTTTTCAAATATCAGCATAACCTTACACCTCCTTTAAAATGGCGATGACCCGGTCGATGTCATCCCTGGCATTCATTTCCGTGCAGCACCATAGGATCTGTCCTTCTCTTTCACCGGTTAAGGGATAACCGCCAAGAATCCCCTGTTCCTCCAGGGCAGCCATCACCTTTTCCACAGGAGCCTTTGAAACGGTCACAAATTCGTGGAAGAATTCTCCACGGTTTACAACCGGATATCCGATTGACTCCAGCCGGCCTGCCATATAATGGGCCTTTGACATGCACTGAATGGCTGTCTGCTTCAGCCCTTCCGCTCCCATGGCCGATAAGTAGACGGATACTGCCAGTGCACAAAGGGCCTGGTTGGAACAGATGTTGCTCAAGGCTTTTTCTCTCCGGATATGCTGCTCCCTTGCCTGTAAGGTCAGGACGTATCCTGTTTTTCCGTTGGAATCAACAGTTTCCCCGACGATTCTTCCCGGCAGCTTTCTGACCATCTCTTTCGTGCATGCCATGAAGCCGATGTATGGACCGCCGAATGACAGGGGCAGTCCCAGTGGCTGGCCCTCTCCCACCGCAATATCAGCGCCGTATTCTCCCGGCGTCTTTATGAGCCCCAGGGAAATGGGATTTACGCCCATGATATAACGTGCGCCGGCTTCCCTTGCCAGGCTTCCGATTTCCCCGGCCGGTTCCAGGCTGCCGTAAAAGTTTGGATTCTGAATATAGACGCAAGCTGCCTGGCTGTCTAAATGATCCTTTAAGAAATCCAGATCCGTTATCCCGTCTTTTTCAGGAATTACGGTCAGTTCTATCCCGTTTCCAAAGCAGTAAGTCTTTATGGTCTCCATTACCTGAGGATGAACCGCTGCAGAAACAAAGGCCCTGTTTTTCTTTCTGTCCCTGCACATAGCCACCGCTTCCGCCGCAGCCGATGCACCGTCATATACGGAAGCATTGGCCGTATCCATTCCTGTAAGCTCACAGATCATGGTCTGGTATTCAAATATGGATTGCAGGATTCCCTGGCTGAATTCCGCCTGATAGGGGGTATAAGCCGTATATAGGGTTTCCTTTGACAATACGCTTTTTACAATGGAGGGAATATAGTGTCTGTACGCGCCTGCCCCCCTGAATATGGATGGAAACACTTTATTTTTCGCTGAAATTCCTTCCATTTTCCGATATACTTCCATTTCAGACATTCCGCTGGGAAGATTTAATTCTTCCTTTAACAGAACTTCCTGGGGAAGCTGCCTGAAAAGGTCTTCGATTCTGTCAATTCCGATGGCTGACAGCATTTCCTGTCTGTCCTGATCGGTTGCCGGTACAAATGAACCCATATGCAGATCTCCTTTATTCCATCTCTTTTTTTACAAAATCTTCGTATTCCTCAGGGCTTAAGAATTCCTCTTTATCCGTAATATCGGTTATTCTAGCAAACCAGGCTTCATAAGGAGCCTCATTGATCCTTTCCGGCGCATCGAGAAGCTCTTCATTGATTTCCAATACAACTCCGGTTACCGGGCAGTATACATCCGAAACGGCCTTTACGGACTCCACATCGGCAAATGATTTACCGGCTTCCGTCTCGTCGCCTTCTTCCGGAAGATTGACGAAAACAAGCTCCCCAAGAGTCTGCTGTGCATAATCCGTAAGGCCCACCAAAGCTGTAGTTTCATCCTCAAACCTTACCCATTCATGTGTTTTTGTGTAAACCAGATCCTCTAATACTTTCATGATTTATTTTCCTCCTTAATGGATTATTTTGATTTTTTATAAAATGGCAGAGGTACTACTTCCGCCTCCACTTCTCTTCCACGGACCATTACCGTTACTTTCGTCCCTGCCTTTGTGTATTCCTTATCTAAAATAGCCATTGCCACCGGATATCCCAAATAGGGACAATGGGTTCCAGAGGTTGTAAAGCCTGCTTTCTCCCCGTCTGCCAGCACCTCTTCCTGCTCCCTTATGATTCCCCGTCCGGTTACCTTTAAGCCTACCCGTTTTCTCGTTAAGGAATCCTTTTCCGGCAGATGATCTTTTCCGATAAAATCCTCTTTCTGCATTTTTACGGCAAATCCAAGGCCTGCTTCTAAGGGATTGATGTCGTCGTTCATTTCATGGCCGTACAGCGGCATGGCGGCTTCCAGCCTTAAAGTGTCCCTGGCTCCCAGTCCGCAGGGAATCAGTCCGTATTCCCGGCCCGCTTCCATAAGGGTTTCCCACATGGTCTCAGCATATGTGTTGTCAAAATAAAGTTCAAAACCGTCTTCCCCCGTATAGCCGGTTCTGGATACCATACAAGGGATCCCGGCCACCTTTCCGTCAAAAACAGCATGGTAGTATTTTTCAGGAATGTCCGCAGTCAGCTTCATGAGTATTTCCTGGGACTTGGGCCCCTGCAGGGCGATTTGGGTGATTTTATGGGAAATATCTTCAAACGCCGCTTCTCCAAATTTATGCTCCAGCATCCACTTATAATCCTTTTCCTTATTGGAAGCATTTACGACGATAAAGTACTCCTCTTCTTTTTTCTTATACACAATCAGATCATCTACCGTCCCTCCATGCTCATTGCACATGGGGCTGTACCGGGCCTGGCCGTCGACCATATCCGTAAAATCATTGGTCAGCAGCCGCTGAAGATTCTCAAGAGCAGCCTTTCCCTTACAGGTTATTTCCCCCATATGGGAAACATCAAAAAGCCCTGCCCTTGTCCTTACTGCCATATGCTCCTTTATGATTCCCTCCTCATATTGGATGGGAAGGAGATAGCCGGCAAAGGGAACCATTTTGCCATGATACTTTAAGTGAACCTCATAAAGCGGTGTTTTCAGTTCCATATCTTAATCCTCCTTAAATTTATTCCGTTTATTCGCAACGGGGCGTTTTCATATACCGGGGAAATGATTTCAAAGGAATTTCCGGATATACGAAAAAAAGGCAGATAGGAATATCCGCATAAGATATCCCTGTCTGCCTCTGTCCTTTTACCTGAAAGATTGACTTCGTCGGTACATAAATGTTCTCCAGAGTTACGTCCGAATCCGATCCTTTTGCCTGAGAGTTTCTGCTTTCCCCTTCGGCGGCACAGTATTGTGCTCTCTCTCGCATTCATCATCCGCTATTAAATTCGCCTTGTTTACGTTTAACTTACCATAGGAAAGGTTATATGTCAATATTTTATTAATTTTTACTTTTTCTCCTCAATTTCATATGCATAATATACAAATATCATTCCTTATTTCGTTTTTTTCAAAAACCCTTTACTTCAACCCCCGCTTTCAAAAGTCCTTCCCTTATCTTTTTCACAAATTCCAAAGCCTTTACCCCATCTCCGTGAACGCAGACAGAATCGGCCTCAATGGAAATGGTACTTCCATCAATGGCTTCCACAACCCCTTCCTTTGCCATTCGGATCACCCGCCTCACCGCCAGATCCTCATCTTCAATTAACGCACCTTCCCGGTTCCGCGGAACCAGACTTCCGTCCTTTTGATAGGCACGGTCTGCAAATACCTCACTGGCAGCAGACAATCCCGTATCTTTTGCAGCCCGGAGCATTTCACTGCCGCTGAGAGCCAAAAGGATAAGACTGTCATCCGCTTCTTTTACTGCCTGGCAAATGGCCTTTGCCAGCTCGTAATCCTTTGCGGCCATATTGTACAGGGCTCCGTGAGGCTTTAAATGGCAGAGCCTGATTCCTGCTCCGCTGCAAAAAGCCTTTAAGGCGCCGATCTGATACATGACACTGGCCTTTACTTCCTTTGGGGAAAGACTCATGTTTCTCCTTCCGAACCCCGCCAGATCAGGAAATCCCGGGTGGGCCCCTGGCCTCACTCCGTACTTTTTACATAAAGCCACTGTCTTTTCCATTACCAGCGGATCTCCTCCATGGAAGCCGCAGGCAATGTTGGCTGATGTCACATAGGGCAGCAACTCTTCATCCATCCCCATTTTATACGCGCCAAAGCTTTCTCCCAAATCGCAATTCAAATCGATAAACGGCATATTCTCACCTCTAATTTTTTAATTCCGCATTTTTCAAATCCGTAATAAACATGTGTCCCGGAGAATGAGTGATAGCAAAAGACGGCCTGCTGTTCATGACCACTGCCTGTGGGGTTACCCCGCAGGGCCAGAAAACAGGCACCTCCCCGTCATATATGGTCACCGGATCTCCGAAATCCGGTTTATTAATATCTTTTATACCGAGGACTTCGGGATAACCGATGTGAACAGGCGCCCCATGAACTCTTGGCATGGAGGCTGTAATGGCAACAGCCCCGGGAACCTGACGGTGGGGAATGGGCCTCATGCTTACCACCATGGTGCCGGAAAACCCCCCTGCCGGTGTGCAGGGAATGTTGGTATGGAACATGGGAACATTAACTCCCTCTTCAATCTGTCTCACCGGTATTCCCGCCTCCAAAAGTGCTGTTTCAAAAGAAAAACTGCAGCCAATGAGAAAGCTCACCAGTCTTCCCCTGGTTCTTTGATACTCTTCAAACAATTCTGATACATCAGTGTATTCACCGGTGCACACGCCATGTTCATAAAGCCGGTATCTGGGGATATCCCTTGTGATATCACTCCCCTCTGCTGTCAGGGGAAAGCTCCTGCCTCCTGCATCTGATACCTCTAAGAGAGGGCAGGCTTTCGGATTCCTCTGGCAGAATAAAAGAAAATCCCAGGCCAGCTCTTCAGGAAGAATCACAAGATTTCCCTGGGCATAACCGCCGCACATTCCGGTGGTCGGCCCCTGGATCACGCCCTGCCTGATCAGACGGCGGACTTCATTTGGTTTCCTGTCCATGTACTCAAGTCCCATATTATTTCCTTCTTTCCTGTCTTATGGCAGCTTACCGGTAAACAGCATTCATAAGCCGTTCCTTTAATTTACTCAGCTTTTCATTCTCCCTCCGGCAAATTGCCACGGCCTCGTCTGGGGTCACGTATTGGAATGCTGCCCATTCTCCCGGCTTTAACTGAGCCAGTGCAGGGATATCCGTGCTGATCACCGTGGCGATTTTTGCATATCCCCCGGTTGTCTGATGGTCTGCCATCAAAACCATGGGAAGCCGGTCAGATGAAATCTGAACCGAGCCTTCTGCAATCCCATCGGATATGATATCAGCCCCATTCTTCATTTCTATGGGCTCTCCCTCCAGCCTGCAGGCCATGCGGTCGCAGTCCCTGCTTAACTGGAAAGGACTCCGGACCAGGGTGTCAAGTCCCTGCTTTGTAAAGGCCTCTTCCTGAGGTCCCATTACGGCACGCAAAAGAACCATACGGTCATTTCCATAAAAGCGGTAAGGCGTTGACGAACGGCACAGCCATGATTCACCCTCTCCCAGGGCTGCCTGCTTCTCATTTCCTCTTAATTTCCTACTAATTTTTTTGAACTCCCCCCGGCTTTTTCCCGACTCCAGACAATCCCCTTCCAGGAGCGCCCTTCCCCCTAAGCCTCCCAGGCGGCATTTTAAATTGGTGGAACGGCTTCCCATGACGGCAGGGACCTGAATTCCTCCGAAGACTGCCAGGTAGGTCCTGAGACCTGATACCGCAAAGTCCATGGTCAGAATATCTTCTGCACGAACCAGAATCGGGGAGAACATAGGGACCGGGATTCCGTTTATACAGGGCTTCATATCCCCGCCGGCAAGGGCAATGATCTCATCAGAGGTGAAACGGATTTCACCGCCTTTTAATGTAAATTCAATAACTGCCGCGGTTTCCGGTTCTTCAAGGTTTCCGGCCAGAAGGTTGGCAAGCTTCATGGAATACTTGTCACAGGCTCCGCTTTCCTGGAAGCCCTGTCTTAAAAAGCCTCTTCTCCCTTTATCCTGAACCGTGGATAAGGCTCCCGGACGCAAGATTTCTAATCCCATTCCGTCACCCCTTTTCCTGTTTTCTGCTTATTTCTTCAAATTCCTCCTGGCTGATGGGCACAAAGCGAATGGAATCCCCGGCTTCATAAAGAGGTCTTCCCGCCTGCTCCGGTTTAAAAAGGCGGTAAGGCGTACGCCCGATCAATTGCCAGCCTCCCGGAGAATCAAGGGGATAGATTCCCGTCTGCTCTCCTCCGATTCCCACGCTTCCCGCCGGAATCCGGGTTCTGGGCGTCTTTAACCGGGGAGTAACAATGCGTTCATCCATTCCGCCAAGATAGGGGAAGCCCGGAAGAAAGCCCAGCATATAAATGCGGTAATCCCTGCCGGAGTGAATCCGGATCACCTCTTCCTCTGTGATGTTTCCATGGGCCGCGACAAAGGAAATATCCGGTCCGAAGCTTCCTCCGTAGCAGACCGGAATTTCCACCAGCTTTCCCTCTGTCCCTGCTTTGCTCTCCAGAGCTTCCGACAGCTGAAAAAGAAGCTTTGATACAGCGTCAAAATCCGTTTTCAGAGGATCATAAAAAACAAGAACCGAGCAAAAAGCAGGCACTGTCTCAAGAATCCCCTGGGGCGAAAGCTCATTGATTTTCCGGTTTAATTCCATTACCTTTGAATTTACCGTCTCATTGATGGAATCACCCAGCTTTGCCAGAACACCGCAGTCACCTACAGCCTTTATTTGAACCATGACCTGTCTCCTTCATCAAAAAAACCTTTTTCCAGTACAGAGCCAAACCAGTGATCGGAATTATGGGAATACCGCACCGCATAAGCCGTACACTGGCGCATCAGGCTGACAATTCCCGTATTCAGACGGGTGTTGAACCCGTCAATTCCAGGAATGAGAGATCCGGTCATATCAATCAGTCCGGTTCTTGACGCCACTCTCATCAGCTCTGCTTCCATTTCTTCCCGGTGGAGAATTTCCATGTCCCGCTTTAAGTAAGCCAGTGCCGCAATCAGGCCATAGCAGCCCCAGTCAGAGCAGGTTGCCGTGATCACATGGTCCGCTTTGCTGGCAGCCAGAATTCCGCCTCCGCAGCCACACACGCATTCTCCGGAAGCAGTAAAAGGTATGTACTTTTTAATATGGTCTGCAATGGCTCCCATACCGATCTCATTACCCAGATCACCGATGGCAATATTTAAGACTCCCCTTTTCCGAAGTATTTCCCACAGCACATCTGTTTTCGCTTCCAGCTCCGTTACATTGTTTCCGGCTGCATTGTGGTAAACACCGTTTTCATTAGAACCTGGGGCCTCCACAGAAATTACTGCCCCGGGAAGCCCTTCCTTTATCAGCTCTTCTGCTTCAAGTTCCGCCCTGTCCGGATTTTTTGTAAAGGCTATCACTCCCATGCTGAGAGGAAGCTCCCTCACAGCCCCAATATCCTGGTAAATATGAAGGCCTACCACACCGGCACACTTTTTTACGGATTTTACACAGTCCTCCGGGCAGATGATGACAGGCTTTGCACCAAAAGCCATAACCAGTGCCCGTGCCAGAAGCATGGAGCTGACCATTCCATCCATCTCCGGCTTCTTATGAGGCAGCAGTACAAATCCTGTCAGAATATAAACCAGATCATTTTCCTTTACCGTTTCACACAGCTTTTCGGCCGCTCTCATGGTGAGAGGCTCCCCCATCTGTTCCCGGCTCCCGGCATAAAGAATCCGGCACACCCCATAGCCTCTTGGATCCAAATTCATAAGAGCATCCAGGTTTTCTCCCACATTTCTCTTTTCCAGTCCGCCTCTGTCCATCATTCACTCCTAATCAAATATGCTCTTTCTGCCTGTATACTCCAAGTATTCTTCCAAAACAGCATCCTGAATCTTCTTTAAGGTTTCCGGATCTTTTCCTCCCACAGGCGTTCCGTCAATGGAGTCTGCATGAAGGCAGAAATTGGAAGAAGAGGTCACGATGACCTCGTCGGCAGCCATCAGTTCTTCCAGGGTAAAGGCCCGCTCCAGCACCTGGATCCCAAGCCTGTAGCAGGCCTGAATCATATGGGTCTTTGCGATCCCCCGAAGAATCAGATTATCATTGGGATGGGAAAGAAGGGTTCCGCTTTTTAAAATGGAAACATTGCTGTGGGCGCATTCCGTAACCACATCCCCTCTGTGTAAAACAGTTTCCGTTGCTCCTGCTTTTAAAGCTTCCTGAGAGGCCATCACAGACGGGAGAAGATTTAAGGTCTTGATATTGCAGTGGAAAAACCTGGTATCTTCCCTTGTTATGAGGCGAATGGGCACGTTCGGATCTTTCAGCTTATTCGGTCTTATCATGACCCACAGCTTTCCAAGCATTGCCTCATCATAGATATGATCCCTGGGGGCAGTCCCTCTTGTCACCTGCCAGTACACAAAATGAGTGTCCCCATCCACCATGGAAAGAAGCTCAGTTAAAAGATTTCCAAGCTCCTCCTTTTCCATGGGAATCTTAATATCCAGGGCTCTGGCACTGGAATAAAAACGGTCCAGATGATCCTTTAAAAGATATACCCTGTGATTCCCCCCAACGGTGGCATCATAAACTCCATCTCCAAAAAAGTGCACCCGGTCCTGAAAGGGAACCATAAGTTCCTCAGGGGTTCCGATCCTTCCATCATAATAAGCAAGCTCTTTCATAATATCTCCTTTTCCCTGGCGCTGATCCCAAATTTCAGCTCCACGTATTTCTTTATTAATTCCACACAATGATCCAGCCCCAGACTTTCCGTATCCAGGCAAAGATCATAATTTTCGGGATTCTTCCACGGTCTTCCGGTATGGTACACGTAATAGGAATTCCTGTATTTATCCAGTCTGTCTATATACTTTGCAGCCTCCAGCTGGGATATTCCCTGCCGCTCCATCTCTCTTTTCAAGCGGAATTCATAGGGAGCATCCAGATATACGGACACTACATTTGGTTCATCCTTTAAGACAAAATCCGCCGCCCGGCCGATGCAGACATAGGATTCATGATGAAGAAGCTCCTGCAAAACCTTTGCCTGATAATTGAAAAGATTCTGATCCGATAAAAAATTGCCGCTTTCCTTTGGAATGACTTCACCGTTATAGACTCTTTTTGAGGCGCGGTATAAAAAGGTCTTTTTCGTGTTTTCATCTGCATTTGCAAATATGGCCTCATTGATCCCGCTGTCTTCCGATGCCAGGCTCAGCAGCTTTCTGTCATATACATCGATCCCGTAATCAGCCGCCAGTTTCTTCCCGATATAGCTTCCGCCTCCGCTCCCGCAGGTACGGGTAATGGCAATGGCAAAATACTTTTTATTCTCATCCATAGTCCTACCCCTCTATTGTCCAAGATATGCTTTCTTTACCCTGTCATCCTTCAGTAAATCTCCGGCACTGCCTTCAATGGTGATTTTTCCTGTTTCCATGACATATGCCCTGTTTGATACAGATAATGCCATTTTTGCATTCTGCTCCACCAGTAAAATGGTAATTCCCTTTTTGTTCACCTCTCTGATAATAGAGAATATCTCCTTTACCAGCAATGGAGAAAGTCCCATAGACGGTTCATCCATCAGGATCATTTTGGGTTTTGCCATTAAGGCCCGGCCTACGGCAAGCATCTGCTGCTCTCCGCCGGACAAGGTTCCTGCCAGCTGTTTTTTCCGCTCTTTCAAACGGGAAAAGCGTTCAAATACATCTGCCATATTGGCTGCCATGTCTTTTCCATCGGTAAAAGCTCCCATTTCCAGATTTTCTTCTACTGTCATCTGGGAAAAAATATGGCGCCCTTCCGGCACATGTGCCAGCTTTAAATTGATGATCTTGCTGGGTTCTGTTTTAATCAAATCAGCTCCGTCAAAGCTGATTTCTCCCTTGTCAGCCTTTTTAAGACCTGAAATGGTTCTTAAGATGGTGGTCTTCCCCGCTCCGTTGGCTCCGATGAGGGAAACGATTTCTCCGTCATGGACCTCCAAGGATACGCCGTGAATGGCTTCAATGGCTCCGTAAGATACTGCCAGATCCTTTACCTTAAGCATCTTCCTCTACCTCCTCATCGTCTTTTCCCAGATAGGCTTCAATGACCTTTGGATGATTGGCGATCTCCTCCGGAGTTCCGGCAGCAATGGTGGTGCCGAAATCCAGGACTTGAATCCGCTCACAGATCTTCATGACCAGACTCATGTCATGTTCAATGAGAAGCACGGAAATCCTGAATTTATCCCGGATGTAGTTGATAATTTCCAAAAGCTCTTCCGTTTCCGTAGGATTCATCCCTGCCGCAGGTTCATCAAGAAGAAGGAGCTTCATATCCGTAGCCAGAGCCCTGGCTATTTCCAGACGCCGCTGCTCTCCATAGGGAAGATTTCCTGCTTCATAATCTTCTTTTCCCTTTAAATGCACGATCTCAAGCAGTTCCACGGCTCTTTTTGTCAGCTCCTCTTCCTGCTTCCAGTAAGCCGGCGTACGAAAAACAGCATGGAATAAGTTATAGGAAAGCTTGGCGCTCATGGCTGCCTTTACATTGTCAATTACAGTCATTTTTTTAAATAACCGGATATTCTGAAATGTTCTTGCAATTCCTGCTTCAACGATCTGATAGGTCTTTTTTCCATTCATGCGCTGACCGTTTAAGTAAAAAGATCCTTCCGTAGGCTTATAAACGCCGGTGATCAGATTGAACACCGTGGTTTTTCCCGCACCGTTTGGCCCGATCAGCCCTACCAGCTCCGATTCTCCGATTTCCATATTAAAGCTGTCCACCGCCTTTAAACCGCCGAACTGGATTCCCAAATTTTGTGCCTTTAATACCGGCATAGACTTTTTCGTCTCTGCCATATTTACACACCTCCTTCCGTTTTTTTCCGGTTCTTTTTCCATCCGTCTTTTTTTCCTGCCAGCCGTTCATATACACGAATGAGGGAAAACTCCCATGCCCCGAAGATGCCTCCCGGTTTAAAGATCATGACAAGTACCAATACCACAGAGTATGCCAGCATGCGGTACTGAGAGAACTGGCGCATCATTTCCGGCAGGGAAGAAAGGAAAGCCGCGCCGATAATGGAGCCGGTAATGGAGCCGATTCCCCCGATGATTACCTCGGAAAGAAGCTCTGCAGAATACATGAAGTTAAAATTCGTAGGAATCATGGCCGTCATGTAATGGGCATAGACTCCTCCGCCGATTCCTGCGAAGAATGCGGCTATGGTAAAGGTAAGCACTTTATAATAAGTCACATTGATTCCTGATGCGGACGCCGCTATGTAATCTTCCCGAATGGCTTTCACCGTTCTGCCAAAACGGCTGCGCACATACATGCACATGACGGTGACGCAGATCACCATGATCCAGAAGCTCCAGTAGAAGTTGGAAAGCTTTAAAATACCGCTCATGGTTTTTCCTCCGCCGGTAATGGAAAGATTGCAGAAAAGAACCCGGATAATCTCAGCAAAGGCAATGGTCACAATTGCAAGATAATCCCCTCTTAAACGAAGGGCCGGAATCCCAACCAGAACTCCCGTCATACCGGCTGCAATTCCTCCCGCAAGAAGAGCGATCAGGAATAAGGCAATATCCGGCAGTCCCTTTCCCGCAAGTCCATTGGACACAATGGCTGAGGCATAAGCCCCCACGGATACAAACCCTGCATGGCCGAGGGAAAATTCACCCATACAGCCCACCACCAGATTTAGGGAAGCCACCATAATGATCGTATAGCAGGCGGTGGTGCTGATTCCTTTAATATATTGGGTGGACATGCCGAAAACATTGTTCTCAAAAACCAGGACAAGCAGAAGAAAAACTGCCAGAACGCCAAGGAAATTGAAGAAATAAGAAACCTTAAACCGTTTTTCCATAATTCACCCCCTTACACTTTCTCGCCCACATTCCTGCCAAGAATGCCGGACGGCTTCACCAAAAGAATCACAATGAGAATGGCATAGGTAATCGCCTCATACCAGCCTGGTGCAAAAAGCTTTACAAAAATCTCAATCAGCCCGACCAGAATCCCTCCGAGCATTGCTCCCGGAATGATTCCGATCCCTCCAAGGACAGCGGCGATAAAGGCCTTAAGTCCCATCATGGAACCCATATCATTGGTGACCCGGGGATATTTGGCACAGTACATAAGGGCTGCAACTGCCGCCAGTGCGGAACCGATGGCAAAGGTCATGGTAATTACCTTATTGACATTGATTCCCGCAAGAATGGAGGCATCCCGGTCCTGGGGCACTGCCCGCATGGCTTTCCCCATCTTGGTGCTCTTTATGAATATCTGAAGACCTGCCATCATAACCACTCCGATACCGATGGTTAAAATAACATTCAGCGGAAGAGCCACCCCCAGCACATTTACAGAGGGCAAATCAAATATCTTCTGGACATTATGGGGCTTTGCACCAAAGAGAACCATGGCCAGATTTTCAAGAAACAGACTCATGGCAAGTGCTGTAATAAGGGCTGACATGGAACCCGCCTTGCGGACCGGCTTATAGGCAATCACCTCAACTAAAACCCCCACTGCCGCGCATATGACCACAGCAAGGAAAACGGAGATCCATGCAGGCATTCCTGCATGGATCATCAGAGGAATGGTATAAAATAAAGTATAGGCTCCAATCATGATAAAGTCGCCGTGAGCAAAGTTAATCATGCGGATGATTCCGTACACCATGGTATAGCCAAGTGCAATCAAAGCATAGATAGCGCCCTGGTTCAGTCCGTTTATCAGGCTTTGAAAGAATAATGAAAATGTCATAGGATCTTCCTTTCTCAAAAGGAAAATGTGCACCAAAGACTCTTTAAGCCTTTATGCACATCCCCCTATCATTTTTTCAGACCTTCCTGTAATATTTATGCTGCTTTATTTCTTTGTTCCTTCCGGAGAAAGAGTCATAAGCCACTTCACCTTGCCGGCCTCAAAGGTATTGATTGCTACGGATTTCTCCGGATCGCCGTTTTCATCCATAGTAAAGGTTCCTCCCACACCGGTAAAGGTCATTCCGGTCATTCCCTTTACCAGGGAAGCCGTATCAGTTGCACCGCCGTTTTTGGCAGCCTCCACCAGCATGTAAATGGCGTCATAGTACAGAGCCGCACAGGCATTTAAGCTTTCCGTACCGTACTTTTCCGTATATTTTGATACGAAATTGACTACAGCCGGAGCAGTATCTTCCGAGGAATAATGGTTGGTAAAATAGCAGTTCTCAAACTTATCCTTAAAGCCTGCCGTATCCGTTCCATCCCAGCCGTCGCCGCCCATGATGGCTCCGTCAAAGCCTGCATCTCTTGCCGCGCCTACCAGAAGGGGAACCGTATCAAGGAATGCGGGATAAAACAGGAAATCGGCTCCTTTTGCCACTGCCTGAGAAGTCTGGGAAGAAAAGTCCGTATCCTTTGTGGTACACTCTCCCACATAAACCACTTCAATCCCGTCCGCTTTCGCATTCTCAATAAATGCATCCTTTAAGCCGTTGGAATAATCATCATCCTTGGCATAAATAACGGCGGCTTTTGTCCAGCCCTTTTCCTTTGCAAACTGGGCGGCCATTTTGCCCTGATAAGGGTCAATAAAACAATCCCTGAAAATGGTGGCGCCTTTTAAGGTTACATCCTTATTGGTAGCTCCTGTCGCCAGAAGGAGCATATTGTCCTTGGAGGCCTGCTCGGCAACCGGAAGAGTAACGGAGGAAAAAAAGCTTCCCACGATGGCACTGGGACCTTCCTTCATCAGACTGTTGTAAGCATTGATTGCCTGCTTGGCATCACCGCCGTCATCTACGATTTTTCCGCCGTTTACAATTTCCACCTTGTAGCCGGAATCGCCGGAGTTGATCTCATCAACCGCCATGGTAATGGCATTCTGTGCACCTTCTCCATAAACAGCAGAACCTCCTGTGACAGGACCAAACACGCCGATCTTAATGGTTTTGCCTGTGTCCTGGGAAGATGCCGGACCGGCAGCGGTTGTACTCCCTCCTGCGGCGCTCTGCTGAGCAGATGAACCACAGCCAGCAAGAAGTGCTGCCGTCATTACTGCAGTAAGAGTTACAGATAAAAATCTTTTTTTCATAATCGCTTCCTCCTCAATCGGTTATCATTCAGACGAACAGAAACAAATAGAAAACAAAAACGAGGAGGTTTCCCTGAAAATGCAGGGAAAACCTCCTCGTTCTCCTCAAGAGCTTTCTTAAACCAAAAAAGAGCCGCAACCGTACTGTGTACGCTTGAGACTCCTTTGTTCTCTCGTCTGATATGTTGGTAGGATTATAACATTTGCTTTATAAAAATTCAAGTAATTTTTCCAGCTTCATGTTTTCGACGGTCATGACTTAATTTTCTTAACCACTGAGGCTATTTTTGTAAACCCGGACAACAGTGCTGCTACGTTATTGTGCCGGGGCGGTTCCACCGAAAGCTAGGCTGACAACGGAATGCTCAGGGCCTTCGTCCAATTCCTGAAATAATTACTTCAATATATTATTGAAATAGAAGCAAAAGTCTAATATAATATTGATAATGCACCAATGGGTAGGAGGACTGGCTATGAATAAAGAGGAACAGCTCATAATGGGTTTCAGGGACTTATATAACAAGATGGCCTGGCTTAATACTTTCAGGATGAAAGACTGCTTTGAGGATTATAAGTCTTCCGAAGTACATTGTATGGAATATATCGGAAAAAACGCGGAGTCCAACGTAACAAAGCTTGCAGAGGCTTTTTACATGACCAGAGGCGCCATAAGCAAAATGACTAAGAAGCTCATTAAAAAAGGCGTGATAGAAAGCTACCAGAAGCCGGATAACAAGAAAGAAATTTATTTCCGGCTCACGGAAAAGGGAAAGGCAATTTTTAACATCCATGAGGAAATACACCAGGAGTTTCAGGAGCGGGATAAAGCCGTATTTGAGCAGGTGACCGAGGAACAATTTGACAGCATGCTCCGCCTGGTGGAAAGATACAGCAAGCATCTGGATGAGGAAATAAAGAAACTGGGCGTAGATATTAAGTCGGAATAAATCGGAACGAATAAATTTGAATAATGGAAATGAAATCACAGGCAGTCTGGGTCTACGGAGAACAGGCTGCATTTTTTATTTTCATCCTTTAGTTGACAAGGAAACAAAATTGTGTTAGGATGATTATGTTTCCAAGGAATCAAAATTACAATTTTCGAAAGGAGAATTACAATGTCCATATCTAAATCACATAATGAACAGAGCACGGAACAAGCCGTAGATAAAAAAGCTTTAACCTTCGGTCTTATGTCTGTGTTTCTTTGCGGAATAGGCTTCAGTATCATAACACCTGTCGTTCCATTTCTGGTACAGCCCTATACAAAAAGTCCGGGAGAGCAGGCCACTGTTGTCACGCTGCTCCTCTCTGTCTATGCAGTCTGCGTGTTTTTGGCAGCCCCCGGCCTTGGCGCCTTAAGCGACAAATACGGCCGCCGTCCGCTGCTTTTAATCTGCTTTTTGGGTTCCGCAATCGGTTACCTGGTCTTCGGCATGGGAGGCGCTCTGTGGGTGCTGTTTGCCGGACGCATCATCGAGGGTATCACAGGCGGCAGCATAAGCACGATTTTCGCATATTTTGCGGATATCACTCCCAGAGAACAGCGGACCAAGTACTTTGGCTGGGTGAGCGCCCTTGCCGGGGCAGGCTCCATCATCGGTCCCACTCTGGGCGGATTGCTTGCCAGATTCGGCTATTCCGTGCCCATGTTTTTCGGAGCATCCATCACTTTATTGAATGTTATTTTCGGATTCTTCTATATGCCTGAAAGCCTTGATAAGAAGAACCGGCTGAAAGAGATTCCATTTGTCAGGCTGAATCCATTTACCCAGCTTGTCAGCATACTTTCCATGAAAACCCTAAAGAGGCTCCTTATCCCGGCGTTTTTGCTCTGGGTTCCCAACGGCTCCTTGCAGGCGGTTTTCTCACAGTTTACAATAGACACGTTCCACTGGGCGCCTGCGCTGATCGGACTCATGTTTTCAATTATGGGCTTCCAGGACATTATTTCACAGGGTCTCATAATGCCAAGGCTTCTTGTAAGGCTTCGTGATTCGCAGATCGCAATTCTGGGAATGGCTTCCGAGATCATAGGCTACGGTCTTATTGCAGCATCGGCATTACTCTCCTTCTATCCCTTTTTAATCGCCGGAATGTTTGTATTCGGCTTCGGTGATTCCATCTTCGGGCCATCCTTCAACGGCATGGTTTCCAAGTCTGGGGATGCCAGTGAGCAGGGACGGATTCAGGGCGGCAGTCAGTCGATTCAGTCCCTGGCAAGAATCATCGGGCCTGTGATCGGAGGCCAGATCTATGTGGCCCTCGGTCATGCAGGGCCTGCTTTTATGGGGATGATCCTTATTGCAGCGGCAATACCGGTTTTATATAAGGGCACCCATGTACAGACAATAGAAACAAGGGAAATGGTTCAATGAATCATTTCACAGTGCAAAGAACCGCTTCACCGTCATTGATAAATACCTCTATGAGATTGGCATCCACATAGTTTCCCACATCCAGCTGAATCCGTCTTTCGATGCTGAATTGACATAGGACCAGTGTTCCAGATCCCCGCTCCTGTAAAACAGCAGCTTCCCTTTCCGGTCCCCGGAGCAGGTGCCCATCACCATATACCATGCGTCCTTTCCTCTCCACACCTTTGGGTCCCTTGTGTGGGTGAGATCCCCTGTATTCCGGTCTTCCATAGGAGGGATGATGGTTTTCTTTGCGCCTATATTATCAAAATGGACTCCGTCTTCAGAGGTGACCGTCATCTGTGCAGAGGCAAACTGCTGGTTTAAGTGAAGATTGATGTCCTCGGGATTTTCGGCCAGATATCTCACGCCTGTATAAAACAGGTACATTTTCCCCTCATGCTCCACTGCGCTTCCCGAGAAGCAGCCGTCCCTGTCATCGTGCTTGCTGGGAAACAGAGCCACTTTCCGATGCTCCCAGTTCACCAGATCCCTGCTCACCGCATGGCCCCAGTGCATCCTTCCCCATCTGGGCCCATAGGGAAAATACTGATAAAACAGATGATATTCCCCCTTATAATAGAGAAATCCATTGGGATCATTCTTCCAATTCCCCGGGGCCTTTACATGGATCTTATTCCGTATCATTTTAAATTTTCTCCTTCCCGGTTCTAGCCTTTCACAGCCCCCATTGTCATGCCGGCAGTCACCCACCGGTTTAAAATGAAATAAACAATCATGGGCGGCAGAATGGAAACGGCAATGGCTGCATAGGTTGAGCCCCAGTCCACATTTCCGAATGCGCCTACATAGTCCTTAAGCCCCAGGGCAATGGTTTTTGCTTTCTGGTCACTGATGAATGTATTGGCAAATATAAAGTCATTCCATATAAAAATACTGTACATGGATGCTACGGTAATGATCGTATTTTTTGCCAGAGGAAAGATAATGGAGCCGAAGATCCGGTACGGAGAACAGCCGTCAACGATTGCGGATTCCACCAGCTCATTGGGGATAAATGTATAAAATCCCACAAACAGCATTACCGACAGCGGCAGCGCAAAGCCCACCTGAGGCAAAACCAGGGAAAAGCTGGTGTTTAAGATATTCATTTTGCTGTAAAAGATAAACAGCGGAATCAGTGTAATCTGAACCGGAATCATAATTCCAAAGGTAAAAAAGGCATAAATCTTATTGGCAAGCTTAAACCTGAATTTTGCAATGGCAAAGCCTGCCGTAGCGCTCAGGAATATAATAAGGACCAGGGAAACCGCCGTCACTCTGACACTGTTAAGGAGATACCCTCCAAGCTTTCCGTCAGCAAATATTTTCAGGTAATTGGCCATTGTGGCAGTCCTGGGAAATGCGAAGGGAGTCGCAGAAAGCTCTACCGTGGTTTTCACACTGGCAAGGAAGAGCCAGAGAACCGGATATATCTGAATCGCCAGAAATATCATGATCACCAGGAAGAAAACGGCCTTGTTGATCTTCTTTTTTATCATCTCACTATGCCTCCTTCTTATTTGCCGAAAAGATTGCTCTCAAAATGAGGACGACCAGAATGCTCTCCAATATAATGAAAACGGAAAGGGTGCTGCCATAGCCGTATTGATTGCTGGAAAATGCTTTCTTATACATATAGGTAGACATCAGTTCGCTGACATTGCCGGGACCTCCGGCTGTAAGGAGAAACGGGATATCAAAGCCTCTCAAGGCTCCGGTGAGGCACATGGTCAATGTCAGAAGAAGGATCTCCTTTATCATGGGCAGCTTAATCTTTAACAAAAGCTTCCATTCCGTAGCTCCGTCCACCTTCGCCGCCTCCAGGGTTTCCGAATCCAGAGAGATGAGCGCGTCATAAAAGATGACCATATAAAGCCCCGCAAACCGCCAGCCCTCCGGAATGGATACGGCGGCAAGCACTGTTTTCACATTGGTCAGCCAGCTGATGCTGCCGATTCCTGCAAAATTCAGGAACTGATTGATCAGCCCCATGGGTTCGGTGGCATACATGCTGCGAAAGAGCTGTGTAACCGCCACCGTTGTTATGATGCACGGCACATAATACAAGGTCTTTACAAAAATCGCTTTCCTGGTCAGATAAGTCAGCAGCACCGCAAAAACCAGGCCTATGATCAGCTGCATGGAAACAACAATCACCAGATAAATCAGATTGTTTATAAGTGCCGTATAAAAAACCTTATCCTTAAACATGTGGATATAATTATCAAGCCCGACAAACCTTTTTGTCCCTATGCCTCCCCATTCCATAAAGCTTAAACGGATGGATTCTTCAATCGGGTAAAATACGGCCAGAATGTAAAACAGCAGGCCAGGCAGCAAAAATACCAGAAATGCTTTCTTGTCCTTTAAAATTCCCATATCCATTTCCTCTTTTTCAAAAGGGAGGCTGCCGGATATAAGAACAGACGGCAGCTTCCCGGTTATTTATTTTGCATTGGAAGCGATTGCATCATCCACGATTTTAATGAAATCCTCCGCCGACATATCGCCCGATGCCAGCAAAAGCATGTTATCCTGCATAATGGTATTGGTATCTGCATCCAGATAGGTATCCCACGGCTTTAAGAAGTTCTCCCCGGTCTTGTCCATATCATCCCGGATTCTTAAGTACAGATCGGTAAACTGGATGTCTTTCGGCAGCTCTGTCTTGATGGGGGACATCTGCATTCTTCCGGCATAAATCTGTCCATAGTTTTCAATCACATACTTGATGAAATCCTTTGTCTTGGCGTCAAAGGTGGCGGTATTAAAGGCCATGCCGATTCCAGAATTCACACAGAATTCATTGGCCCCTGTCTTTGCCCCATCTACAGTGGGAAGATAGAAGTAATCAATCTTTCCTGACTTGTACGCGTCAAGCATTGCGGCCTGCTCCCAGTCCCCGATATAGTACATGGCGGATTTCCCGTCAAGGAACATGGACTGAGCCGTAGCATAATCGGTGGCTCCGAAGCCTTCATTAAAATACTGTCCGATATTCTGTAAAAACTCTACCGCCTGGCGGCCTGTATCATCTCCCATGGAAGCTTTTCCATCCCTTAAATTGATGATATAATCATTTCCGGTCATGCGGAAAGGCATCATGGCAAGGTATCTCTGCACGGGCCAGCGGTCCACACCGTCTACGGAAATAGGCGTGACTCCATTCTCCTTCAAGGTTTTGCACACATCCAGCCACTCCTGTACGGTCCCCGGCACTTCCACGTTATTGGCCTTAAAAATCTCTTTGTTGTACCAGATCATTTCCACATGATATTCCAGGGGCAGGGTGTACATGGAGCCATCGGTAAATTCCTGATAGCGCAGTGCAATGGGATAAAACTTATCATACATGTTTTCATCCTTAAGGAACTTCTTCACATCCACAAGATATCCGGCGTCTACCAGTTCCTTGCAATAGGGGTCTGCGTCAATATCAATGATATCCGGCATCTGTCCGCCTGCAATAAGGGTTTTTAATTTCTGAAGGTAGGAAGGGCGGTCTGCCGTGGTCTCCACCTCAAGCTTCCATTTTCCGCCGTGTTCCTGACTGTACCTCTCCGCAATTTCCCGCATGGTCTTGTCAATCTCCCCGTCCACAGGCCTGGAAGCAAACCATTTGACCACTGTTACATCTTCACCCTTTGCAGACTGGGCGCTTTCCTTGCTGCCCGAATCCGCCGCCGGCGCTTTGGAGCCGCAGGCTGTCATTGACATTACCATGGCTGCAGACAATAAGAATCCTAATAATCTTTTTTTCATGTTTCCCTCTCCTTTATTCTCTTATTTTAATATGACAGTTATTAATACCCAAGGTACCGCCCACCACAAAGCCTCCGGCATATCCGTCTCTGTGGTTATACATTCTGGAAGACAGGGCGATTTCATCGTTGATGTAAACCACGCAGACAGTATCCTCCCGGATGAACTTCATATGATAAACCTCCGCTTCCGGAAGCCTTCTCACGGTCTCCACCTGACAGGGAATATCGCCCTTAATCTGCCATTGATACATTCCCTGCTCAGCCCTGGGCCATATGTCCCATGCCGCAGTGCCTTCCCTGAAATTCAGCTTTAAAAAATATCCGTTTTCAAGTCCAGGGTCAGTATGTAACGCAATTCCCGCCTCAGCGGCATCGCTTTTGTAAATATCCATATCCAGCTCAAAGGAAGACTCAGGTACCTGAAACAGGGCGGCTCCCAGGGTTTCAGACGTAATCCGGATTTCTCCCTGTTCCTCTCTCACCGAGCAATTGTAATCGGTTCTTCCCTCTATAGGAATTTCCCTGTTAAAATATTGAACCATAGCCTCCGCAGGCCTAACCTGTAAAACACCTGAGGCCTCCTTCTGGACAATTTCATGGGCAACCATGGTGCCGCCCCACTCCCACGGTCCAAAATCATTCTCTCCCTTTTTGCTCGCAATCCAGCCAAAGGCAAATCTTTGCTTTCCGTCTGAGGCCGTCTTAATCGCATAGTTGGCTCTGGTGTCAAACACGTCGTCCTCCGGAATCAGCCAGGGCCCGTTTACGCTCCTTGCCATCCGGTAATGGGTCGTGAATTTATCGGAAAATGTGGAAAAAACCAGATACCACCAGTCTCCCATCTGAAACACTTCCGGACATTCCATGGTGATATACATGGACGGCGCATAAAAGGGCTTCTCATAGGTCCAGTGATCTAAGTCCCTTGACTTGCAAAGCGCCGTGCAGCCGCCTCTGTGGTATCCGCTTCCTTTTATCCTTGCGGCTAACAGCATCCAATAGCATCCGTCTTCCTCATTAAAAAATACATAGGGATCACGCCAGTCAAAGGATTCATAGATCTCATCATCCGCCGTGAAAATAAAATCCTCCTGGGTTTTCCAGTTCATCAGATCAGGGCTGTGGGCTTTCATCACAGACTGTACGCTCTTTCCGTTGATTGTAATATCAGCGTTATAGGCCGTGTAAAACGCAGTATAGGTTCCGTCCTCATTTTTTATGACAGAGCCTGTATAAATATTTTTATTGGGCCTGTCGTCAGAGCCTCTGGGAATGGCCTCCCCCTGTTCTGTAAAATCAGCGCAGTCCCCGGTAGTCGCCAGATGCCATGTGGTGTCTTCCGCAAACTCATCCTCTCTGGTTCTGGAATCATGTAAATAGAACGCATAGTATGTCCCTCTATCGTAATAAGGAATCAAATCCCCTACCCACGCATTGTCGGGTTTAAAAAATAGGTTTTTCAAGGTTTATTCCCCCTTTGTTATTTGTTGCATTTGCACTCTAATCATAATTTATGCACATATAATTGTCAACAAATATCACATTGTTTTTTGTATTTTCTGCACATTTCAACAGTCTTTTCTTTCTGTTTTTAGGCAAATAATCATAATTTACGTTGTTACCTTTCCTCTATCAGTGTGCATTTGCACACATCAACGCCAAATAAACTTCTTACAGTGTATTGTGCATATCTTGTTTACATTTTTTACATTGCGCATTATAATAATACTTATCATAACAACGGTTAGGGGATCTGAATATGAACTGTACCATTCAGGATATTGCAAAAGAATTGAATATTTCCAGAAATACTGTATCCAAAGCCTTGAACGGAAAGGCGGGCGTATCAGAAGAAACCAGACGAATTATCTTTGAAAAAGCCAGGGAAATGAATTACCGCAACACGTTAAATGAATCTCTTGCCGGCACTCCGGTGACGAACCGGGGAACCATCCTCTTTCTGACAAAGGCCTCCGCCGATTATTCCGAGTTCTGGGTCAACGTCCTGAAGGGAATTGAATCTGTGCTGACGGTTCACGGATATATGCTTTCCCTGAGGATTATTACGGATGACGACCTGGAACAGAAACGCTTTCCGTCCATCATCCATGATTCTGCAACCCGGGGAATTATCATGGTGGAAATCTGCAGTGAAGAGGCATGCAGGGCCCTGATTGATACAGGCCTGCCATGCGTCACCGTGGATATGCCAAAATCCTTTGAAAACCTTATCGGCCGCATGGATATTATTACAATGGAGAACAAATCCAATATTAAGCGGGTTGTAAAAATGCTGATCGATAAGGGAAAACGCCGCTTTTCCTTTGCGGGTGATCTTTTCTCCTACAATGCGGGACAGGGGTTTCAGGACCGCTTTAACGCTCTCTGCGAGGCCCTTAACGAAGCGCAGCTTCCCCTGGACCAGGAGCACTCCCTGCTGTACGAACCAAACAACAACTATATGGATTTCCCTTATCTGGTCAATAAATTCAAGGCCATGGATTCCCTGCCTGAGGTTTATATCTGCGGAAATGACTGGACAGCCATTCAGATTATGCACGCGCTCCAGTTCTTAGGCTACCGCATACCGGAGCATGTGGAGATCGTCGGCTTTGACGATATCGACCAGTCCGCAAAATGCAATCCGCCCCTGACCACAATCCATACCCCAAAGGAGCAGCTTGGAATAGCCGCCGCAAACTGCCTGATCGCCCGCAACGACGACCCTCAGACGCCATGTGTATTTTCCCAGTATTCCACAGAGCTCATACTGCGGCAGTCCACTGTGCTTTAATACGCCCTAACTGCGACATTTTCTCATCTTTCATCATCCCATTCCATTGCTTTTTCCTTTTGGAAATGATATGTACATGATATTGAATGCTTTTTAACAATATCTTTGAGATGGGGAGGCAATGAATATGTTTAAAAACTTTTTTCAAAACACCCGTAGACCAAAAGGCTTTACAGGAAAAATCATGGTGCAGGTGATGAACAGGGGCCATGCCCGGCTGGCAAAATGGGGGCTTTCCCATATCACCCTGAAAGGAAAAATCGACGCCCTGGACATCGGCTGCGGCGGCGGAGCCAACCTTGCGTCTCTCCTTACGATGTTTCCGTCGGGAACTGCTGCCGGAATGGATTATTCTGCCGTAAACGTAGCCCAGAGCACCCGTTTAAACCAGGCAGAAATCAGCAAAGGCCGCTGCCGGGTCCTTCAGGGAAATGTATCGGATCTTCCTTTCCCCAAAAACTCCTTTGACTTGATAACCGCATTTGAAACCATCTATTTCTGGCCGGATCTGCCGTCCTCTTTCCGGCAAATCCACGGGGTTCTGCGCCCCGGCGGAGCTTTCCTCATCTGCAATGAAATGAGCGACCCGTCTGATGACAAATGGACAAAGCTCATCGAGGGCATGCGGGTCTATGGCCGTCCGGAGCTGGAACAGCTTTTAACCGATGCAGGGTTTTCCCGGATTGACACAGACGAAAAAAACGGCTGCATCTGCCTGATTGCAGAGAAAAAGCCGTAACCATACATTTCATTCCATTATTACGGGGAATCAGTAACGCGCCATCCGCTTCCGGTAATCCTGGGGCGTCAATCCTGTTTCCCTGCGGAAAACAGAGGAAAAATAGCTGGCGCTTTGAAAGCCGCATGCAATCCCTATATCGCAAACAGTTCTGTTTGTTTCACGCAGCATAGGATTCCCCGGGGCCTGCTGAAGATGATCCCTCATATTGACGCAGAGACCCACAGCCTGGGACAATAAGTTCAGGGGATTACGGGCATCCCCATACATCTCATCATAAATCTTCCTGAGCATAAGCAAGGTTTTCTGCTGCCATCCAATTTGCGGGCTTGGCAATATAAAATCACCCCCTGAAATAATATACGATTTTGATATAATTGTATCCGATTTTAGTAGATATTCCAAGCGTGATCAGATACAATTTTAACAGCATACAAACCTTATTGAAAATACCAGACGAATCTAAGGAGACCCGATTTGATGAATACCGTAAAATTAATTGCTTCGGATATGGATCATACGCTGCTTACGGAACAAGGGGAACTGCCCCCAGACTTTGACCATTATTTATATTATGGAGTTAGACAGGCTTGGAATTAATTTCGCCATTGCCAGCGGGCGCCCCTTATACACGCATAAGCAGATTCGTAATTTCCCTGAATAAAATTCAGCCGGGGGTACTCCTTTAGGTCCTCCAATTTCACAGAAGCCCTGTGCTTGACCATCTCGGCAAAGGCATTGCATCACCTTTTTCGCCTTTCCTGTTTTTGCTTCTGGTTCTGACTGGATTAATTGTAGCAAATAAAGAAGAAAAAATACAGCTGATCCTTTTTATACGCCTTCGACGACTTAGTATAAGCCTTCGGCGATTTAGTATAATCTTTTGCTTGACTTCTCCGTAATGCCGTGTTATACTGGCCTAGTATTTTAAATAAAGTTTTGATTTCGCATATATATGTAAGTCATTATTCTATTGATGATTTACACATATATGCGATTTTTATTTTTGACAAAATACAATATAATTTTAAGGAGGTATCTTTCATGAAAAAAGGTACAGTAAAGTGGTTTAATGCGCAAAAGGGATTCGGTTTTATCTGCGATGAAGAGGGCAATGACATATTCGTTCATTTCTCCGGTCTTGCTATGGAAGGCTTCAAGTCTTTAGAGGATGGCCAGTCAGTCATTTTTGAAACAACTAACGGAAATCGTGGTTTACAGGCTGTTAACGTTCACGTCGCATAATCTTCTGTCAAATTAATATCCACATCTAGCTTATCCATTTTCTTCAAAATACCAAATTGATAAAATGTATATGCACTAAAATCTGTATATTAAAGAAGTCAGAGCTATGTTTAATTAATTACAGCTAAGTCAGCAGGGTTTATTGTATATTCCTTGCTGACTCAACCTAAAGTATCAGTTTAAATTTAACGCAGAAAAACTACCAGCTATATATTGATAGCCAGTAGTTTTCTTTACATATCATTGGTTTCGCAAAATCTTTTTTATGGGAAGCCATAGTTTGAATCCAATTAATCCGGCATCTCCAATGGGATTGTTCCAGCATTCATTTGAAAAAATTTGTTCTTCAAGATGCTTTCTCTCATTCAAATCAAACTCATATTCTCCCATTCCCTTTAGGCATTCAGACATAACCCCAAAAGATGTCTGCATGGAAGAACCAATATCTATGCTCTTCGATGCGGACCAATGGCTTGGTGCTGATATTGAAATTTCCTCCGTTAATTTTTAATTGAAAAGAAATACGCGGATAATTCGTATACAAACCGAGTTTTCGCGTGTTTGTAGGAGAGACACCATGAAAAGTCTCATAGGCCCGCGAGAAAGCTTCCGGAGACTCATAACTATATTTTTGTGCTAACTCAACTATTTTAATGTCGCTATTGAGCAAATCATATGCAGCCAATGACATTCTTCTACATCGTACATATTCTGCTATAGTGGTATCTGTTACAAAAGAAAACATACGCTGAAATCTTGATAAAGAGCAGCATGCTGCTTTTGCTGCTGTTGAATAATCAATTTTATCCTCAATATGCAATTCGATATAATTAATTGCAGCATTCATCTTTTCCAACCATTCCATCTTTTTCACCTCGAAAAAAGTATAACACAAAACCTTGATTAAATCCTTACAGAAAAAGTAATGTGCTGCAAGAGTACAAATTAAAAATGATTTTCATGAATAGAATACCATCCTGATTACTAACTATCAATATTAAGTTTTGCAGAAACCGCCATCAACCTTTCTTATGAGATTCACGCCAAATGCGATGAATTTCTTTAAAGCAAAGAACCCATAATAGGCTTGCCGTTTTTCGCGGGGCAGAAAACTGCAAGCCGTCTGGACCTTACAAGCGATGAAAAAGTAAAAATTTGAACTTTTATAGTTACGTAGTATAATTAAATGAACAGGCAATTATATTATAAAACGAATGAAGAAAGAAGAATTCATCTATGAAAATTAACTTTAATTTATTAGAAAACGAGATTTTTAGTTTATTAGGCAATAAGAAAGTTATGGTTTTAGCTACGAGCAGCAAAAATATTGTAACAGCAAGAAATATGAGCTGTGTAATAATAAGTAAAAAAATATATTTTCAAACAGATAAAACATTCCTGAAATTCAAACAAATTCTTGAAAATCCAAATGTCGCACTATGCGTTGATAATATTCAAATTGAAGGTATTGCAAAAATAAAACCGCATCCTTTTAGCGAAGAGAACAAAGAATTTATTGATACATTTAAGGAAAATTACAGCAGTTCCTATAAAATGTATTCCCATATGAGCAATGAGGCAGTTGTGGAAATTACACCCTCTTTAATAACTTTATGGAGATATGAAAATGGACAACCCTTTAGAGACTTTTTAGATATTAGAAAAAATGAAGCATTAAGAGAAGTATACGATACATCTTAACAGGAGCTCCCTTGCCTCCTGTTTCAAAATCAAATGCCTGGGATTTGTCAGTCTTGCTGCCGCTGACACAGCCAACATAGTCAGCACCAGGCAGCAGGGCTTCATCCACAATATTCACCGAAACCACACCGGCGTCCTTGATTCTCTGATTGGTATAGTGCGGTTTCGCACAGCTAATCATAATGTGGTCGTGACCCAAAATACCTACATGAGCCACCAAAAGTCAATTCGGTTTTCCGTTTACCATAGCGCCTACCACAGTAACAGGTGTTGGGTATAGCCCAAGGACAGGTCCAATTCAAGAAGACCTTTCTCCATCTGATCCTTAATATTATCGGCATTTCCGCTGTAAATTTCATATCGAATCAACGGATACTTTTCCCTGAAAGACCCAAGCATTTCAGAGAAGTGATTAATACCCTGCATTTCCCCGCTGCCTATTGTAATTTCTCCGGAAATGCTGTCCCCCTCCCGGAAAAACTCCCGCTTTGTCTTATCAGCAAGAGAAACCATCTCCTGCGCCCTGCGTTTTAACAGCATGCCATCATCTGTCAGAACAATATTATGTCTGCCCCTGTGAAACAGCTTTACTCCAAGTTCTTCCTCAAGCTGCATAAGCTGCCGTGAAAGCGTGGGTTGTGTAACATGCAGAAGCTGAGCAGCTTTCGTGATGTTTTCTTCTCTTGCTACCATTAAAAAATAATTTAAAATACGAAGTTCCATAGCCGCACTCCTTTCAGTACCCTTTCACTTTCTCCGGCAAAATCCTGGCTCAGAAGGCCTTCAGCAGGCATCCGCCGGATTCATAAGGTCAAAATTTTAGCTTCCAGATATTCCTTTAAAATAACGGCATGGTTCACCTGAGGGTCCTTTGCTCCATACAACAAGGTAACCATATGTTCCTTACTTTGAAAGACGACCTGCCGGACGGCTGCCTGTGCCTCAGCATCTGCATCCAATTCAGCCCGGTAACGCATGGCAAATTTCTCAAAGTTTTCTGCCCGATGTCCAAACCATGTCCGAAGCTGATGGCTGGGAGCCAGTTCTTTCACCCATCCGTCCAGGTGCGCGTTCTCTTTGGAAATACCCCGCGGCCATAAGCGGTCCACCAGTAAACGTGTCCCGTCGCTTTCCTGAAAGGAATCATAGATCCGTTTTATTTGCAGCGCCATATTAGGTTCTCACCTCCCTGAGTATAATTCAGATAGTCTGTAATTGGTTTAAAATTTTGATGTTTTTTAAAACCTGCTATGATTATCTCCTGCGAATGTAGCTTTACACATAACGTCAATGGTTATATATATTTCCATCAATTAAAACTTATATTGCATTGTAAATCGTCTCAATTTCATCATCAGTAAAAATTTGAAGTGAGGATAGAATTTCCCCTGCTAAAACAGCACCTCAACATTTTCGCCCCTCTTTGAGGCAATCAGGGCACAGGCTTGTGAAACGCCATATAAATGTATGTAACCCCATCTGCGTTCAGACGTATCTGACATACGCAGCAGTACAGCATCTACGCATTCCTGAACTTTTTCAATCCGATTCATGTATTGCTCTCCTTTACCAGTGTTCCGTTTTCGAAGTCCATTAACAACATTTCCTGTTATTCTCATTTAAGGATTTTACTGATGAATCCCTAAATATAGCGCCTTACCTCATTCATATAATTTTTATACTCTTCCCCAAATTTGGTTATGCACCATCTTTCTTCAGACAGGATAATCCAATGGGCGGATATTTGAAAGACCATCAATATTGCAAGTAATAGCAATGACTGAGTAAGCAGTACACAGCCTAAAAAATAAATAAAATATGCTACATACATCGGATTACGGGAAATCCGGTATAATCCTTTAAGATTGATGCCATTCTCCGCAGGTTTTGCAAAATCTAATATGGATGTAAAACAAAGCAAGATTCCTAATCCATATGTTGCCAAACCTGCATAACCCCAATACGAGGTAATTGTAATCTTAAGAAAAAATAGATAGACAAAAATCAGAACGTTTGAAATCTGATAAAACCAATATGCTGCTTTTTCTTTTCCAGTCAACGGAGTGAAGAAAGCCGCTCGTATTAATCCTTCCTTGTTTAATAAGCTTAAAAGTCCGAATCTAATCATTATAAATGGAATTAACAAAAAAAATCCGCTCATTTTATCTCCTTATATCTAACTTGCCGATCAGAGAAATAGCTCTAATTTCACACTGTTCTACAAATTGGGATTGATTAATCAATCTTATTGAAAGTAACAGTCTGCTCTTTCATAGATATTTTTCCTACTTGATAACCATACTCCATCAATTCTTTTTTGTATGTCAAAAAAGAATGGTTTATTGGTATTCCAGCAATATCTTTGATTTCATCAAAGGTCAATTTGAATGATTGACTTCCCTTTTTCTGCACATATTCCCATAATAAATTGTATTTACTCAATTTACATCGCTCCTTTGGAAATAATACTCCGGTAAATTCATATTTATTGCCAGCTTCATATAATGCTCAATGATTAGGTTCCGAGGTCCACAACAGGTCTAAATCCGAACCACGAAAAAAACGACGCTGTTCATTTGATTTTTGCATGTATACGTCTTCGTCTGGATAATAACAGGTATCCTCCTTTTCATTTGTTCCAACATCCAAAATAGCTAAAATTTCATCACCGGAGTTATAAAATGTATGAGCAATGTTTTGTGCCGCCGGCTTTGCAAAAAAATCCCCCTGATTTACTGTCCATTCCTTGCCCTGCAAGCGCAAGGTTTCCGTTCCAGAAAGAATCTTGAAAAATTCTTCCTGTTGGGAATGACTATGATATAATGTTCACATAAATTTTCTGACTACCTCCTGCAGCACCCAATGACTTTGATGAATATTTGTGTAATAAATCTTCAGGAATATGACAATAGTCATTAGGGTGCCTATCTAATCTATCTTGATGTTCCTCTGCACTTTTCACGTAATTCATCAGCGGAAAAACTTCCACTACAATTTTGTCCCTATCTGCTCTTTTTGCTATATATTTTCTGGCCTCTGCCAAATGTCTAGGCACTTTACTATATACGCCTGTGCGGTATTTTTTCCCCACATCATTACCTTGTTTATTCACACTGTAAGGGTCTATAATCTCAAAAAAATAATCCATTAGTTGAGAAACAGTTACAATTTCAGGGTCGAATTCTGTTTTTACGCATTCAGCATAACCATCATACTCGCCTCCGAGAGCATTTGAATAACCATTTGCTCGTCCTGCTTGAGTATTAATAACACCCTTTAGGGTTTTGATAAATGCTTGTACACCCCATAGACAGCCGCCTGCAAAATATATTGTTTCAACCATAGTGTTCACCTATTTTCTTTCGTAAAATATAAATAACATGTGTTTCAAGTTGGAACTTGGCGTTATTTTTCATTCATTGTTGTAAAATATTGTGCAAGATTTTACTGAAAGTTATGCTTATAATGTAAAGTTGTGTAATATATCAAATTGTTCTTTTATGCAATAAGGAATTACTGCGGATTCAATTTTTTCGGTGGCGTTAAAATTCTTCCGTTGTCTGCATAAAAATGAAACATATGTCCTCTTCCTGCACATATTTCTTTATTTCTTATTTGGTTTGCGTTTAATAAATAACAGTTTCCTTAAATCCTCAAAAAGAGTTAAATCTTCTAAGTAAATATCCATCTATTTACCATCATGAAAGACTCCGATTATTCCATTTAGTCGTATCCAATTTTCGTTCCATTTCGTATAAACGCTCTACTAAATCGCATAACTGTGTCCAAATTTCAAATTTATCTGCTGGAAGTAAATTTTGTAATTCTCTATCCATGTTTATCACCTCATATCGTAGTTTAGCACTTAACTATGACGGCTGTATGTAATATTACAAAACATCATAATCTGTAAGTCTACCCTGGTAAATAACAGCGATCCATTCAAGTTCTCGGCAAAATCTGATTTGATTATAACAAATAAAAAAAGAAAAATATAGCATCGAATATTTATAATGGTCTATTCAATGCTATATTTAAAAGATTGTTTTATCTATGGCCTGAGACTCCCGCATTTCAGTTTAAGCCTTTCACTTTGTCTTCACCATTGGTCTCCCCAGTATCCACGGCACTGTATGAAAAACCCGCCATTAATCTTCCTCCGCCACAATCCCTTCAACCGCCCACCGGTAGGTATCATAGGCCTGATACAGATCATTGTAAGCGCTCTGCTTTTCACTCTCTGCCTGTAAATAGCTCATCTGGGTCTGTAAGGAATCATTTTTACTGATAAGTCCGTTCTGAAGAGTGCGTTCTGCCTTTCCCCATTCCAGCGCAGCCATTTCGTAAGCGGTACAGGCGGCTTCATAGGCGGTCTTGGCCTGCTGGACTGCATGGTAGTTGGACTGCATGGTGACGGCGATGGTCTGCTCTCCTTCCGAAACACCGGCATCCTTATACTTCATTCCGGTAGTGGTCTGACCGGAGGAGGCGTGTCGGTCAGAAATCAGGGAGTAATTGTTCTTGACTGCTTTTTCCGTATCAGCTTCCAAATCCATGGTTGAAATTTCTGTCATATCCAGTTGGGGAATCGCTCCGATAACCGGCTCTGATTCTGTGGAGTATCCCGTCATCAGGCACAGGGAACGGCGCAGGCTGTCTGTGGTGTTTTCCACGGACAAAAGGGAGGCCTGGGCGGAGAGAAGCTCTTTCTGGGCAGAAAGGACATCTGCCTGAGCGGCGGTTCCCAGACTATATCTGGCTTTGGCCGATTCTAAAGCTGCGGTGTCGGCCTCTACCAGCTTCTGAAGAGAAGAAAGTCCTGATTGGGCACTGTTATAGCTGATCATAAGCTGGTTGGCATAGTAAGTGTAGTTTTTCACAGCATAGGTGATGTTGGATTTTGCGGAGGAATCGGTGCGGTTCATATAATCCAGGGTCCGCTTCATAGTGTCGGCTGAAGTCTTCAAGCTCTTGACCGTCATATTCAGTACGTTATATTGAGCCATGCCTTCCGCGCTGGCGGTTGCACCTGAATCTTCCAATTCATCGGCATCGTCCTCCAAATCCCGGATATAGCCCCTCATCTCGTCGTAAATATACTGGGTATTGCCGATAGAATTGGTGACGGAATCCACCGTTTCCTGTACATCCGGGTTGAAGTATCGAACCAAGTCCGGCAGCTCGTCAAATTCGATGGTTTGGTCATTGAGCCTGACCCACTGCTCCTCCGTCATTCCGTCGGGAATGGATTCCCCGGTCTGGCCGGGACCAGCTCCATAGACAAAACCGGCGTTGGGAACGGCCAGGACAATCACTCCGGATAAAACAGCGGCCAGGGCAGCTCCGGAATGAAAATGAAGCCATTTTTTTCTCATATCATCACCCTCCCGTTGATGCCAGACCGCTGATTCCATTTTCATAATTCTGGACTGCTTCGAATAACTCCAGCTCTGCAGTCTTCACGGCAATGGCCTTTGTATTATAAGTGTTCTTCTGATTCAAATACTCCAAACGGCTGACAGTACCGGCTTGATATTTCCGTTCTGCCGTATCTAAATTCTTCTTTTCCAGCTCCAGCTCTGCTTCCGCCTGCTCGCAGGAGGATTGTGCCAGCAGGACCGATTGGTAGGATTTTACAAGGTCTGTACTGATGTTCTGCTGATTATTTGCAATAGTCCTTTTCAAGGTTTCCTTTGTCACATCGGAGCTGGCATTTTCCAGCTTTCTTTTATTGATGTTTAAGGTGTAATTGTTTTGCAGGGCGGCTTCCTGGTCTGTTTCCGGGTTCATAGTGCCGATTTTTTCCCGGTCCACAGCCGGTAGCTCCCGTATTTCGGGAGTATCGTTATACTTCCATCCCAACATGATGCAGAGGCTCTGCCTCGTTTCCTCAATGGAGGCCGTCAGCTTTTCAATGGAAGCATTGGCATCCTGCAAATCCTTCTGAGCAGAAAGTACCTCGATCTGTGTGCCTGTTCCCAGATTCTTCTTCGCCTGGGCGGAGTCATAAGCCGCCTGTAAATATTCCAGGCTGTCCTTTGCGCTTTCCAGCTCATACTGCTGTTTAAAATAGGAAATCATGGAGGTCTGGGCAGTTGTCACAAGATTTGCCTCCTCCTGGTCATAGGTCATCTGGTACACCCTGATGTCCTCCACGTTATTGTCCGCCTGTGCATCGGCGTTGCTGGCCCCTACCGCATTCTGGGCGTCGGAAAGAGGATCATCTCCTGTGATGGCATCCCGGTAATCGCTGGCCGCATCCCGGTAATACTGGGCGTTTTCGTCGCTGGTAATCCGCCCGTCCTTTTTCTTGTCGCTGATATCCAGCTGGTTCTTCTGGACCGTCAGGTTGTATTCATGAATCAAACCTGCCAGCTCGCCGTATTCCATCACATTATCCTGAAGTCCTGCCCATTCCTCTGCGGTCCTTGCAAACTCCGGGCTTCCGGCATAAACCGTCCCGGGACCTGCCGCAGCTAAGGCTGCCGCAAGGCAGAAAGCACCTATCTGTTTTATTTTCCTCATGTCTGTCCTCCTCACTTATTGAGCCGGTACCCCGCTCCCCATACGGTTTCAATGATTCTGGGATTTGCCGGGTCCTCTTCTATCTTTTCCCGGATGCGGTTGATATGTACCGTTACCGTTGCGCTGTCTCCCGCATACTCGTACCCCCAGATACGCTCAAATAGCTGGTCCTTGGAAAACACAATGTTAGGGTAAGTGGCAAGGTATTTGAGCAGCTCAAATTCACGGTTGGGAAACCTTACCTCTTCTCCTGATTTATAAACTTTCCAGCTTCTGGGCAATATCTTTAACTCTCCTACCACAATGACATCATCCGTTTCCTGGATGTCCTTTCCGGTCCCCGTCAGCCTTTCATACCGTTTTAAATGGGATTTTATTCTGGCCACCAGCTCCGCCGGGTCAAAAGGCTTTGCAATGTAATCATCAGCCCCGATTCCAAGTCCCCGGATCTTATCCACGGATTCCAGCCGGGCCGTGACCATGAGAATAGGAATGTCTACCTGATCCCGTATTTCCCGGCAAATGTCATATCCATTGACTCCCGGCAGCATAAGGTCCAGAAGAATCAGGGCGTAATCGCCGCTTAAAGCAGCGGCAGCGGCCTTGCTGCCGTCGGATATGATATCAACCTCAAAGCCGTTGATCTCTAAATAATCCCGCTCCAGCATGGAAATCTCTTTATCGTCTTCAATAATCAGTATTTTCTTCATATGGTCCTTTCCACGGCCGGTAAAAGGATGTCGATGACCAGACCGTTTTCATTTCTCGCACCGACGGAGCCGCCGTGCATTTCCACGATATGCTTTACAATATTGAGCCCCAGGCCGCTTCCGCCGCCCCCGCTCCTGCTGCTTCTGGATTCGTCGCCCCGCCAGAACTGGACGAATAAGCTGGAGAGCTTATCCTCGGGAACGCCTTTTCCGTTGTCCGCGAATACCAGGTGAATCTTTCCTGCTTCATTCCAGACAGAAATTGTCAGGGTCAAGTCCTCTGTATCGGCATATTTCAAGGAGTTGTTCGTTAAGTTGGCCAGAAGCCTGTGAATCTGCTCTGTATCCACCATAACCGGGTTTTCCTCAGTCCGTATGTCCAGCCTGATGCTGACATTTTCCTGGAGCAGTTCATCCCTTGACTGCCGGTCAAAGGTCCTTACCAGGACTCCCAGGTCCTCCTCCGTGAGAAACAAGGGCAGGTTTCCCGTCTCCAGCTTGGAAAAATAGAACAGGTTCTGAAGCAGGACCTCCATTTCCGTGGCCTTATTGTATGCGATGGTCAGATACTGCTCCATCTTCTCCGGAGTGGTTACGATGCCGTCCCTCAGACCCTTGATATAGCCCTTTACCGAGGTCAGGGGTGTCCGCAAATCGTGGGAAATGCCTGCAATCATATCGGTACGGGACTTTTCATAGGCGGCATCCCGTTCCTTTTCGTCTTTCAGATGGCTCTGCATCTGGTTAAACACCTCGCAGACACGGGAAAGTTCATCCTTGCCGTCATAAATGACAGGCTCCGACAAATTCCCTTCCATGATTCTCTGGGCCCCCTCTGTCAGGGAGCGGATGGGGCGAAGGCTCCACTTTACCATCCAGGAGGAAAGGAGCTGACCGATGAGAAGAATTACGATGATTGTGGATGAACATATGATGAGGAAAGCGTTGAGCACGGTTTCAAACTGGTTCACCTGGTGACCATTGGCATCGGTCTTATCTTCTCTTTTTACCGCAGCTATCCGGTAGCCATCAATCTCCTTACCCACAATGGTGGATCCGGCTACATAACAGGATCTTCCTGTTTCCAGCCAGGGAATTTTCTTCAAAATTTTAATCAGGGGCTTGTTGTTATGATCTATATTTGAAAAAACCACTGCTTCCCCCTTGGTGATGTAAAGGCTGTAATTTTCCTTTTTAAGGACGGCGGCTGTCCCGCTCCAGTCAGGACTGTCCTGGTTCATGGCCGTTATGGTATCTTCTATCAGAAAGGCCTTTCCGTCCAGGGTCGGTATTCCTGCATCATCGATATCATCAGAAAACATCCAGACAACAAAGCTTCCGATGCAAAAAAACAGCACCAGAGAAAACAGCATAACTGCAAAGGTGGATAATAGAATCTTGTTTTTTATCTTCATATGACATCTCCTGGGGATTCTCTTGTTTTTATGTACATCTTATCAGGAAAATTCCCTATTTGAAACCATTTTCCCCAGGAAATTAATCGGTCCGCAGAGCATCGATGGGCTTTAATCCGCTGGCCTTTTTTGCAGGCGTCCAGCCAAACACCAATCCTACAGCGACGGAAAAGCCGATCCCCAAGCCTATGGCTCCCCAGGAAATGGAAAATGCCGTCCCGATGAGAAAGGTCGCAGCCACGGAGATCATAAGTCCTAAGGCAATACCAATGATGCCTCCAATGAGGGACAGGGACAGAGCCTCGATGATGAACAGGGCCTGAATCTGAGCGGGCTCGGCTCCTAATGCCTTGCGCAGGCCGATTTCCCTGGTCCGCTCTGTGACCGAAACCAGCATCATGTTCATGATTCCGATTCCGCCTACCACAAGAGCGATGGATGCAATTCCGGCAAGCAGGGTCGTCAAAAGGGATTGCATACTGTTCATGGTGTCTAAAATGCTTCCCAGATCCACAATTTTATAGCTGTCATCCTTGTAGTTAAAGGCGGCGTCTAAGACCGCCTCCACATCAGCGGTGGTCTCTTCCGACAGGTTCGTGTCCTCTAAGTAAATGTCAACGTCAGAATAGGTGGACGAGCCTGATAAGGCCAGAGCATTTTTATAGGGAATAATGATAGTTCCGTCAGAGGAGGAGCTGGCATTGATTCCTGACATGACATCGCTGGTGCTTTCCGTGTCCCTTACTCCCACCACCTCATAGCCCTGGCCGTTGACCATGATTTTTTGGCCGATGGGATTTTCATTGGGAAATACAGCCTTTTCAATGTCCTGATCAATGATACAGGTATAGGTGTGGCCGTCCATGTCAAGGGCCGTCAGCTTCCTGCCTCTGGTCAGCTCCGTCGTATCTTCCTGAAAATACTTTTCATTTTTCCCCATGATGGAAACCTCGTCCAAAAGGGTTCCCCTCTTTCCGGCAGTGCCTGTCATGGACACGGAAGGAGCCACCCCGGAAACATTGGGGATTTCCTCCAAGTCCCGTAAATCGCTTGTGGTCAGGCCGGATTTTAAGGGGTTGCCCGTAGCCATGACCGTGATCTTATCGGCTCCCATGCTTTCAAACTGGGACATCATTTCTCCGGTGACGCTCTGGACAATGGTAATGAGGGCGATGACGGAGGCCACGCCAATGACGATGCCCAGGGAGGTCAGAAAGGACCTCATCTTATTGTTTGTGATGTTGTCCAGGGCCATCAGAAAATTTTCTTTGATCACCTAGACCACCTCCTCACTGATGTTGCCATCCAGAATGCGGACCACCCGCTTTGCTTCTTTTGCAAGGTTTACATCATGGGTAATCATGATGATAGTCCTGCCTTCCTGGTTCAATTGGTGAAACAGCTCCATGACCTGGCGCCCGGTCTTCTGGTCCAGAGCTCCGGTTGGCTCATCGGCAAGGAGAATGGTGGGGTCATTAATCAGCGCCCTTGCAATGGCGACCCTCTGCTGCTGCCCGCCGGATAACTGGCGGGGAAGATGGTTCATCTTTTCACCAAGCCCTACCTTTTTCAGCATTTCGGCTGCTTTTTCGTGGCGGAGCTTTTTATCAAAGCCGGCGTAGATTAAAGGCAGCTCAACATTTTTTAAGGCAGACTGCCTGGAAAGAAGGTAGAAAGACTGGAAAATGAAGCCGATCTCCTTCCGCCGGATCTGGGCCAGAAGCTTTTCCTCCTGGCCGGACATCTTTCTTCCGGATAAATGATATTCTCCGGAGGTAGGCACATCCAAAAAGCCGATGATGTTCATCAATGTGGATTTCCCTGAACCGGAAGGGCCCAGAATGGAAAGAAATTCACCGGACTGAACGCTTAGGTTGACGCCTTTTAGGATGGTGGAGACCTCGTCACCCATCTGGTATTCTTTTACAATGTTTTTCATGGTTAAAATTTCTTCAGGCATTATACTACCTCCGATGGATGGGATGAAGTGGTTTCCGGGAGGAGGCTTCCGTAATATATACTGGTTTGGGATTCTGCCTTGCCCATGGGACCCTGTCCTCCGG
This sequence comes from Bacillota bacterium, assembly GCA_023437715.1. GTDB lineage: Bacteria > Bacillota > Clostridia > Lachnospirales > Lachnospiraceae > Lacrimispora. Next base: position 81,644 of record JAEZFK010000083.1, on the reverse strand, counting down.
GAGCGCCCCCGCCTGTTTTTTCCGTGCCTGCGGACGGCTCATAGGCCACACGATCCCCTTCGCTTAAGCTTTCCTTAATTTCCACGTTTTTTCCATCGCTGATTCCCACGGTCACATAAATCTTTTCCAGCTTTCCTGCGTCATTGTAACGCTGGACATAGGGCGTAGCCCCCTCATAAAGGACGGCCTCCACCGGAATGGTGATTGCCTGGCTGGCGCTTTCTGCCACCACCTTAACCTCTGCGGATAAGCCCACCCGCAATTCATCATCCTTCGGCAAAGTCAGGGTGGTTTCAAAGTAAGAAACACCGTTTTCCACGCTGGCTCCTCTGGAAATCTTGGAGACAGTACCGGAAACAGTTTTTTCCAGAGCTTCAAAATACACCTCTGCTTCCATTCCTACGGAAACGGCGGATAAATCGTATTCGTCCACCTTTACCTTAACCTCCAGGTCATCATAGTTGATGATGTCCATGATCTGGGTCCCCTGAGTGATGGAATCATTTTCGTCCACATAGATTTCTGAAACAGTTCCCGGCACCTCCGCGTAATATTTGGTGTCCTCCAGTTCCTTTTGAGCCTGGGACAGGCGGGCTTCCGCGTCAGTTATAGCAGTTTGGGCCTTATTGTAGTCGTCTCTGGCCGTTTCCAGTTCCAGAAGAGACACGTCCCCTGTGCTGTAAAGGGACTGGTTTCTTTCATAGCCTAACTTGCTTGAGGCAAGGGTAGTCTTAGCATCAGCCAAAGTAGTCTCGGCACTGGTTAAAGTGGACTGGGCAGAGTCATTGTCCACTTCATATAGAAGGTCGCCTTTCTGAACCTGGTCGCCTTCATTCACATAGAACTTTTTTACGGGCTCGTTAGTGGTGGAAAAAACGTTCTGGACATCGCCTGACTCAATATTTCCACTGAAGCTGTAATACTTTACTATATCCTGCTTTACTGCCGCTGCTTCCATAAGATTTGCATTGGAATCCTTCATCATAGCAGGAGCGACCATAACTCCCAGCAGGAGAGCTGCTCCTGCAACTGCAATCAGAATCTTGATTTTCTTTTTGTGAAAAAATTGTTTTTTCAACCTAATACCTCCTGGTTTATATGTACGACTGTCAATATTTGAAGCAGTTTTATCATAAATCAGGGGGATAAACTGGGAACGTATAAAAGATAAACAAAAGATAAACGAAATGGAATATTTTGATAAATGATGGGGTTCTTTTGATGGGGGTGCTTGACTTTAATATTCCCGTTGGACCGGCTGGTCCGTAAAGAATTCTGCTCTGCTTCACCAAACCGGTACACAGGAAAAAGCAGTGGACGCTTATATGTGAAGCAATTCCACTGCTTTTTTCTATTTATAAATTACTGATACTGCCAAGAGTCCTCTAATCTTAATTAAAAGCTTAAATTTGTTTTGCTTAAATTTTACTCATTTTTTATGCTGTAAAAAACATCTCTCCCTTTGAACATTGCACTGTCTCCCAGCATTTGCTCAATCCTCATCAGCTGATTGTATTTTGCAATCCTCTCAATCCGGCAGGGAGCTCCGCTCTTGATCTGCCCGGCATTGAGGGCAACAGCCACATCAACCATTGTCGTATCTTCCGTCTCCCCTGAGCGGTGGGAAATAACGGTAGTATAATTCGCTTTATGGGCCATCTGTATTGTGTCAAGCGTCTCAGACAAAGTACCGATTTGGTTTAGCTTGATCAGAATGGAATTTGCAACATTTTTCTGTATTCCCTCTTTTAAAATTTCCGGGTTGGTAACGAAGATATCATCACCGACCAGCTGAACTTTATTGCCGAGCCTGGCGGTTAAGGAAGCCCAGCCGTTCCAGTCGTCTTCAGCCAGACCGTCTTCAAGGGAAACAATGGGATATTTGCTCAGCCACTCGGAATACATCTCGATCATTTCTTCGGAACTGCGGCTTATTTTCTCGCTTTCAAAAACGTATTTCCCGTCAATGTAAAATTCGGAGGCAGCAGGATCTAGGGCGATGGATACGTCTTTACCGGGTGTATATCCTGTTTTTTCAATGGCCTCCACAATCAGTTTCAACGCGTCCTCATTTGTTGCAAGGTTGGGAGCAAATCCGCCTTCATCTCCCACTGCCGTGTTCATGCATTTATCTTTTAGAACTGTTTTCAAGGTGTGGTACACCTCAGAGCACATCTGGAGCGCTGTGGAAAAACAATCCGCACCTACCGGCATGATCATGAATTCCTGAACGTCAACGGTATTGTCCGCGTGCCTTCCGCCGTTTAAAATATTCATCATCGGAACCGGCAGTTCACAGGCATTGGTGCCGCCGATGTACTTAAAAAGCGGAATATTTAAGGAATTAGCCGCCGCTCTTGCCGCTGCCAAAGAAACGCCCAGGATCGCGTTGGCTCCCAGCCTTGATTTGTTTTTTGTTCCGTCCAGCTCAATCAGCATCCGGTCTATTTTCCTTTGATCCAGGACGTCAATCCCCATCATTTCAGGAGCTATGATTTTGGTTACATTGTTCACAACTGTCCGGACACCTTTTCCATGAAACCGTTTTTCGTCCTTATCCCGAAGCTCTACAGCCTCTCTTGTGCCGGTGGAAGCGCCGGAGGGAACGGAGGCTCTTCCAGTCACCCCGTTTTCTAATTCGATGTCCACCTCGATTGTCGGATTACCTCTGGAATCTAAAATCTCTCTTGCCTGTACTGCGCTGATTTTCGACATAATTTCCATCTCCTTTTATATATTTTCAATTATTTGAAAAGGGTTGAATTCCATAATAGGCTGCCGATCCCGGAGAAAAAAAATAAAGGCCGTGGCTCTACGTATTTTCGTAGAAGCCATCAGCCTATGCAGCAATTTCGGATCGTTCCGAAGGGAGCTTCATCCCTTATCTTCTTTTATTGTACCACAAAATACAGAAAATACACAACAATAAGTTTGATGGCGATTACAAATGCTTAACCATTTTATAATTCACCAATGTGATATTGTTTCGGACAGCCTTATTTTCTGTTTCAACCGAATACCCTTGTTTTTCAAAAAAGAGCGATTCCATGCTTCCAGGTCAAGGTTTCCTGTTGACCACGCATCAAGCTGCTCCGTTGTGTAATCCTTTGCATTGATTGTGTGTACTGTATCATAAAACAGCTTTCCCATAACCGTGCAGTCAATCGTTTTATATTCTCTGATTATCATAATTATCCCCTTAAATTCCGTTTTAGTCCTCAAGTCTGTTCCTGCTTTGGTTCCTCCGCATTCGTTTGGTTTTCAAACAGGCTTAAAACTTTTCACTGGCATACTGGACTCCCAGGTCACTATGTGGTATTATTCATTCTGTTAACTTTACATCTAAACAGGACTTGAAAAATAAAAGCTGATAAGTATACCCACCAAATACATAGTGGAGCAGTTGGCATTGACACACATTATGCATTAATTATATATAACTACGCTATAATAAAATACATGTCAATGGCATGATTATACTCTGCCAATGTTAAACTATACCGTCCGTAATTATCGAATTCATTTTTTGTTACATTAATAAAAAATAAACAAGTGCTGGCATATTACTGATCTAAAATAAACATTTTGTAAAAGGAGTAAAAAACGATGGTTTCATCAAAAAAATCTGGCATTACCAATCTTACACTCGGAGGTATTCTGGTAACCTTAGGTGTAGTATATGGAGATATCGGTACCTCGCCCCTATATGTAATGAAATCGGTTCTTCAAGGGAACGGGGGGTTACAAAGCGTATCAGAAAACTTTATTCTCGGAACTTTATCATTGGTTTTTTGGACAATCACCATTTTAACGACCATAAAATATGTCTTTATAACACTAAAGGCTGATAATAAAGGAGAAGGTGGTATTTTCTCACTTTTTACGCTTGTCAGAAACCAGGCCAAATGGCTGGTCATCCCTGCCATGATTGGCGGTTCTGCTCTGTTAGCTGACGGAATGCTGACACCGGCGGTTACAGTTACATCAGCCGTCGAGGGCTTAAAGCTGCTTCCGGTTTTTAAAGATCTTTTTGGAAACAGCCAGGATAATATCGTTATCCTTGTTATTATCATAATCTGTACATTGTTCTTTATTCAACACAGCGGAACAGAATTTATCGGAAAGCTGTTCGGTCCTATTATGTTTTTATGGTTCAGCAGCTTGGCTGTTTTTGGAATTATAAATCTTGCAGGCAACCTTTCCCTATTGCGTGCATTGTCACCCTATTATGCTATTAACATCCTGTTCAGTGATGACAACAAACTTGGCTTTTTTATACTGGGCAGCATATTTTTGTGTTCAACAGGTGCAGAAGCCCTTTACTCAGATCTTGGACATGTAGGAAGAAAAAATATTTATTTCACATGGCCATTTGTTAAGCTGAGTTTATTACTCAACTACTTTGGTCAGGGAGCATGGATTTTATCTGCAAAAAATATCCCCGCTCACGCCATGTTAGAGGATATCAATCCTTTTTATCAGATGATTCCGTCAGGGTTTCTGATATATGGTATCATAATCTCTACATTTGCTGCCATCATAGCTTCTCAGGCTCTGATTTCTGGTTCCTTTACGCTTGTATCAGAAGCAATTAAACTAAATCTGTTTCCAAGGCTGCATACGTTATATCCATCCTCTTTAAAGGGACAGCTTTACATTCCTGCGATTAACAGGATATTATGCATTGTCTGTATTGGGATTGTTCTTCATTTTCGGAGTTCCGATAAAATGGAAGCGGCATACGGTCTTGCCATTACAGTTACCATGCTTATGACAACAATTCTGCTATTTAACTATATGAGGAAGAAAAAAACACCGATTGTACTTGCAATAATTATGCTTGTTTTCTTCATGACTTTTGAATTTTCTTTCTTCCTGGCAAATATTATCAAGTTCTTTCATGGTGGATTCGTTGCAGTAATTATCGCAATTTCAATATTGTTCATTATGTATATCTGGTACAGGTCACATATTATAAAGATGCGTTTTCGCGATGTTGTACCGATTGAAAACTATATCAAGCAGTTAAATCAATTACGTCACGATCCGGATGTTCCGAAATATGCAAGTAATCTTGTGTGCCTGACCAACTGCCCAAACACAAAAAAAATAGAACGTAAAGTAATGTACTTTCTATTAGATAAAAGGCCGAAAAAGGCTGATGTTTACTGGTTTGTGAATGTTTATGTAACAGACGAGCCTTATCAGGCAGAGTATATAGTTGAAAAATATAATACTTCCTTTATCGTAAATATACAGATAAATCTTGGCTTTCGGGTTGAGCAGAATCTCAATGTATTTTTACGGCAGATATCAACAGAATTAGTGAATAATAATGAAATTGAACATCAGTTCAACACTTATTCCATTATACCAAACCGCAAACTGGGAGACTTTCGTTTTGTATTTATCGAGGAAGTTTTATCCAATCAATCCTCACTTTCAAACTGGGATTCTTTCCTGTTAAGGACCAAGCTTTTTATACAGAAGTTCACGGTTTCTCCGTCAAACTGGTTTGGGCTTGACACCAGTGATGTTTATATTGAAAAGGTTCCTATGATTATCGGCCATTCAAACCGCACTATTTTAAAAAGAAGTTTGAAAACTCCCGGTGAAAAACATCCAGAGGATCTGATCTCCCAGGATATTGAATAACTGCTGTATCAGGTTCGCTAATATAGTTCGCCTCGCGCCCGGTCTAACCAGCCTGGGCGCGAGGCGATATTATTATGCCTGCAATAAATTTATTCTGCCTGTACTGTATTTACATTTCCCTGCTTTGGTCCCGCAGCATTCCGCATCTGTCCTCCGGCAAATACTTGAACCGATGTTTATGATAAAGCAAATCAGCAGGGCGGTTGGCTATTAAGCAGACATAGCTGTCCTCATATGTATTTTCCTCAAAATAACCGTCAATCGCTCCCATAATCCGCTCTGCGAAACCCTTTCGCCGGTATTCTTCGTCGTAGAGGGATACCGTGAACAGGGAGTTCTCCAGGGCAATCCGGCTTCTTTTCAAATCTTTATTTCCCATCCCGGAGCGTAACCGAAGATCCACATAGTCCTGTGCTGCCGGGGTTTCATAAACAAGTTGTATATTCAAAATTTCTCCTCCATAAATTCCGGTTTATTTTTGGAAAAATCAAGGACGCTGACATATCCTTTTTTAATGGCTTCCTCCAGCACACTTGCTTGATTAATCCTTTTCACCAATAAAGCCCTTGCCTGTGTCGGACATCTGCTGATACAACGGCAATCGTTTCATCAGGTAACGCATCGTATCGCCCCTGCTGATTGTTCCCACAAGCACATTATTTTGCGTTACCGGGATTTTGCTCAGCCTGTTTTCGTAAAACAGCCGGCAGACCTCCGATAAGGCAATGCCCAGCTCCACCGTGATCGTGTGCTTCGTTGCGATTTCCAGCACGTTTCTTTGCAAAAGCTCCTCAGCCTTGGACACAAATTCTTCATTGTCCGGTAATACAAGAGAAAATGATTCCCCAACAACATGCACGTCTTGTCTCGCCATATACCGCAGAACATCCCCATCCGATACATAACCGATAATATGTCTGTTATTATCAATAACAGGCAACCCGCCTGTACGGTATTCGATGAGTTTTTCAATCACCTGTTTAACCGAAGCATCGGATGATACCGTGTAAGGGTTGGAGTGCATCGCCATGTCAATCTCCGATACCGCTTTGCCGGTGGAAACATCGTCGGTCTTCTTGCGGTCTTTTACCTTGATAATAACCACCACAAGACTCATAACAGCAATTATAATGCTGAGATAAAACGCAGCGTGAATCCCAATTAACTGTGACTTTACCGAATTATCATAGACAAACAGATTTGTAGTAAGTGACATGGCCGATACCATAAGGGTGACGCCAAAGGTTGAGGCGACCTGACGCATGGCACTTGACACTGCGTTGCCGTGATGCAAAATCTCATCCGGCAGTTTACTGATTGACCAGATATTAATCGGCGTATTAGCAAGCATTAATCCAAAAGAACGGGCACAGTAAACAATAATCATTATTGCAACCGGGGTTTTAAATCCCCACATGGCCATTCCCAGGGAACCCAGTGAAAGCAATGATACTCCTGTAATCGAAAGGTAACGCGCACCGAATTTATCGTGTAAATTTCCTGCGAAATATCCCCCAATTGCTCCTAAAACCGAGCCGGGAACCATAATCAATCCGGAAATTGTAGCCGAAAAACCACGTACGTTCTGAACATAGATAGGAAGAGTAAGAGATACTGCCGCAAGAGATGCTGATATTAACATGGAAATCACAATTCCATACCGGAACTGTTTATCAAAAAATACCCGAAGCTCTAAAAACGGCTCTGCAAGCTTAAGCTGACGCCGTACAAAAAGAAAAAGTATCCCAGCCCCCAGAGCAATCAGTACGGCTGCGGCAAGCATTGTTTCAACCTTACCGAACATGGAAATACCGTAAAGCAGGAAAAAAAGCCCCAATGACGACTCTGCGACTGATATCTTATCAAGAGAAACCTGTTTTGTCATGCCGAAATTTTTCATTGCAAATGTGGCAATAAGTATGATGATTGCCGCCAGCACAGCCATAATCAAAAACATAACGTGCCAGCCTGTTATATCTGTAAGTATGCCCGAAATTGCGGGCCCCATTGCGGGAGCAAACATTATGACAAAGTTATACATTCCCATTGCGCTGCCCCGCTTTCCATGGGGGAATATAAGGAGCAGCACCGTCATTGACATTGGAAGCATAACACCCGCGCATATTCCCTGCAGGATACGCCCAGCCAGCAGAACAGGAAAGTTAATCCCCCAGGCCGCAAGCAGGCTGCCGGCAAAAAATAAACCGAAAACGGCGATGAACAGTTTCTTTGTAGAAAATCTATCCATCAGAAATGCTGAAACAGCCACAACAATCGCATTTACCAAAGTAAAGCCGGAAACAAGCCACTGGGCGGTGCCCGCGTTTATCTTTAGCTCGGCCATAACCGAGGGGATAGCCGGATTCATCAGGGTTTGGTTCAGCACTGATAAAAAAGCGCCACAAATCAAAACAATGACTGTAGCTTTTTGTCCTTTTTCCATATTGTATTTTTTCCTTTCCATTCTTAAATTGGCAGTATTGGAGCGATTTTATGAAAACTATTCCAATAAATAGCCGCGCAGACGGTTCACATATAATTTTGCAGCCGTAAGCATCGCTGTACTCTGGTTCTCATCCAGGCTTTCCATGGCTTTGCTCTCCGCATTTTTAATCTTTTGAATCAATTCAGATGCAAATGCCCGCCCTTTGTCAGTGAAATGAATAACCTTTTGTCTCCTGTCGGAATCAAGCTCGACCATTCTAATGGCTCCGTGGCGCAGCAGGCCTGTCACAATAGCGTTGACCGTCTGTTTTGGAAAAAAGGTGTATTCACAAATAGTCCTTTGTGTACACTCCCCATCGTGTTCAAGGATAATTCTGAGAGCCAATAATGTACTGTAAGAAACTCCAAGACTTTTCGCGTAGGCTTCATATTGGGCATTAAGTTCAAAGTAAGTCCGCAAATACTCGTTTGCATTGGTTTCTGCTTTATTCATAGTTTATTCCTTTACTTAGTCTTGTTTTATACAGTCTCAAATGGGACCATTATATAATACTATGATACTAAAATGAAGTCAAGCCCTAACTAATTCCCAAGTGTACGATGTTCCGGTTAAAGCGCCGGAAAAGGCCGCGGCTCTGCGTATTTATCACAGAGCCGTCAGCCTATACAGCAATTTTGGAGCTTTCCGAAAGAAGCTTCTTTCCTATTCTTTATTAAACAATTTATCCGTTCTTCCCTCATAGGGGTTCTTAATAATAAGGGGCTTTAAGTACTGAGCCACCTTTTCCACTCCGTCCATCCGGCTCATGGTAACATCCTCATGCTCATAGCTTAAGGAACCGGTGTAGCCCACCATGGAAAGCTCTGTGATGACCCGCTTCCACTCCACCTGCCCCCAGCCCGGAATGCGGAACCGGTAGGTGTGGTTTAATGCCGACATATCCCCATGCATTAAGGTTCCTCCCGTAGGAAGGTTATGGGAGGCCAGCTCCGCATCCTTTGCATGTACATGAAAGATCCTGTCTTTCAGCCGGTCGATCACAATGGCCGGATCAATCATCAGATACATAATATTGGCCGGATCAAAATTATAGCCCAGGGCCGGATGATAGTTCACCAGCTCCAGCGCCTTTTCGGCTGTGTAAATATCATATACAAAGCTGTTGGGATGAATCTCAATGGCAAATTTCACTCCGTATTCCTGGAACTTGTCCAAAATCGGTGTAAAACGCTCTGCAAACTGCTCTTCATATTCCTTCCAGCCTTCGCCGTAAGGGAAGAAGAAAAATCTGCCCCAGTTTTCTACTCCCGGATATCCCACCACAATGGGCACCTCCAGAGCGTTGGCCGCCTGGGCCGTGCGGATCAGGCTTTCGGTTCCGTGCTTGATCTTCTCTTCCGGAGTCCCCTTATAAATGAAGTCCGTTTCCTTGCCTGTGGGGCCCATAATGAGAAATGAATCCGCATGGTTGCTCAATGCCTGTATTGACATTCCGTAGCTCTGAACCATTTTCCGGACCTGGGAAGCGGTATTGCCTTTTATAACGTCCTTTGTCTCCATCTGTCCGTTGCCCTCATAGGCAGGTATCTCCAGAGTTTCATAGCCGTAGGACGATACCAGCTTCACTACCTCCTCCAATGGCTTCTCGCTAAAGTTTGCAGAAAAAAATCCCAGCTTCATATTGCTACCTCCTTGATATCGTGGTTTTCTTGCTCTTTGTTTACTTCCTCTTTTTATGCCCGTTTGTTTCTGTTATTGTATAATTTTTTCTGTTATAAATCAACTTTTATTATCACAAATATATATTGACTATCCCCGGAACAATTGATATTATGAGCTTAATCAAGTATTTCCATATAAAGTAACCGGAGGAGCCATGTATAATATAGAACGAAAATCAGAAATCATAAATTTGTTGGAAACACACAAAAATGTGAATGTGTCCGAATTAGCCGCACAGTTTCAGACATCAAAGGAAACCATCCGCCGGGATCTCCGGGAATTGGAGAAAGAAGGGGTTCTGATCCGGACCCATGGCGGCGCCATGCCCGTAGAAACGAAAGCAAGCAGCGCCGTTATGCAGGACAAATACCCTGTATCTGTCCGCGGAATACGCCGGTTCCAGGAAAAGCAGGCCATCTGTAAGCTGGCGGCCTCCTATATCCAGCCGGAGGATACCATTTTTGTGGACAACAGCTCCACTACGGCCTATTTAGCCCAGTATGTCCCCGCCAATATACAGGTGACGTTCATAACCAATTCCATACAGTTTCTGCTGGAAGCCGCTAAATTAAATAATCAGAACCACATGTACATATGCCTTGGGGGCATTTTCAAAAGCTCCAATCTGTCCATCTACGGCAATATGTCCCTGGATAATGCCAAGGTGTATTATCCCAACAAGGCCTTTCTCTCCTGCTCCGGAATCTCCGCCAACCGCATGATCACCGATTCCAGCATCCAGGAGCTGGAAACCAAGAAGCTGATGATTGAATTGTCCAACAAGGTGTTTTTGCTGGCGGACCACAGCAAATTCGGAAAAGACGGACAGATCTTTTTATCCTCTTTCAACAATATAGACTATATAATTACTGACAGCGAGACTGACAAAAACGGATGCAGCTATCTCGCCAGCTACGGCGTTGAACTGATCACCGTATAGTTTGTTTCTGCCTTTATTCCTTATTTAATCTGGTCTGCAAAAGAACTGCCACAATGATAATGGCTCCTTTTACCGCACCGACTAAAAATGCGTTTACGCCCATGAGATTCATCATATTATTGATAATCCCCAGGGTCAGGGTGCCGAAAACCGTAAACAGGATTTTTCCCTTTCCGCCGGACATGCTGGTTCCGCCGATGACGGCCGCCGCAATGGCATCCATTTCATAGCTGGAGCCTGAAGACGAGGAATTGATGCTTCCCAGTCTGGAGGTCTCCACAATGGCGGCAACGGAAACCAGGACTGCGGATACAGTGTATACAAAATACTTCACCTTGTTCACACATACGCCTGAAAGCAGTGTGGCTTTCTCATTGCTGCCTACCGCGTAAATATGTCTTCCTATTCCGGTATGGTTGACCATCAGGTGGATGATGATTACACAGACCACCCAGTAAATAATGGGCATGGGGATTTTTCCGAATAAATTGGTATTGGATATTTTTATGTAAGCGTCCATCTTTTCTCCTCCGGCCATGACTCCTCCGCCATTGAGAAAATATTGGGATACGGACCGGTATATGGTCATGGTTCCCAGGGTAGTGATAAAGGCGGGAATTCTGAATTTTGCGATCAAAACTCCGGTCAAAAAGCCGAAAACAATTGCCGTTGCCACGGATGCCAGAATCGTCAGCACAATGCTCTGGGTCGTATTCAGCACCGTAATCGCCACCAGTCCGACCATAGCCAGCTGGGAACCTACAGACAAGTCAATTCCTCCGGTAATAATGATCAGAGTCATGCCAAGGGCAATGATTCCAATAATCGAGTTATTTCTTAAAACATTAATAATGTTGTTCCAGGACAGAAACATTGTCCCTTTCAATGCCACCGCCAAAAGAAACAGAAAAACAAATGCAATCAGAGCACTGTTGTTACTGGCTGTCTTCTTCCAGTCTCTTGCTGAACCAGTTCCTTTCATTGTGTACCACCTTTCCATCTTCCTTATAGCTTGCCGCCTGTGGCAACAATCATAATATTCTCCTCACTTGCCTCTGCCCGAGGAAATTCCTTTCGTATTTCCCCGTGATACATCACATAAATCCGGTCACACAGCATGAGCACCTCCTGGGCCTCACTGGAAAGGACCACAAAGCTCATTCCCTCTTTTGCAAGCTGCATAATAATTCCGTATATCTCAAGCTTTGCTCCGATATCCACACCCTGGGTGGGATTATCCAGAATAACCAGATCCGGGCTGGAGCTTAAGGCCCGGGCCAGAATAACCTTCTGCTGATTTCCGCCGGAAAGGCTTACAATCAGATCATTTAAATGATTTAGCTTGATATTTAATTTCTCCACATAATCCTGATTGAATTCTCTCTCTTTCTTTTTTTCAATAAAGAGGCGCTTCTGCAGCTTTTTTATGATGGATATGGACAGATTATGGGCAATGCTCAAATCCTTAATGATGCCGTTTTCTTTTCTGTTTCTGGGCAGATAAGAAATCTTCAGCTTCTTAGCCTTTACGGTGCTGTCCATTTTACATTTGGAATTGCGGATGAAAATATCGCCTGTATACTGTCTGTTACAGCCATAGACAGTGCTGAAAACCTCGTATCTGCCGTCTCCCAGCAGGCCTGTGAATCCCACGATTTCTCCCTGGCCCACATGAAAATTAATATTTGTAAACTCAGATGGCCTTGATAAATTCTGTACCGACAGGATGTCCGGGCCGATTTTCCTTTCCATATATAAATCATTATAGGATAGTTCCTTACCAACCATATACTTTGCCAGCAGATGTTCCGAAACCTCCGGGCCGACAGCTCCTGTGCTGACCACATAGCCGTCCCGCATTACCGTATATGAATCGCAGATTTCCATTACTTCATTCAGCTTATGGGAAATAAATACGAAGCTGATTCCCTGGGATTTCAGCTCTTTCATAATATCAAATACATGGGCGATTTCCACATTGGTCAATGATGTGGTGGGTTCATCCATAATGATAACTTTCGAATTCTTCATCAATGCTCTCGCGATTTCCACGATCTGTTTATAAGAGGCATTGATATCCTCCACTCTCGTGGCCGGATCCAGGTCGATCTTCATTCTGTCCAGAATTTCCGCCGCCTGGGCATACATACCTGTTTTGTCCAGCCGGAAACCCGTTTTCAGTTCGCGGCCCAGAAACAGATTTTCATATATATTTAAATCATTGATCAGGGTCAGTTCCTGATGAATAAATGCGATTTCATTCTGATTCCGGTTCATCCTGTCCCCGGCCTTGGTGACAGTTCCGTCAATGGTGATTTCGCCTGCATCTCCCGGTATTACCCCGCCCAGAATATTCATTAATGTGGTCTTACCGGTTCCGTTTTCCCCCAAAAGGGCATGAATGCTGCCTTTCTTCACGGAAAAATCCACACCATGCAGCACACAGTTTGACCCAAAGGTTTTCTCGATACCGCTCATTTCAATTATGTAATCACTCATAGCACTCACTCCTGTTGGGGGCGGGGCTGCCCCACATTTCAGCCGGAAAGCACGGCAGCCCCGCTATTTTGCACTCTTATTCTTTCATCAATATGGGGAAGACGGGTTCACAAAATCCGCAACATTGCTGGAATCAACAGTAGACGGTTCGATGATGGTATCCTTTGGTACGTATTTTCCGTCCAGAATATCCTTTGCCGCCTGAATGGCATCGCCGATCATGGATGGGCTGTATGTCTCCGTAAAGCACTGAATGTCGGTTTCCTTCTGGATCTTGGAATACCAGGATTGGGCTCCGCCTCCTCCGGATATGTATTTGACATCTGTCCGGTTGGCATCCTTAATCGCCTGGAGAATGCCCAGGGACGGCTCATCATCAATGGAGAAAACCGCATCGATCTGGGGATTTGCTACCAGCATATCTGTAGCCATGGACAAGCCTGCTTCCTGGGTAAACCCTGATGCAGAGACTTCAATCAGCTTGATATCAGGATAGGAGGTTCCCATTTCCTTTTTAAAGGCCTCGGTCCGTTCTACGCTGACAGAGCCTACACTTGGAGCAGACATGACTGCAATCGTGCCTTTTCCGCCCATTTTATCGCCCAGGTATTTTGCCGCATTCGTACCGATGCCGGCATTATTTCCTGCAACATAGGCGGTGTAATCGCCTGTAACCTTACGGTCAAATACGATCAGCTTGATTCCTGCATCAATAATCTTCTGTGCTGCTACCGACACTTCGTCATTATGAGGCAGCAGAACAATTGCGGAACATTTCTGGGCAATCAGTTCATCAATCTGATTGGCCTGTTCATTTACATTGGCGGAAGTCACTATTTTATAGCCGCTCCCCTTATCCAGCCCCATGCTCTTGCATTTCTGCTCCGCATAGTAAATAGTACCTGCAACCCAGCCATGGTCAGCAGCCGGAAGTGCGATGCCGATCAGGCCTGCCGATTTCTCTTCTGTACTGCCTGTGGTCTGAGCTGCTTCACTGGTGACTGCCGCACTTGTGCTTTCTTTCCCATCATTACTGTTGCTTGGGGAGGCGTTTTTCCCGCACCCGGCAACCATGCTTCCCAGCAGAACCACTGTCATGAAAAGCACTCCTAGTTTTTTTACCATAGTTCCTCCTCTAATAAGTTAAATTTTATTTGATCACCACATTAGGTATGATGAATCCTTAAGTTACCCTTCTCCTTGCGCGTTCTGACCAGCTCCTCATGGGCGGCCTTATCATAGGCACAGCATCCTACTTTGCTCTGCTGGATCAGCAGCTCCAGACATTTGTCACAGAGCAGACAGAACTTGATGTCCTCTTCGTTTCCTTCCCTGAGCTTTTTCGGTAAAAACGGATCTGCAAAGGACTGTCTTCCCAGGCCGATCATATCTGTCACATGATTTTCAATACACCATGCGCCGTAATTTAAAAGATTGCTCTCCTCCGGTGTTACTGCACACAAGTCATTCTTGCCGTTCCGGAAAGGTGAGAAGTTGGAGCCTATTACTACGGTTTCCGGCTTAAGCACTTTTCGGAATTCCTTTGCCCAATACTGGTGCAGATAAGCATAGTATGGAATGTGCTTGTCCACCTGCGTCAGGCTGATGGTAATGGATGGGCTGCCTGCGGACTGTATAATGAAGTTGGCCCCTCTCTCTTCCAGGCCCTTGATTAAAGCCAGAGGCTCTGTCAAATCCATAATCGGCGAATCGGGGCCGTCGGTACCAAAGCCTCCCGGGAAGCCTTCCCAGGCTGATATTTTCGATCCCACAAGGAAATTCTGGTCCGGTATTTCTTTCCGGATTCTCTCAATTAATTCGAAAGCAAACCGGCTCCGGTTCTCCCAGCTTCCGCCGTATTTCCACTTCCTGTTGTTGTGGGGACGGATCATCTGGCATCCTAAGTAACCATGGGACAGCTTCATATCAATGCCGTCTGCTCCGGCGTTATATGCAATCTTTGCGGCAGTCACGAAGCTGTCCATGATTCTGTCAACATCTTCTTCCGTTAAAAGCTCCCCGCCGTATCCAGGAAGAGGATTGGGGGTCACCCGCTTGGAAAATGCAGGATTGGAGATTTCTCCTGAATGGGTCAGCTGAAAAATAAACAGGGATTCCGGATTGGCCTCGTGAACCTTTTCCACAAAAGCGGTCAAGGGTTTCTCATTCTTAGGCATAATCGTCAGCTGATTATCTCTGGCACGGCTTTCTCTCGTTACAGTAATCGCCTCTAAGGAAATAAGTCCTGCCTCACCCTTTGCCAGATTGCAGTACCTGTCTGTAGTTTCCTGGGATGGATTGCCCGTTTCATCTTCCGAATTACATTCCATTGCCTGAATAAAGAAACGGTTCGGCGCTACCCGGTTTCCTATTTTGATCGGTTCTAGTAATGTTTTCTTGTAATCCATATCGTCCTCCTATTTGCATTTGTGCGTTTGTTTTTGTTTATGTGTGTAATATACCATGTATTTACGTTTATTTCAATATAAATTTTCAATAACATTCTTTTTTTGTAATATATGCACAAAAACAATCGCCCGTTTTTGTGCGTTTTAAAAGATAATCAAAATTAATGTTGCGTTTATGCCCGTTTCGTGTTACTATGTGTTTGGAGTTAGATGATTCTCCTATTACGGTCAAAAACACACACTCCCGCAAAATACATTAGAGAAAGGAGTATACCTAAGAAATGATACATACTGTAACTTTAAATCCTGCCATAGACAAGCTTCTATATTTAGAACATTTCCAAAAGGACATAACCAACCGATTGCAGTATTCCGATGACACCATTGGCGGCAAAGGAACCCATGTTTCCATTAATCTGAAACTTCTCGGTCTGGACAGCGCTGCTTTTGGAATCGCCCATGGCCCAACGGGGAAAAAAATCATTCATTTATTGAATGAGCACAGAATTCTTACTAATTTTATCATGGATGAAACCGCTGATACGGACAGCCGGACCAACTATTTAATTATAGAAGAGAACGGTCACTGCTCAACCTTAGCTTCCAGAGGCGTATTGCTGAATCAGATGGAGCTTGACCAGCTGATCCGGAACATGATCAGTCAGATTAAGGACGGAGACTATCTTGTTCTGTCCGGTGACGCAACCAACTGCCCGGACCCCGCCATATACAACACGATCATACAGAGGCTGAAGGGCAAAGACTTAAAGGTTTTTTTAGATACCAGCGGAGAAACCTTAAGACAATGCATTCAGGAATCCCCCTATCTTATAAAGCCCAATCTGGATGAGCTGTCCAGTCTCTGCGGAGAAGCTCTGGATACGGATGAGAAAATTATCCGCGCCATCCAGTCTCTTGAAAAGTACCGCATTCCTGTTATAGCGGTCTCTTTGGGCGGAAACGGCTCCATTGTAAAAACGCCGGAAGGAATTTACCGGGTGCAGCCGCCTAAGATATCAGTTAAAAATACCATTGGCTGCGGAGATTGCTTCCTATCCGGAATTATCTATGGGTTGCAGCAAAATTATTCATTTTCAGATACATTGCGTCTTGCCACGGCAATTTCTGCCGCCACAGCGGAATCCTCCTCATCGGTGGGCTTTGATTTAAACCGGGCAAAGGAATTGGAATCACAGGTACAGATAACAGAAATTACATTATAGAAAAGGAGTGTTGACATTGAGTAATTTATCCTATATCGAATTGCGTGAAGAAATGTGCAAGGTTGCCAAGTTAATGTGGGAACGCCGCTTAACAAATGCCGCAGGGGGTAATTTCGCCGTGCGCGCGGATGAAAACCGGGTTTTAATCAGCCCGTCCCTGATGTCGGAGCAGAAGCACTGTGACTTGAGGCCGGAGGATTTCCTTCTGATTGACTACGAGGAAAACATCCTGGAAGGCACGGGAAAGCTTTCAAGGGAAGGCCTGATGCATGTTCTGATTTTGAAAAACTTCAAAGAGATCGGATGCACCATACACGCCCATCCCTTTTACTGCATGCCCTTTGTGGCAAAATCCGCTCCCATCCCCAACCTGACGGAAGCTACCATGGGCAGAGGCTATGTGGGCTGTATTGAATACACCAAAGCCTATACTCCCGAGCTCTCCATGAATGTTTACCAGTATTTCGAAGACCACCGGGAATTGGCCATGAAAAAGCCCATCGGCGTAATTCTTCCCCTTCACGGCGTGGTTGTATCCGGTCCGAATATTTATTTAGCCTACAGTATGCTGGAGCGGATTGAATGCGACGCATTCTGTTCAATCACCAGCAGCTTGATCGGAAAGGAATAAAGCCTTGGCATGTACAATTTGGAACGTCAATCAGAAATTATGTATCAGCTAAAGAGCAATGGCAGTGTTACCGTAGCGGAATTAGCCCGGCTCTTCCATATCTCAAAGGAAACCATACGAAGAGACTTATGCGATCTGGAAGGATCCGGCGCTTTAAAGCGCACCCACGGAGGCGCTGTCCTACAGTCCCCGTCTTCTGCTGACCGCAGGAAGAATTATGAATCACCCATACAGGTCCGGAACATTCAGAATGTGGAAGAAAAACGGCTGATCTGCAAAGCGGCTGCTTCGGTCATTCAGGACGGAGATACCATTTTTATTGATAACAGCTCCACCTGCTTATCTCTGTACAAATACATACCTTCGGATATCCAGGTCACCTTTATAACAAATTCCATCTCTTTTCTGCTTGAATGCTCCAAAAAACAAAACCCGAATCATACGATCGTATGCCTGGGCGGAATTTTTAAAAATTCGAACCTGTCCATTTACGGGAATATTGCAATTGAAAATGCCGCACACTATTATCCGAATAAAGCATTTTTCTCCTGTACGGGAATCAACAGCAGCAACCACATCACCGATTCCGGCATCCACGAAATCGATATTAAAAAGGCCCTGCTTCTCCATTCCCAGACAAAGTACCTGTTAGCCGACTACACCAAATTCAATCAGGTGGGGCAGGTCTATCTTATGGACCTGGCTGAAATTGATTATATTATAACGGATAGTAAAACGGATTTATCCCAGCTGGCTTATTTAAAATATTCCAATGTGGAGGTTCTTGCAGCAAAATAACAATCTTCACCAGGAGGAGCATCATGAATTATGTTGCATTTGATTTAGGCGGAAGCGGCGGCAAAACAGTGCTGGGCACCTATGAGAATCACCGCCTGTCCATAAGGACCCTGCACCAGTTCGGGCACGGCCCCATCCCCCTGTCCGGGGGCCTGTACTGGAACATCCTGGAAATCTACCAGGAGCTGGTTCATGGTCTGCGCATTGCAGTAAATGTTACCGGGGATGACATACGCTCCCTCGGCATCGACAGCTTCTGCAACGACTATGCCTTTGTCTCACCGGCAGGAGAGCTTCTCTCCCAGGTTCACTGTTACCGGGACGACAGGACTTTAAAGCATGCTGAAAAAATTTACGGCACTATGTCTCCCGCAGAGCTGTACCGTGTCAACGGAAACCAGAACGCCCGGTTTAACACCCTGATGCAGCTGGCTTCCATGTATTTTGAGGAACAGTCCTATTATTACCAGGAAGGGAACAAATTGCTTTTCGTACCGGACCTTCTGATTTATTTTCTCTCCGGCCGGCAGCAAACCGAATACACCCTGGCTTCTGTCAGCCAGCTGTATGACTATGATCTCCGTTCCTGGAGTCCGGTCATTTTAGACCGTTACCAGATTCCCTCCCATATATTTGCAGATATTTCCTGCCCGGGAAGTATGATCGGCGAGACTACGGCGGAATTCAATGCCCGGCTGGGCACCAGAGGCTTTAAAATCGCCTCCGTATGCGAGCACGATACTGCCTCCGCCTTTTTAGCCTCCCAGGCCGGACCGGATCAGGCCATCATCAGCTGCGGGACCTGGGCTCTGGTGGGCACCGAAACAGAACAGCCGATCATCAATGAATACGGCTTTCAATACAATATTGCTAATGAAGGCGGTTACCAGGGCCATCACCGGATTCTGCGCAATGTCATGGGAACCTGGATTATCCAGCAGATCAGAGACCATTACCGGGAACGGGGAACGGATTACTCCTATTCCCAGCTGGAGGAAATGGCTGCCCTGGCTCCCCCCTTTCAATATGTCATCGATGTGGATGAGGAAGTTTTTTTCTCCCCGGAAAATATGCCGGAGAAAATCCAGAACAGTTGTAAGAAACGGTATGGAGATGTGCACCTGTCCATAGGAGAAATGGTGCGGTGCGTCTATGAAAGCCTGGCCTGCAAATACCGTTGGAATCTGGAGCTGTTGGAAAACCATACGGGGAAAACATTTACGGGCATCCATATTGTGGGCGGAGGCGCCCAAAGCAGGCTGATGTGTCAATTGACCGCAAATGCCTGCGGCCTTCCCGTATATGCCGGTCCGGCAGAAGCCACTGCCATCGGCAATATCATGATGCAGATGATGGCTGACGGGCAGATCGGGTCCGTGGAGGAAGGACGGGCACTGGTTAAGGAGGCCTTTCCAAGCATCGTCTATCTGCCTCAGGAGTCTGACCTGTGGAAAGATTATTATAAAGAAAGAAGGAATGGAATATGAGAATTTACAGAATGGGAGTCGTTGGAACCGGCTTTATCGGACGGGTCCACATTGAAACCGTAAGACGTCTTGGAAACGTTGAAGTTGTGGCGCTGGCTGATACAATCAGCGCAAAGGAGGCGGCTGAGTCCTTAAATGTTCCTCAGTATTTTACCGACTACAGGCAGATGATTGATACCATGAAGCTGGATGTGTTACATATCTGCACGCCTAACAACACTCATTTTGAAATAGCCATGTATGCCATGGACCACGGAGTCAACATTATCTGTGAAAAACCCATGTGCGTATCCATAGAGGAAGCCGAGGCCCTGGTTGCAAAAGCTAAGGAAACCGGATTAATCGCGGCCATTAATTTCCACAACCGCTTCTATCCCATGAACAACCACTTAAAAAATGTAATCCGGGACGGTGAATTAGGCGAAATCTTCTCTATTACCGGAAGCTATACCCAGGACTGGCTTTTGTATAAAACCGATTACAGCTGGCGTCTCAATTCTTCCGAATCCGGAAGCACACGGGCCGTTGCCGATATCGGGTCTCACTGGATGGATCTGGCCGAATATGTGACCGGTCAGAAAATCGTTGCGGTAAATGCAGATTTTTCAACGATTCACCCCATCCGCAAAAAACCAAAAGGACATGTAATCGCCTTTTCAAAGGATAAATTTGCTGATGAAGATTACGAGGATATCGCCATTGATACGGAAGACAATGCCAGCGTTATGTTCCGGTTCAGCAACGGGGCAAAGGGCAGCGCTTTCTTCTCCCAGGTAATTGCGGGCAAATCCGTAGCAATCGACTTATTGGTGGGCGGCTATGAGAAATCTGCGGAGTGGAACAGCGAGGTCTGCAACCAGCTGACCATCGGCCAGAGAGACAGCTACAATCAGGTCATGGAAAAAGGCATTGCTACGGTCCATCCCAACACCAGGCCTTTAATTGCCTATCCTTTCGGCCATCTGGAAGGCTTCCCCGATGCCTTTAAGCAGTGCTTTGCCAATGTGTATAACAGCATTGACAATCCTGAGGTGATCCGCGAGTATGCGACCTTTGAGGACGGACTCCATGAAATGGTATTGTGCAGTAAAATCTTCGAAAGCAACCAGAAACAGCAATGGGTGGAGATTCCTGAGCGGTCATAAGGAAAAGAAAAGCACTATGGACAAACAGGTGCCGGGGGACATGCCCTGGCACCTGTTTCAGACTGCGCAAAATTCCTCCCGGCTGAATCAGCCTTAACTTTTTCAACCTGCGGCCTTTCGATTACCGCTTCTTTGTTTATCTGTAAATTATACTTTTTTATATACCGGCAAGGCAGCCAAATCAACTTTAACCTTTTCTACCCGCGGCCCTTCAATTACTTCCCTGTCACCATTAACCGATTGCCATTTCCCTCTGGGGAAGAATACTTCTTTAGTTTCCGCCCCTTTTTCTAACACCGGAGCAACTAACACTTTATCTCCCAGCATGAATTGAGTGCGGTCATATTTAACCCCGGATTCCGGATAATCATATGACATTGGCCGTATAATTGGCTGTCCTGTTTCAGAAGCATTTTTTGCAAGCTCAATGATATAATCCGAATATTTTACATGTATATCAGCGGCTTCCTTGCACAATTCAAAATGCTCTTTATCCAGAACTCTCCATGGCGCTACAGAAAACTGCATCATTGGCATTAATGCCGAACACTGAGCGGAACGAACAATTAATTCCTGGTCCAATTCATCTTTTGCCAAAAAACTCAAGAATTGTCCTCCTCCGATCATATCCGGACAACTATAATAGTATCCTAACAATCCTTGAGTCAGCGATGATGGTATTAATTCTGACAGACCATCTTCTCCCCACTCAAAGGACTTGTCCTGCAGGCGGTTCACTAACGCTTCTCCCTGGTTCTTATAATTCATTCTATATTCATTGAACGGGAACTCTGTACCAAATTTTGACCATAGTTCCACTTGCTCCCAGACGCTTAACCGCATGTATGAAATATCTTCATTGCTATAGAATCTGGGATCACCTGCATCAAATTTAAAACCATCCACTCCGGTATCTTCCTGTAGCTCTGTCAGTTCATCCTTTAGCCATTTGTACGCCTTAGGATTACTTAAATCAAGGATCGCACTGTAACCATTCCACCATTTTCTGATAACCGGTTCACCGCTTTTGCTCCTGATAAGCAAATCCTCATCTCTTAAGAAGTGATATTCCTCTGTATCAGGAGTAACAAAAGGACAAACCCAAAGCATTACTTTGAACCCCATATCATGTAATTTATCAATCGTTTCTTTTGCATTCGGGAATTTTCTGGCGGAAAACTTCCATCTGCCATAATAATCCGCCCATAAATCATCGATCATTAAGATACCCGCCGGCAGCCCATGATCAATGACTCCGTTTGCATACTTTAAAATATCTATTTCATTTTGCTTATACAGCAATTCAATCCAGGAATTCCACTGAGGCATTTTAAAGAACTCGGCGGGAGGAATTTTACCAAAAGAAAAATTATACTTAGCCAATAATTGCTGTGCATCCCTTAACGTTGTACCATCTTCATACAGGAAGATATCAGATTTTGCGATAATCTCAAATTTTCCTTCTTTTACGTATAAATTAAACCCATCCCTGCTCCAAAATGCACGCCCTTTCGTAGACAGGAAACAGGGGGCAGTTTGATTTGCCGTATCTAAATTGATAATTTCCAGAGAGTAATTCGATTCTGAATTGAATGGATAAACCGGGCCGTCCATTACACACCCGCCATACCAATATTCATCAGTCTCTGTTTCAATGTACATCCTTTCTGTCAGTGACGGTTTAATAATTTTAATATTTTCATCCATTTAGATACCCCTTTCAAAGGCCGGATTGGTAAATACCTGCGATTACAAATCTAATGATATATTAAAATTCAGCCGGTCCGTTAGAACATTTTGTTATAAAAATATGCAATTTTGTCAGATTATATCTCCTGATTCAACCCAAAGTAACATTGAGGGCTATATCCTTGTATTTACTGGATTAACGGGTACCTTTCTGCTATAATAAAAGCAGAACTTTTTTCTTCAGGAGAACTTTCATTCCGCAGTCTTACCTGACGCTTACAATTTAGGAGGTATCCTTTTGGAAAAGGAAAAACTTATCCGTATGGAGAAATCACTTTGGAAAGATATAAAGCTGCTTTTTTATGGAAAATCAAGCTGCTTCCCCTTACATTATTATGGTCCCGGAACAAAGCCCTATTACATTATTCACTTTGTTCTGGAGGGTAAGGGCATCTATAAAATAAATGACATAAAGTACAATTTAAAAAGAGGGGATCTGTTCCTCATAGAACCAGCTCAAATGGTGTTTTACCAGGCAGATATACAGGAGCCCTGGACCTATTCCTGGATTGGAATTGACGGAGATCTGGTAAAACCGCTTTTAAATAAAATCGGACTTTCATCTCCTATACACACTTGCTCCCTCTCAGAAAAAAGCTTTGAAGAGGTAAAGAATAATTTAGCCCTTTTAAACGGCACAAATAATAAGCAAACGAACAGTGAGCTTTTCGTAAACGGCATATTATTAATTCTCCTCTCCATTATCGAGTCTGAACTCAGCTTTATCCCGGCCTCGCCTCATAAAAAGATAAATAATCTTTCTTTTTCGGATGATTACATTTTCAAGGCGAAAGAAATAATAGAAACACGGTATTCTGAAGATATAAAGGTCAATACCATTGCGAACGATCTGTCTATTAACCGCTCATATTTGTCACAGCTATTTAAAGATAAAGAAGGTTTGACTTTGAAAGAGTATATCACTGATTTCAGAGTATCAAGATGTGAAGAGTTATTGTTTTCCACCAATTGGTCCGTCGATCTTATTGCCAAATCTGTAGGATTTAAGAGTTCCTCATATTTTTCAAACGTATTTAAAAAGAAGCTGGGGTTGTCTCCTTCAAACTATAGAAAATATAGGAACAGCAAGCTTCAGGAAGAATAAAAAAAGAGAGAATGGGGAGTTCACCCTGCTTTTTATCTTAAGAATATAAAGTGATGAATAAAAGATCACATAGAAAGCTTCTCCAAAGCCCTCTTCATCCTCTCCAGGCCTTCCGTCAGCTTTTCCCGGGGACACCCCAGATTCATCCGCAGGTAATTCTCATCCCCATAAGCCTTTCCCGGCATGATTCCAACCTTTCCCTCATGAACAAGGGCGTTCTGTATGGCGCTGCTGTCCGCTCCCACTCCGCTCATATCAATCCAGGCCAGATAAGTGGCTTCCGGCATGTGAAATCTCACCCCGATGTCCGCCAGTTCCCTTTCCGCAAAGCCGGATAATTCCTGCATATTTCCCCGGATATAGGTGCAGAGCTGGTCTGCGTAATCCATACATTCCCCATAGCCGGTCATCATGGCGTGCATCCCCATAAGGCTGACGGAGTTGAGAAAATCCCTGTTCCGCATCCGGGAAATAAATTCGTTGCGGACCCTCTCATCCGGCAGTACACAGTAGGAGCCCATAAGGCCCGGCGTGTTAAAGGTCTTGCTGGCGGAGCTGACCAGATAAATCTGATCGTATTGATCCTTATACTTAAGAATGGAACAGTGGTTCCGGTCTGTTAAAATCACATCCGAGTGTATTTCATCGGAAATGATTAAAACCCCATGCTTTCTGCACAGCTCCACCATCCGGTCCATTTCCTCCGCAGTCCAGACCCGGCCCGTAGGGTTGTGAGGAGAGCACAGGAGGAAAATCCGGCACTCCTTAACCAGGCTCTCAAACCGGTCAAAGTCGATTTCATACCTGCCCTTTTCCTGTATAAGCCCCAAAGGAACCATTTCCCGGTTATTATCCGCGATTACGTGATAAAAGGCGTCATACATGGGTTCAAACACCAGCACCTTATCATGCTCCCGGCTCAGCAGGCGAAAGAGCACTGCAATGGAATAGAGCACCGACGGGCTGTAAATCACCCAATCCGGGTTGACTAAAGCCCTATGGCGGTCAGCGAAGTATCCTGCCACAGCCCCCTTAAACGCCTCATGGTTCCACCGGCTGTAGCCATAGATTCCGTGTTCCACCACTTCCATAAGCTTTTTCCTGATTGGCCATGGCGCCATGAAATCCGTATCGGAAATGGAAAAGGGGAGAATATCCCCCTCTCCGAACCGGTCCTTAATATAATCCCACTGGGTACAGAATGTTCCCCGCCTGTCAATCAACTGATCAAAATCATATTTCATATATTTCCGCCTCAAATCCAATCTGCCTGCAGGCCTCTTTATCCAGCTTCATCAGCAGGCCCTCCAATAAGTCCACCATCTGCTCCATATCCCGGTAGCATGCAATGGAATAGGGAGAATGACCGTAGCGCGTAGGAATGCCAAGCACTACGGCAGGATGTCCTGTTCCGTCCTGATGAAGCACGCCGCCGTCGGTTCCTCCGTTTAAAAACATATCGTCCTGCACCTGGATATCCAGCTCCCTTGCTGACCGGCGCACCAGCTCCACCATAGCGCGGCTGCTTACAACGGTTTTATCATAGTGGACAATCATGGGCCCCTTTCCGATCTGCCGGTTGTTGGTGTGGTCACGGACGAACTCACTGCTGTTGCAGGCTGCATCCAATACAATGCAGATGTCGGGAAGCGCCACTCTTGCCGCTGTCCTTGCGCCTCTGGTGCCCACCTCCTCGGAGCTGGTAAAGGCATAGCTGATACGGTTTGGATGAGTCTTCCCGGACATCCGTTCCATCAGCTCTCCCATCACCCAGCAGCCCGCCCTGTCATCCAGGGCCCTGGCGGCAAAACGGCCGTTTTCATATTCCCGGAAAACGGAAGAGAAGGTGACCATGTCTCCTGGACGCACTCCAAGGTCCATGACCTCCTGGGAGCTGTCCTGGCCAAGATCCACATACAGGCCTGCTGCCTCTTTCTTATCCCCGTCATACTCTGCGTTTAATATTCCTTTATACGCCCTGCCGTCTGTGGTTGTGACCGTCACCTCCTGCATGAACTTAGAAAAGGTCCGCACATTTCCCACAGGCAGGACCATCAGCATCCCCTGGCTGGAAATGGACCGCACCAGAAATCCAACCTCGTCCATATGGGCGGCCAGAAGAACCGACGGGCCTTCTCCCCTCTGGGTAAAGATGATGCTGCCCAGACCGTCATAGGCCAATTCCTGGGCATAGGGCATGCACTTTTTCCGCAGCACGTCACGTATCTGGCGTTCATTGGATGCCACTGCCCCAGCCTCACATAATTCTTTTAAAAATTCCTTATCCATATAACAAGACTCCTTATCCCACAACAGTCAGTTCTCTGGGCGAGGACGTGAGCAGACGGCAGCCCTCTTCCGTAACCAGCACGTCGTCCTCAATGCGCACGCCGCCCATCCCTTCCAGATAGATTCCAGGCTCCACAGTCATGACCATTCCGGGCACCAGGACCCTTTCGTCTCCCGGTGCGAAATCAGGCATTTCATGGCAGGCAATGCCCAGACCGTGTCCCAGATTGTGGGAAAATGCCGGTCCGTATCCGGCCTTCTCAATCACTTCTCTGGCCGCCCGGTCGATGTCGCTGCACTTTTTCCCCGGACGGATGGCACGGATGGCCGTCTCCTGGGCCTTTTTTACGGTATCGTATACCTGACGCATCTCAGGCTCAACCCGTTGTACTGCAACGGTCCGGGTAATATCAGAACAGTATTCGCCCACCCGGACGCCGAAATCCATGGTAACAAAATCTCCGGCTTCAATGACCTTATTGCCCGCCTTGGCATGGGGCATAGCGCCGTTCATGCCGCTGGCAACAATCACATCAAAGGACTCTTTCTGGGCTCCCAGTTCCTTCATATAATAAATCAGGCGGTTCTCCACCTGCTTTTCCGTCATTCCGGCCTTGATCTCACCGAGGATATAGGAATATCCCCGGTCAGCGATCTCACAGGCCCTGGAAATGCAGGAAATCTCATCTTCCGTCTTCACCATACGGATGGAATCCGGAGACACAGGTACAAGCTCTGGCCTTAAGCCTGCTTTCAGCTTCTGGTACTGGGCAAAGGAGACGGCCTCCGCCTCAAAGCCCAGCTGTCCCACAGACTCTTCCTCTGCGATCCGGTTTATGTGCTCAAAATACCCCCACGTTTTGTCCGCCAGCAAAACCCTGGCATTCATTTCCTTAGGGGCTCCGGCCATCCGTTCCTTTTGCTGAACATAATACCGTCCATCTGCGATGACATAACAGCCCTTTCTGGTGAGCAGCACATAGCCGCTTCCGCTGTAAAGCCCTGCCGTGTAAAATTTATTTTCTCTGGATACCAGCAGCAGTCCATCCAGACCCTTCTGTTCCATAAACTGCCATCCGTTTTTCAGATGAAATGCCATTCTGCCATCTCCTGTCTCATCAGTCGTTGGAATCCACCGTCAGCTTGCCTTTCGACATCATGTTGTTGCGGATAAAAATTACCAGCAAAGCAGTCACTACAGCACCTATTACGATTCCTGCGATATAGGCCGGAATGTTCTGGCAAAGAGGCCACGCCCATACGGCAGACTCCGGAAACCACTGCACCGCACCGAACATGGTAGCAGAAAGAGAGCCGCAGATGGCGCCGATCATGTAACAGGGAATGATTACCTTGGGCATTTCAAGAGCAAAGGGAATGGCTCCTTCGGAGATTCCCATCAGCGCCAGAAACATGGCTGTCTTCCCCTGGGGATAGAACTGCTTGTCAAACACATGGCGCTTTACTACCAGACGGTCAATCAGGGTCGCAAGCCCCAGTCCAAAGGAGGGAACCACAATGGCAACCACACGGGAGGTAATGGGCAGTACCTTGTCGGTAGTAAAACCAAGTGCCACGAATCCTGCCGCCTTGTTGATGGGGCCGCCCAAGTCAATGGCCGTAGCTGCAGAAAGAGCAATGGTGTATCCATAGGACCCTGCCTTACCTGCTGCAGACAGCCCTGCCCTGATTAAGCTGTTTAACATTCCGCCAATAGGCGTTACCACCAGATGCATGCCCAGCATGACAAACACGGCTGCCAGCATGGGAATCAGGAAAGTGGATTTAAATGCCAGCATATTGTGGCTCACTTTAATCTTCTGGTTTAAGAATTTTACAAAATAACCGGCTGCAATGGCGATGATCAAGGCCCCTAAGAATGTGGAAGCTACGGGTGATGCGGCTGTCCAGGTTCCGTCTACAAGGCTCACAACTGCAGTTGGCTTGGTAGCCATCAGGCCGCCGATAAAACCGGCGGGGAAAGCCAGCTTGCCGCCGATGGAATTAGCCATAAAGGCCGCAAACATGGGAATCGCAAATCCGAACAGCGTTCCGCCGAAATTCGCACATAAGTCAGAAAATTTTAAAAGGAATAAGTTAAATCCATCATAAGCTCCGCTGTTCATGGCATCCAAAATGCCCATGGACGGGTCCACGCCCAGAATCACATATGGAATGAGCTGTGAAAACGCCAGAATCAGTCCGCCCATGATCAGGAATGGAATCATGTTGCTGATACCGGTCATTACGTGGCGTGATAACGTATCCCAAATCCCTTTTTTCTCCTGAATCTCCGGTTTCTGCTGCGCAGGCTTATTGGTGCTGCCTGCATTTTTGTTCTCTGCCTGTCCTGTCAATGCACTCCTCTTTGTAATAGCCATCTTCTTTAATCCCCCTTATCTCTCGAATGTCATTTTCACTCTTCCATGCTTTCAATTTCCTGAATAATCCCCTTGGCGTTCTTAATTGCATCCTGAAGGCCGATTTCATAAATATCGTAGGCGTCAAAGCGCTCATTGTTCTGGGGCGCAATGGCAACGGCATGGATGATAATATCCGCCTCAGCAATTTCTGCCGGAGTCAGCTCATTCTGGATTCCATCCGCCCCCTGGGTCTCCACCTTCACGTCGTAGCCCAGCTCCTTAGCCGCATCCTCTAAGGCCTGAGCTGCCATAAAGGTATGAGCCAGCCCCATGGTACATGCACACAATGCTACTAATTTCTTCTTTGCCATTATTTTTCCTCTTTTCTTATAATTTTTATATATTTTTCATCCGGGCGTCCCCGGCAAAACCAACCTCTTAAAGGGAACTCATCCGTTTAACGACAGCGCCTGATGAATGACCTCATAAATCTCTCCGGCTGAATCAGACGCCATGAGCTTATTCCGGAATTCCTGTTTCACCAGCATTCTTGAAAGGGACGACAGAATCTGAATGTGCTCATTTCCGTAATTTTCTTTCGGCACGATCAAAGCGATCATCATGTGAACAGGCTTGCCGTCAAAGGATTCCCACTCCAGTTCATTTTTTGACTTCATCACAATGATTCCCGTCTGAACCACGGATTCACAGCGGGTATGGGGGATTGCAAATCCGTCCTCCATTCCGGTAGGACCCTGGGACTCCCGTTCCAGAAAGCCCTGATAGGTTCCCTCCACATCCCGGCACAGCCCTAAGCCTACCGCCTGCTCTGCGATGGAGCGAAGCGCTTCTTCCTTACTCTTAAATTCCATCCCTGTAAAAATATATTCTTTCTTAATTACTTTCTTCGTCATCATCACGCCTTCTCCCGCACATAATATTTTGAAATGCATAGAAATCATCAGCCTGTATGAGGCGGCGTACCAGCTCCTCCGCGTGTACCACCTTGTACAGCGTCCTGAAAATCCGGGCATACTGGTCTCCGGACTGGTTGAAACAGGCCAGGAATACCATCTGAACCATCTCGCTTCCCCATTGGACGGGATTATCCAAAATCCCGATGGCAATACAGGAGGCAAATTCTCCCTGCATCAGCACATGAGGCACGGCCACCAGGTTTCCAACCTCTGTGGAGCTGATCCTTTCACGCTTTTCTATTGCTCTTATTACCTGGCTCCCAATGCCTTTCTTCTGTTCCAGCATAGCCCCCAGCTTCTCAATGGCCTGGAACCGGTTCTCCGCACAGATATGTCCAAAGCAGTCCGGGTCAAAATACCGCATTAACTCCTTTTCAATATAGATCTTCTGCCAGATCTGCTCCTGAATTCCGGTAATGGCTTTCTCTCCCAGCAAATCATGGGAAACGATTACAGGAATATTTCCCTCATACTCCTTGATAGGAACCGCCGATATAATTACATCCGGCTTCCGGTCTAAGGCCAGCTTTAAATACCGGACCGGATATACGCTGCAGATAAATATATTCTGAACCTCACTCTGAATTTTCTCCAGAATCATCTGAGAGGTGCCGATTCCGTAATTGCAGAGAATCACCGCCTTAATCCGCTCTCCTGCCTGGGGCTCATAAACCCCTAAATAAACGGTCAGATAGCCGATCTCATCCTCATTGATGGAGACGCCGAACCGCTCCTCAAAGCGCTGCGCCATCAGGATGGCATAATTCATCTCCAGCGGATAGCTGTTTTTAATCTGTCCGATAATGGGATTTGGCGAGTAGTTTCCGGCCTTAGCCCTCTGCATCAGGGCCTTTAAGTGAAGGCTTAAGACATTCATTACCTTCTCATCCTGGTCATAGGAAATCCCTGTAAGCTGGGAAATCTCCGCCAGAAAATCGCTGACAAACCGGCGCATCTCCTCACAGCCGTCAGTGTCCTCAAGGTTAAGGTTATATCCCATAAAACCGGAACACACCATCACATAGAAGCATTCCTCTTCCGCAACCTCAATATGGAACTCCTTTCCCAGAGCCTCCATAATGGAGCGTATCATCTGATAGTTATGTCCGGTAACAGGGGCTCCAAGCTTCATCCCGGTGATCCGGCGCCCTTTTCTGCTCCGTGAAAGGGCGATGATGATTCTCGCAATTAAATTGTTTAAATCCATGTCCGCCACTATCATTCCGTATTCCTGAATGTATCCAAACACCAGTTCGTCGGTCCGGTCAAGCTCTTCCTCGGAAATGTTGTAAATGCCTGTGTTCACAAGCCTTGCGTTGCAGTAATCCAGGCCAATGTCCCCCAAAAGAGTGCGGATATCCGTTTCCTCTCCCGTAATGGACAGGCCATAATAGGGCTTACCCGCAAGGGTCAGCCTGTATCTTCCTAAAAACTCCTTCACATCAGCGGTCATCTTATTCAAGGTGGAGGGGCTTAGGAACATGAGGTCGCTGAGCTTTTCGATAGTGATCTCATCCCGGTCGATGATTTCCAGAATCATCTCATGAATCCGCTTGTCTCCATCCTTCTGTCGATATTCCTTCTGGGTAAGAAGGGGCTTTAATGCCGCCTTGTTTCCCTCTAACACATACCCCTGTCCTCTTTTCCGGGAAATGGACACATCAAATGCTCTCAGCTCCTCACTGAGGGCTGAAAGATACCGCATCACTGTTCTGGAAGAGATTCCAAGCCGTTTCGCCAGCTCTTCCCCATCAATGGCATTATCCTGATGAATCAGGCAGTTTAAAAGCTGTATCTGCTTTTGTGTCAAATCCTGTATCATACAATCACTTTCCTTCTGGTCTTATTATGCTCCAAAGAAGTATAACCTTCCATTCATTCCTTGTCATTAAAAAATGACAGAGGGTGGAATGATATCTCTCCCAACAGCAAAAGGAGCTTCCTCCAAACGGAGAAAGCTCCTCTTTCTGTCATTCAAGGCCATCCGGCCTCTCCCATATTCCCTCAAGGATGCGTTCCAATGCCCATGCCACGCCCTCCTCGTCATTTGTCTTCGTCACAAAGTCCGCCGCCTCTTTCACCGCCGCCGGGGCATTCCCCATGGCCACGCCCATTCCGGCCCAGGCAAGCATCTCCACGTCATTTTCACTGTCCCCAATGGCCGCCGCCTGCCCCGGCTCCATGCCGAGACAATGGCATAAATATTTTAAGGCCTCTCCCTTGGACGTTCCCTTCCGGTTAAACTCCAGACACATCCGGCCCGTTTTCAGAACGGTAAAGCCCGGGAAATGCTTTCCGCAAGCCATCACCCGGTTTTCCGCCTCCCCGTCAAAGGCCATAAAGCCAATCTTCTGGATATCCTCTCCCTTATCTGCCAAAAATACCAGCAGGTCTGTAAGCTTTTCTCTCCTGGAAAAACCTGCCGACACCATATAGGGATGTTTCCTCTCCATCTCCTCCCATCGGTCAGCGCTTTCATAATACCGGTCTTCCTGCTGAAAGTAACACTGGCCGTTTTCCGTCAGCAGATAGCTCAGGAGGACCAGGCCCTCTTTAAGCCTGATTCTGCTTTCATAAATGTACTCCCCGGTTCCCGTATCAATGACGGATGCCCCGTTTCCGGATATGACGTAGGGCACTCCCAGCTCCAGAATCTCCTGAGGAATCCATCCATATGTTCTTCCTGAAGCCGGAACCACCAGACCGCCGTTTTCCATCCACTTTTTCAGCGCTTCTATGGTTCCCGGCGGCACCTGCCCATCGGACCTAAGGGCGGTCCCGTCCATATCCACGGCCACCAGGCGAATTCTCTCACCCCGAATTTTATCTGACATATGCCTTTATCAAACCGATCCTTTCATGGTCCTTTGCAGGCCTCACCCGGTATGCGCCCACGCTGGCCGGAACAATAAAGGTTTCCGCATAGTGGACCTCATATGGTTCAAAATCGCCTGAGGGGCTTTCCACCACCGCAGCACTTCCTTCCACCAGATTCAGCATGTGAACGGTGCCCATGGTATTGAGCTCTGCCGGCCGGTCCAGCCAGTAGCGCCTGGTCTCAATAAACTCCAGTTCATGAAGCCCTGTATGCTCCTCTAAGTATCCGTCCTCTTCTTTCACCGTATAGCAGGCGTTGACAAGATTTTCCTCCACCCATTTTGTGGTTCTGTCCCACTGGATGACATTCTTTCCATGTTCAATATGGATAGGTCTGGGCTTTCCATCCAGCCCCAGACGTCCCCAGTCCCACAGCTTGAAAGTGAATATATAAGGCGTGGCGCTGATCTCCAGTACCATGGCATTGCTTCCGGAACAGTGGCAGGTACCCGCAGGAATCAGGAAATGATCGTGCTTTTTCGCCGGAAAACGGTTGATGTATTTCTCCGCGTCAAAGGAGCATTTTCCTTCCTGGGCATCCTTTAATGCCTCCATCATCTCATCACGGTCAATGCCCTCTTTCAATCCCAGATAAACCGCCGCGTCTTCCTCTGCGTCCAGAATATAATAGCTCTCATCCTGGGTGTACTGCATGCCGAACTGCTTTTTGATATATTCGGTCAGGGGATGTACCTGAAAGCTCAGATTCTGGCCTCCCATGGTATCCAGGAAATCGAACCGGATGGGAAATTCCGCTCCGAAACGGGCGTAAACCTGTTCCCCCAATAGCTGCCTGGGCTGATACAGCACCAGGTCCATGGCGGGGACCTCCACCACTGCTTTGCCAAAGTTAAAAAGCAGGCTGTTTTCCTCCGGTACCCCGTCAAAGCTCCAGGCATAATTCTCCTCGGAAGAATCCAGGCCTAAGACCTCTTTCATCCACTGCCCTCCCCATACTCCCGGGTCAAAATAGGGCACTGTGCGGAACGGACGTCTGGCAGCTTCCCGCAGAGACTCCAGAAAGGCCCTGCCGCTGATCATCTTTGGCTCTCCCGCCTTATTGGTATCCATCAGATAGTCTATGCGCTCAAACAGCTGTGCCTTGTGCTTGTCGGCGATTCTCCATTCCACAAAAAATCCTCTTTTATATTTTCTTAAAATATCCTCATCCCCGTTATCCGCCCGGTAATTTCCCATGCCCTTGCGGTAGCGGAGCTGAATCTCCCACCTTGCCATATCCAGATAAACCAGCAGGTCCCCCCGGGCTACCAGGGATGCGCCGAATCCATAGACAACCGTAAAGCCTTTTGCCTCCGCCACCTCTGCTCTGGCCTCTGACAATTTCTCCATGTCCATAAAATCCAGGATTTCTCCTGCATACATCTTTCCAAAAACACGGTCGTCGGTCAGCTGATATTTTAACTGTTCCCGGATCGCCTTTTCTTCTTTAAAAATATCTGCTGTCTGCACCAGGCGGTCTGCACCCAGCCGGGAAAGAGCTTCCAGCACTTCTTCGTCATTGACCCCCGGATAGCAGTCCACAACCATAACAAAGGGGGTGTGTTTTACCCTTGATTTTAATTCTTCTGTGATTTCCCCGTACCCGGCAAATACCTGATGTTCAAAATTTTGAATTTTTATCTGCGGATACTTCTCATATTGGGATTTCCTGTTTATATGCATACAATTTCTCCATTCTTTTTATAAACTCTCACCGGAAACGGATGCTTTTCTACCCATTCATAGTTATGGCCGGCGCGGGGCGGCCAGCAGGCCCCCACCTTCAGCACCTGATCCCCGGTATTTACCAGGCGGTGAGCCAGCCTCCCGTCGATGTAGTGCAGGGAATTAGGATAAATCTTTTCCGCCCAGGCATTCCCTTCCATATCCATCAAAAGAAGAAGTCCTTCTCCTGAGAGTCCAAGGTAAAACTCCCCGCAGGTGGTATCCTCGTGGATATGCCCTCTGGTGAAATTGCACTCCCCGTTGACCTGCTCCGGATACATGACCGTAAGCCCCCAGCTTAAGCTTCCCGGCTGAGGATTTTCCTTATCCTCATAGCTGTAAACCTCATACATTACCTGCTCCCCATTCTCTGTTCCATCCGGAGCCGCATAAGCCGCCAGGATATCTTTCAGCAGCTTCCTGCTTGTGATCACAAGCTCTCCCTCAATCACTCCATTATAAAAATCATGCACTGCCTTCGGTTCTATTATTTTCACGGCTGAAACTCCTTCCATAGCTTTTTATAATCCTGCGGTCTTGTCACAAAGGAAAACTCTTCTTTATTCTCCTGAAACTGGGTATAGATGGGAGTCCCTTTGCGGATTCCAAATTCCGTATACTCTCTTGGCGTCTTCTCCACCAGGCGCCCTCCGCGGTATGCAGGGTTTTCTCTCCATAAAATACTGTTTTTTTCCACATAGGGGAAATAAGCGATTCCCCCATGGCTTCTCACCGCCTCATATTCAAATCCGTAATCCCGGACGCACCATGCCCCAAAGCACATGGTTCTTGATACATCGGCATTGACCGTGGCGTGAACCCAGCCAGGCGGCACGATTATCACGTCTCCGGCCTTCCCGCGTACCGCATAGCAAATACCCGGATCGTCCCCCTCCGCTTCCTGCATATAGATGATGGCCTCGCCGTCCCAGATCTCATAGACCTCCGGGGTCGAATATCCGCAGGATGGGCTGACTGCGTGGATATGGCCCTGGGAGCGTACCGGCTCCCTGCCGATAATCCCTGCCCCATAGACAACCGCCCCGTAGAGAAGGCCCCGTTTTTCAATTTTTTTCCTGTCTTCTTCCCTGCCCACATCCATGGATATGGCATACAGCTCCTCCGGTCCGCTGCAGGACGGATCAGCCAGAGATGCCCGTATATCATCCAGCCGCCGGATCTCCGGCACAGGGCCGAACACGCCCTCCCCATAGGTAAATCCAATGGGCTGTGACTGCGGTATAATTTTAAAGCCCGGATAAAAATCCATTCTGTTTTCTCCTTTCATTTTTCACTCCCCTGATGGATACCGGAATGAAATGCTCCCTTGAATGAGACGAAAAACGGGAGCGCAACAATACTCTCTGCCGCACTCCCATTCACTATTATTTATACTTTTCCTTCTTACCTCTTGATTTCAACGGAGTAAGAATAACGGTCTCCTCTGTACAGGCTGACGGTATACTCCACCACCTCATCGTTCCTGTCATAGGAGGTTCGAAGCCTCAGCAGGACCGGTATGGTTTTCTTCATATCCAGCAGCTTCTGGGTATGGACATCCGGCATGATGCAGCTGAACTTTTCCACAATCTTGACCGGCCTGATATCCATTTCCTCAAGCATGGCATACAGGCTTCCATAATACATCCTGTCATCCAGGGGAAGCCGCCTGTTCATGTGGAAATAGGATTGGAAAATAACAATCGGCTTTCCATCCCCGGTTCTCACTCTTTCCAGACGGTATAGGGGAGCCTCCGGTTCGATGTGAAACACACTGGCCAGCTTGGCATCCGCCTTGATCACCTCAATATGGGCGTAGCTGGTTCCAGGTTCAATGCCCTTCTCCTTCATCTCATCGGTGAAGCTGTAAATTCTCGTGAGGAACTCCTCAATGGTCTTCTGATAGACAACTACCGTTCCTTTTCCCCGGGCGCGTTTTACCAGACCTTCCTTTTCCAACTCCTGAATCGCCTGTCTCGCCGTAATACGGCTCACCTGATACATGCTCTGCAGCTCTGTCTCGCTGGGTATGATACTGTCAAACTCATACTCCTTTTTCAAAATCTTATTGCGCAGAATATCACTGATCTGTATGTATAAGGGTGGCGCGCTTTTCGAAGTATTTAATTTTTCCATTCCTGTCATCTGCCTTTCCGTGCCTGCTTCTAAAGTGCTTTTATGCGGATTTCACTTATTAATACGCTATAACATTATAATAAATAATACCCTTTCACTTGTCAACGTTCACTTGGCAGACTGTCACAAGTTTGCCGTATTTAGAAGAATCCGACAGCCACTCCTGCAAGGGCAACAATCACCAGCACTCCCATAACTTTCAGTGCAGACATTTTCTTTTTCGACATGAGCCACCAGCACAGAAGAATCGCTGCCAGAGGAAGGAGTTTGGGGAAAATGCCGTTTAACACGTCATTTACCACAACCGTGGACTCTGTATTTCCTGTCTGGATATTCAGGGCTGAGCTGATGCTGACATAGGATGCGCCGACTCCGCCCACTACAATAGCGCCTAATAGGTTAAATGCCTCACGGATTCTCTGGGAGGCCTCTCCTACGATGAAGTTCACCGATTTGGTGCCCATCTGGTAGCCCTTCATAAAGAGCCAGTAGCTGAGCGCCGTCACCGCAGGGAGAAAGGTCACTATGTAGAAAATCGGCCCTAAAACATTTCCACCCTGTGCAAGGCCAATGGCGATTGATAAGAGCAGCGGTATCAGCATGCCCGGAATCATGGCATCCCCGATGCCGGCCAGAGGTCCCATCAGTCCAAGCTTAATGCTGTTGATTACCTCGTCGTCGATGTCGGCCCCGTTGGCCCTTTCCTCTTCCAGTCCGCAGGCAATGCCGTTGACAACGCAGCCCAATTGGGGCTCCGTGTTATAAAATGCACAGTGGCGTTTTAAAGCCGCCTTTTCCTCTTCCTTATCATCCCCGTACAATTCCTTTATTACCGGGCCCATGGAATCGGCAAATGCGAGAGACTCCAGCCATTGGAAAGACATGGAAGTTAAATTGGCGCATATCCACCGGAGCCAGCTTTTTCTCAATGTTTTTTTGCTGATTTTTTTCATATCACAGTTCCTCCTCCATATCGTCCGCTGTTACGGCAGCTTTTACCACATTGTCCTTTTTGGTATACAGGAAATAGCTGTATGCAAAAAATGCGCCGAAAATAGCAATGGTGATCATATTGATTCCCAGAGATGCAACCAGTGCAAATCCGAACAGGAACCGGATAATCTCTATACTTTTCTTGGTAACCTGTTTTAACAGAATTGCAACTCCAACTGCCGGAAGCATTCCGCCCAGAGCGGTTAATGCTCTCATAACAAAGGAATCTACCGGGAACAAGGCGATTATCTCTGACGCCAGCCCCTGGCCGAAATAAAGAACCGCCACTGTCGGAATGACCCTGTAGCAGAACTGCAGCACCTGAGGTCCTACCCAGTGATTGAAAGCAAGACCTTTATAATCTCCGTTCTCCGCACATTTCATGGCTCTGGCATTCCAGAACGTATTGGTCATCATCATGAAATTGTGGAAAATGGTTCCGATCGCTCCGACGGCTGTGGCAATCGCCACCGCCGATTCCACGGTCGCATTGGATTTTACCGCCATGATTCCAAGGCCCACGCCGATGTAGGCCGCCGCATTTAAGTCCTGGGGCATCTGTCCGCCCGGTGTAACCAACGCGATATATACCACCTGAACGGCAACTCCCACGATGATGCCGGTCTGAACATCCCCCATGATCAGTCCAAGCAAAAAGCCTGAAATCAGCGGCCTGGAAAGCGTATACCAGCCGCCGGTCACTCCCAGCGCCCAAGGACAGGACAAGGAGCCCAGATACGATAAAATACCGATCAAAACTGCCTGTATGATGTTTATCTGCATAATGATATCCCCCTAAATATTCAATTATTAAAGTAGTTTTTCCCTGACATCGCTCCACCGGACCTTTGTAAAATCAGGAACCAGCTGAAACTCTATCTGATAGCCGGCCTGGTGAATCCGCTCATAGCTGGCCATATCTTCCCTGGTGATGTCCGCGTTCTTATTGACCCGGACGGTATTCTGCTTTGCGCTCTGGGGCCCTACGTTTAAAACCCCGATGTTTACCTTCAGGCCGTAATCCACCAGCAGCTCCGCCATGGTGTCCGGCGTCTTGGTGATAACAAAATAATTCTTGCTGCTTGCCACCGCCTCATCCATCTTGGAGCGGAACTTTTCACGGCTCCAGATAAATGTCTTTTTTGTAGATGCTGCCAGAAGTGCATTTTTAATCACTTCATTGGATGCCGCCTTATCATCCACCGCAATAATTCCGTCGCAGGGATACTCCGTGGACCAGCGGATAATAATCTGCCCATGAATGATTCTGTCGTCAATTCTTATAAAACTGATTGCCACCCTTAATACCTCCTTTCATTTCTTTTTTCCCATGGTTTCCTTTACAGTTCGTCGTCGCCGTCTTCCTGCCCCATCTCAAACAAATGCAGACTGCCCTGGGATTCCTCCACACAGTGTTTCACCGTTTCCGGGCTGTTATCTGGCGCTGTCAAAACCAGCAGCAGAAGCGGAAGATTCATGCCGGATACAATACTGGCCCTGTCCATGCATCCCATTTCTGCCAGCAGCTCCAGGGTGGTATTATAGGGTGAACCGCCGCCGATATCACAAAGAACCGTTACCGGCTCCTCCCGGTTCAATGCCTCAAGCAGAATCCTCAATTCTCCCCGGAATGTCTCAATGTCTTTTTCCTCTGTCAGGCAAAGATACGAGACGCCCGGCAGATTTCCAAAGACCATCTTCGCGGCATGGTGCATTCCCTCTGCCATTGTTCCATGGCTTACCAAAACAATCTGTTTAATAATTCTCCCCCACCTTTCTTCGTTGCAAACATTATATTGTTGTAACAATATAATATTATAAGCTTACCTGGATGTCAAGATCTTTTTATGATTTTAGGAAGTGATTTTCTGTCTTTCATTATTTGGGACGAAAAAAACAGGTATCCTTGTCATGGATACCCGCTCAAATGACTGATCTTATTTATGAAAACATCCTGTTCAGCCGCTGCATTTTACATCCTTTGGGCCGCATCTAAAGCCAGATCGGAACGCACGCATTCGTCGGAGAGCATGGTAAGCTGAACACTGAGGGGGCTGCCCTTCATCCGCTCTGCTGCGTAAGAGAGGCCGTTGGTGCGCTCGTCCAGAAGAGGATGGTCTATCTGCGCCGGATCTCCCAGCAAAATGACTTTCGTGCCCTTGCCCACACGGGTGACAATTCCTTTCACCTGTCTGGGAGTCAGATTTTGCGCCTCGTCGATAATAAGCCAGGTATCGGTGATGGACCG
Source organism: Bacillota bacterium (assembly GCA_023437715.1). Classification (GTDB taxonomy): domain Bacteria; phylum Bacillota; class Clostridia; order Lachnospirales; family Lachnospiraceae; genus Lacrimispora. Next base: position 42,228 of record JAEZFK010000083.1, on the reverse strand, counting down.
CCCCCGCATAAAGTTCATTGCCTCGGCTGAAATAATGCCTGTTGTAAAAAGATAATCGATTCTGCTTTGCAGTTCCTTTTCATCCCATCGGGATTCATGGGCCCCGTGGTCCAGAAGTATTTCAAGGTTATCCACGATCGGGCGAAGAAGAGGAGATATTTTTTCCTGCTCGCTTCCCGGAAGGAAGCCGATGTCCTGATCGAACTGGGCATTGGGACGGCAGATGAGAAGCTTGCGGTATTCTTTCTGCGCCTGCTCCACCGTCTTTTCCAATCCCACCGCCAGAGCGTAAAACGTCTTAGCCGTGCCCGCAGGTCCCTTTACAATCACCAAAGGAGCCTCTTCCGCAGGGAGCATCAGGGCCTCCTGCAAAAACTGCTGGCCCACATTCCGGGCCTTTACCCCGAAAGGCCGGATATTCTTGTAGGTTAACGCTACAACTTTCCCTTTATGAAAGCGGCCCAGTACGGTCTTTTTTTCTGAAATATCCGAGCGGATCAATACAAACTGATTCTCAATAAGCCTGACCGGAACAGACGTCCCGCCATCATCCACCGTATAAAGCAGTTCAGCCGGCACTCCTTTTTTCTTAAAAGAGGACAGGGTTTCATCGGGGGCATATACTTCCGCCCGTCCGGTATACTGGCCTGAAGGAGCGGGAACCTGGTCGGTGGTAAAGTCCTCCGCAGGAATTCCCATCATCTGTGCCTTGATCCTGACTACAATATCCCGGGTGACCAAAACCACTGATTCCCCCTGATTGCACAGCCCCTTGCACACCTTCAGAATGCGGTTATCCGGACTGTTTGGCTGCATGCCTTCCGGCAGAGGAACATCCACATGGTTTATTTCCAGCCGGAGAAAGCCGCCGCAGGAAAGGGGGACCCCCTCAGTGAGGCTTCCGGAAAGGCGCAGATTTTCCAGCAATCGAATCGCCTGCCGGGCGTTGCTGCCCCGTTCTCCGTCGGAGTTTTTAAGCCTGTCAAGCTCTTCCAGCACCGCCAGGGGAAGGACAATACAGTTCTCTTCAAAGGATTCTAAAGCATAAGGGGCCTGAATCAGTACATTGGTATCCAGCACATAAGTTTTTGGCATTCCACTCCTACTTTCTTCATATGTTGTGTGTTTCACTTCAAGTGACAGGCTATATAAACATACAGCCTTTTCATGTCACTTTCAGTATAAATGCCTTATGTAAACTTATCTACCAATGCAGAGTAAAATGAAAGTAAACTTTCGTCCTGGCATGGTTCCTATTTGCAAATGCTCACACCCCTTCATGCTATAACCGTCCCAGGCGGTATAGGGCCAGTGCATAAATTTTTGCATTGGTCATTAAATCCTCCACGCTCATCCACTCATTGGGATTGTGGCTGATGCCTTTCTGCCCCGGAAAGCTGGGGCCAAAGGGGACAATGCCCGGCATGGCCTTGGCATAAGTGCCGCCTGTGGTGGTTACAGGGGTACCGTCAAGCCCGGTGACCAGTTCATAGCTCTCCTGCATGGCCTTAACCATGGGCGTGTCCTTTGGGAATACTACCGGGTCAAAGTTCTGTATAAGCCGGGCTTTCAGCTCCTCTGCCCCGGCTTTATTGCAGATTCGCTTCATGATTTCCTCTAGGGTGACGCCGCCCGGATAGCTCAAGGTGACATCAAAGGCCGCCTGCCTCTTACCGCCAGAACCGTCCGAAACCACGCTCAGCTTATATCCGCGCATCTCCATGATCCCATATTCCCGGTGGGAGAAGTCAATCCCCAACCGGTCGCCTGTGTTCCCGGCCCCCATAAAATATTTGTTTACAAAGTCAAAAAAGGATTCCAGCTCTTCCAGACTGCCTGTAATCCGCACCACAGCCCTGCCCCGCTCGCTGTAGACCACCGGGTACTTGCAGTCCGGTGTGAATCCATAGAGAGGCGGCCTCTCCCTTGAGAGATAATACTTCAGATCCTCAAATCCGGATTCTTCATCGCATCCGAAGATGATGCGCACCGGATTCTTAAGGAGGAGTCCGGCCTCCTTGATGGCGGCCAGACCATAGAGACAGGCCATAACCGGTCCTTTGTTGTCCAGGACTCCCCTGCTGTAGATGACCCCCTTCTCCATATAGCCGCTGAAGGGAGGATGCTTCCAGCCCTCTCCCGGCGGAACCACATCCACATGACCGATGGCGCAGACATAGTCTTCTCCCTTTCCATACTGGGCATATCCCATATAATGATCCAGGTTCACAGTATCAAAGCCCAGCTGTCCGCTGATATCCATGGCGCATTCCAGGGCACGCTTCACTCCTGTGCCAAAGGGAGCGCCCTCGCAGGCCTCCCTTTCCACACTGTCAATGCGCACCAGGTCCAGGACACTGCTGATGAAACGGTCCTTTAACCGGTCCACACAGTCGAGTATCTTCTCATCTGATTCATTTTCCATCTGTCCATATCCCATCTCTTATTCCTCTATGGGCGCCATGCGCGTCTTCATGTAATTTTCCATCCATTCTTCAGAGGCTTTCTCATAAGTGCAGTGTCCATCCCTCCCCCGGGTTACCAGGTAAACCGTGGGTTCCATTTCCTCCGTGACCACTGCAAAAGAAAATCCCTCTATATTTGTGGCAGCCCCCCACTCCCCCTTGGGATTCATGGCAATGAGGGATATGTCGCCGGCTTCGCCCCGGCGTTCCCGAAGTTCCCGGTCCAGCCGGTTCACCGCTGCCTCACAGGCCTCCTGAGGATGCATTCCTTCTCCCATAAGGCGGACGGTCTCATAAGAGATGCAGCCCTTCATCAAGTCCTCTCCCAGGCCGGTAGCGCCGGCGGCCCCCTTCCTGCTGTCGGCATAGAAGCCGGAGCCGGATATGGGAGAATCGCCTACCCTGCCCTTTTTCTTCATGAACAGGCCGCTGGTTGAGGTGGCTGCCGTCATCCTGCCCTTTCCATCCAGGCAGGCCATGCCCACGGTGTCATGACCGGAATAGGGCTTAAGCTCCCTGGCGGCCGCCTGGGCAGCCACCTCCTTTATCCGCTTCCTGTAATGAGCCTTTGCCCGGTCTGTCAGCATATTCTTGCGCTCAAAGCCTTCCTTGTGAGCGAATTTTTCTGCTCCTTCAGCCACCAGCATGCAGTTGACCTTTTCCCGGCTTAAACGCCTGGCAATGGATACCGGATTGGCGAAATCCCTGATGGCGGCCACGGCTCCTATATCCAGTGTATCGCCGTCCATATAGGCCGCGTCCATTTCCACTTCCATTTCCTCATTGGGCAGTCCGCCGTAGCCTACGGATTTATAATAAGGGAAGTCCTCTACCTGGCGGATGGCCGCCTCAATGGCATCTCCTGCTCCGCCGTTTTCCTTAAGCATCTCCGCTCCCTTTGCAATCCCTTCCACTGCCATACGCCAGGTTGCTATCATACCCCACATTGCACGGACCTCCTTTTTATCTAAAACAGAATTCTTCAATCAGCGCCGAAGTGTCCGCGCCGTCAGCCAAGGCCCTGGCCAGGGTACACATGTTTCTCAAGGCATCATTAAGGCCCAGACCGCCCTTTTTCGGCGTCTCCACAATCGCTACTTTATCCTTATAAGCTGCAATGGTATCTCCATTCTCCGCAGACATGGCTGCAAATGCCTTTGCTCCGGTGGAGGCATTGATATCACAGGCCACCCTGGCGCACATCTGAGCGTAATCCGCATAGTTAAAGGCGGGCCCGCACATCACCACATCCGGCTGCAGCTTGTTCACCATGGCACAAAGCTTGCGGCTGACCTCCTCCGGATCGGCAAGATACGTGCCGTTGCCGCAGCACAGGCAGGCCATTACGTATCCGTCCACCTGCTTTAAAAATGGTTCCATCATAATAGCCGGTCCGATGGGCTCCTTTTTCCCTGTAAGGGGGACCATGGTGTCGTCCTTGGTTCCAAGTCCCGACTGAATCTGGTCGTATATCATAATAAGCTTCATTACCGTTTACCTCATTTTACAGATCGTCAAAAGAAAGGTCATTTAAGTCAATATCGTCATCATCGGATTTCTCAGAGGCCCTGGTCTCGTCTTCCATATACTGTTTATCCATCATCTTGATGAACGGCATGTAGATGAATACACCCAGCACAAGAAGCAGCAGCTGGAGCACGGCCCCCTGCCAGCCGGTCGCCAGGAACCCGGAGAGGATTACAGGCATGGTCCATGGAATCGCTACGCCGGAGCAGAGAGGAACCAGACCGATGCTCATACAGAAGTAGGAAATCACAATGTTGATGGTAGGCACCAGCATGAACGGAATGAGCATCATCGGGTTCAGTAAAATAGGCAGACCGAACACGATGGGTTCATTGATGCCGAACAGGCCGGGGATAAATGCCAGCTTGCCCAGCTCCTTGATACGCTTGGAGCGGCAGAAAAAAAGCATTGCTATTAACAGCGATAAGGTGGAGCCGCATCCGCCAAAGGTGGCGAATAAATCCTGGAACTGCTGGGATATAATATTCGGCAGCGGCTGGCCTGCCTGGAATGCAGCCAGGTTCTCAGCCGAAAGGGTCTGAAGGATGGGATTAAACACCGCACCCACCACGGAACCGCCGTTTACTCCGAAGAACCAGAAGAAATGGAGAAAGATATAAGCGATTACCATAGCCGGAAGGGTGTTGCCCAGCTTAAGGAGAGGAGTCTGCAGGATGGTGAACACAAAGTTGAATGCATTCTCATATGGGGTCATGGCAAAAACAATGTTCAGGATGAAGAACACCAGCACCGAGACCCCGGCAGGAATCAGGGCGGAGAAAGACTTTGCCACTGTAGGAGGAACGCCGTCGGGCATCTTGATGATCCATCCCTTTTTATTGACCCACGCATAAATATGTACGGACAGGAAAGCCGCAAGAATTCCTACGAAGATTCCCTTGGAACCGACCCAGCCCAGCGGAATGCCGGACACGGCAGTATCATTTACCAGGATCTTATAGGGCATGATCAGGAACCAGCATACCAGTGATACGGCAGCGCCGAACAGCCGGTCTACCTTCATCTGCTCTGAAAAGGAATAGCCGATTCCAACCACCGCCAGCACTGCCATGATTGAGAACGTGGCATCCGTAGGCTTGGAAAAGTAGGAGTCCCAGTGTTCCCCGAAAAACCTTGCCCAAAAACCGGTCCACCCCGGAATGGGAAAATTGGCAATGAGGAGGAAAAAGGAACCTACGATTAACAGCGGCATGGACAGCAAAAAGCCGTCACGGATTGCAATGAGATACTTGTTCTTTCCGATTCTCTCTGCCAGAGGCATGAGTACAGATTCTAATTTACTTAACATGATTGTAATTCCCCCGTTTTCATTTATTTTTGCTATTAAATAGAAATTCTGCTGTTCAGCCTTATTTGGAAGCTTTTAACAGCTTGATCGCAGATTTAAGAACCTTCTCACCGTTCATCATACCGTAATCGGTCTGATCAATGACCTGGATCGGGATGCCTCTGCTTCCGTACTTTTCTACAATCTCACCATAGCGGTATTTGACCTGAGGGCCTAAAAGAATCACATCCGGATGCTTCTCGTCAATGATCTGGCCGATCTTGCCGTCAGGGAACGCTTCCACTTCAATGGGAAGGTTATGGTCGTTGGCTACGTTCTGCATCTTGCTTGCCAGCATGCTGGTTGACATTCCTGCACTGCAGAATAAATACACTCGTTTCATTGTAAAATCCTCCTTGCTATTTGCATTTTTTTATTTCCGTCATTTACTCCCTGCCTTCTCCTCCAGCTTCGCGATCCTCTCATAGCTGGCAATCATCTCCTCTGCGATGATTTTAAATCCTTCCGCGCTCATGAGCTGGTCTTCCGCATGGATTAAGATCAGGGACGCGCCCACAGGTTCCCCCTGGGCCTCTTTCTGGATCAGTTCAAAGTGGGCCTCATGTCCTGCCAGGAACATTTCATGACCGGCTTTGATACATTCCCCTGCGCCGGCAAAATCCCCAAGCTTCGCTTTCTGGATTGCCTCAATGTAGCTGGACCGTGCGCCGCCTACATTGGATATGATTTTAAAACAAATCATCTCTAATCCCTCTAACATATTGCTGCCTCCTGTATACATTGATGAAAAGCAAAATGCAGCAAAACCGTTCTGTTCGCTGCATCTTAACTTAAGCTGCCTTCATTAATGATTATTATAAGACAGCAATTCAATTTTTTTCCTTAAAGGAATTTCCTAGCTCTTAGGAAATTCACTCCATGATCCGGTCAATAAATTCTTCATATCCGCAGGGAACCGCTAATTTTGCCAGCTCCTCAGGCTGGTTCACGATGTTGGATATCCAGTCAAAGAAGACCTTAATCATCCTGGCCTCCCCTTTATTGATGGCGAACAGCATCACCAGCCGCACCTCAAAGGCGCCCCATTTCACAGGATTCTTAAGCTGGGCCACCGCAATGGTGGATTTTCCGGCAAAGGCTCCAAACGCATGGGGAATGGCAAATGTATTGACAAAGGAGGTGGGAGACATCTGCTCCCTTTTTAATACCACATCTGTAAATTCCGGCTCCACAACCCCCGCCTGCACCAGCCCGGAGCACAGCATGCGGATGATTTCCTCCGGGCTGGTGCAGCTCACCTCTGTGTGGTAATGCTCCCGGCGGATCAGGCTGCCGATATGGGCGGAAAATTCCAGCCGGAAGCCCTTCTTATCCAGCCGGTTAATGGCCTGTAGAATTCTGGACTCTGTCCCGGAATCCACGAACAGGTTGATGAGGACTGTCTCCACATCCAGTCTGTGCTCTAAGGGAAATGTACTGAGCAGCAGATCCGGGTCCAGGGAGGACACTTCCTCCTCTTCAAAATAACCGAAGACCTTCACCACCTCCATCCTCTCCCGGAGCATATCGGAAATTTTCTTCAGGCACATGTCAGAAAAGGACTGATTGTGAGGCAGAATCATGACGGCACGGTATTTCCTTTCTGCGTTCATGCGTTCACTGGCAGCACCCAGATGGAGGGCAATATAACAGCTCTCTGCATCGGATATGGAAGTATTAAGCCTTTCTTCCAGAAATTCCACCACGTAAATGCCCATCTCAAAGACAAGAGGATATTTGCTCTTGATCCCTTCCACAAACACATCCTCCATCCGGGCCCGGTTCCTGACCCGCTCAACCAGTCCGTGAATATGCATCTTAAGGCCGGCGATTAAGTCCCCGTCCTGCCGGAAATCCAGACCGAACAAAGCGTATATCTGCTCCAGGGCCTCGCCTACCAGTTTCCTGGTGCTCAGCCATCTGCCGCCGAAATTCACGAAATCACCGGTATAATTGGAGGCCTTTCTGCCCATGACCACCAGGGCGAACATACCCACCTCGCTGTCGTGGATCTTTATGTGAAGGCGTCTGGAAATGCGGTCAAAGAAGTCCCTTGAAATCTGGTACTCAATGGTATCCTCCAGTTCCGTCATCTCCTCTTCCATGCTGATGTAGTTGGCACAGCTCATCCTCTCAATGCTGGTGCCGGCATGGAGCATGAGCATGGGAAACATGGATTCGTGGATGGAATAATCGTATTCCTTCAGCACATCCACAAATATATCCTTTACCTCAATTAAGTCAAAGCTTTTGTATAAATTGGCAAGCATATTTAAGTTGAGAAAGTTCTCCTGGACTTCGGCCATGAGCAGGTCCTTATAAAACCGCCGTTTTCCGGCCTCATCCCCTTTCAGGGAGATACATTCCCTATTGCGGACCAGCTTTAAGCCGGAATAGGGTTCCAGCATCTTACGTATGCGCTTTAAGTCATTGTCAATGGATGCTCCGCTGACATAGATCTGGCTCTGGAGCAGGGTGAGATTCAGTTCTTTCACTTCAAATAAGAGCTTCTGTATTATGTATGCACAGCGGGCGCCGGGAGTCTGGGGAATACCCGTTTCCCGGGTTTCTTTCGATGGCAGAGGCGATATTCTGGCATTCTCGCAAATGCGGTAGCCCTGCCGCACATTGGATTCTATGGGAGGCGGGATCATCTGTTTGTTGATGGACTCCACATCGGAGCGTATGGTTCTGTCCGTCACCTGTAAAAGACCGGCCAGGCTCCGGCTGGTTATCCAGTCTCCCCGCTCAGATAATATGGCAAGCAGCTGCTCCTGTCTTTTATTCTGCATGTCTAAATCCCCCTTTTCTTACCGTATTCTTCTGTAAGGGCCTCTGTTCAGAGGATGTGGAATGCGAACACGGTCCATGGCTTTGCGTAATCCAGCAGAAGGTGCTCATACTCAGGAAGATGACCGATCACATTCTTGCGGCCGTCATTTGGCATGTCTTTGGTGACGACCTGCAGCTCCCCCTTATATTTGGGATAGCCGTCATTTAAGATGACCACATCGCCGCGCTTTAAGTCCCTGGTATTGGCGGCAGGGATAGACCGGTCCGCAAATGTGACTCTGGGGCCGGAGGAACGGATCATATAGTCGTTCATATCTCCTCTTACCACGTGGCGGAGCTCATAATCCAGGATCTGGGCCTCGGTCTCAGTCAGTTCTTTCTCCCGCTGAATACAAAAGGTCAGAATGCTGGAATTGAGGGCAGCGCAGGCCTTAAGTTCCTCATCCGTGGCATAGGCATTGGCGATGAGCACGTCATCTACCATGCCGGTGGCAAACAGATGGCGCACCTGAAAATCAACCGGCAGTCCGCGGTGCATCTCCAGAGTGCAGAGCCCCTCGTTTACGGGCCATGGGCCGTATGCTCCGGCCGCGTTGCTGGATACAAAGGCCGCCACCTTAAGTCCCAGTGATTTCATCTTATCATTGCAGATGTTAAAATGCTTAAGGCTCAGTCCCGTATACCTCTGGGGATAAAAATTGTGGCAGGTAATCAGCCTGTTACGGTCCGGATGGTGATCCATAATATTTTCCACATATGCCAGCTTTGTACTGGCATTAAGCTCCACTTTAAGCCCCTGGGGATTGTAAGTCATAAGGCTTTCTTTCATGCCGTCAAAGCCTTCGTCCAGACGGATGCCGTCCATATGCATTTCCTCAAATATGGATAAGTCCTCGTAGGAAATTTCCAACCTGGAAAATACGGCAGGGCTCACATCCGGTATGATTTCCATGCCGCAGCCATGAGCGGCATCGGCCAGTCTCCGGAAACGGCCCATCACCTCTTCCCTGCTCTCCTCCACGCTTAAGAGGCAGGTAAAGATTCTCTTATACCCCAATCTCCCTGCCTTTTCGATATACTCTATGTCCTTTTCTTCTGTAGAATGTTCCGGATAAACGGAAATGCCCAATCTCGCCATAGGATTATCCCCTCTCTTATATTTAACCGGCCGGTCCTGACGTCCCGGATGGTCCTTTGACATTAACTATAGTCCGTCAGGAAAGAGTTTGGAGATAAATCTGTTTCCTAATTGCTAGGAAATAATCTTGTTTCCGCTATAAATTGGTCTGAATAACCTCTTTAAGGAACTCCAATGCCTTGCTCTCATCCGGCCCCTCTACAATAAGCTCCAGACATTCCCCGTATCGTGCTCCCAGACCCATAAGTGAAAGCACATTCTTGCAATCCGCCGTACCTTTCCTGCCTTTAAGGGTTATACGGCTCTCATATTCCGATGCCGCCCTGCTCAGGCGCATAGCATTGATGGCGTGAAGCCCCTGCTTATCCGATATTGTGTATTCATAACTCATCATCTCATCATCACCCTTTTTCCGTTCATGAAAAAACACCTCTGGCTCTATTATAGCAAAAAAGCCGGCATCTTGCCGACTTTTTTGACAGTCTGAGTCATCTTTATAAAAGAAAGGCATTGGCAAAGATCCGGCATGTTTTCGCGCAGAATCCTTTAATTAAGGTTAAGCATATACCACGGAAATCTGTCATCTGTACTTTAATAACAGGCCTGTTATGATTTTTATTTTCTCATAACAGGCCTATTTATTATTACATATTTACAGGGTTTTGTTCACAGCTTTCCTGCCTCTGTCCCCTTTTCCGTTTTAACAGTCCCAATATCTTTCATTTTCACTTACAATTATGCGAAATCTACTTTAAGCTATCATATATCTTAGCCAGATTATCAGTAACCCGCTCCAGATAGGTTAAATCATCTTCATTGCTTTCAATTGTATAAATTGTTTCCACTTTTGCACCGACCTCATTTGCCAAGGTCTGAGATACCTCCGGACTTGCCATTTCCTCGGCAAAAACAGTGGTCACTTTATTTTCTTTGCAATATGCTACAAGCTCAGTCAATTGCTGTGCACTGGGTTCTCCCTCTGCAAATATATCTTCCACACTGTTTTGCTCCAATCCGAAATCCCTGCAAAGATATCCAAAGGCAGCATGGCCGGTTACAAAGCTCTTTTTTTCCGTGGACTGGAATTTTTCGTTATATTCGTTGAAAAGTGTCTCCAGCTGTGAAACAAAGTCATTGCAGTTTGTTTCATAATAATCCTTATTGGACGGATCTGCCTGAACAAGGGCATCCTTTATGTTTTTCACTTCAAGTTCTGCACCTTTTAAGCTTAGCCAAATATGGGGGTCATACTGTCCGTGTTCCTCAATTTCCTCCTGATCCGTGTTCTCAATTGGGTCAGCTCCCTTAGATGCCTCTACTGTAATCAGCTCTGCATTGTCTGCGGCCTTTATTGCTTCTTCTGCCCATGCTTCCATTCCCAATCCGCTGTACACAAAAACCTGTGCTGTGCTAAGACCGGCAATATCCTGTGCTTTTGGCTCAAAATCATGAGGCTCCATTCCGTCCGGTATAATTGTTGCGACATCAACCTTATCCTTCCCGACTGCAGTAACAAATTCCTTCATCGCATTAAAGGTCACGGAAACTTTAATCTTACCCTGTTCTGGCGCCTCTGTCTGCGCCGTACTTTCGGCCGGCTCACTTTCCTGCACGGCACTGGTTGCGGGAACGCTGCCTTCATCTGACTTGGATTCCTGATTTTTATTGCCGCACGCAGACAAACTCACAGCCATAATCAGGCATAGCAATACTGCAGAACACTTTTTTAACATTTTACTTTCCTCCTAAACTTTTACTTGCAAATGCATACCACTTGCATTAATATAATAGCTAGTTTAAATGCTGTTGTCAAGTGCAAATGCAACTCATTTGCATTTAAGATTTTATAACTGTAAGAAAGGATGTTTTTAAAATGATAAAAGCAGAAGATTTATTTTTTTCCTATACCGGCTCCCCGCCTTATATACTTAATGATATCAATCTGGAAATCGGTGATGGTGAGTATGTATCAGTATTAGGTGATAACGGCAGCGGAAAAAGCACGCTGATGCGGCTGATATTAAAATTTATAAAGCCTACAAAAGGAAGTATTACATCTCACTCCTTAAAAGTCGGATATGTTCCGCAAAAAAATGATTTTTCCAATTCCAATTTTCCCATAACGGTATTTGAGGCCTTAAACTCCTACCGGAGGATATTAAAGCTAAAGGACAAAAGCATCATTGCGGAAAAGCTTGAACAAGTGGGAATGTCTGATTTTACCAGGAGCCTGATGGGTAATCTGTCCGGGGGACAGAGCCAGAAAATACTGATTGCGAGGGCATTGATGGGGAATCCTGATTTATTGATTCTGGATGAGCCCTCCACCGGGGTGGATATAAAAAGCCAAAAGGAAATTTACAGCTTTTTAAAGAAAATGAATACAGAAAATGGCATTACCATCATTTCTGTAGAACACAATTTGGAGGCTGCCATTGCAAATTCTACCTTAATTTATCATCTGACTGACGGAGCCGGCCATCTGTGCACTCCCCGGCAATATTCGGAAGAATTTCTGGGGATTAGAAGAAAGGAGAAAAATGATTATGCTTAGCTACAGCTTTATGCAAAATGCAATTATTGTTTCCATATTTATTTCACTATTATGCCCCTGTATCGGGATCTTTTTAGTGCTTCGCCGCTATTCCATGATAGGCGACACACTGTCCCACGCTTCCCTGGCCGGTATCACCATTGGACTGTTATCGAATCAAAATCCCATACTTGGTGCTTTTCTTTTTACATCCATCTGCGGTGCGATGATTGAATTTCTTCGGAGCTATTTTAAAAAGTACACAGATCTGATTCTGACCATTGTGCTTTCCTTAAGTGTAGGTACTGCCATTACCATCATAAGCTCAGGCAGGCTCCATGCAAATGCAGATTCTTTCATGTTCGGCAGTATTTTGACAGTGACCCGGCTGGACATAATTATGGTGATCATTCTCAGCGGCCTTTCCGTATTAACCATCATAATTTTATACCATCAGATGATTTACATCGCATACGACGAAGAAGCCGCTAAAATAGCCGGTGTAAAAGTCAGGCTGATTAATTATGTTTTTTCCATCCTTGTATCTGCCGCAATATCCGTATCTATAAGAATTGTCGGGGTACTGGTCCTTAGTTCTATGATTGCTCTCCCCGTCGCCACCGCCCTGCAGCTTGGAAAAGGCTTTAAATACACACTGATATTTTCCATTATATTCAGCGTCATAGACATCATGCTGGGCCTGTTTATATCATATTACCTCAATGTGGCTCCTGGCGGCTTTACCGCCCTTGTTTCAGTTGCCGTACTTGTTTTCGTATTAATAACCAGAAAGCTTCAATCAATCATAAAGATTTCTTTCAGTAAATGATGCAGGTATTTCTTCAAGAAAATCCTGTCTTGACTTCGCCAAACGGCTGCTCTATAATAAATGAAATGCAAATAATAAGCACTTGCATGACAGATATCAGAAGTAAGACAGTTTCTGAAAAAGGAGCTGGTTCGGAGGTGAATATATTGAAAGACGTACAGAATAATTGGCCTGCGGGCATAAAAAGAACAAAGCATCGTGAAAGTGTGCTTTCAATCCTTGAGAATTCAGAAAAGCCCTTAAGCGCGGCGGACATATGCGCCCAAATGGGAAATGGCCGGAACACGGCCTGGATGTCTACTGTCTACCGGATCTTAGAGGCTTTTTTAAAAAAGGGCATCGTAATCAAAACCACCCTGGCAAACAATGAAATGGCAGTTTATGAGCTCAATCGGTTTGAGCATAAGCATTATGCTGTTTGCTTAAACTGCCATAAAATCATAGGCATGGACAATTGTCCAATGGAGAAATTTATTCCGGAACTGGAAGAAGAGGGTTTTTATGTTATGGGGCATAATCTTGAGATATACGGTTTATGCAAAGACTGTAACGCAAAATAATTAATGGCGCCCCGCCTCTATTTGTAAACAGATTCAGAATTTCGCAACCCCTTTTCAACGTTTGCCACTTGATACAGCATATCGTAATATAACTTCTGCACATCACTATTTGTTTCTTTTTTTGCAGCATGATAGAATATTTCAAGAGTATTAGGCTCTGATTGTAATGGTATGCTGTTCTCTGTCAATATCTGTTGGTCTGTCGTTAAAGAGAACTCTTTTATCTGTTTTCCCACTGCTGATTTTAGAAATTCAATTTCATGATCCGCGATTTGAGTGTGATACCAATAATTACTGTAATGGTATAAGCATGCTGATAATTGGGGCTGGTAAACTTCAAGATAATGACGTCCTAAATACCGGTAATACCTGGCCATATCAGCACAAGCTTTTCAATTGATTCTTTCAATTGCTCATAATCAGGCTTACTGCTTTGCAATGTTCCTGACCTCCTGCAATGCAGCTATCAAGATGTCTTCTTATTTCTGCTTCGTCATATCCTCTTCCAATGAATACAATCTGGTTCATCCGGTCCCCGTAGGTCTCATCCCAATCGTTTAATACTTCCGGATACTCGTCAAATACTTTTTTTTGCTCCTTTGCATCAAACGCAGCATTCCAATTAGAGATTTCCGTAATGGAGGCATTCCTTCCTGCCTGCTCAAAAAGCTGTACGTGAACATCATCATCTTCAAACCAGATATATCCTTTGGCACGGATTATGCTTTCCGGATAATCCTGTTCCATAAACTTCATAAAAGCATCATATTTGAAAGGCTTCCGCTCTTCATAGACAAATGAATCAATGCCGTACTCCTTTTGCTCACCTTCATTTTCCCTCGCCTCTCTGTCCAGGGCCTTTTGAATAGCGGAGGAGTTATTTACCTTGTCATAATCAAAGCGTTTTTTGCTGATAATTAATTTGGCATCCACCTTTCCCTGGACCGTTTCAATAATATCCGCTTCCGGCTGTATCTGCCTTATAACCGTCTTTACTTTCTCTAACTGTTCCTGATTCAGCAAATCACATTTATTTAATATTATAAGATTACAAAATTCTATCTGGTCCATAACCAGATTTATAATATCCGGATCTTCCTCTTGTGCCCTTTCCGCCTTTTGCTGTTCTCCTATTTCTGCTAAAAATTCCGCATAAATTCTGTCTGCATCCACAACTGTGACGATAGAATTCAGGAAAGCAGAAGTTTTTTTGTGAATCTCTTCGTAAGTTAAAAATCCATCTGCAATAGAGGCCGGATTACTGATACCGGAAGCCTCCACTAATATGGCCTCTATCTCATCTTCTTTAGAAAGCTGCTCTATCTGCTCCATAAATTCATCTCTTAAGGTACAGCAGATACAGCCATTCTGCAATTCGATCATTTTTGTATCCATCTGAGCGATGCTTCCTTTTTTTAACAAGTCTGCATCCAGATTGATACTTCCCATATCATTTACAATCAATGCGATCTTTTTTCCCGCCTGATTTCTCAATAGTTCATTCATAACCGTAGTTTTTCCGGATCCCAAATATCCGGTTATCAGTGTAACCGGCTTTTTCCCTTTTTTTCGTGAATCAGACATCACTTTGTCTCCTTATGGAGCGTATACTTTTTCAAACGGGGGCAATATTTCTTTACTTCCATACGTTCCGGGTGTTTCTGCTTATTTTTTGTTGTTGTATAATTTCTGTCATGGCATTCGGTGCATTCTAATGTAACTTTAGTTCTCATTGTTTTTCTTCCTCCAAATCTTTTTAACTGACTATATTATTCCTGTTTTTTCATCCTTGCAGCTGCTGCATATTCCATAGAGTATGGATTTTGAACATTGCAGCCAGAATTCATGATGCAGCATTAAGTGTTCCGCTATAGCATCCATAAAATCACATTCCAAATGCATCATTTTCCCGCATTTTACACATTGCATATGCAAGTGTTCATGGCAATTCTCATTATCACCTACATATTGGTAAACTGCTTTATCATCCTGGCTGTCCTTATATCTCATCAGAATGCCGTCCTCTGTCATCTTGTCCAGATTCCGATAAATAGTTGCAAGATTTACTTTATTATCCTTTGCATTTAAAAAATCATAAATTTCGGCGGCACTGACTGTCATTTCTTTATGTGTTTTGAAAAACAGCATCATGTTTTCTCTGCACCTGGTCCGGTAAACTCTCTGCATCCTTGTCTCCATACTACACCCTGTTTACTAATCCTGATTTCAGCGCAGAGGCAGATACCCATACTCTTTTTACCCTGCCATTCTCTATCACTTTGACACGTCTTAAATTTGCTCTTTGCATATGCTTTGTTGTCCTGTGGGAATGACTGATGTTATTTCCAAACATCACCGATTTTCCAGTATATCTGCATTTGGCCATATTTACTTTCTCCTCAATTTAAAATTTGCAAATCATTCGCATTTTACCATTATAAATTACCTTGCTTTTTATGTCAAGCTATTTGCGAATGACTTGCATTTGTACTTTGCTTTGAAGCCGGAAATCTGTTTGCAGCCTTTTCCGTAACAGCGGGGGAATAACAATGATGGGGGCTAAATTATTAAATTTAATATATTGACATTACTGAAAATATTGTTATAATATGAAAATGATTTTAATTTCCAAATTAGGAAAAGATGGAAAGGAGAAGACGAAGTGAGCTGTTTTACGAAGAATAAACGGGTCTATGCATTTTTTGCAGCATTTCTTGTAACTGCTGTTCTGCTTCTCTCCAGCCTTTTTATTGCCACACATGCCGAACATGGGTGTACAGGTGACCACTGCTCTGTCTGCGCGGAAATTGAAGCCTGCGTCTGCACCATCCGCTTATTAACAGAAGCTGTGGGGACAGTGGCTGTTGTCATCTTTGCATATGTTTTTACTCAAATACTCTTATCTTCTCATCTTACCGGACTCTCTTTATGCCCGGTTTCTTTGGTCAGCTTAAAAATCCGTTTAGATAATTGATCCTGTGTGACCACCCGAATGGGTAAATGGGTACGGTCTGCCCCTTTGGCAGAAATCATCTTATATTAAAAACATGATCTGGAGCACAGCATATGACTGATATTTATATTGTATCCGGCTTTCTTGGCGCGGGTAAAACGACATTAATTAAAACGATAGTTCAATCAGTATTCAGAAATAAGGAAATCGTTGTAATTGAAAATGATTTTGGGGAAGCCGGAATAGATGCCGGGCTTCTCAGGGAATGTAATTTGACGGTCACCAGCTTGAGCGCAGGTTGTATTTGTTGCAGTCTAGTCGGCGACTTTGAAAAGGCATTAGACAGAATCCTTAAGGACTATGCACCGGACGCTATTTTAATAGAGCCATCCGGTGTTGGAAAGCTCTCAGATATTATTAAAATCTGTTTAAGGAAAGAGGATGAGGGCAAGCTTCACCTTAAAAAAGCGATTACAGTGGTGGATATTCGTTCCTTTGATAAATACCTGAAAAATTACGGTGAATTTTTTATAGACCAGATTGCCTATGCAGATTTGATTTTGCTGAGTCATCAGGAGGATTGTCTGGATAAAATCGGATACACAGAAGATAAAATTCAGGAAATCAATCCGGAGGCCCGAATTGAGGCTGACTTCTGGGATTCCATTTCCGCTGATGTCTTTCGGAACGGACCGCGCAACAGCAATATCTTTAAGCTGGAGATTGAGGAGGCTAAGTCGATAAAACCTGTGCGCATCAGAGGAAGCGTCCGGAAAGAGGGTGACACAAAAATGAGTTTCTTCCACCGTCATTTTGCCAGAGATGTTTTCTCTGCCGTCACACTGGAATGGAAGGGCCCCTTATCGGAGGATCTGCTTAGGAAGAAAGTACTGCATGTTGTAAAAAATGCAGACGGAGAAATCCTGCGCGGAAAAGGAGTTGTGGCAAGCGACGCCAATGGCCTTATCTTCCATTTCGTGTCAGGCAGTTTGAGCATCGAGCCTGCAAATACAGCGGGGGACCAGGTATGCTTTATCGGCACCGGACTTGATGAGCAGCAGATACGGACATTGTTTGCGGCCCGGTTGTTTATACCTGCTCATGATTAAAGATATGTATATGGGAGATTAAATGGAAGAGCAAAGAAAATACCAGACAAAACAGCAAAAAATGATTCTGAATTGTTTAAAAAAACAAAGGAATATATTTTGTACCGTAGAACAGTTTATGGAGTGTTTTCGCCAGGATAGGATTCATATCGGGCAGACCACTGTGTATAGAGCATTAGACCGTTTGATAGAGGAAGGAAAGGTTATAAAAATTCCTTCCGTGAATGGTTCAAAAGCCCAATACCGATATATTGGAGAGCAGAGTTGCCATAACTTCAGTAAAATGGTTTGTCTGAAATGCGGACGGGTTATTCCGCTGGAACATTATAAAGTGGTTGACTTTTCAAAACATATCTGTGAAGAGTATGGTTTTGAATTAGATGAGCAGCATACGATACTTTTTGGATATTGTGACTGCTGTAAAAAGCAGTAAAATATTGCCGGTCAATAGCTGATCTTTTAATTTAGCCGATATAAGTTATGTCATTAGTTTCTTTAAAATAGAACCTGTCGAGAGGAGGAAAAGATTATATCCATGTATGCCAAAGGCATGACCACTACAGATACTGAAAGCCATATGCGCGAGCTTTATGGCATTGATATCTCAGACAGTACCATCAGCCGGATCACGGATAAAATCCTGCCCATAGTCCGTGAATGGCAAGAACGCCCCCTGGAAGAGATCTATGCAGTAGTCTTCATGGATGCCATTCACTATTATGTACGCAATGAAGGACGTATTGTAATGCGAGCTGTTTACATTGCAATCGGTATTGACATGACTGGGCGTAAAGATGTACTGGGAATGTATGTTGGCGAAAACGAAAGTGCAAAGTTCTGGCTATCAATTATGAACGGGTTAAAAAATCGTGGCATTAAAGATATTTTGATTGCCTGCGTTGATGGCCTTACTGGTTTTCCTCAGGCAATCGAAGCTGTACTTCCGAAAACAGAGGTGCAACACTGTATCATTCATCAGATACGTAATTCCACCAAGTTTGTTTCCTATAGGGACATCAAGGTGCTTATGGCAGATTTAAAGAGGGGTTATGCAGCCCCTACGGAAGAAACAGCTCTGTCTGCACTTAATGATTTCGGGAGTAAGTGGGATGGTAAATATCCTAAAATTTCGAAGTCCTGGAATGATAACTGGATAACCCTGTCCACCTACTTTAAGTATCCGGAGCCGGTCCGCCGCCTGATCTACACAACCAATGCGATCGAAAGGTTTAATCGTCAGCTTAGGAAAGTCACTAAAAGCAAGACGATATTCCCCTCCGATGACAGCCTGCTGAAAATGCTATACCTGGCCACAATGGACATCACCAAAAAGTGAACAGGCCACAGGCAGGACTGGGGCATTATCCATTCACAATTAGAGATTTACTTTGAAGAACGCCTGGCTGGCTATTAATAAAACTGGCTCAAATCGGCCAGTATTATTGATATGCAAAGAAACAGCGTTATAATACAGGCAAGGATAGACCCTTGAAATAACCGTTCTGTCCTTGCATAACTATCAACATATCTTATATCAGTTTTTATAGTTTACACAAAACCTGAAACTCCCTTATTTTGTATTATAAAGCTGTTGCTGCATATATCAAGCAGGACTGCTTACCAGCAGCCCTGCCAGTTTCACAATTAAAGAAGTTGTTCTTTAATCCTGAAAAATTGATAATCGAAACTGAGTACTTTCCTTTTACCCTAAATATAGCCCAGCACTACCAGCCCAAAGAGTCTCTTACAGCCTTTCAACAATTTCAATCTCAACTCCGTTTGGGTCCTCAATCAGAATTCCTTTAATCCCCAGTTCTTTCATAATCATAGGCTCCATCCTTACAGGGATTCCATATTTTACGACTTTTATGTAGAACTCATCCAAATGATCCGTCAGCAATGCCATATGTCGGTAGCACCCCTTTGCCCTCTGTAAAGAAGCCACGTCTTTCCTCCCTGTCGGTGAAGAAATCTGACATATATGCTTTTCGCTATCCTCTTCGTAATCAATAAGTTCCAGACGGCAATTATTTGTTAGCCCATAGTACCGGATTTCCTGATCCTTAAGATTAATAATATCCAATTCCGGAAGCCCAAGAAACACTCCATAAAACCAAAGAGAGGCTTCCTTATCAAGAACATTTATGGTGAAGTGATCAATCCCTGTTATCATAGTCTCATTCATGAAGGATTATCCGTTCATGAATCATCGGGCTGACTAAAACTTTCACCAGGTTTTTATTCTCCTGCAATTCTTTTAATGCAGATTCCAGCTCTTCCAGCGGTACGATCATCGAAATTAACGGCAGAGGATCGATTCTTCCATATTGAAGCAGGCGGATCGCATCTCCCCAGTCATTCCCTATACCTGCGCAGCTTCCCGACACCTTTTTCTCATGCAGCACAAACTGATACGGAGAAATCTCCATCTTATCTGTTTCTTTACAAATTCCAAATGCCTCAACTTTTCCACCGCGGCGGATCATCTGAAAGGCCTGCTCATAGGTTTTAGGACTTCCTACCGACTCGATCACATAGTCCGCTCCGATGCCATCGGTCAATTTCATGACCTCTGCTACAGTATCCGGTGTTTCTGTAAAATCTATGACATAATCTGCGCACAACTCCTTCGCCATTTTCAATCGTTCCTTATTGCCGTCAATGACGATAACAGGAGCCGCTCCTCTTAGCTTTGCCATAGCACCGTGGATTACGCCAAGTCCGGCCCCGATTATAACCACACTGGAAGCAATCTTACTGTCCATTTTCTTCGAAGCCTGCAAGGTCACTGTCAGTGGCTCTATAAAGGAGGCTCTATAGTCGTCAATTTCATCCGGAACCTTATAAATATTTTTCCACGGAACCTTAACATATTCTGAGAACCCGCCTGA
Source organism: Bacillota bacterium (assembly GCA_023437715.1). Taxonomy (GTDB): domain Bacteria; phylum Bacillota; class Clostridia; order Lachnospirales; family Lachnospiraceae; genus Lacrimispora. Next base: position 22,082 of record JAEZFK010000083.1, on the reverse strand, counting down.
GGTATGCTTCGTACTGATTCCGATCTGCTCAAAACTTTCACACAGAAGGCCATCTCCCCGACGGCAGAAATAGCATGTTCCGCAATTGATTACAATATCTGCGCTGACCCTTTCTCCTACCTCAATCCCCTTTGCATTTTTTCCCACTTCGGCCACTGTTCCAAAAAATTCATGGCCGACAACCATGGGAAGCTTTTCCGGAACATACTTTCCGGTGTAAATACTCCAGTCCGATCCACAGATGCCGCAATACCGGATCTTTATCAGAACTTCGTCATCATTAATTTCCGGTATAGGAACATTTTGCAATTCCATCTTATATGGTTCTGTAATTACCTGAGCCCGCATCATCTTACTCATATAAAAGCACCTCTTTCTCTATCTGGTAAATAATTTATCGTTACGGCCCTCGTACGGAGCATGAATCATAAGTGGTTTTAAAAAGTCAATTGTCTTATCTACTCCATCTGCCCTAGACATAGTTACATCCTCGTGCTCATAGCTAAATACTCCATCATAGCCCGCCAGATACAATTCTGTAATCAGGCTTTTCCAGTCAACACTTCCCCAGCCCGGAATGCGGAAACGAAATGCCCGGTTAAGATTGGCCCAATCGCCCTGAAATTGCCAGTAGCCGCCCCTGGAAAGGTTATGCTTCAGGATCTGGGTATCTTTGGCATGCACTGAAAAAATACGATCTTTTAATTCATCAACAAAGGCTTCCACACTGATTCCCGTGTATAGGAGATTGGCTGGATCCATATTAATACCAAAGCAGGGATGATTATCTACTAATTCGACAGCTCTCTTTGCACTATACAGATCATAAATAACATTATTGGGGTGAGGTTCAATCGCCAGCTTAACGCCATATTCCTGATAGCGCTCAAGTACAGGCATAAAACGCTCTATAAAATTCTTTTCTTCCTCTTCCCACCCTCTCGCGTTGGGAAATACGTTAAAATGTCCCATATTTTGAATTCCTGTAAAGCCGACTACAACAGGGACTTCTAAAGCATTGGCTATCTGTGCACTCCGGATTAGGCTGTTTGCCGCGAATTCATGCTGTTCCTTTGGAGTGCCCTTACAGATATGCTCTACCTCTTTTCCTTCACACAGCATAGCCATGGAATCTGCATGGTTGCTGATTCCGGAGATGAATAAGCCATTGGATTCAACCATCGCTTTCAGCTTTTTTGCATTCTCTCCCTTTAACACATCATCCGGATCCAGCTGCCCATTATCCGTATAGCTTGGAATCTCTACTGCCTCATAGCCCTTGGAAGCCGCCATCTTCACCACATCTTCCAATTTCCAATCTGAATAATTAACCGTACAAAAACCAACTTTCATCTTTTTTCTCCTTTTAATAGGTATCGTTTTCATTTACTATTTCTGCTAACTCAGGTATCGGAATTGCCGCTCGAGTATAGGCATCCTTTAATATTGCAAGAGCAGAGCGCACTCCAATTCCAAACCTGTCACATCCTGCAGCTTTCATGGCCAGTAAAGTATCCAGATCTCTCACTCCGCCGGCAGCCTTAATTTTCGCAGCCGATCCGATGGTTGTACGTATCAGTTTAATGGTATCTACAGTGGTCGGTTTTTGTCCCCAACCGGTACCGGTTTTAATAAATGTCGCCCCGGCTTTCACACCGATTTCGCTGGCCCTTTTAATTTCATCATCTGTAAGATAACAAATTTCCAATATCGCTTTGACCGGAACTCCGTTAGCAGCATTCACGACTGCTTCAATATCCCGCTCTACAAACTGGTATTGTCCGGATTTCAGGGCACTTACATTGATGACCATATCCAGCTCTCTGCAGCCCAGAGATATCATCTCCTTTGCTGTCGCCACCTTAATAAATGTAGTCTCAGCTCCTGCCGGAAATCCGACTACCCCGGTAACGACAGTATCCGGAGTGTCCTTTAGTTGCTCCAGTGTGTATCTGGTAGCCCATGGCATGGGACTTGCACAGACGCAGTGAAAACTTTTTACAATGGAAATCATTTGATTTATCTCTTCCATTATAACATCAGTACGTACCGCGCTGACATCCATAATTCTGCCAATTTTACTCAAATCAGTTTCTGAATCATACATTCCTTTACCTCCATGCTTATCTTTAAAATGTAATTACTTTTGTGTTCAAACTATAGCACAGAATCAAACAATGTGTCAATACATAATTATCTTTATTTTTCTTAGTTAGTAATATTGCTGTAAAAAAACCAGATATTATGTATATTTTTCACAAACAATCGTTATTTTTTGCTATAATACTCACATTTCTTATATTTTCTATTGACAAAAGATAATTATGTTTATATAATGGCATAAAGAAAACAGGAACGGAGAAAAACCATGAAAATAATTGCATATGATTTAGGAACCGGCGGAGTCAAGGCTTCTTTATATGATGAAAAGCTAAACACTTTAGCTAAAGCGTTTTTTGAATATAAAACATATTATCCATCTCAAAATCAGCATGAACAAAAGCCTTCTGAATGGTGGGAATGTATCATTCAAAGCACCCGTGCTTTAATGCAGAAGGCTTTGGTATCTCCAGACGAAGTGAAGTGCCTTTCTTTATCCGGCCATAGCTTGGTTGCTGTACCGATTGATGATAAAGGTAACGATCTTTCAGACTGTGTCCCCATCTGGTCAGATACCAGGGCTGCTCGGGAGGTACGAGAATTTTTCACTGCCGTTAATCCGGATGATTGGTATTTGGCAACGGGCAATGGCTTTCCGGCTGCCTGCTATCCGATTTTCAAGCTGATGTGGCTGAGAAAGCACAGCCCCGAAGTGTTTTGCAGAATATATAAGGTTCTCGGCTCTAAGGATTATATTAATTATAGAATGACCGGGATGATATACACAGACTATTCCTACGCCTCCGGTACGGGAGCCTATAACTTAAAAAAGAGAGCTTTGGAACCGGCTTACCTTCAGGCTGCCGGGCTGCCTGACCATCTTTTTCCTGATATCATTCCTTCACATAGCATTGCGGGGCACCTTACAGCAGATGCCGCCGAAAAACTTGGACTAATGCCAGGGGTCCCGGTCACCTGCGGAGGCGTGGACAATTCCTGCATGGCGCTGGGCGCCGTAGGACATGAGGAAGGAAAGGTTTATGTTTCACTCGGTTCCTCCAGCTGGATTCCTGTAAATTCGAAGGAACCTGTGCTGGATTTGAAAAAAAAGCCTTATGTATTTGCACATATTGAAGAGAAGATGTTTACTTCTGCATTCTCCATATTTTCCGGAGGCAATTCCTATCGTTGGGCAAAAGATACTCTGTGCCATGACTTTAAGGACCAGGAAAATGCTTATGACCTTATGTGCAGAGAAGCCTCTCTTGCCCCTCCGGGTGCAAATGGCATTCTGTTTAATCCAAGCCTCGCCGGAGGCACCTCCCAGGACAAGAGCACCAATATCCGCGGAGCTTATCTGGGACTGCATCTGGGGACGAAACGTGAGGATATGCTCCGTGCCGCACTGGAAGGAATTACTCTTAATCTGAAATGTTCCTATGATTTTATGAAAGAGCACACATACCTTGAAAATGAACTTTTGATTTGCGGAGGAGGAAGCAAAAGTCCATTTTGGCTTCAGCTTTTTGCAGATATTTTCAACGTCAGAATACGTAAGACTAATATCGATCAGGATGCCGCGTCCCTTGGCGCTGCTGCCATTGCGGCCAGAGCCGTTGGCATCTGGCAGGATTATTCTCCTATCCTCAATCTTCACCATGTGGAATCCGAATACAAGCCAGATGAACAAAATGTTTCGTTTTATCAATCCATGCTCCCTCTTTTCAAGCATGCGGCTGATGTACTATCCGAACTCGGTGATTATATGCACTCTGCATTTTAATACACAATAAAAAAAACACAGGAGGAACTTATGGATTACAAACAAACACTGTTATCCCCGATTAAAATCGGAAACTTTCAATGTAAGAACCGTTTTTTCATTCAGGCTATGGAATGCTGTGATGCAGATGAAAAAGGAAATCCAAGCGAATTGACCTATCGGCGCTATGAAAATTTGTTCAAGGGGGATGCCGGTATGATTACGCTTGAAGCAGTCTCCATTACAAGAGAATCCCGCAGCCGTGATGATCAGCTGATGATCATGACAGAAAATGCACAACCGCTAAAAAAGTTTGTTCAGCACTTAAAGGCAATTAATCCCGATCCGCTCTTCATATTCCAGTTAACCCATTCCGGCGAGTTAAGCAATCCAAAATTTTCCCGCCGAGTAACTGTAAACCCGCTTTATGGCTATGGCGGTGACCTGCTCACAGAGGAGGATGTAGAAAAAATCATTGATGATTTTGTACTGGCAGCAAAGATTGCCCATGATGCAGGTGCAGATGGGATTGATTTAAAATTCTGCCACGGATATCTGGGTTCTCAAATCCTGCGGCCCCACAATTCGAGAAAGTGGAAATATGGCGGCAGTTGGGAAAACCGCAGCCGTTTTGCCTTTGATGTTGTGGAACGTATCTCAAGAGAAGTGAATGACAAAAACTTTTTAATTGGTTCAAAAATTTCTGTCTGGGAAGGATTTCCCGGTGGCTTCGGAACGGATGGCCCAGACTCTCCTATCATTGACCTAACCGAACCGATTGCGTTGGTAAAGGGCTTGGAAGAAAGGGGAGCCCATTATTTTGTAGAGTCTGCGGGCAGTCCTTCCATCACCATAAGCCTTACACAGGCAGACCGGGTACATCCTTACATTGCTTACCTGCATCCCACATTCCAGAAAGCATTAAAGGATGCCGTAAAAGCGGAAACGGTGATCATTGGGTCAAATTACTCAGTTTGGGGAAATGGCAACAAAGGATTACAGGCTTGTGATCCAAAAGAAAATACCATGTTCAAGGCAGGCGCAAGGAATATTGAAAATGGTGTCGTGGATATGATTGCTCTTGGCAGACAGTCTCTTGCAGATCCATTATTGCCTTTAAAACTGGAAGACGGCCGTGAAGATGAAATCAAGTTCTGCACATTGTGCGATAATTGTCTTGAGCTGTTGATTCAGCAAAGAAAGATTGGATGTGCCACGTATAATCCATTCTATACACAAGTCCTGGTTGAAACAAGAAAAGAACTGGGCAAGTTAAAACAGAATCATACCTGATATCACTATAAACCTGGAGGAGGTAATTATCGTGAGCTTTAAAAAACTGTTTGTATCTTCCATAATCATAGGTATTCTGGCTGGATTTATCATGCTGATAACTAATTTCCTGCAATCATCTGGATTTATCTCAAACGATGCCAGCTTAACCTTTGTTACTTTCATCGCCTGGTCCTGTTATTTTTTCTCTGGCGGTACACCAAAAGACGCCGTTATTTCATGGCTAAGCTTCGTGGTTGGAATTATCTGTGCAGTAATAATATTTATCTGCAGTGACCTATTCTCATTTACCGGCATGAATACTGCTTATATCGCATTACCTCTTGCAGTTGTTGTCGGTGTTATTCTAATGTGCCTGGCGGAACGCCTGCCATTTGGAAACCGCGTACCCTCCGTTTATCTTGGAGCCGCCACATTTTTCGGACTTATGGGAATACCCGCTGTTTCAGAAAAGGGATTCCTGATAGTCGGTATCGGTGAACTTGTCTATGCTATCTTTGGTTTGATGGCCGGATATCTGACTGTTACTATCATCAGGAAGTTTCAGTCTTCCACAGATGCCGTCAGTGAATAATATACATATGTTTACTAAAAACCTCTCGATCAAAAACTTTCGAGAGGTTTTCTGCCTGTGTTCATGATTGACAAGCAGCGTTCCTCACTGCTATACTATTAAACATAAAGATGTTTAAATTATATTAATAATGTTATTATGAATAGCAGGAGGCTTTATGGGAACAATTCCATCCTATCGCAAAGTATATACACAAATTAAAGATGACATAAAAAACGGAATTTACAAGCCGGGGGATCTTCTTCCCACTGAGTCCGAGCTGGAAGCATTATATTCCGTAAGCCGCACAACTGTGCGAAAATCAATCAGCCTTCTGGTTGGCGATGGATATCTTAAAGTCCGCCAGGGCAGAGGCACAGAAGTACTGGATATTTCAACCACACAGCGTTTAAATCAAATATCCTCCACTACTGAGACCTTGAAAGCCAAAGGTTATCATGTAACGACTCAGGGAATGGTTATTGAGCGGACTCCTGCCAATGAAGAAGTTGCCGCTGCACTGGAATTAGAAGTAGGAGAAATTGTATTTAAAATCCAAAGAGTCCAGTATGCAGATGGTCTGCCTATTGCAATCATGACAAACTATATCCGCGAAAATTTCGTACCAAACCTGGACAAATATACGAATACCTTTTCAAGCCTCTATGCATTCCTTGAGGACAAGTATAATATTATTCTAAAAGATGCCACGGAGCGTATCACCGCAGTCGCCGCTGATTTTACAGAATCGCAGATTCTCAGGGTTCCTTTTGGAACACCTCTTCTCAAAAGCCGCAGAATCACTTATATTGAGCAAGGCCCATTTGAATATGCCATAATCAAACTCATTGCCGACAAATATGAATATAGCGTGTATCTGCAAGGAAGAGCCTGACAAAGTCCGCCAGGATGAAATCTTTTTGAATTTCATCCTGGCAGCCGGTGAAGAGGCCGCTGTCATGGCTTCACTTTTTCACCGCAACAACATGATAATACTTATCCTTCACATCCAGCTCCAGTTCATACTCTTCTCCCCGCCGCTCAAACAGTACAAACACTTTCTTCCCCTCGCAGTAAACCTCATAGGCATCCAGCTTCTTCTTTAATTCTTTCTCCAATTCATGGGTATCCACGTACACGTCTCCGATTACGCTTTCCAGTTTTTCTTTCTCTGTCATAACATGCTCCTCCTGTCATTATTTTTCTGGCAGCTGTTTTCCGGCACAGCCCTAACCTTTGTTGCAAATAGAACAGCTGGCGCAATCCGCCGGCGTGCAGTGCATACCGGGCCGGACAAAGGGTGCTGCCGTGAAGCCGCATTCTGACAGGCTGAATCCATGGCCGTCAATGGTTACCGTGTCCTTCTCATAATCAAATACCACGTTCATTCCTGCCACAGTAACAATATCGTCATATAATGGATGAGCTTTCACCTTGGGCGTAAATGTCTCCATAACTCCTTCCTCTGTCTGCACATAAATCAGATTGTCACAGGTAATGAGGCTGCCGATTCTTCCATCTTCTGTAAATACCAGGGAATTGCTGTCCGCATTCAGTCCGTTCTGGTCAGGATCATAAGCGGTCAGCCGGCCCACCGGTGTCTCAACCAACACGGCCTCTGCAGGCTCCACCGAACAGAGTGCCCCTGATTCATATAACGACAGGCCCACACCGGTCTCCACCTCCCCAAGAGGCGTCGTAACCGTGATTCGTTCGCCTGGAAACAGGGTGATGCTGCGGATTCCTCCCTCTCTGTAAAAGCAGATGCCGTTTAGCATGGCCTGAAAGGAAGTAAAGCCCAGGTGAAAGCTCAAGGGAATATTCAGTTCCCTTTCGTCAGTCTCCGACCAGAATCCGCTGATCTGTCCGTCCAGGATAAACAGACGGTAAAGCTCTCCCGTGGAATAAAACTTAACCCGCTCCGCAGGCAGCTCTCCAATCGGTGTCTGCACCTCCTGCATTTCCTCCAACAGCACCCCTGTTACAAGGCCCTGGCGGTCAAATTCTACCGATGCCTTGTTTTTCCGGCGGTTATTCTCCGTATAAGCAGGAATCAGTTCTCCGATTTCCGTCATAATTACGTTGCGTTCTGATAAGCGCAGGCTTTCCACTTCTCCGCCTGTGTATGTACTGATTGCATCCACACCGGCAAAAATGCCATAGGATGTCTGCAGATATCCATGCTCAAGCCACATATAATTTTGCATATTTCTACCTCCCGTCAGCATTGTTTTTTCGTCAGGACTACATGTACGGCTCCGTCCCCGGACTGGGATTTCAGTTCAAAACGCTCCTCCCGCTCCAGCCATGGCGGGATATGGGCACAGTCTATACGAAGCTCCAGAAAGGGAACCGTATCCAGAAATTCCCGCAGGGCCTTCTTCGATGATATCTCAGGGCATTCTTTCTGAAGCATGATTAAATCCAGGACGTATATTCCCGGTTCTTCCGTCTCTGCCGGTCTGGCATTTTCTATGATTTCATCCCGGAGCCTTTTCTTTTCATCACTGGCTTCAATATCCTCCAGAATTCCATCCAGGGTCTGGTCATTCACCGTATCAACGGAGAAAATGCAGTAACCGGCCCGGTCAAATTCAGCAAAGGGTATCCCGGTGATTTCTAAACAGCAGACCGCATCTGATCCCTCTGCCAGAGGCAGGATCTCTTTCATACCCATCCGCGTCTCTCTGATGGTCCCAGCCGGTACCGGAGGAAATGATGCTGTATCCGCAAGGCTCCAGCCATCCGATCCTTTCTTATAGATACACTCCATGTTGCACTCCATAAACGGAGCCAGGTTTCCGTCTTTTAAAAATACTGCAATCTTCGCCATAGGATCACCTCTCTACTTCCACTACATTTCCATTTATCAGCTTTGCCAGAAATTCCTCCAGCTCCAGCCAGGCCTCCTCCTCGTCTATGCCGCTTTTTTCTTCCAGAAGCTTAACCATATCGGGAAGGGCCGCCCCCCGCTCTAAATTGTTCCAGAGAAAGATACAGGTCTCATTGACCGAGGGCAGCCCGTCAAGAGAACCGCTCTGACTGTCCTTTTCATCAAAAATGCAGAATTCTCCTCCCAGCTCCTTCAATATATAGCCAGGCTTTAATTTTACGTTTTTAATATCCATAGCCGCCTCTGAGCCTTTCTACATCCACGCCGCTCCTCATCAGTTCACGGTCCTCCCTGTCATAGCCGGTGCTCACCATGACCGCTCCTGTGGTCAGCCACATAGCTGTGAGACTGGTGATTTTCCGCAAAAGAAGAACGAAAAGCCCGGCGCTCACCTCTCTGTCATCCAGACTTTTTTTAATTCCTGCAAGAACGATTTTTTCAGCCGCTGTCTTAGGAGAAATCCCGTCTGCAAAGCCTTTGGGTATCATCCCGTATCTTTTCACGGACTGGGCGTAGGCAGCCCCATATTCCAGCTTAAGCTTTTCTTCTTTGACCTCCACGGTTGTGTCACCGCCTGCATAAATCACCGGCGCCTGGCCGGATAACCAGGCAATCCGCTCCCTTAAGACCTGCTGGTCATAGAAATTTGTCTTCGGGTCCTCAATCATCTGCCGGATTCCGGCAATCCGCCGGGCAGCTGCTTCACCGGTTCTGCCCTCCACCACGGAATATGCTGACGTCACCTCTATGGCATCTGCCTTTCCCAGCATGTCTGGGGAAAGCTCTTCCCATGATAAGAGGTCATATTCTCCATATACCTTAGTTCCGGTAAGTACTGCTAAGTCTTCCAGCATATCCGCTTTCCGCTTTCCGATGCCGGGGGCTCTTACAGCCCAGACAGCGATTCTCTGTTTCTCAATGTTGGTCTTTAACAGAGTCAGGGCCTCCCCGTCAAGCTCCTCTGCCACCAGAAACAGCGGGCTGCTTCCCAGCTTCTCCAGCAAAGGCAACAGATCGGAAAATGAGGACAGCTTACGGCTGGTAACCAGTACCTGTGCCCCTTTTAATGCTGCCGCCTTACCCGCAAGAAGCTGTCCGCTGACTGTCATTCCCTTAATAATCTCCATTCTGGTCTTTGCTTTCATGGAATCCCTGATAATCACCTCGCCGGCCTTCACCGCCTGAAGAATCATCTGAGCCAGCTCTTTCTCTCCGGTGATTTCAAGCAGTTCTTTCTCCAGATTGGCAAATTCATAAACCGCCGCTCTTTCTGCCGCAGCCGCCATCCAGTCCGCTGCTTTTCTGATTTCCCGGGACAGATATACGGGATTAATGCCGGAAGCCGCAGCCTGCTCACAGGCTGCCAGCTGGACCAGCAGCATGGCGGCCGCCTCTTTTGTGCCGCAGCCGGTTCCGGCATTGATTTCCCCTATGGTTCCCGCCGCCAGCCGGATGCCCTGATTGATATACAGATCTTCGCCTTCTATCTGCCTGGCTACCGCTGCCGCCGACATGGTATATGAACCATTCACCAGGATGCCGCCGTCACATGCCAGGATGCCGCAGAGCTTCCGGATTCCCTCCGCCAGCTTTTTTCTCCCGGTTTCCTCATATACTATCTGCCGTATCATGATTCTCCCCTCCCGCCATCATCTCTTTTAACAGGGTCTCCGCCCGCCTGATCTCTGCTTTTTTCATATCCAGCTCGAACTTTCTTCCTGCCGCCTGTACAAACTGGTACAGATCGCAGTTGCCTGCCCGTTCTCCTATTCCGAACAGAGTGGCATCCACCATGTCCGCGCCTGCTGCTGCCATGACAATGGAATTGGCCACTGCCATTCCAAAATCATTATGCTCATGTATCTCCAATTTAAGCGGAACCACCTCTTTCAGCTCCCGCACCATCTGTCTGGCCCTCTGGGGATACAAAACTCCAACCGTGTCCGCCAGCCGGACAGCCTCCACGCCCTGTCTTTCCATCATCCGAAGCAGATGATTCATAAATGCCACGTCGGCTCTGGAAGCGTCCTCCAGCCCTACCGTTACGCCTACGCCATAATCCCTGGCTACCTGGATACAATCCTGGAACGTCTTTTCCACCCATTTTTTATTTTTCTTCAGCTTGTGGTAAATCTGGACATAGGACACAGGAGTTCCGATATGAATTAAGTCGGGCTTCTGCCGCGCTGCCTGTTCAACACATTCAGGGTTTAGCAGAGACCAAACGGAAACCAGCGCTTTCTTCCGGTTTTCCATGATTCTCCGGATGTAGTCACGCCCTTCCATCCCCGCATCATAAAATCCTGCCTCGATTTCATAGACTCCTGCCAGGTCAAGAAGCCCTGCCAGGCGGATTTTATCCTCGATGGAAAAGGTGATCCCCGGGCGCTGCTCCCCGTCCCGGAGGGTGGTATCCACAATACTGACCGTCTTACGCATGGTTCCTGCACCTCCCTGCAATTTCAAGAAATTCCTGGTCGGTTACATCCTTTCCTTTCTTTATACTAAGGCGTTTTACCTGACCAAGAATTCTGTCCTTGTCATATTCTGCCTCATCCAGTCCCAGGGCTTTCAGCTTATACCGGACAGAAGCCTTGCCGGAATGTTTGCCCAGAACGATCTCCCGGCGGGCTCCCACCAGCTCCGGCGGATAGGACTCATAATTGGAAGGCTTTTTTAAGACCCCATCCACATGAATGCCGGACTCCACGTAAAAAATCCGCTCTCCTATGACAGGAGCATGATCGTCAACTGAAGTGCCGGTCATCTCTTCAAACAGCTGCCGAAGCTTCCTAAGCCCCGTAAGGTCCTGGTTCGGTTTGTAGCGCTGCATCACCCGCATGGCGGCAAGTACCTGCTCCGTGGCAGCCTTGCTGCCGATTCCCGTAAAGGTCGTCATCACCGTTCCGCTGCTGAAACGCTGCAGATAGCTGACCGCAATGGCCGTTGCGCAGTAATACGCATTCTCCGGATACAGGATCGGGGCAATTTTCACCAGCTCCTCCATGGCTCTTTCAAAAATCCTCTCGCTCTCGTAGGTCAGTAAATCATCCAGGCCTGTCAGCCGGAATCTCCGCTCCGGGTCATCTGTGGGAATTCCTTTTAATTCAGCCAGTTCATTAATCTGGTAATTCCGAATATAGACCCCTCTGCCGTTGCAGTATGTGGAGATAATATTTTGAACGCCGGGGTACTCCTTATATTCTGCAGGCATTCCCGTCTGTTCCAAATAACTTATCATCCGTTCCGGCATCTTTCCTCCCAGCAGCCCATATATTTCAGGAGAAACCGCCGCCCCGTCAATTCCGATTTCCAGCAGCAGCTCCAGGAAACGCTGCGCCTGTGCAGCCGTGACCATATATCCATCCAACATCGTCAGCGTCGCATCGATAATCCTAACCATACGGTTTCCCTCCTTTCGGGAAATTAGATCATTAAATCCTTCACCGGATTCCCGCCTTCAAAATGCTCATCGAAAATCCGTTCCACATCATCTGTGGTCACATTGCCATACCAGACTCCCTCCGGATAAACCACAACCACAGGTCCCTTGTCACAGATTCCAAAGCATCCGGTATTGTTAAGAACCACGTCACCGGAAAGCTCCCTGTCCTCAATTTCCTGCATGAAAGCCTGCACCAGATCAACACTTCCTTTCTGGAAACAGAACCCTTTCTGAGTTCCGTTGATTCTGCAGCTCGTGCAGATAAACACATGATATTTGGGCTGTACCATCCTTCTCCTCCTTTTTTACATGCTGGATGCCGCTTTTCTTACCGCATCCTCAATCACATCATAGGTATTGATTGCCATGATTCCTTTCTGATTCAGCTTCTTCTTCGGCTCTGCGCCGATTCGCATGGCGATGACGCCGTTGCAACCATCCAGGGTTGTGATAATCTTCTGAATATGATCTTCTTTTTCCCCGCATTCTTCCATACCCTTGCAGTACTGCTCCACGCTGCGCCTTCCAATGAAACGGACCTGGCCATCCGCGTAATCATAGATATAGAATTCCTTTGCATGACCAAAATGAGTATCCACGATCATACCGCTTTTGGATGCCACCGCGAAACGGAGGGCCTCCTTTGCCGGCTTCTTTATTTCTGACAAATCCCGGGCAGTATCCTGTACCGGATTTACCAAACCGCGTAAATCAATGGACTGGTCATGATCCAGAGTCCCTACGGCATCCGCCCTGCAGTGCTGGCAGTGATACATCTGGGGCATAATCCCTTCGCATTCCCTACGGATTTCCTGAATCCGTTTTAATGGAATCGGCTCCAGGTGCTCAAACGCACTTCCCTCTACCGGGATCAGCTGCATGATATTGGTGATATAACACCCCATATCCTTTACGGTCCTGACGACTTCCGGAATATGTGCTTCATTGATTCCCCGGACTGTTACGATATTGATCTTGACTATAATATGGCTTTCTATCAGCATACGGATACCTGCAAGCTGATTGGACACCATGATGGCCCCGGCTCCGTCCCCTTCATAATTCTTTCCCATAAACCGGATATACTTATATATCTGGCCGCTGATATGAGGATCTACCGCATTCAATGTCACCGTCACATGGGATACGCCAAGCTCTGCCAGTTCTTTCGCATGCACAGGCAGGAGCAGACCGTTTGTAGAAAGACAGAAAGTTACCCCAGGATCATATTTCCGGATCAGACGGAGAGTTTCACTCACTTCTTCCCAGTTGGCCAGGGCATCACCGGGCCCTGCAATACCCACCACAGTTAAGTTTGGCATCTTTTCCTTCACCAGCCGGTACCGCTCAAGTGCCTCTGGGGGAGTCAGGATTTTGGAAGTAACTCCCGGACGGCTCTCATTTGGGCAGTCGAATTTTCTCACGCAATAATTGCACTGCACGTTACAGGCCGGCGCTACCGGAAGATGAATTCTGGCGTATTTATGTGCGCCGCAGTTGTAGCAGGGATGTTCCATTGTCTTTTTCTGTATGATATCCTGATCCGATTCCGCTCCGGCAGAAGAGACCGGACCTTTCTTATCGATCAAAGAGCCTTTGTAATAAGTATCATAAAGCTGTTCACGGAATGTGGTCTCTGTCGTATCAATCAGCGCATTGGTGATTTCATCTAAATATTCCAGGCTGCCCTCATATCCCAGCATCCTAAGCCGCTGTCCGCCTACATGGTCATGAATAGGGAATCCGCGGCGGATGAGAGGCAGCTTTTCCTCTTCGGCAACCCTTCTGCCGTCGGAGTTTCCCGCCATTATATTGGCATGGAAAGTTTCCGCCATCTGCTCGATATCCTTAAAATCCGCCCGGTCTACAACAGTATAATCTTCTGCAAAGTACATATCCGCCAGCTTTTTCACTTCCGGTAGCAGCAGTGGTTTCAGCTCCGGACAGGCAGAACCGGCGGCACATACAACCGGCAGGATGCCGCTTTCACACATCATTCGGACCGTGGAAAGCACCAAATCAGGTTCTCCAAATACCACGGCGCGCCCGGCAGAATTATATTTATGGGAATCAATCATGGCATCTAAGTATCTTCCCCGCTCCGCCTTGATTTCCTCCGGAACCGGCATGGCTGCAAGCTCTGACAACGTGTGAAAAAAATCATCCGTATCCCGCAGGCCCACCGGCAGATTCAGCTTCCTGCAGGGTACACCATACTTTTCCAGAAGCAGATCAGCTACAGAATGCCTGTGCGGCAGCCCGCTCAGCTCCAGCGTCATCCTTGCACCGCCCATTTTCCGGATTTCCCCCATATCGGTGCCGCCCTGAGGAAGCCGGTTATACTCTTTTCCATGACTACCATCCAGATTGTCGGAAATGTCCGGCAGAAGAACCGGCCTCAGTCCGAACATCCGGAATATCTGCTTTAAGTACCGGGTATCCGCCGGACTTAAAGGAGCCGTCACCACATTGATTCTGTCATTCTTTTCTGTCTCCATCTCCGCAGATAAAGCAATGGCATACAAAGCTTCAAAATAGCCTTCATACTGGCTTCCCCCATATCCCGGTGACGGGCAGGGGATGATAGGAATGTTCCGGTATTCCGGGTTTTCTTCATAAAAATTATCGATGATGCCCGGAACATCCTCTCCGATTGTCTCTGCCAGACAGGTAGTCATCACGCCGATGACCTCCGGATGATACAGTTCAATCAGATTCTTCAGTCCCTTTTTTAAATTTGCGCTTCCTCCGTAAACCGTTCCCTGCTCCGTCAGGGAGGAGGAAGCGATATCCACCGGCTCATTGTAATGGGTCGCCATATGGCGTCTTATGTATGTTGCACATCCCTGTGAGCCATGAAGGATTGTCATGCATTTTTTTATTCCGTAAAATGCGGTTGCACTCCCCATGGGCATGCACATCTTACATGGGTTAACGTTCATATTCACAAGGGGTTTTACTTCACTTTTCATAATCATATCCCCCTTTCACATATTCCCAAACCGGATTATTCATGCTGCGGTTAATCTCCCGCGTAAAGTTGTAAACCCCTTCGAATCCTGCCAGAGGATGCTTTCTCTCATGGTTGTGATCGCAGAATGCCACCCCCAGCTTGTAGGCCAGCGGGCGTTCCTTAACGCCTCCCACCAGGATATCCGCTCCCTTTTCCTTCATAAATGTCTCAAGCTCCGCCGGGTTGGCATCATCCAGGATGACCGTGTCCTGATCCACCAGGCTTTCAATGACCTCATATTCCTCTTTTTTCCCCGTCTGGGTTCCCACCAGCACGGTCTGGATTCCCACTACGTCAAACTGGCGGATGAGAGAAATGGCCTTAAATCCGCCGCCCACATAGATAGCCGCTTTCTTCCCTTTTAAGCTCTTTGTGTATTTTTCCAGAAAGCCCTGCAGCTTCTCCGTTTCTTCCCGGCAGAACTTAACCGCTTTCTCTCTGGCCGCCTCATCTCCAAGAGCCTCCGCCACCCGGATCAGAGAGGCAGTCGTATCTTCCACGCCAAAGAAACTGACCTTCATATAAGGAATTCCAAACTCCTCTTCCATCCGCTGGGCCAGATAGGTGCTGGAACCGGCGCACTGGACAATATTCAAGGACGCCCCGGGTGCTCTCACCATATCATCATAGGCGGCATCCCCGGTAAATCCGCAGATTACCTCTATCCCTATCTTTTTAAAGTAATTTTTAATAATCCACATCTCTCCTGCAAGGTTAAAATCCCCCAGAATGTTAATGGCCTTCTGTTTTGTCTCTGTCTTGTGGGGACCCAGAACTTCCATAATTGCATCGCACGCCATCCGGTATCCGGTGGATTTGTTGCCGGAAAAGCCTGGAGATTTGACCGGAATCACCGGAATCTGGTATTGTTCGGACTTCATCCGGCATACCGCATCCACATCATCCCCGATTACGCCCACAATACAGGTTGCATAGATAAAAATCAGCTTTGCTTCCCGATGGAATTTCATCAGTTCATCCACTGCGGCCTCCAGCTTTCTCACTCCCCCGAAGATAATATCCGTCTCCTGCAAATCTGTGGAAAAACTGTTCCGGTAGATATCCTCCCCGCTGGTCAGAGAACCACGGATATCCCATGTATAGCTGGAACAGCCGATGGGGCCGTGTATGATATGGTAAGCATCCGTAATGGGATTCAATACCACACGGGCGCCGCAGTAAACACAGGCTCTCTGGGATACTGCACCTGAAACACTGTCACTGTCACAGCAGATTCCGCTTTTAGGCCCGCTGCAGTCATCTTTAAACAAAATAGAACTTTTCCTGGCATCCAGTATATTTCCCATTCAACCGCTCCTCTCTGATACAGCAATAGGGAGGGGTCCTCCCTCCCAGATGCTATCCTACATGACAACATCGAAATCCTCATCCAGCGCATCCCGGTCCTGCCGGTCCATCATGGCATCCACGATTTTCTCCACATACCGGATTCCTCCTGCATAACCGACAGAGGCCTGGATCGGATTTCCATACCGGTCAAGGACGGGAAATCCCATTCTGACCAGGGGTATATCCTCTGCCTTGGCAATCTGCTTGCCGTAGCTGGATCCAAGAAGCAGATCCACTCCTTCATTTTTTATCAGCTGGTGCAGATAAAATAAATCTGTATCGGCCTTTACCACATACTCCGACTCATCCACCCCATACTGGCTCATCAGGGCTTTGATCTCCTTTACCCAGCTTTCCTTTGGCGTGCCGGTGATGATGTATTTGGGGCACATGCTAAGCTCCAGGCAGAGAGAGGTAAATGCGTAAACAATATCCGGATCTCCGTAAATGGCAGCCTTCTTTTTATAGGTATACTGATGGGAATCCAGCATCAGGTCAACCAAGCGTCCTCTCTCATCCTCCAGTACCTTTGGCACCTCCTGCTTTGTCACCTTCCGGAGCTCTGTCACATAGCGGTCTGTCAGCGCCACCCCTACAGGAAGAGGAATATTGGCATAAGGTGTACCAAACTGCCGCTTCATATAATCCGACGGTTCCTGGCTGCAGTAGGTTCCCATGGAAATCAGCTTTACGCAGTCGCCCAGAGCCTCCATATCCGCCAGGGAGGTTCCTGCGTGATCATGAAAATATTCATTTTTCCCATCCATGGGATGGTCCAGGGTTCCGTCATGATCCGGGAAATAGATGTAATCTGCTCCCATGAGGGCTGCGATTCTTTTTAATTCCCGGTCGTCCCCCGGATTGACCCAGCCCGGAAAAATCGCTGTTTTTCCATTGGGCGTACCCGTCTTTTTCGTTAAGTACTTCATAAAACCGATTACCATGTTGGAGAAGCCCTGAATGTGGGAGCCTTCATAGGATGGCGTGCTGGCAAACAGCACTTTCTTGTCATCCGGAATTTCCATATCCATAATATAGGATCCTACGTCATCACCGATGGTCTCCGACAAGCAGGTGGTATGTATGGCGATGATATCCGGGTCATAGAGCTCAAAAATATTTTTCACAGCCGTATTGATATTGCTTCTTCCTCCAAATACGGAGGCCCCCTCTGTAAAGGAACTGGAAGACGCCAGGGCCGGTTCCTTAAAATGACGGCTCAGCACGGTTCTGTGATAGGAACAGCAGCCCTGGGAACCGTGGGAATGGGGCATACAGTTCTCCACACCAAGGGCACAGAACATGGCTCCCACCGGTTCACAGGTCTTACAGGGATTTATGGTTATATGGCGTTTCTCCATAATTTCTTTTGGAGTTAAATCAAGCATTATCTTCCACCTCCTAAACTTCCTTCCAGCATGGGTGCTGTTTTCCATGGCGGACTTACCAGCGCCCAGGCATTGGTATACAGGCTCATGGTCACATCCCTGCCGAAATTAACAGCTCCGCGGAATCCTGCATAAGGACCGGAATAATCGTAAGAATGCATCTGTCTGGAAACCACGCCTCCATGCTGGATTGCATATTTGTCCTTGATACCGGAAAAGAAGATATCAGGCTTATATTCCTCGATCAGCTGGTCGGTTTCAAACATGTTGTAATCATCCACTACCATATGGCCTTTCTTCATATCTTTAATCATACCGTCATAGGTATCCAGTTCCACGCCGGATGACCTAAGCTTAACCAGCTCTTCCTCCGTATAGCGGTCCGTATATCCCTCTTCCCGCTCAACGGTGATTTCCTCGATGTTCTTGGAATCGGCATCCGCCTTGATCTGGGGAATAATCTCCCGGCCTTCGTAATCATCCCTATGGGCAAACTCATAGCCTGCAATGGTAGTCTCTATCCCGAAATCCTTTAATAAAAGCTGATAATGATGGGACCTGGAGCCTCCCACGAAGATACCGGCTGTCTTACCCTTCAGCTTGGATTTGTAATATTCCATATCCTCCTGGATCTCTGCCAGCTCCTCTGCAATCACTTCCTCTGTCCGCCTTGTCAGTTCCGGATTATTGAAATACTCCGCCATCATACGAAGGGACTTGCAGGTGGTTCCCACACCGATGAAATTGACCTTCAGCCAGTCGATTCCGTATTTTGTCTTCATCATCTCTGCAATGTAGTTGATGGAACGGTGGCACATGACCAGGTTCAAGTCTGCCAGATGGGCATTTTTCATGGTTTCATAGGAACCGTCTCCGGTAAACACCGATACCACCTCATACCCTATTTTTTTCAAAATCCGCTCCTGCTCCCAGCCGTCACCGCCGATGTTGTATTCGCCTAAGATGTTAATGCTGTACTTGGTTTTCGGAGCTTTTTCTCCTTTTCCGATGACATAGCGCATAAGTCCGTTGTTTGCAATATGATGTCCGGCGGACTGGGAAACGCCCTTATAGCCTTCACAGGAATATCCCACTGCCGTGATTCCGTACTTTTCCTGCACCCGCCGTGCGACTGCCTGCACATCATCACCGATCAGACCGATGGGACAGGTGGAGCAGATAAAAATACATTTGGGGCTGAACATCTCCATGATCTCATCAATTCCCGCCTCCAGCTTTTTCTCTCCGCCGAATACGATGTCCGGCGCCCTCATGTCGGTACAGAAGGAATAGGGCACAAAGTTGGGTTCGCCCTCATAGGAGGACTTCGCCTTATTCCTTCTGGTACCCCATGAGTAAAATGCACATCCGATAGGGCCATGGGTAATTACAACGGCATCCTTCATCGGTCCGACGACAACGCCCTTGCAGCCTGCATAGCAGCAGCCTCTGGCGGTTACGATGCCCGGAATTGCACGGGTGTTAGCCAGAATCTCATCCGGGGTATCACCAAATTCCAGCTGGGTGATATGATTCTTTCTATTTTTAAATACCCGCGCCGAGTATTTATCCAATAATTCATCTCTTTCTTTTGCCATGATTTCGCCTCCTAATAAGCCTCTACCGTCTTCTCACCGCTTCTGACCGTATATGCTTCATTAATGGGAAGAACAAATATTTTACCGTCTCCCGGATTACCCGTTTGATTGGCCTTAATCAGGATCTCCACCGCTTTCGGCACTTCACTGTCATCCACAATCAATGTAAAAAACCTCTTTGGAATCAACCGGAATGCCTCTGTCAAATGCTCGCCCGACATATTGAGAGGCAGCTCCCCGTTCTGTATCACAATGGATAACAGCTCGGGATCAATACTTTTTTTACCTCTGCCCAGCACCGGCCTGCAGGTGAATGCCGGAAAACCGCCTTCCGCTAAAGCCTTTTTCGTCACATTTACTTTGTTGGTGCGGATAAACGCCATTACTTCCTTCATCACTTTTCTCCTCTCCGAAATACTGCATCAAAGTCCCTGTTTTCCGCTGCTAATGGTATAAGCATCCTCTACCGGAGAAATAAAGATACGCCCGTCACCAAAATTGCCTTCACCGGTTCTTGCCGTCCTTAAGATCACCTTGACCAGATCATCCTTATCTTCATCACTGCAGAAAAACAGCAGCATTTCCTTGGGGATCTCATCATAATAGATGTCGCCAACCTGGATTCCCTTTTGCTTGCCCCGCCCATATACATCCATTTTTGTCACTGCCTGAAATCCGGCCTCTGCCGCTTCTTTCATCACGTACCCTGACTTTTCAGGCCTTACAATCGCTCTCACTAATAACATAGCCTTTCTCCTCTCTGCCGGATCATCAGTCCATTACGCCATATTCCATCAGAATCTCTTCCAGTTCCTCAATCTTCATGGGGTTTGGAATCACAAACATCTCATTGTTGTCAACCTTCTGGGCCAGCTGCCGGTACTCATCTGCCTGAGGCTCCTCCGGTGAGAAATCAATAACCGTGCGTTTCCGGATTTCTGCTCTCTGTACTGCATTATCACGGGGTACAAAATGAATCATCTGTGTTCCTATTTTTGCAGCTACTGCCTGAACCAGATCCTCTTCCCTGTCTACCTTTCTGGAGTTGCAGATCAGACCGCCCATACGGACGCCTCCGGTCTTTGCATATTTTGCAATACCTTTGGAAATGTTGTTGGCTGCATAAAGGGCCATCATTTCGCCGGAGCATACAATGTAGATTTCCTGAGCCTTGCCCTCCCGAATGGGCATTGCGAAGCCGCCGCACACAACGTCCCCAAGAACATCGTAGAATACATAATCCAGGTCATCGGTATAAGCTCCCAACTGTTCCAGCAGATTAATCGAGGTAATAATACCACGTCCGGCACAGCCGACTCCAGGTTCCGGACCGCCGGATTCAACACCTTTAATTCCTGCAAAACCTTTCTTTAAAATATAGTCAAGATCGATGTCCTCTCCTTCTTCCCTCAACGTATCGAGTACTGTTTTCTGTGCCAATCCCCCAAGGACCAGTCTTGTGGAATCAGCTTTTGGATCACAGCCTACTATCATGATCTTCTTTCCCCTTTCTCCTAACCCGGCTGTTAAGTTTTGGGTTGTTGTTGACTTACCGATTCCGCCTTTACCGTAAATTGCGACCTGTCTCATACTTAAATCCTCCTTCAAGAAAATTACTGTCAATAGTAAAAGACGCCATTACTTTCGTAATGACGTCTCTGTCTGATAGAGTGCATGCAATTTCTATTGAAGTGATTTTATCATTTTGACCGGTAGGTTTTCAATGCATCGATTTGTCAATCATTTCTAACATAATACTATCTTTTTTGCACAGTTTCAACTAGCAATTTTCAAAGCTTTAAAAAAAAAATAGTACTGCAGTGGAAATTAGTGATAATGCAGTAAGGATTCATTTTATTCTTGACATTTACAAAACTATTGAATATAATAATCATGTTTTTCCGGCTGAGCATTATTTGCTCAAGGTTTTGAGCTTTAGGGTGGAGAGCTTGTATTAGCTTTCCACCCTTATTATGTATTTTAAGTAAACTTACAGTAGACAGTAGTACACTGATCGCCTCTAGATTCGGATTAAGCCAGACCCTGATTGGTATCACCAATTTCAATTGAAAAATCCTTTTGTATTGATTTAATTATTACAATAATATTGACCATTTATATTTTTATTGTATCCGTTCTTCGAAAAAAATAAATAGATTAGATTGTATACTGCTCTTTATTACTTACCTTTGCTTCATACATATAAAATAATTACAGTTATTTTTTAGTATTCACCAATTAACTAAACCATAATAAAGGAGATATATGTTAAATAAAAATAATAAGAACTATATTTTAATTAGTGCTGCTCCTATTCTTTGTATTACAATGCTGCTATTTATTCCGCTTCTAACTAATCGAATTGGTAAGACAACAGGATTTATTATAGGATTCTGTATTTATTGGTTTGTCTTTTGTCTTCCCATCTCTTTGTATTGTTCTAACGGATTAGGTAAGTTGAGAGAAATCTATACTCTAAAATCATATATAACAGCTGTAAGTAAAAATATCTTATATTTTTTAGCATTTGTGCCATGCATTGCCACTTTTTTTGCAGTATTTAAAAAGATGGCTCCAATAGCAGGGTTTCAAGTTATAATTATTTCATTGGTATTTGCACTAATCAATGGAACTTTTGAAGAAATGTTTTGGCGTGGAATTTATAATAAGATTTTTAATAATAACAT
>JAEZFK010000023.1 GCA_023437715.1 Bacillota bacterium | reverse complement strand
ACCACCAGTCGCTGTTTCCTGCCACCTTAAAAGTCAGTTCTTCATTCTGGTAATTATTTTTCCCTACATAAATATGAAATCCGTCGGAAGATAGATAGTGGAAGGGCTTGCTTGTGATCTTTGGCTTCTTGTCGCCGGACCGGCGATGCTTAATATAACCGTATTCCATCAGTTCTTCCTTGATCTGTACAAGATCCTCTTCCATTAAGGCGATATCCAAAGCAGCACTTACGGATTCCAGATGATCGATTTCCTGTTTTGTTTCAGCGATTTGTTCCGTTACAGCCTCAAAGGTGCGCTTTAGCTTGTTGTATTTATCAAAATATTTCTGTGCATTTTCCTTTGCAGACAGCTGGTCATCCAAAGGAATTGAAATATCCTCATTGGTGTAATAATTAAGGCAGACAAGCTGCTTTTCCTCTCCGGTCAATTCATATCCATAGGTATTGATAAGCTCGCCGTAAACCTTATACTTGTCCCGTTTGTCCGTATCCTTCAGCTGTTTGGCCTGTAGGTCGAATTTTTTATAATTCCGCTCCAAAGCGGTCTGTACGATTTTCCGTAAATCCACGGATTTTTGCCGGATTCTGGTGATGGTATTTTTTGAAGCATAATAGGTTTCCAATAGTGCGCTGATGGAATCAAAGCACTGGGAAACATAACCTTCCCCCTGGTAACAGGTTAAGGGGAGAGCGGAGAATTCCACAGGTTCCTCTTTTTTATATATGATATTGGGAGTAAAGTGCCTTTGTCTTACATCTTCTATTATAAAGGAAAACATGTGATATAAATGAATCAGTTCCAACTCAGACAATCCGTTTGCAGACCGGTCTCCGTCAATGGAAGCCAGGAAGCAGAGCTCATGGCCCATGATGGGGCTTATACCGGTCAGTCTCATATACAGCGCCTTTTGTATGGGGGCGGCCATATGCCCGATCACATCAATGAATTCTTCCTGAGTCACGGTCAAAGGGTCTTTTTTCTCCATTGTCTGAGGGATGAAATAGGTTCTTCCCGGCAAAACTTCCCGCACAGAGCTGACCTGGGCTGAAATATGCTTGATGCTGTCTAAAATTAAGTCTTCTTCATTGCAAAAAATGATGTTACTGTGCTTTCCCATGATTTCAATGATCAGTTTTTTAATCCTCTTGTCACCTAGTTCATCGAAATGCTCCACTTCCATGCACAAAATCCGCTCCAGCCCCGGCTGGCTCACCCGGATAATGCGCCCGTTTCCAATATGTTTTCTTAAAAGCATACAAAAATTTGGGGCGGTCATGGGACTCTGCTTGTTTGCTTCTGTAAAATAGATGAGTGGGAGACTGGCGCTGGCCGAGATTAAGAGTCTCCATGTGTTTTTCTGGTTTTTAACTGTAAACAGCAGTTCATCTTTTTCCGGCTGGGCAATTTTTGCGATTTTTCCGCCTTCCAGCCGGTCTTTCATCTCTGCTGCGAGATTTGCCATAACAATTCCGTCTAATGCCATTTTCTGTTTCCTCTTTCCTGCCCACGCCATTTGGGCATAATGGTTCCCTGGAAGGGTTTTCCTCTTTCCTGCCACGCTATCTGGGCATAATGGTATCCCTGGAAAGGGTTTCCTTCGGTAAATGGTCTTTACAATAGGGATAGTATAGCACAGAATCATGTTTCTGTAAAATTCAAAAGCAATTGACTTGTTTTTTATTATGACTTATAATGGATGATATCTATGGCGAAAGAGAGGCATATGGAATGATCAAGAGCATGACAGGTTTCGGCAGATGCGAAACCGTCACGGATGAATATAAGATTTCCGTAGAGATGAAGGCTGTAAATCACAGATATTTGGATTTAAGCATAAAGATGCCGAAAAAGTTTAATTTCTTTGAAGCAGGGATCAGGAATCTGTTAAAGAATTATATCCAGCGTGGAAAGGTTGATGTATTTATCAGCTATGAGGATTACACAGAGAATAAGCTGTGTTTAAAGTATAACAGCGCGCTGGCTGCCGAATATATGGATTATTTCGCAAAGATGGAGGCGCAGTTCGGGATTCAGAACGACATCAAGGTATCGGCCCTGGCCAGATGCCCGGAGGTCCTTACTATGGAAGAGGTGCCGGAGGATGAGGAACAAATGTGGAAGCTTCTTTCGGAAACCATTGAGGAAGCTGCAAAACGTTTTGTGGAAACCAGAATGACTGAAGGAGAAAACTTAAAGAACGATCTTCTTGGAAAGCTTAAATTTATGACTGAGCTTGTGGAATTTATTGAAGAACGTTCCCCCAGGATCCTTTTAGAATACAGGACAAAGCTGGAGGACAAGGTAAAGGAACTGCTGGCAAGCGCTTCCGTTGACGAAGGAAGGATTGCCACGGAGGTTACGATTTTTGCTGATAAAATCTGTGTGGATGAAGAGACCGTGCGGCTCAGAAACCACATTGAAAATACCTGTGCAGAGCTTAACGCAGGCGGAAGCGTGGGAAGAAAGCTGGATTTCATCGCTCAGGAGATGAACCGGGAGGCAAATACCATTCTTTCCAAAGCCAATGACCTGGAGATTTCCGATAAGGCCATCGCACTGAAGACCGAGATTGAAAAAGTAAGGGAACAAATCCAGAATATTGAGTAGGAGAGAAACGAAGAACATGAATGAACATGGCATATTGGCAGTCGTATCCGGATTTTCAGGGGCCGGCAAGGGAACCTTGATGAAGGATCTTCTGAAACGGTATGATAATTACGCACTGTCCATTTCCGCCACCACCAGAAATCCCAGAGAGGGAGAGGAACACGGCAGGGAATATTTCTTTGTGACAGAAGAACGTTTTAAGGATATGATGGTAAAGGAAGAATTGATCGAATATGCCCAGTACGTCAACCATTACTATGGCACTCCCAAGGAATATGTTTTGAACCAGATGAAAATGGGGAAGGATGTAATCCTGGAAATTGAGATTCAGGGAGCACTTAAGGTAAAGCAACATTTCCCTGCTGCGATTTTGATTTTCGTCATGCCTCCCAATGCAGAGGAATTGAAGCGCCGTCTCATCGGCAGGGGTACGGAAAACATGGATGTGATCAATGCCCGGCTCCGCCGGGCGGCTGAGGAAGCAGAAGGCATGGAGGCCTATGATTATATCCTTATTAATGATAAAATAGACACTTGTGTGGAAGAGATGCACCGCATGATCCAGGTCCAGCATAACCGGGCTTCCAATAATATGGCATTTTTAGCCCATATCAGGGAAGAATTAAAAAATATATAGAGCCGATTGAGAAAGGGGAATAAATGATGTTACATCCATCTTATTCAGATTTGATTAATGTAGTAAACAGCGAGGTAGAGCCAGGAGAGGCTCCTGTTGTACAGAGCCGTTATTCCATTGTAATTGCCGCAGCTAAGAGAGCAAGGCAGATCATCGGCGGCTCGGAGCCGGAGATTTTGGGAGCCGGTAAGAAACCGCTTTCTGTTGCCGTAGAGGAACTGTATGAGGGCAAAGTGAAGATTTTAAGCGAAGCGGATGCAACAGAAGAAGACGATAAATAGGAAGAAGGCCGTCTCACTTTTGGATGAGATGGCCTTTCCCATGGAATAATCTGCTTAACAAAGGCTTTGGGGCTTAAGTTTTGTTGATTAGCCATTTCCTTTTATAAAGAAAGACAGGAGTTTAAATATGAAGTTATTATGTGTTTCACTAGGCTGCGACAAAAATCTCGTGGATACGGAGATGATGCTGGGCCTTCTGAATAAGGACGGATATACGTTTACAGATGATGAATATGAGGCGGATGTGATTGTGATCAACACCTGCTGCTTTATCGGTGATGCAAAAGAAGAAAGCGTAAACACCATACTGGATTTGGCCCAGAGAAAAATTGACGGCAAATGCAAGGCGCTGATCGTCACCGGCTGTCTGGCTCAGCGGTATAAACAGGAGATCATAGACGAGATTCCTGAAGTGGATGGAATTCTGGGAACCTCTACCTATGATGAGATATCTAACGTCCTGGCGGAAGCCCTTGGCGGAAACCAGCACGTTCAGCGTTTTCATGAGCTGGACGAGCTTCCTGATGTGGAAACGGAACGGATCCTTACAACAGGAGGCCATTATGCATTTTTAAAGATTGCGGAAGGGTGCGATAAGCATTGCACCTACTGCATCATTCCTTCCCTGCGGGGGAATTACCGCAGCGTACCCATGGAACGGCTGATAAAGGAAGGGGAACGTC